>NZ_CAJPVI010000041.1 GCF_905397435.1 Cupriavidus numazuensis
TGCCTGACTCGATTTCCACGTTGCGATTACTCATCGCCCGCGCGATCACCAGCAAGCTTCCGCGCTGTCCGTGTTGCTGGGATGTCAGGCTATATTTGTGACACAGTAAGAGTAGAGCGATGTCATGAACGTCACGCCGGGCGTCACCTGCCAGCCGGGGATCAGCGTGCCGTCATAGGTCCAGTTGAAATCGATGGTTGCGCCCACCGAACTGGACGTACCCTGCGACATCGCGACCGGATAGCCCAGACCCGAGCTCTGGTTCAACCAGGGCAAATAGCCGGCGGAGGTCCCCTGTGTCACGGTTTGTCCGTCGATCGTGCGCGTGACACCATGCGAGCTCAGGCCCGGGTAGTAGATCCACGTGGCCTCCCAGGTCAGCGTCGCCTGGTCCGCGCCGATCAGCTTGAGGAACGGATACTCGCTGCGCGTCAGGGCCAGGATGCCGTTGATATCGAACTGAAGCTTCTTCCTGTCGACCCACTGCTGGCAGTTGATGCCGGGAACGCCGTTCGTGTTCATGTCGAGCGGACCGCCCGCGCCATAGCAGCCGGATAACGCCACGGCATCGTGAGGCCGATACGACAGCTCGGTGCCGATCGCCCAATCGCCTACGGGGAAGTTCGCGCTGGCACCGAAGAGCTGACGATTGCCGAGATACGAGAACTGTGCCGTCCCGTTAGGCAATGACGCCATCACGGGCGACTTGTCGATATAGTTGACGTAGTAGAGCGCAAAGTTCGCGGGCAAGGATGCCGGCGTGTAGTTGAGCTTCAGACCGAATTCAGGCCTGTACTTCGCGGGCAATGCCGACGAGACGGGAACACCGATATCAAAGAATGGAGATCCGGCGAAATCCCCGTTGACGAGGCCGTTGTTGACGGCGCTGATCACGTTCGAGTTGTGGCTGTCCGGCCCGGCTATCGTGCCCGCGCTGGGGCCTGCCGCGTTGAAGTTTCTTGTGCTGATCGTGAATGGCTCCGCGCCGCGGCCGAAGCCATTCGTGATTGACCAGTAGGATCCGACCGGTGGATAGCGGTTTCCATTCCACTGGAACTGGTAGTAGGCCTCGGTGCTGAAGCCGCCGGGAAGGCCGGTGGCGAAGCTGAGCATCGGCGCCGGGCGCAGGGCCTGCTTGAGCTGCGACCCGGGGATCAGCAGCTTCTGGATATCGAGCGCGTTGGTTGCATTGATGCCGCCCTGCGCGAAGATGCTCTCCCCCCAGTTGATCACCTGGTTGCCGAGGCGCACATGCGCATTCCGATCGCCAATGGTGAAATCCTTCTGGCCCCAGAGATCGAGCAACTGCGCATCGTAGACAATCTGCGCCCGCGCGTCGCTCGCCAGTTCCGTACGCTCCGTGTTCTTGGCCATGAAGTCATACATCCCCGTGCCGCGCGCCATGAACTTGAGCCCCTGGCCCGGGATCGTCAGCAGCAATTCACTGGTCGCGCTGAGGTAAGTGCTGAATGCCTGCCCCTTGCGATAGTTCAGGTTGCCGTTGTCGCCGAACCCCCACTGATCGACGTTGGCCGCCGCCCCGCAGCCGTTTGCGTTCGGATCTCCCGTCAGGGAACAACTCGGGTTCTTGACCCGAATCCCTGCGCCGGCAGTAATGTTGGTCACCAGCGAGCCTTTGATGGCATCTTCCGCGCCTGCCGTGAAGTCATACGCGTACGCGCTTGATGCTGTCGCCCCCAGCACGGCGAGCGAGATCGTGCTCCGCCGAATGATCTTTGTAGTTTTCATCGCCCTTCCTCCATCCCGTTCCGATGCCGGCGCGTGCCTCCTCAAACGCGCGCCGGCCCGCCATGCAGCTACTTTCAGCGTTCGCTGACTGACCTCAGGGTTTCCGAGGTGAAGAAGTCCGGCTTGAAGCGCGGATCATTGATCTGCTCGTACCAGCGAATGTCCTTGCCCTGACCGATCGTCGTCTGGTCCATCACGTAGCGGCCGTTGCTGAGGTCGTACATGGCGAAGGGCAGGTTGTCGCATGTGCCGCCCAACTCCCACGCCGGGATCGGGTAGCTCTCGCGTACCTTCCACAGCTTGCCCTGCGCGTCGTAGTCTTCGCCCACGAGTGCGAGCCAGCTGTCTTCGTCCAGGTAGAAGACCTTCTTCGATGCAACGTGGCGCGCGCTGGGCTTGAGCGTGGCCTCGACCACCCACACGCGGTGCATCTCGTAGCGACGGTTGGCCGAAGCGACACCGTCGGGCGTGGCAACGTCGCGCAGCTTGTCCTTGAACTTGTACATGCCGAACGCGTTGTACGGCACGAGCATTTCCTTCTTGCCGGCGAGCTTCCAGTTGAACCGGTCGATGGTGCCGTAGAACATGTTGGCCTCATCGATCAGGTACTGGTTCTCCATGCCGATGACCGGCGCATCGTGCGTATAGGCCGGCATGCGGCGCACGCGGCGCTGGCCAGGGAAGTAGTAGAACGTCTCCGACGCCTTGTTGAAATACTGGCGTTGCACAAACGCCTGACCGGCCAGCGCCGGCGGCGATTCCATCTTGAAAAAGGCGGCGTTGCTAAGCTGATCGACATCCTGCGGCGTGGTCTTGCCCGGCTTGCCCCACGGGAAGAACGTATGCTGGGGAGAGATCACGTCGATCCATTCGTTGCTGCCCGGCCGCGGGGAAATAGCGGTGACCATCTTTGGCCATTCCAGGCCTTCGCCGTGGTAGCGATAGATGTAGTTCAGGATCGCCTCGGCGCCGCTCTTGGGCTGCGGGAATGCAACGCCTGGAAGGGTTGCCGATTGCAGTTGCTCGCCGGTGGAATCGAGCTTCGCTCCTGTGAGGTTTGCCTTGGAGTTCTGCGCAACGAAGTCCGGCACCTGGCATTCGCGATGCGACGGATACACGTCCATGCGATAGCCCTTCTTTTCCTTGATCAGGGCGATCTGACCCGGGGTCAGCTTGTCTGCGTATTTATCGACGTTCGCTGCATCGATCGAGTACAGCGGTTTCTCGTTCTTGTGCTTCCAGAAATCGCCGCGAGACTTGCCCCACTCCCAACCTGCCTCGGGTGATTGCTTGCCTGCATAGGCCGGTACAGCACCGTCTTTACTCGCTGCGCGATCACCACCTTCCGGCGTGAGGTCTTCCGCCATGGCGGCGCTTCCGGCCACAAGGCATACCGCAGCCGCGATGGCTGACATGGCTTCAATTCCATACTTCTTCATCATGGTTCTCCTTCCGTGCTCCTCGCTTCGCTGCCCTGCATGTCGGGCGGTCCGTGTCGCGATATCAGTCAGTGGTGCTTCAACGTGCGTCGTTGTCGATTGCCCGATTCGCGGCAGACTCAGTCCTTGCCGGATCCGGCCACGGCCACCGCGCGAATTTCGATGACCAGTCCAGGCAGCGCCAGCTGTGTCACGCCCACGCTCGTCCACGACGGATAGCGGCTCGGAAAGTACTGATCCTTGACCGACATGAACGCTTCGATTTCGCCGTGAAGGTCGGTGTGGAACGTTGTGAGTTCCACGACGTCGGCCAGGCTTGCACCCGCCTCTTCGAGAATCAGCTTCAGGCTCTCGAACGCGATCTGCGCCTGCGCTCGCAACCCTTCGGCGGGCTCCATATCCGCGCCGATCCCGACCTGGCCGGACACCCAGATCGTGTCGCCGACGCGCGTCGCCGGCGAGAAGTGGTACGCGTCGTAATACGCCTGGAACGGGGCCGGGACGATTGATTGACGTTTGTTGTTCGGTGCCATGGCTTGAACCTCTTTGCTTGGATGCGTTGATGGAAACGGTTGTGTGGAAACGCATTCCCGTCTTCCAATGCGAAATCTCGCCGACGAATAGAACGTCCCCGGTGCTATGGCCCAGGTGGCTGCAATCCAGGTCACGGTCTGAAGCCTCGCGTCGTTGCCAATAAGTGCGGCAAACGCTTGTGAAGGAAGGCGCGACGCCCGCCATAGGGCGTCATCCACTTCCTGCTTCCCCGAACCAACAGCTCCCTAAATCCATCTCATAAACACGTATGACTGGCCTACAAATAACGTGTCAACGGCCAAATATTAGCGTTGAGCCGGCCTAGATACAAGGTGATAGTGGCTAGGGAAAACACCAAGCAAAGCAGGCGTGGACGATGCAGAACGGTCGGTACGCGTATTGCGGAACATGCGGTGAGGTGACCGCCGAAGTGCAGTCGATGCCACGCGCGAATGCCCGGCCAGGAGGCAGACGCCTCATTTCCGGGCATGCGGGTGCATCAGGTACTTGAAGGGAAGGGAGGACGCGCCAGCTTTCCGGCATCCATCACGGTGCGCGATGGCCTGGAGTTCGCTGGCAGGTCGGACGCACAGGCACGGGCACCGGCTCTTCGCAAGGCGCCATGCTGGTCAGTCGATTGAGGATTGGTGCACCGGGCTCGGACCAGACCCGGTGCAGTTCGCGCAAAAATGTGAGCAGAGGGCGTCTTTAGCCTTCGACTCCGTCGTCAATGCAGCTTGATCGCTGGCCGGCTCCAGCGACCGAGCCACTGCCCCAGTCCTTCGAGCACTGCATGCCTCATTCCGGACACGCCGAACAGATGCTTGCGATACAGCAGCCGGTACAACCCGCTCGCCGCGGCACCGTCGACAATCAGCACGCGCGACGACACGCCGCCGGTCTGATACGTTGCGCCGGACTTCCCGAGCGATACGACTGTGCCCGCATCGCGGAACGCGAAGCCGGCGACCGCCTTGCCGGCGAGACGCTGCGCAAACGCTTTGCCGAGATACATCGCCTGCTGATGCGCGACCTGCGCCCGCGGCGGCAGGAAGCCGCTGCTCGTGGCTGACGGGCACGCTGCACAGTCGCCGAACGCGAAGATGCGCGGATCACCCGGCGTCTGCAGCTTGTCGGTGACGATCACCCGGTTCGCTGCATTGAGCGCGATGCCGTCGAGCGAGTTCAGGATCGCGGGCCCCGCGACACCGGCGGCCCAGACCGTGATGTCGCTGGCCAGTGCGTCGCCCGAACCGGTCACTAGCGAATCGGCGCGGACCTCGGCCACGCTCGCGCCAGTCACCACATCGACCTTGAGTCGGCGCAGCGCCGCGTCGGTGCGCGCCGACACGCGCTCGTCGAGCGCCGGCAGCACACGTGTGCCACCCTCGATCAGGCGGATGCGGACGTCTCGCTTCGGGTCCAGCGCCTGGAAGCGGTAGACCGACAACTGATCGACCGCATGCGTGAGCGCGGCAGCAAGCTCGACACCCGTTGCGCCCGCACCGATCACACTGATGTTGATCGCAGGCATGCTTCGCATGCCTGCCGTTTCGAGCCCGTGATTCGCCCTCGTGCACGCGGCCAGGAATCTCCGGCGGAAGACCTCGGCATGTTCGACGCTCTCCAGCGGCAGCGCATGAAGTGCCGCACCGGGCACGTTGAAGAAGTTTGTCACGCTGCCCACGGACAACACCAGGCTGTCGTAGCGAACGCGCCGCTGCGGCAGCATTTCTGCGCCGTCCTCGTCGTGCACAGCGCCGATCGTCGCCATGCACGCGCTGCGATCGACGCTCTCGAGCGCACCCTGAACGAAGCGAAAGCCGTGGCGCTTCGCCTGCGCTGCGTACTCGATGTGGTAGTTGGCCGGATCGCGATGCCCGGAAGCCGCTTCGTGCAACAACGGCTTCCAGAAATGCGTGGGATAGCGGTCGACGAGCACGATCTCGGCGACGCGGCGCCGGCCGACAGTGCCGGCAAGGCGCGTCGCCAAGTGCAGGCCGCCGGCGCCGCCGCCGACAATCACGATGCGATGAAGGTCGGCGCCGTTGTCGGCGTCGAGCACGAAGGGGGCGTGGGTCATGAGGCGCTCCGCAGTGAATGCAATGTCCGTTAGCCCGCTGTCAGGCCATGAGCGCCCACGATATAGTTTGTCCTCACGCCAGACAATTTAATGTTTTTAGCCGACTCATATGTTTTCACTTATATCTAGAACGACAACGTTCCGGCAGTTGAAGGCGCTCGACATGGTTGCGCGGCTCGGCAGCGTGTCTCGCGCAGCGGAGGAACTGAACCTGACGCAGCCCGCGGTGTCGCTACAGATCCGGTTGCTTGAGGAAGCTGTCGGTGCGGGCGTACTGCAGCGTGTCGGGCGTGGCGTTCAGTTGACCGCGGCAGGCGAGATTCTCGCGCGATACGCGCGCGAGATCCTGCAGCTATGGATCGAGGCTGGCGACGAGGTTGCCGCGCTGAAGGGCGATCTCGGCGGCACGCTGCGTATCGGCGCCATCACGACAGCCGAGTATCTGATTCCGCCGATCCTCGTCAAATTCACGGAGACACGTCCGCACGTGAAGATCTACTTCAAGGTCGGCAATCGCGAGGACATTATCCGGATGCTCGCCACGCACGAAATCGACCTCGCGGTAATGGGCAGTCCGCCGAAGGAATTGCGCACGAACGCAGCCGAGTTCGCAAAGCATCCGATGGCATTCGTGGCCGCACCCGGCCATCCGCTGATGCGGCGCAAGCGGTTGTCGCTGAAAGACCTGGAGTCGGCAAATCTGCTGGTCCGTGAGCGCGGCGCTGGCACGCGCGCGACGGTCGAGAGCCTGTTCAAGGTGTCAGGCCTGAAGTTTCACATCGGCTCGGAGCTGTCGAGCAACGAGGCGATCAAGCAGATGGCGGAGGCGGGGCTAGGCGTCGCGTTCCTGTCGCTGCACGCATGCGCGCTCGAACTGAGGACGGGGCTGCTCGCGCAACTGCCGTTCGCCGGCAATCCGATCGTGCGCGAGTGGTACGTGGTCACGCTCGCCGACCGGCGCCTCTCCCAGGCGGCCGGCCTGTTTCGCGATTTCATGGTCGAACGCGGGGCGCACGTGATCGACGGCGCAAAGGCTTCGCCGGACAGGCGCAGGAAGGCTGTGCCAGCGCTGAGCAAGAGCACCAGCGGTATTCATCCGGTCCGGAAATCGACAAATGTCGGTGATTGACAAATGCCTGATTGGCGCTTTGCCAAACGCTATTCTGGTGGGACAGGAGGCTTATTTTCCCTGCCCCACCAAGTGCCCTTACAGATACTTGAACAGATTCATGCCTTGAATCTGCATGAACGATTGCTGCGCACCCTGCAACGCAGTCTGTCTCTGGTAGTACTGGGTAATCGCCGAGGCATAGTCCAGATCCTGCAGCCCGGACAGCGTCTCCGAATAGTTCAGGCCGCGGTTCGTGCCGATGGTGTCCAGCGCGTCCAGTTCCTGCATGCGTGAACCTACCGACGAGCGGACCGTCAGCACGTTGTCCAGCGAGTTCGAGAACTGGCGGATGCCAGTGGCTATGACGTTGTCCAGGTTAGCACTGTCGGCGCCGGAATGCACCGGCGCGTCCAGCGCGTCGATCACTGACTTCAGGTTCGCAAACATGTCGGTGCCGGCCTGGCTGGCTGGCTGCATGCTGATGGTGTCGCCGCTCTTTGGCGTGCCCTTGACCGTGAAGGTAATGCCGGCCGCGCTGATCTGCGCCGGATCGCTGTAAGCAACCGGCGTACCGCCGACGGGATTTCCGCTCGGATCGGTGATGGTGTACTGCATCGAGCCGCTGCTGTCGTCGAATGTCAGCGTGAGCGGCGTGCCGTAGAGCGGATTGGTCGGATCGGTGGTCGATACCTGACCGTAGGTAGCGCTGCCCGTATTCGTGCTGTTGCCCTTGAGCACATAGCCAGCCGAGCCCTGCACGCTCTGGAAGACTTCGCGGCCGTTGCTGCCTGCCGGCATCTGGCGCGCCACGTCGACCTGGTACTGCTGCTGCTCGGTATTGCCAATGTACTGGACGCTGCCGCCACCCTGCACGAACGGCGCCGAGCCCGACAGCGTGCCGCCGAACAGGTACTGGCCATTGCCATCGTCGGCATTGGCCAGGCCCAGCAGCTGCTCGTACTGGCCCTTGAGCGCGGTGGCCAGCGAGGCACGGTCCACATCGCTCATCGTGCCGTTGCCAGCCTGCACCAGCAGCGTCTGGATGTTCTGCGTCACCGTGGTCACGGTCGACAGCGTGTTTTCTTCCATGCCCAGCGAAATATTCGCCTGGTTGCGCGAGGTGGTGTACTGGTCGTTGATCGCGTTGGCCTGCGTGACGCCGAGCGCGCGCGTGGCGGCCACCGGGTCGTCGGACGGCGTGAGCACCTTGCGCCCGGTGCCGAGCTGTTGCTGGATATGCAGCAGCGACGACTGCTGCAGGTTCATCGAGGCCAGGCCTTGCTGGTAGAGCGTGGAGGTTGCGACGCGCATTGTCTGTTCCTTCTCGTATTCCTGGTCGGTTCGGCTTACCGGCCGATGCCGATGATGGTGTCGAACAGCGTCGAGGCTGCCTGAATCACCCGTGCGTTGGCCTGGTACATCTGCTGGTAGCGCAGCATCGACACCGTTTCCTCGTCCATGTTCACGCCCGATACCGACTGCTGCGCAGCGGTGATCTGCGCGGTGATGCTGTCCTGCGACGTCGAGGCGATCTGCACGGACTTGGCGCGCGTGCCGACATCGTTGACAAGCTGGGCATAGGCATCGTTGAAGCTGGACACGCCGCCGATGGTCTTGGCGCTCTGCAGCTTGGCCAGCGCGAGCGCGTTGCCGTTGTTTTTCACCGCACCCGCGTTCGAACCGAGGGTGAACGAATCACCGGCTTTGGGCGTGCCGCCAAACGTAAAGGTCAGGCCACCAAAGGTGTAGTCGGTATTCGCGCCGTTGGTCGCGGTGCTGTCCGGGGTGATCGCCGCACCGGATGCGTCCGTAAAGGTGTAGCCGGTACCGTCGTAGGTCGCGATGATCTTGCCGGTCAACGGCGTAAAGCCCGGTGCCACGCTGCCGAGTGCGGCAGTGCCGCTGCCCTGGTTCGTGCTGGCGGCGTCGACACCTGCCGGCGCTGCTGCCGCAATCTTGGCCGGATCGGAGATCGCCATGTCGAAGCTGGCCGCGGCGTTGCGCGTCGGCTGGATCAGGAACGAGTCATGGGCGTTCGGGGTGCCGTTCAACTGCACGGAGAAACCATCGAACTGGATCGGGTCAGTCGGAGCAAAGGTTTCGACGTGCTTGTCCGACATGCGGGTCAGCTTGTAGTTGGTACCGTCGAATTCCAGCGTGTAATCGCTCGTAGTCAGCGCCGATGAGTCGGTGACCGTGGCCTGCGCGACGGCACTGCTCGTGTTGTTAGCGTTGGACAGCGCTGTCGCGCTGCCCAGTTTGAACATGTCGGTGCCGATGTCGCCGTTCATGTCCATGCCCAGCTTGTGCTGGTCATTGAAGGACTGGCCGATCGCAAGCGACAGGCGGCCGATGGAGTTCTGCGCGCTGTCCAGCGTTTCACTGCGGAACTGGAGCAGGCCGCCCAGCGAGCCGCCGGTGATGGCACCGCTCTCGCTTTCGCGCAAGCCACCGCCGGGCACCGTGTAGGCAACGACGGTACGGCCAGGATCGGCCGCCGAGGCGACGGCCTTCAGGTCGTAGGAGTCGTTGCCCATGACCAGCGGCTGCCCGTTGCCGATGAACACGTTATAGGTACCGCCATCCTGCACCACGACCTTGGCGCCAACCAGCTTGGTCAGTTCGGACACGGCCTGGTCACGCTGGTCCAGCAGGTCGTTGGGCGGCTGGCCGCCCGACAGTGCCTTCAGCTTGACGATCTCGCCGTTGAGGTTGGAGATCTGCTTGGAATAGCTGTTGATCTGGTCGACCGCCGTGCCGAGCTGCTCGTTCACGCCAGACTGCAGTTGCTTGAAGTAGTTGCTGGCCGAGCGTACTTGTCCCACCAGTGCCTGGCCGGCCGACAGCATGCCCTGGCGAGCGGCGGGATCAGCCGGCGTGTCGGCCACGGCCTGCACCGCCGAGAAGAACTTCTGCATCAGGGGCGCCAGGCCACCCTTCTGGTCAGCCAGCAGGTTGTCGATCTGGCTGATCTGGTCGGAGTAGGTCGACAGCGCCGAACTGGCCGACTGCGCACCGCGCAGCTGGCCGGTCAGGAACTGGTCGTACACGCGCGCCACGGTAGTCGTGTTCGACCCCATGCCGAAGAAGCCCTGGCTGGTGTACTGGCCGCCAGCCGACGCCACGATGGTGTTCTGCCGCGAATAGCCTTCGGTGGCCGCGTTGGCGAAGTTGTGGCTGGTCGTCGTCAGCGCGTTCTGCGCGGTGTTCAGGCCGGAAAGACCAATGCTGAAGAGAGACATGTTGCTCTGACCCCGGATGCTGTTGATGCCTCCGCCTTGCTCGGACGGAGGCAGGGAATGTGGGAGTTATCGGCAATTTGCGCGGGAGACTTTAGGGTCATTCGCGCTGGATGAGCGGTGTAGCAACTGCGTACGCCAACGTTTCCACGCCGGCCCCTCTGCCGAGACCGAGAGAGGGAAGAGATCGTCGACGAGCGCTTACGCCGACACCTTCTTCATGATCTGCACCAGCTTCTGCCCGTAGGCCGGATCAGTGGCATAACCCGCGCGTTGCAGGCCATGGGCCGCTTCGTCGGCAGAGCCTGCCGAGACCACGGCCGCGTAACGCGGGTTGGTGGTCAGAAGCCGGGCATAGTCGGCGCACGCCTCGTCATACGAGCCATAGGCGCGGAAGCGCGCGCGTACCTTCTGCGGCTGGCCATCGACATATTCGGTCGTGGTGACTTCGGCCACGCGGCCCTTCCAGTTCGCGCCGGCCTTAATGCCGAATACATTGAACGTGGTGCTGCCGTCAGGATGCGCAATTTCGCGCCGGCCCCAGCCCGATTCCAATGCCGCCTGGCCCACAATCAGCCGCGCCGGCACGCCGCTGGCGCGCGAAGCTGCTTCGGCCGGTGCGGACATGCGCGATACGAAGGCGCTGACATGCGCCGGTGCATCGTCGGGCAACGGCCCGAGATTGCTACCGCCCTGCCCTTGTCCCTGCCAGGCATAGTCCTGCTCGCGGTATTGCCGCAGGCCTGCCGTCGGGTTCCAGCTCGCTCCCGGCACGACAGTGCCGATGGCCGGTGCATCGCCATCCACGGCAGGTGTAGCGCCGGCCCCTCGGCTGTCCAGCAGCCGTGCCATGTCTGCATCGGCCGCTGCGGTCCCTGTAGCACCCGGCGCAGCATTGGCACTGATCATGCCCGGCGGAACCTGCGCACCCGTGGCGCGCGCGAGCTGGCGCACCATCACTTCGGCCAGGCCGATGCCGCGCGAAGACATCTGCTGTGCAAGCTGCTGGTCCAGCATCGACATGTAGAGCTTGCCTTGCTCGCTGTCGAAAACACCGTCCTGCGGCGTGGCGTCGCGCATGCTCTTGAGCACCATCTGCGTGAAGACGGCCTCGAACTGCTTGGCGGCGGCACGCAGCGTGCCCGTGTCCGCGCCGCTGCGCGCGCTTTGCTTGAGCGCTTCGAAGCCCTGCGTATCGAGTGCAAAGCGCTGCGAAACATCCGCCTGCGCGGAAAGAGCGCTGTCCATCAGATGATCTCCAGCTCGGCGCGCAGCGCCCCCGCTGCACGCATGGCTTCCAGGATGGTCTGAAGATCCGCCGGCGTGGCACCGAGTGCGTTCAGGCCCTTGACCACGGCCGCCAGCGAAGCACCAGCCTTCACCATCTGCAGCGATCCGCCCTGCTGCTTCATGTCGATCTGCGACACGGGGGCAACCACGGTCTGTCCGCCGCTGAACGGCGCGGGCTGGCTGATCACAGGCTGGGTGTTGATCACCACAGAAAGATTGCCATGTGCCACCGCGCAGTCTTCCACGGTCACGGCCTGGTTCATCACGATGGAACCGGTGCGCGCGTTCAGGATCACCTTTGCTGCAGCCTTGGCTGGCGTCACGTCGAGGTTCTCGATGCGCGCCAGGAAGCCAACGCGTGCCGACGACGATTGCGGCGCGCGCACCTGCACCACGCGGCCATCGAGCGCTGCGGCCACGCCGCCGCCCATCGACCGGTTGATGGCTTCCACCACACGCTCGGCCGTGCCGAAATCCGTGTCCTTGAGTTCCAGGTTGAGGACGCCGCCGTCAGGCTGAAAGGCCGCCACCGCACGCTCGACGATAGCGCCATTGGCAATACGGCCCACCGCCAGCTGGTTGACCTGCACCTTGCTGCCATTGGCCGATGCACCGGCGCCGCCCACCAGCATATTGCCCTGTGCAATGGCGTACACCTGCCCGTCGGCGCCCTTCAGCGGCGTCATCAGCAGGGTACCGCCGCGCAGGCTCTTGGCATTGCCCATCGACGACACCACGATATCCAGCTGGCTGCCCGGTTGCGCAAACGCCGGCAGCGTGGCGGTGACCATCACTGCCGCGACGTTCTTGAGCTGCATGTTCTTGCCGGCCGGCAGCGTGATGCCGAGCTGCGAGAGCATGTTGGTCAGGCTCTGCGTGGTGAACGGCGTCTGCATGGTCTGGTCGCCGGTATTGTCCAGGCCGACCACGAGGCCGTAGCCCACCAGCGGGTTGTCGCGCACGCCCTGGAACGTCGCCAGGTTCTTCAGGCGCTCCGCGCGAGCGAAATTGGCGGCGAAGCCGAACGCCACCACCACCGCCAGCGCGGTAACGCTGGCCTTGAGCAGGCTCGACAGGAAACGGGCAAGCATCGGAGCGGACATGGGCGATTCAGAGCAATCAGAACGGAGAGACATTGAGGAAGAAGCGCTGCAGCCAACCCATGTTCTGCGCTTCGTCGATATAGCCCTTGGCCGTGTATTCGATGCGGGCATCGGCCACCTGGGTGGACAGCACCCCGTTGTCGCCGGTGATGGTGCGTGGGTTGACCACGCCCGAGAAACGGATGAATTCGGCGCCCTGGTTGATCGCGAGCTGCTTCTCGCCCGAGACCACGAGGTTGCCATTAGCCAGCACTTCCAGCACCGTCACAGTGATGGTGCCGCTGAAGGTATTTGCCGCGCTGGCGCCGCCGCTGGCCTTCAGGGAGTTGCCGCCATTGATGCTGGCGTTCGAGCTGCTGCTGAACAGACCGGCCAGTGCCTTGGGCACGGCATCGAATGCGAGTGCAGTGCTGCCGGTGCGGCTGGCATTGGTGCCCGAATTCTTGGTAGCGTTGACGTTTTCGGTGATGACGATCGTCAGGATGTCGCCGACGTTGCGCGGACGGCGATCCTCGAACAGCGGGTTGCCGGCGTACGAGGACGCGAAGATCGAACCCGTTGCCGGGCCCATCGGGCGCGGCTCGGCGCGCGCGGTGGTCGGCAGTTGAACGAGCGGCTCGCGCGGCATCAGCGCGCAGCCGCCGCTGGCCAGCAATGCCAGGCCGGCCAGGCAATACAGAACGCGCGCGCCCAGGCGGGAAAGCATGTTGGCCATTTCCACTCCGTCAGCCCATCTGCGTCAGGCGCTGCAGCATCTGGTCGGATGTCTGCACGGCCTTGCTGTTGATTTCGTAGGCGCGCTGGGTCTGGATCATGCTGACCAACTCTTCCACGACGTTGACATTCGAGGCTTCCACGTAGTTCTGCTGCAGCACGCCCGAGCCGTTCAGGCCCGGCACAGTAGTGTTGGGCGCACCGGAGGCATCAGTCTGCACGTACAGGTTCTCGCCCATGCTCTCCAGGCCGGCCGGGTTCATGAAGGTGGCGAGCTGGAGCTGACCGACCTGCACGTTGTTGCTCGAGCCCGGTTGTGTCACCGATACCGTGCCATCGCGGCCAATGGTCAGCGCGGTAGAGTTGGCCGGGATGGTGATGGCCGGCTGGATCACGAAGCCGCTCGATGTCACGAGTTGGCCGTTCTGGTCGACCTGGAATGAACCGTCACGCGTATAGGCCGTGGTGCCATCCGGCATCGCGACCTGGAAGAAGCCCTGGCCGATGATGGCAACGTCCTTCGAATTGCCGGTCTGCTGCGGATTGCCCTGCGTGTGGATGCGCTCGGTGGCGACCGGACGCACGCCGGTGCCGAGCTGCAGGCCCGAAGGCAGCGTGGTCTGGTCCGACGACAGCGCGCCTGGCTGGCGGATGTTCTGGTACATCAGGTCCTCGAACACCGCGCGACCACGCTTGAAGCCGTTGGTGGACACGTTGGCGAGGTTGTTCGAGATCACGTCCATCTGCGTCTGCTGCGCGTCAAGGCCGGTCTTGGCAATCCAGAGAGAGCGGATCATGGTGTTCCTTGGAATCCTGCGCAGAGCTGTACGGCCCCGCGCGTCATGCGTTCATGGGTGCGGCGTGGCCGCTTCAGTTAGTCGAGAGCAGCTGGTTGGCGCGCTGGTCGTTGGTGTCGGCGCCGGTGATCATCTTCATCTGCATCTCGAAGCGTCGGGCATTCGCGATCATGTCGACCATCGCTTCGGTCGGGTTCACGTTGCTGCCTTCGATCGCGCCCGAAACCACGCGTACGGTCGGGTCGGCTTCCAGCGGCTGTGCACCGGGGCGCAGGCGGAACAGCCCGTCATCGCCACGCGCGATCGAATCGGCAGGCGGGTTCACCACGCGCAGCTTGCCCACCTGGGCCAGGCCTGCGGAGGCTTCGCCAGGACCACGCGCGGTGATGGTGCCGTCGCTGCCGATCGTGACTTGCGAACCCGGCGGCACAGACAGCAGCCCACCGTCGCCCATGACCGGCAAGCCCGAGCTGGTCTGCACCTGCCCGTCCTGCGCGATCTGCAACGATCCGGCGCGGGTGTACGCTTCGCTGCCGTCGCGCGCCTGCACCACCAGCCAGCCATTGCCTTGCAGGGCAACATCCAGCGGGCGGCCGGTATAGGTCAGCGGACCCGCGCGCATGTCGGCGCCCGGCGTGGACGCCAGCGTGAAGGCACGCGTGGGCGACTCCTGCCCCACCACCGGCACCGCGCGGTACATATTGACCTGCGCGCGGAAAGCCGGCGTCGAAACGTTCGCCAGATTGTTCGACACAGCGGCTTGCTGGTCGAGAATCTGCTTGGCGCCCGACAGGGCGGTGTAGATCATGCGGTCCATCGACTTGCCTCAGCTTGCTTGCTCTTCACGCCGCTCACCATGTTTACATGTTCATGAGCGAATTCATGACCTGGTTCTGGGTCTCGATGGTCTTGGCGTTGGCCTGGTAGTTGCGCTGCGCCACGATCAGGTTGACCAGCTCGCCCGACAGGTCGACGTTGGAGGCTTCCACGGCGTTCGACAGCAGCTGGCCGCGGGCGCCGCCCGGCACGCCAACGACCGCTTCGCCCGACGCACCGGTGGCGGCCCACGTGTTGCCGCCTTCCGCCTTCAGGCCTTCGGGATTGCCGAAGCTTGCCAGTACAACCTGGCCCAGGACCTGGGTCTGCTCGTTCGAGTAGCTGGCGCGCACGGTGCCATCGCCTTCGATCGCGAAGCCCAGCAGCGCACCCGAGGCGTAGCCGTCCTGCGAGGGGCTCATGACATCGTTGTCCGAACCGAACTGCGTCGTGCCTGCCAGATCCAGCTTCATCGACAGGTCGGAAGAGCCGTTCGTCATGGTCTTGGTCAGCGTGATCGTGGCAGGATTGCTCGAGACCATCTTGCCGTTGCTGTCGAATGCGAGCGTGATCGGCGAGCCGCCCATGACATTGCCAGCCGCGTCGGTCACGTTCATCGTCCAGTCCGTACCGCCAGCGACGGTCGGGGTGGCCGCGGACTTGCCGAAGTAAGCAACCAGCTGCTGCGAATTGCCCAGCGAGTCATACACCGTCATGCTGTTGCTGTAGCTATACATGTCGGAGGTCGGCAACGCGCCCGGCGCACTGGAGAACGCCGTGGCCGGCACGCTGCTGCGCGAGTCGAGGTTGTAGCCGACCTTGATGTTGCCCGTCGGCTTCGGCGGCATCTGCGCGCTCGAAACGACCAGCGGCTGCGGCAGCGCGCCACCACCTGCGCCAGCCGGCGGGAAGCCGGTCAGCTGCAGGCCCTGTGCATTGACGATACGGCCATCATCGGTGCGGGCGAACTGGCCGTTGCGCGAGAAGTGCACCGAACCATCCGTCCCGACCAGCCGGTAGAAGCCACTGCCATTGGTGATCGCCACATCGAGCGAGCGGTTGGTCGCCTGGATATTGCCCTGCGTGAACGACTGCACCACCGAATTCACTGTGGTACCCAGGCCGATCTTGGTGCCGGCGTACACGTCGGCAAACTGCGCGGTCGACGCCTTGTAGCCGACCGTGTTGGAGTTGGCAATGTTGTTGCCGATCACATCCAGATTCGCTGCTGCGGCATTAATGCCGCTTACGCCTTGACCGAAACCCATTTAGTTTCTCCTTGATACCTGTATTTCGTTTGTCGCCAGCACGCTGCCAGCAGGAATCAGGGCCGCGGCCCCGCGTTCAGATTCAGAGAATACGGCGCACGTCGTCCACGTTCGCCTGCTGCCCGTTGCCGACATCCACCAGCACGCCCGTCGAATCGCCGCTGATGCTGTTGACCTTGCCGTAGACCAGTGCCACCGGCTGCACCGACGTGCCGTTGGCCGTGGCGCTGACCTTGAAGGTGTAATCGCCATCCGCAACCGCCACGCCGGCGTCGTTCTTGCCGTCCCAGGCAATGTCGTGCACGCCGGCGGTCTGGCCCTTCATGTCGATGGTGCGCACCACGTTGCCGTTGGCGTCGAGCACGTTGACGGTCACCGCATCGGCCGTCGACGGCAGGTCCACGCCGAACTGGCCGGCCACGCCGTCCTTCACCGAGAACTGCGAGCCCGGCACCATCACCGTATGGCCGATCAGCGCGGCCGAATCCATGGCGCGGCTTGCGCTCACCTGGCTCAGCAGTTGGTTCAGCGTGCTGTTCATGGTCTGCATGCTGCTCACCGTGGAGATCTGCGCGAGCTGCGAAGTCAGCTGCGCGTTGTCCATCGGGTTGAGCGGATCCTGGTTGTTCATCTGCGTCACCAGCATCTTCAGGAAGTTGCTCTGCAGGTCGGCCGCGCTGGCGCTGCCGCTCTGCAGCGCAGCATTGACGTTCGTGGTGCTGCTGTTGTTGTTGACCGAGGAGGTAGTAGTCATGTCGCGTTGATGGTTCCGTTGTCGTTACTGGCCGATAGTCAGCGTCTTGAGCATCATGTTCTTGGCGCTGTTCAGCACCTCCACGTTGGCCTGGTACGAGCGCGAAGCCGAGATCATGTTGACCATTTCCTCCACCGGGTTGACGTTGGGCATGACCACATAGCCTTCAGCGTTGGCCATCGGGTGCGTGGGGTTGTGAACCATGCGCGGCGGCGACGGGTCTTCCGTCACGCCTTGCACCTGCACGCCACCGACGTCGCTCTGGCCGGGCGTCGGCGCCATGCCGAAGATGACCTGCTTGGCCCGGTAGGCCTGGCCGTCGGGGCTGACCACGCTGTCGGCGTTGGCCAGGTTGGACGCAGTCACGTTCATGCGCTGCGATTGCGCAGCCATGGCCGAGCCTGCGACGTCGAAGATATTCATTGCTGGCATGCGTCTCTCCGGCCGTTACTGCTGGATCGCGGCCAGCATGGTCTTGATCTTCGAGCTCACCACCGTCAGGTTCGATTCGAAGTGGACCGAGTTGTCGGCGAAAGCCACGCGCTCGGTGTCCATCTCGACCGTATTGCCATCGACGCTCGACTGCAGCGGGATGCGGTAGGCCAGGTCAGCGTCGTCGCGGGTCGGTGCCTGTGCCGGCAGGTGGCGCACGGAGGTCGTCGACAGCGACACGCCATCGGGACGGCGGCCGCGCTCCATGGTCTGCGCCAGCGTGCTCGAGAAATCGAAATCGCGGGCCTTGTAGCCGGGCGTATCGGCGTGCGCAATGTTCGAGGCAATCACCGACTGCCGCTGAGTCCGCAGGCTCAGCGCTTCCTGCTGGAAGCGCAATGCCGAGTCGAGTCTGTCAATCATGTATGCATCTCCGCTTGGAGCAACCTTGGAGCAAACGACGAAGGGCGACCTTCTTCAGGGATCGCATCTTAGGTTCAGGCCTGTCACGCCAATCGGATGAATAAGAACGGGAAATCCATGCAATTCGGAGGGCTTGCCCGGCAACGGCTCCCTACAATGGGACCCGTTTCCTTGCGTGCGGCCGCACAAGCGGCTCAGTTGCCCCGTGGCCGCCGCGTCGTCCTTGCTGGGATGAAGACATGAAGAAGATCCATTGCGCCGTCATCAGGCCGGCGCTGGCCCTGCTGGCAGGAGGCGTCCTGTCAGCCGTAGCCGGCGAAGCCCTGGCGGCGCCTGCACAGGTCACCCCGGTGGCCATGCAGGCAACCAATCCGTTCCCGGAAGACCCCGTGCGCGCGGCCGTGGAGCAGTTCCTGCTGCGCCAGACCGCCGGCTTGCCGGGCAAGGCCACCGTTCAGGTGCAGCCGCCGTCAGGCGGCCGCGCGCCGGAATGCGTGTCGCCCGAACCCTTCCTGCCACAGGGCGCTTCGCCGTGGGGCCGCATTTCGGTCGGCGTACGCTGCGGCGGCGAGCGGCCGTGGATCCGCTATATGCAGGCACGCGTGTCCGTGCTGTCGGACTACTACGTGGCCGTGCGCGCGCTTGGCCCGGGCGAGCCGGTGACGCCGGCCGACCTTGAAGTGCGGCAGGGCGACCTGTCCACGCTGCCCAAGGCCGTGATTACCGACCCGTCTCAGGTCGTGGGCGCAGTCACGGCCAACCGCGTCGCAGCGGGCTCGCCCATGCGTACCGACCTGCTGAAGAAATCGATCGCCGTACGCTCCGGCCAGACCGTGACCGTCGCGGTGGAAGGCGACGCCTTCCAGATCACCAGCGAGGGCAAGGTGCTGGCCGATGCCGCCATCGGCAACTCGGTGCAGATCCGCCTGCGCAACGGGCAGGTAGTGAGCGGCCTGGTGCGCAGCGGCGACACCGTGGTGCTGCAATAACGCGGAAAAGTGCCTCATGGGAGACTGGAATGCAGGATGGGTGAGCATGCGACAATGCGTGCCAGTCCTGCCGTCGCGGCGAGATTTCCCTAAAGATTTCGCCAAGGCGTCCGTAATGACAATGGAACCCAGCAAGGAACGCCCGTGAAGATCAACCACTCCACCTCGTCCAGGCCGGCCGACGCCCCGGCTGCGGACAGTACTGTGCGGCCGCAAGCCGGACAGAGTGCACCCGTCGCCACTTCGAGCGGCGTGAGCGTAAGCCCCCTGGCCTCGCAGGTCCGTGAAATCGGCAGCCGCCTGGCCAACGAAACCGACGACGACATCGACACCGCCAAGGTCGAAGAGATCCGCCAGGCCATCGCCGAAGGCCGGATCAAGATCGACCCGGGCAAGATTGCCGACGGCCTGCTCGCCACCTTGCGCGAACTGAGCCAGGGCGACACCCACTGAAACAGCCATGAGCCAGCCCCTGATCCAGAGCCTGCAGAAAGAAGCCGAAGCCGTCACGGCGTTCGGCCAACTGCTCACCGAAGAGCGCGACGCCCTCAAGGGCGGAGACTTCCAGTCCCTGAGCGGACTGCTCACGCGCAAGGTGGAACTGGGTCAGGCGCTCTCGCGCCAGGTGGCCGCGCGCGAAGCCCAGATGGGCGCCCTGGGCATGCGCCCGGGCCCGCAGGGCCAGTTGCTCGGCCGCAATATCGATCCCGCCGTGGGCGATGCCTGGCGCAAGCTTATCTTTGCCGCACGCGCCGCGCGCGACAACAACCAGCTCAACGGCGCCATCGTCGCTGCGCACCTGGACCACACGCGCGAAGCGATCAATGTGCTGCGCCAGCACAGCGGCGGCGACTCCGGGCTTTACGGCAAGAACGGCAAGGCATCGGCCGGCGCGGGCGGCGTCAGCCTGGCCAGCGGCTGAAGCCGCCCGCCTGCGTTCAATCGTCGCAATACTGTTCGAGCACGTTGAGACCGCGCTGCGGGTCCCGGACAAACGGATTGGAACGGTCCCACGCGTAGCCGGCCAGGATGGCCGAGATCATGCGGCGGATCTCCGGCGTGGCGTTGGGATGAAAGACCAGCTTCTGGAAGCCGCCGGCGTACCACGCATCGACAAATGCGCGGAAGCAATCGACGCCCGACTTCAGTATCCGCGCATAGTCAGCTTCCCAATCGACGGTCTCGCCCGCGAATTCACGCGCAATGCAATCGGCGGCCAGACTGGCTGACTTGAATGCGATCGTCACGCCTGAGGAAAAGACCGGATCCAGGAATTCGCCTGCGTTGCCGAGCAGCGCATAGCCGTTACCCCAAAGCGACTTCACGTTGGCCGCATAGCCCGCAATATGGCGCGCGGGGGTATCCCACACGGCATTGGCAAGCAGGCCCGCAAGAGCGGGATCCTCGTTCACCAGCGCCTGCAGGCGTTCGGTGTCGCTGCCGGCATAGCCATCCAGGAATGCCTTCTCGGCAACGACGCCCAGCGAACAACGTCCGTTCGAAAACGGAATCGTCCAGTACCAGACATCCACGTGCTGCGGATGAATGCCAATACGAATCTTGTTGCGATCGAAGGTACCCGGCATCACCCGGTCTTCGACATGCGTGAAGATGGCGCTGCGCACGGGAAACCCGGATGGCGACTCGAGCTGCAGCAGGCGCGGCAGGATGCGTCCGAACCCGGATGCATCGAGAAGGAAACGGCTGGTGACGCGATAGCTGTTGCCATCAGGGTCGAGCACGGTCACAACCGGCTGCGCACCTGACACGTCGACGCCCGTCACCAGATGCCGGAAGCGGACTTCGGCACCTTGCTTCTCCGCTTCGCGTATCAGCACATGATCGAAATCCGCGCGCTGGACCTGGTACGTCGTACCCCAGCCAGCCGAGAACTTGTCGCGGAAGTCGAAATCGACATAGCGATCTCCACGCGCGAACGCGGCACCGTTCTTGTATTGGAAGCCAGCCTCTACCACTGCACGCAGCATGCCGGCCGCTTCAATGTACTCCATGCTCTGCGGCAGCAGGCTTTCGCCGATGGAAAAGCGCGGAAACGTCTCCTTCTCGAGCACCAGCACACCAATACCACGACGACGCAGCAAACCCGCCGCAACAGAACCTGCTGGCCCCGCGCCGATGATCAGCACGTCTGCGAATTGATCTTCCATTCCAACCTCCAACACGCCTGGCGTATCGCCAACGCTTTCGCCCAAACCAGTGATAAAGCCGGCCCTCCCGGCAGGATATCGCGTCCTGCAGGATCCGGCGGAACCGCTACGGAAGGGATTGGCTACAGAAAACCGCGAAAACTGTCAGGGGACAGCATGGGCACATGCTACCGAAGGATTGGCAGCGTGGAAACCGGACATTCGGTGTGCGCGCCGGCGGAGATTGCGATGCCGGTTGTTGCTCGGCGGTTGCATCACATCGCCGGGCCGGTACGCCCGGCAGTGGTCAGAGGGATTGAGCGTCTTATCGGAACCCCACAACCACCTGATTGCTCTTGCCCTGCAGCATCGGCGCTACCGGGCCCTGCCCTGGCAGCCGAAACGCAAACACAAAGCCCTGGGTTGCATCATCACCGTCGAAGGCGTCGGTCTTGCCTTCGGCCTGTGGCAGCAGCACGCAGCGCGTGTCGTTGCAGAGATAGGCCTGCAGATCCGTCGGCGGCGTCGCGGCAAAGCTGTAGCGCCAGCGCACCGAGGTAATGACGCCCTCCGACTGCGGCAGGTTGCCGCTCGGCAGGATCGGGCGAGACACGGTACGCAGCCCGCGGCCATACAGCGCCGGGCCGTTGACCGATGCGCTCCAGCTATGGCTCGTGCCGTCGTCCGGCGCGGCCCACGTACTCGTCGCCATTGCAGCAAGCAGCGCCGCGATGGCATGCATCGCAACCTGCCCGGAGCCGTGCCGCCCGCGCATCAGAGCAGTCCGCGCAATTGGTTGCGCAGGCGCGTAATGGCCTGCCCGCGGATCTGGCACACGCGCGATTCGGTCACGTCGAGCACCGCGCCGATTTCGCGCAGATTGAGTTCCTGGTCATAGCACAGCGACAGCACCAGCTTTTCGCGCTCGGGCAGGCGCTCGATGGCGCGGATCAATGCCGCGCGCATGCCGTTTTCCATGAGCTGCGTGAGCGGGTTGCCGTCTTCGCTGCCGCCAAGGTGGCGATCGAGGAAGTCCTCTTCGCCGGAGCGCTCGAAATCTTCATAGTGCAGCAGCTGGCAGCCATAGACCTCGTTGAGCAAGGTCTGGTATTCGTCCAGCGCCATCTCCAGTTCCTGCGCGACTTCGGAATCAAGCGGCGCACGGCCCAGCTTCTGCTCGAGACCGCGCTGCGTGCGTTCGATACGGCGCGTGAACTGCCGCAGGCTGCGCGACTGCCAGTCGTTGGCGCGCACCTCGTCGAGCATGGCGCCGCGGATACGCTGGCTGGCGTAGGTTTCGAACCGCGCGCCATGGGTGTCCTCATAGCGCTTGGCCGCGTCGAGCAGGCCGATCATGCCGGCCTGGATCAGGTCGTCGATCTGCACGCTGGCCGGCAGCTTGGCCGCCAGTTGCAGTGCGATGCGGCGCACGAGCTGCGCGTGGGTCTTGACCACATCGGCCTGTTCGAGCTTTCCCTGGATCGTGTACATGGTGGAATTCTCGTGAATGCTTGCTTGCAGAACCTGCCCGTCTTTGCGGGCCGGCGGCTCAGGGTCTTCGTCAGTTTCGAAAAGTCACGGCATCAGGCCGCCACGGCAGCGTGCGCAGCCGATGCAGCCGGCTCGGCACGCAATGGCCATGCGCCGATGCCGCTGGCAATGCGGCGCAATCCGGTCGTCGCGGGCGCTGCGGGGTAGGCTTCCACCGCGCACCGTCCAAGCTCCACGCTGCGCGTGACCAGCGGGTCCGCCGGCAACCAGCCGGCACAGCCGATCTCGACGCCCAGATACTGCCGCCCCGTGCGCGCCAGGTTCCCGGTGATCGCCTGAACGGTGGTTTCATTGGCCGCCATGTTGACCACCAGATGGAAATCCCGGCAAGCGTACAGATGGTGCAGCCGCTTGATGCAGGCATATGCCGCGGTAATAGACGCCAGTTCCGGCCGCATCACCACGAGCACATTGTGTGCGGCCCCCGCCAGCGGTGAGAGCGCGCCGTCGCCGTCCGTGGCGGCATCGACCAGCACCGTGCGAAATCCCGACAGCGGATCCGCGGATGGCGCGCCGTGCTGCTGTGCCTTGCCTGCCGGCAGCACCACGACGGCACTGGCCGGGCGCGCGCCGAGCGCGGTCTCCAGCGTCATGCGGCCGGCCAGCACGTCGGCAAGCGTGCCGGCTGGTTCTGCGCCCGACAGGCGCACCGCATGGCCCGCGTTGTCCTCATCGGCGAGCAGCACGCGTTCGCCTTGCATCGCCAGCGCATGGGACAGGCCCAATGCGATCGTGGTCGCACCGGCACCGCGCTCGCTGGCCACCACCGCAATGCGGCGCGTGACGCGCGGCGCCAGCATGCGTCGCAGGCTTTCAGCCTGGTCCATCGCCAGCGCGCTCACGACACGACTCCCGGCGCGATGAGTTGGGGAAGTCCTGCCGCCACATCCGCTTGCGCTTGCACGGCCGGCTTCACGGACTCGGCGGCCTCGACGGCCGGGCGGCCCGGATAGTTTTCGAGTACATCGAGCAAAGCCAGCAGGCGCCCCATGCCTTCATTCAGCACCGAACCCGGCACCGCTGCGCCGCCGGGCTGTCGCGCAGCCGTGCGGCCGGCAAGGCGAGCCAGGAAGGCCGGCGCAGTGGCCGTGGGCGCATGTTCGAGGCGCAGCACCGTCAGACCGAGCTGAAGCGCGGCCAGACTGCCGCCAGCGGCGCTGGCGCTTTCGCCATCCTGCGCGAAATGATCGAGCGCGTGGCGCAGCGTGCGGAACTGCGCTTCAGCGTTGTCCGCCCACAGCGCCCAGCGCGCCGCGTGCGCGGCCTGGCCTGACAACTGCGGGTCGCACAGCAGGTAGCGCGTATCGAGCAGTTCGCCCGACGCGTGATCGACCATTCTTGCAATCACAAGATGGGCGTCGATGCCGCCTTCCGGTGCACCGCGGCCACGCACAGGGCCTTCCGGCACGCGGACATCTGCGGTGGCGAGCCACTGCACGGCTTCGCGGCCACGTACGGTGAACTCGCCCATGGCGTGGAACGTGAGCGTTTCGGCAAGGGCATCCAGCTTCCACGCAGTGCCGCCGCTGATCACGCGCGCCGTCTTGCGTGTGGCAGCGACCCAGCGCTCGCCGGACTGCTGCCAGCGCGCCAGCGTGGCGCCGGCCGGCAGCGCATCCAGCATATGCACGACGGGCCGCGCCGCGCCAAGGGTGGCGCGCAGCGTGGCGGCCTCGGCATCGGCGTCGCCCATGGCCTGGCCGGCACGCCCGGCAGGCGTGACCGTGGCCGCCAGCGGCATGCCATTGCGGTCGCCGAGCCACAGCGTATGCAGCATCGACTGCGGCGCACGGCGTCCCGGCACTGGCACCTGCAGCGTGGCCGTCAGCGACAGCACGAAGTGCTCGCATTCGCGGTTCACGTCGCGGCAAACCGCTTCGCGCACCTGCTGCGCCATCGGCCGCAGTGCGGACGTATCGGCCGTGCGCTGCTGCCAGAGCTGGCGCGCCAGGTCGAAGCCATGCTGCGCGGCATTGAGTTCATTTACGCACTGGCCCAGCGCGTCCGCGCTGTCGGTCAGCGACCGCAGCACATCGTCGGCGCCGCCCTGGCGGCCCGGCGCCTCGTCGAGGGTGCCGGCCTGGCGCCGTGCAGCATCTGCATCGGCAAACACCGAGCCACGGCGCGGCGTCAGGAAGGCACGCTCGACCAGCGAGGCGCCTTGCGCAAGCTCCAGGTGTTCCGGCACGCGCTGTCCGGTGGACACGTAGAACACAGGCAGGCGATGGCGAATCACGACGTCGAGCACGGAGCCCAGATGCGTGGCTTCGTCGAGCTTGCTGATGATGCAGCCATCGACGCCACCGCCTTCCGGTACCGCGTCATGGCGGTAAGCATGCACCACTTCATTGAGCGTATCGCCGTGGCTGGCACCGTTGAGCAGCAGCACGCGCTGCACCGGCGCCTGCACACCAGCGAGCATGGCGATCTGCTCCGACAGATTGCGGTCACGCTGACTCATGCCGACGGTGTCGATGATCACCAGGTGCTTGTCTTTCATCGCCGCGAGCGCGAAGCGCAGGTCGGCCGCATCCTTCACCGCGTGCACGGGCACGCCGAGAATATCGCCATAGATGCGCAGCTGTTCATGCGCGCCGATACGGAAGCTGTCGGTAGTCAGCAGTGCAAGACGCTCCGGGCCGTGCCGCAGCACGTAGCGCGCCGCCAGCTTGGCTGTCGTGGTGGTCTTGCCCACGCCCGTCGGACCGATCAGCGCCAGCACGCCGCCCTGGTCGAACAGTGTGTCTTCGTTGTCGAGTACGGGCACCTTGCTGGCCAGCTCGCCACGAATCCACGTCATGGCAGCGGGACGGTCGTAGCCCACCGGCAGCCGCGCCAGCAGCGTGCGCGAAAGCTGTGCCGAGAAGCCGGCCCCGACCATCCACGCGAACAGCGATTCCCGCAGCGGATCACCATTGGAAACCGCGCCAGCGGCCGCGGCGGGGGCCAGCCCGGCCAATTGCCGTTCGAACATGGCACGCATGGACTGCAGTTCGCCGCGCAGGTCGTCGATGGCAGCCGGCTCGGGCGCGGCCACGACCGGCTCGGGCGCCACGTAGACCTGCGCGCCGGCCGATGCGGCGCTCAGGTCGGTGTCGCGCATGGCGACGATCTCCACGCCGCCATCGATGGTCCGGTTGGACAGCACCACGGCGTCGGGGCCCATGGCCTCGCGCACCTTGCGCATGGCTTCACGGCCATTGGCCGCCACGAATTTCGCTACGCTCATCTTGCGTTCCTCACGCACCGATCATTGCGGTAATGCGGATATTGCGGTTGTCCGGCACTTCGGCATGGGACAACACCCTCAGCTGCGGCATGGTGCGACGCAGGAAGCGCGCCATCAGCGGGCGCAGTTGCGACGGCACCAGCAACACCGGATCCAGGCCCATCTGCTCCTGGCGGCTCACGGCGCCCTGCGTCTGCTGCAGCAGCGCATCGGCCAGGCCCGGCTCGATACCGCCGCCATTGGTCAGCGCCTGCGACAGCACGCGCTCCAGGCCTGCATCGAGGCCGATCACCTGCAGGTCGGCACCATTGGGGAACAGCTGCTGCGTGATCGCGCGGCCCAGCGCCTGGCGCACCAGCGCGGTCAGCTCGTTCGGATCGCTGATCTTCGGCGCATGCTCGGCGAGCACATCCAGGATGGTGCGCATGTCGCGGATCGGCACGCCTTCGTCCAGCAGGTTCTGCAGGATCTTCTGCAGCGCCGTCAGCGAGATGGTCTTGGGCACCAGGTCCTCGGTCAGCTTGGGCGCTTCCTTGGCGATGCGATCGATCAGCATCTGCACTTCCTGGCGGCCCAGCAGTTCGGCGGCGTGCATGTGGATCAGATGGTTCAGGTGCGTGGCGACCACCGTGCTCGCATCCACCACGGTGTAGCCGAACGCCTGCGCCTGCTCCTTCATGCCGGCATCGATCCACACGGCTTCCAGGCCGAAGGCCGGGTCACGCGTGGCGGTGCCCGGCAGCGTGCCGCTGACCTGGCCGGGGTTGATCGCCATCCACTGTCCGGGCATGGCCTCGCCACGCCCGATCTCGACGCCCTTGAGCGTGATGCGGTACGCATTGGGCTTCAGTTCCAGGTTGTCGCGGATATGCACGACGGGCACCAGGAAGCCGATTTCCTGCGCCACCTTCTTGCGGATGCTCTTGATGCGGCCCAGTAGTTCGCCGTCCTGCGCGCGGTCCACCAGCGTGATCAGTCGATAGCCCACTTCCATGCCGAGCGGGTCCACCAGCGTGACGTCGTCCCAGCTCGCTTCGGTCGATTCCTGCGCTGCGGCGGGCGCGCGCTCCTCGCGCTGCTTGGTCTGCTGCGCGGTGGCCTCGCGGCGCGTCAGGTAGCGTCCCAGCCAGATCAGGCTGCCCGCCAGCACCAGGAATGCGAAATGCGGCATGCCCGGGATGATGCCCATCATGCCGATGATGCCGGCGGTCAGGTACAGCACGCGCGGGTTGGCGAAAAGCTGGCCCGTGAGTTGCTCGCCGACGTCCTGCTCGTTCGACACGCGCGACACGATCACACCGGCCGCGGTCGAGATCACCAGCGCCGGAATCTGCGCGACCAGGCCATCGCCAATGGTCAGCAGCGTGTAGTTGTGCACGGCGGTGCCAAAGTCCAGGTCGTGCTGGACCATGCCGACCACCATGCCGGCGGCGACGTTGATGAACATGATCAGCAGGCCGGCGACGGCATCGCCGCGCACGAACTTGCTGGCACCGTCCATGGCGCCGTAGAAGTCGGATTCCTGCGCCACTTCGGCGCGGCGCTTCTTGGCCTGCTCTTCATTGATCAGGCCGGCGTTCAGGTCGGCGTCGATCGACATCTGCTTGCCGGGCATGGAGTCCAGCATGAAACGCGCGCCCACTTCGGCGATACGGCCCGCACCCTTGGTAATCACCATGAAGTTGATCACCACCAGGATCGCGAACACCACGATACCGACGGCGAAGTTGCCGCCGACCAGGAAGTGGCCGAACGCCTCGATCACCTTGCCGGCCGCGTCCGGGCCGGTATGGCCTTCGAGCAGCACCACGCGCGTGGACGCCACGTTGAGCGACAGGCGCAACAGTGTGGTGAACAGCAGCACTGCCGGGAACGCCGCGAAATCGAGCGGCTTCTGCGTGTACATGCTGACCAGCAGCACCATGATGGCCAGCGCGATATTGAACGTGAACAGCAGGTCCAGCACGAACGCCGGCAGGGGCAGGACCATCATGCCGAGGATCATGACGATCAGCAGCGGCCCGGTCATTGCCTTGAGCTGGCCCGCATCGCGCAGGCCCGGCAGTTTCATCAGGGAGTTCAGAGCGTTCATGCGCGGCTTTCCGGAACGGCGAGTTCATCCGGCACCAGGAGATCGCTAGGCGCCGACGGCTGCGGGCCTTGCGAGTAGTGCCAGTGTTTCAGTTGATAGACCCAGGCCAGGACTTCAGCCACGGCGGTATAGAGGCCGGCCGGGATTTCCTGGCCCAGGTCCACATGGCGGTGCAGCGCGCGCGCCAGCGGCGGCGCGGACATCAGCGGAATGCGGTGTTCGGCAGCGAGTTCGCGGATGCGCGCTGCCACTTCATCGGTACCCTTTGCAATCACGCGCGGTGCGCTCATGCGGCCTTCCTCGTAGCGCAGCGCCACGGCGAAGTGGGTCGGGTTGGTCACCACGACATCGGCCTTGGGCACCTCCTGCATCATCCGGCGCCGCGCCATGGCGCGCTGCTGCTGGCGGATGCGGCCCTTGATGTGCGGATCGCCTTCGCTTTCCTTGAATTCCTGCTTGACCTCTTCCTTGCTCATGCGCAGCTTCTTGAAGTGCTCCCAGAACTGCCAGGGCACATCGATGGCCGCAACCAGCAGCAGAGAGAGCACCACGGGCACGCAGCAGCGCAGCACCATGTCGAGCAGATGCAGCAAGGCTTCCTGGACCGGCGCGTTCATCAGCGCGATTGCGTCGGGCAGCCGGTGCCACACGACCCAGGCGCCGACGCTGCCGACCAGCAGCGACTTGGCGATGGCCTTGACCAGTTCCGCGAGGGAATGTACGGAGAACATCCGGCCCAGGCCGGACATCGGCGACATGCGGCCGAAATTCGGCATCAGCGCCTTGGTCGAGAACGTCCAGCCGCCCATCAGCAGCGGCGCGGCCACCGCGGCCACGCCGAACAGCAGCAGCAGCGGCATGAACGCGAGCAGGCTTTCCCAGATCACGTTGGCGAAACGCGACAGCATGCGCGACGTGTCGAAGGCGGTGGCCGGCTCGAAGCGCAGCGACTGCCGCATGACCGTGTCCAGCGTGCGGCCGATCGTGCCACCGAGCGTCCACAGGCCGATCACGCCGGTCATCAGCATGATGAACGTGGCGAGTTCGCGCGAGCGAACGACCTGCCCCTCCTCGCGCGCCTTTTCCAGGCGCCGGGGTGAGGCGGGTTCGGTCTTCTCGAGATCGCTTTCGTCGGACATCCACGCTCCGGTGACAGGACAGTCAGGCAGGCAAAGGCCGCCATGGGTCAGCGAGGATTATCGAAGCGCGCCCGGACGGGCATTAAGCGGAAAAGGCGGGGGATTTCGGTGCTGTTTGGAAAATGAGCACCGGCAGGGAGTTAACGGCACCTGGCGGCACCGACTTTAGGGCAGGAATGGAGAGAGCGGCACCGGAAGGGCCGCCTGGCAACTACCGGGCTCCCCTCTTCCACGTGATGGAAGAGGGGAGAAACCGGAAGAAGCCGCTCAGAAGCCCAGGCTGGCGAGCAGGTCGTCGACCTGCGACTGGTCGGAAACCACGTCCGCCTTGCCTTCCGGGTTGATCTGCGGGCCGTTGAGCAGCGTTGCGGCTTGCGCTTCGGAGCGTCGCTCGCTAGGCACGTTCTCGATCAGGACCTGCAGCAGCTCATGCTCGAGCGTGCGGATCATGTCCATCATCTTCTTGATGACCTGCCCGGTCAGATCCTGGAAGTCCTGGGCCATCATGATGTCCAGCAGGTGGCTGCCAGTGGCGCGGGCCTGCTTCGGCACCTCGGTCAGGAATTCGCGCGTGTCGAGCACCAGGGCACGGGCATCGCCGAGCTCCACCGGCGTCTCGAACCACGCGTCCCAGCGCTTGTCCAGCGCTTCGGCCTGCTGTTCAAGACCGGACTGGATCGGCTGCGCCAGTTCCACGGCATTGAGCGTACGCTCCGCCGCTTGTTCCGTCATGGCCGCAATGTAGTTCAGGCGGTCGCGCGCATCCGGAATAGCCTGGGCGGCGCGCTCGATTTCCTTGTCCAGGCCGAGCTCGCGCATGTTGTCGCGCAGCATCCGCGTCAGGTTGCCGATGCGGGTGATCAGTTGCTCTGCGGAATCGTGGGGAAGAGTCGCAGTCATGGGACGCTCCTTGGCTTCAGCCGCCCAGCTTCTCGAAGATCTTGGTGATCTTCTCGTCCAGCGTGGCAGCGGTGAACGGCTTGACCACATAGCCGTTGGCGCCGGCCTGTGCGGCGGCAATGATGTTTTCCTTCTTGGCCTCGGCCGTCACCATCAGCACCGGGGTCTTGCCGATCGCGGCGTCGGCGCGGATCGCCTGCAGCATGCTCAGGCCGTCCATATTGGGCATGTTCCAGTCCGAGATCACGAACTGGAAGCTGCCGTCCTTGGCCTTCTCCAGGCCGGCGGCGCCATCCTCGGCTTCGTCGACATTGTTGAAGCCCAGTTCCTTGAGCAGGTTGCGGATGATCCGACGCATGGTCGGGAAGTCGTCGACCACGAGGATCTTGATGTTCTTGTCCACTTTGAAGGCTCCGGTAGATGCAGTTGTGGAATGTCGTTTGGTTTTCAGGCCCGCCCCGCCGGGGACAAGCCTCGGACCTGTTGTCTCAGACCCGTTGCGCGCGGGTCCCGTAAGTGGCCAGGCGCGCCATCACGCGCTGGGTCATCGAGTGCAGGGGCACTACTTCATGCACGCCGCCGGCGGCAATCGCCTCCTTCGGCATGCCAAACACGATGCAGGTACTTTCGTCCTGCGCCAGGTTATAGGCACCGGCCTCGCGCATGCGCAGCATGCCCTTGGCACCGTCCTTGCCCATACCGGTCAGGATCACCCCGATCACGTTCTTGCCGCCATGCTCGGCGGCAGAATCGAACAGCACGTCCACCGACGGACGATGGCGGTTGACCGGCGCTTCCTGCGACAGGTGCGCCACGTAGTTGGCGCCGCTGCGCGCCAGGCGCAGGTGCGAGTCGCCGGGGGCGATGTAGGCATAGCCGGGCAGCACGCGTTCGCCGTGCTCCGCTTCCTTCACCGTGATGCGGCACAGCCCGTCGAGCCGCTGTGCGAACGAGCGCGTAAAGCCGGCCGGCATATGCTGCACGATCAGCACGGCGGGGCTGTCCGGCGGCAGCGGCATCAGGAAGTCCTTGATCGCTTCCGTGCCGCCCGTCGACGCGCCCAGGATGATCAGCTTCTCGGTCGACAGCAGCGGGCTGCGCAGCATCGGCGTGGCCGGCGTGCCGGACGCGGCCTGCGGTGCCTGGCGCACGCGCGCGCGCGATGCGGCGCGGATCTTGTCCGCGATGGTGTCGGTGTACTCCATCAGGCCGTCGCGGATGCCGAGCTTGGGCTTGGTGACGAAGTCGACCGCGCCCAACTCCAGCGCACGCATGGTGATCTCGGAACCGCGCTCGGTCAGCGACGACACCATCAACACGGGCATCGGGCGCAGCCGCATCAGCCGCTCGAGGAAATCGAGCCCGTCCATGCGCGGCATTTCGACGTCGAGCGTCAGCACGTCGGGGTTCAGCTGCTTGATCATCTCGCGCGCGACGAGCGGATCGGGCGCAGTCCCAACCACCTCCATGTCGGGCTGGCTGTTGATGATCTCCGTCATCAGGCTGCGGATCAGCGCGGAATCATCCACGCACAACACCTTGATCTTCGCGGCAGTCATAGTCGTTCTGCTTTCGATTTGTTCAGGATGACGTCCGGGACGCCGAAGCGCGCGTGAACAGCTCGCCACCACGCGCCGGCGCCGTGCCGGACGTGGCGATGGCGCGCGCCAGCGCGCGCTCGTCGCGCTCCACCGACACCTGGTCGTCCTGGCGCGTCAGGCGGCGCACCAGTGCCAGGCCGGTGATCGGGAAATAGCTCACGCGGCGCGCATGCGGGCCGCGCAGGTCCTGCGCCGCCACGCGGATTTCCTCGGTCTTCAGATAGCGCAGCACGAAGTCCGCGTTGCGGTCGCCAATGTTCAGCGTGGTCATGTTGGCAAGCACCGCGCCGCCACCGAAGACCTTGGCCTCAAGCCGTTCGCGCCGCGCACCCATCTTGAGCAGCTCGTTGATCAGCACTTCGAGCGCATAGCAGCCGTAGCGCATCGACGCGGACAGCATGCGGTCCGCGGTGCCGCCCTCATCATCCGGCAGCATGAAGTGGTTCATGCCGCCCACGCCGGCCTTCTCGTCGCGGATGCACGCCGCCACGCAAGACCCGAGCACGGTCGTCAGCACCACGTCCTCGCCGGTCACGTAGTACTCGTTGGGCAGCAGCTTGATGGCCTGGCGCTCGAACTCGCGGTCGAAATACTTGCGCGTCGCAATGGCTTCGGGAAGATGAGGCGTACGCATCAGGCCCGTCCCGCACGTGCGGCGTCGGGCGCCAGTTCGTAAACGGTCTGCCCGCGCAGCTGGAACGCGCGCGTGACGTACGAGAAGTTCTCCGAATGGCCCGCGAACAGCAGGCCGCCCGGCTTGAGCAGCGGTGCGAAACGCTCGAGGATGCGGCCCTGCGTCGGCTTGTCGAAGTAGATCATCACGTTGCGGCAGAAGATCACGTCGAAGCGGTCCCGGATGCCCCAGTCGGGCGCGAGCAGGTTGAGCGGCTCGAACGCAATGGTCGATGCAAGGTCCGGCTTGACCTTGACCGCACCGGCGCGCTGTCCCGTACCTTTCAGGAAGAAGCGCTTGAGCCTTTCCTGCGACAGGCGTGCGACCTGCTCCTCCGTGTACACCCCCGCCCGCGCCTTGGCCAGTACCTGCGTGTCGATATCGGTGGCCAGCACCGTCGCGCCGCGGTCTCCAAGCGCCTCGGCGAGCGTGATGGCGATCGAGTACGGCTCTTCGCCGGTCGATGCCGCGCAGCACCAGACGTTGTAGGGCCGGCCGGTCTTCTTGGCGTGCTCGGCCAGCAAGGGGAAGTGATGCGCCTCGCGGAAGAACGACGTCAGGTTGGTCGTCAGCGAGTTGGTGAAGTATTCCCACTCGGACGATGTGTCATCCGCTTCGAGGATGGCAAGGTAGCTCGCGAAATCGGTCAGCTGCAGCGCGCGCAGTCTGCGGGCCAGGCGCGAATACACCATCTCGCGCTTGTGGCTGCCCAGCGAAATGCCCGCGCGGCGATGGATCAGCGCACGGATCTTCTCGAAGTCGCGCTCCGTCAGCAGGAAGTCGCGCGACTCGTCGCGCCGCAGGGCAGCAGACGCCGCGCTGGCGGCGGCCATGCCCTGGGCAAAGCTGGCGGCGTTACGGTTGGGCGTCATGGGTTCGCGTGGCAATACGGGTAATGCGGCAAGGTGCGGATCGTGCGTCGGCCGCTCAGGCGGCCTCGGCCTCGATCAGCTCCATCTCGGGGCTGGTGATCAGGCGCTCGATGTCGATCAGCACCAGCATGCGGCCTTCGACCGTGGCCAGGCCCGTCACGTGCTCGGTGGACACCGACACGCCAAACTCCGGTGCCGGCTTGATCGCTTCGCCGGTCAGCGTGAGCACGTCGGACACGCCGTCCACGACGATGCCGACCACGCGACCCGCCACGTTCAGGATGATCACGACGGTCTGGTGGTCGTAGCGCACGTTGCCCAGGCGGAACTTCAGCCGCAGGTCGACGATGGGCACGATCACGCCGCGCAGGTTGGTCACGCCCTTCATGAAGTCCGGCGCGCTGGCAATGCGCGTCACGGTCTCGTAGCTGCGGATCTCCTGCACCTTGAGGATATCGATGCCGTATTCCTCCGTCCCCAGCGTGAAGACCAGGAACTCCTGGCCCGAAGCTTCGCTTCCGGGGGTATCGATCTGTCCGATGCCGGCCATGATGTCTAGTTCTCCTTTGGTTGGACGATTACAGCGCCAGCGTCGTTTCTTGCCGGCGCACGCCGGTGCGCTGCAGCGCACCGACATCGACAATCAGCGCCACGCTGCCGTCGCCGAGAATGGTGGCGGCGGAAATGCATGGCACCTTGCGGTAGTTGGTTTCCAGGTTCTTCAGCACGACCTGGTGCTGGCCGATGAGCTGGTCCACCAGCAGCGCGAAACGCTTGCCCTCGGCCTGCAGAATCACGGCGATGCCCTGGGTCGGCTCCTGCAGCGCATCGGCCACGTTGAAGACGCGGTGCATCTCGAGCAGCGGCAGGTACTCGCCGCGCACGTGCATGACGCGGTCGGCGTTGGCTGCGGTATGGATGTCCTCGGACTTCGGCTGCAGCGACTCCATCACGCAGTTCAGCGGCAGGATGAAGGTTTCCTCGCCGACCTTCACCGACATGCCGTCGAGAATCGCCAGCGTCAGCGGCAGCACGATGCGGATCGTGGTGCCCAGGCCCGGACGGCAGCTGATCTCGACATGGCCACCCATCTCCTGGATGTTCCGCTTGACCACGTCCATACCCACGCCGCGGCCTGAGACATCGGTCACTACTTCCGCCGTGGAGAAGCCCGGCGCGAAAATCAGTTGCCAGACTTCTTCATCGCTGATGTTCTCGGACACCGGCAGGCCGTTCTGGATGGCCTTGGCGAGAATGCGCTCGCGGTTCAGGCCACCGCCGTCGTCGCTGACCTCGATCACGATATTGCCGCCATGGTGCTGCGCGGACAGGATCAGCTGGCCAGTCGGCTCCTTGCCTGCGGCAACGCGCTTTTCCGGCGTCTCGATGCCATGGTCCAGGCTGTTGCGCACCAGGTGGGTCAGCGGGTCGATGATGCGTTCGATCAGGCTCTTGTCGAGTTCGGTCGCCTTGCCGAACGTCACCAGGTCGATCTGCTTGCCGAGCTTGCTGGCCAGGTCGCGCACCAGGCGCGGGAAGCGCGAGAACACATAGTCCATCGGCATCATGCGGATGGACATCACGGCTTCCTGCAAGTCGCGCGCATTGCGTTCGAGCTGGCCCATGCCGGAGAACAGGCGGTCGAACAGCACGGGGTCGAGCGACGATGCGGTCTGCGCCAGCATCGATTGCGTGATGACGAGTTCGCCGACCAGGTTGATGATCTGGTCGACCTTCTCGGTCGGCACGCGGATCGAGCCCGATTCCTGGTTGTGGGCGGCCGCAGCGGCTGGCTTGGCCTTCTCCTTGGCAGCGGGTGCGGGCGTGGCGGCTGCCGGTGCGGCCGCAACCGGCGCTGGCGCCGGCGCGGCGACAGGCACTTCGGCCGGTGCAGCGGCCGGTGCCGATGCGCCGGCTGCCTCGACCACGATCTGGTCGGCATCGATCACGAAGCAGCAGACGGCAATGATGTCGTCGGCGCTGCACTGGCTGTTGAGCCAGATCGTTAGTTCGCCGTTTTCTTCCTGCTGCCCGGTGATCTCGCCAAGGTTTGCAAGCTCTTCGCGTAGCAATGCCTGGTCGGAGGCGGACACCTTGATCAGGCGGACCTTGAGGCCACTGCCGGCAGCAGGCGCCGCAGCGGGCGCGGCTACGGGTGCCGGCGCGGCAGCCGGTGCCGGAGCGGATCCGCCGGCCGTGCCATTCGCCTCCTGAGCAAGCTGCTGCAGCACGGCGCAGATGCGCACCAGTGTTTCCTGATCGGGTTCGGTGCCGTTGCGGTAGGCGTTGAGCTGATCTTGCAACACGTCCTTGGTTTCCAGAAAGGTGTCGATGATGGTCCGGGACAGCGCCAGTTCCTGGCGGCGCGTACGGTCCAGCAGATTCTCGAAGATGTGCGTGGTTTCGGTCAGTGCCGCAAACCCGAAGGTCGCCGCCCCGCCCTTGATGGAGTGCGCGGCACGGAAGATCGCGTTGAGGTCTTCCGGGTCGGGCGACTCGATGTCCAGGCCGAGCAGCAACTGCTCCATTTCAACGAGCAGTTCTTCCGCCTCTTCAAAGAAGGTCTGGTAAAACTGTGTGATATCGATATCGACAGACATTGGCGTCCTGACTCACTAAGTTACTGCGCTAAGCATCGCCGCCATGCCCGGCGGCCACGCATCATTCTGTCTTTGCCTTCGGCGCCGGCGGTGCTGCCGGTGCCGATGCGGCGAGCCCTTCCTGCATCGCGCCCGCGACCTTGCCGGCCTGTGCCTTCACCGTGACATCTGCGGCGCTCGCGTTTTCCGCTTCGAACTGGGCCTGCGCCCTCTGGTTCAGCACCACGATGCTGATGCGCCGGTTCACCGGCGCCAGCAGGTCTCCCTTGTCCAGCGGCATGGTGGCCGCCAGGCCCAGCACGCGCAGCACCTTGCCTTCCTGCATACCGCCGGCGATCAGCTCGCGGCGCGATGCGTTGGCACGGTCGCTCGACAGTTCCCAGTTGCTGTACGTGCGCTCGCCGTTGGAGTAGTTCGCCGAGTCGGTATGGCCGGACAGGCTGACCTTGTTGGGCAACTCGTTGAGCACGGGGCCGATCTCGCGCAGGATCGCGCGCATATACGTTTCCACCTCTGCACGGCCGGTACGGAACATCGGGCGGTTCTGCGTATCGAGGATCTGGATGCGCAGGCCTTCGCTGGTGATATCGAGCAGCAGTTGCGGGCGGAACTGCTTGAGCATCGGGTTGTTCTCGATGATCTGCTCAAGCCGGTTCTTCAGCGCGCGCAAACGCTGGGCCTCCTGAAGCTCGCTGCGGCGTTGCTCGGCGGACGGATCTTTGTCGTGCGCGCGCATGACTTCGCCGTCCTTGCGCATCACGTCCATGCCGCCGCCGGGAATCACGCTGGGCGTCTGGCTGCTCTTCTCGCCGCCGACCACGGCGACCTTCAGCGGCATGCGGAAATACTCGGCAATGCCTTCGAGGGTCTTCTTGTTGGCGCTGGACAACAGCCACAGCACCAGGAAGAGCGCCATCATCGCCGTCATGAAGTCGGCGTACGCGATCTTCCAGCTATGGTTGCCGTGCGGTTTGGCGTGCGACTTCGCCCTGCGGACGATGATCGGACGCATATCGTTTGCGCTGCTCATGACGTTGGCTCGGCAGGATCAGCTCAGGCTCTTGACTTCGCGGACATGGTCGTCCAACTCGAGGAACGACGGCCGCACCGTGGAGTACAGCACCTTGCGGCCGAACTCGACGGCCACCAGCGGTGCATAACCGTTGAGCGAGGCAAGCAGGACCACCTTGATGCATTCGTAGACCTTGACGTTCTCCGACACCTGAAGCTCGATGCGTGCAGCCAGCGGCGAGACAAAGCCGTAGGCCAGCAGAATGCCCAGGAACGTACCGACCATGGCGTGCGCGATCAGCGCGCCCAGTTCTGCCGGCGGCAGGTCGGCCGAAGCCAGTGCATGCACCACGCCCATCACCGCGGCGACGATGCCGAAAGCCGGCAGTGCGTCACCGACGCGCGACAGCGCATGGGCAGGGATTTCGGCTTCGTGGCGGAAGGTTTCGATCTCGTGGTCCATCAGGGCCTCGATTTCGAACGCGTTCATGTTGCCGTTGACCATCATGCGCAGGTAGTCCGTGAGGAACTCCATCACGACCGGGTCGGACAGGATGCGCGGATACTGGCTGAACACGCTGCTCGCGGCGGGATCGGCGATTTCCTTTTCGAGGAACAGGATGCCTTCGCGGCGTGCCTTGGACAGCAGCACGTACAGCAGCGACATGACGTCGAGGTACAGCTCCTTCTTGTACTTGGAGCTCTTGAACAGGCCCGGCAGCGCCTTGAGCGTTGCCTTGAGGGCCTTGGTGGTATTGGTGGCGATGAAGGCACCGGCGGCAGCGCCACCGATGATCACAAGTTCCGCCGGTTGATACAGCGCGCCCATGTGGCCGCCGGTCATGGCATAACCGCCAAGCACCGCCGCTACCACGACGATATAGCCAAGAACTACTAGCACGATCGGATCCCCGTCAAAAAAGCGCGTCAGTCACGCACGATTGCCCGTTGCACGGGCGGACAGGGATGATCCGGTCCACCAGTGCTGCGCAGCTTGCCAGCCTGGCGGACCTCAACCAGGATCAGGCTTCGGTCTGCAAGGCGGCGGCGTTCTTCGAGGGCTTCTTCACCTTCCCGGCACGCGAGGGCGGACGGCACAGGCTGCACACGAAATTCGCGTGCGGCTCATAGGCGTGCGTCACGAACTGTCCACCGCAACACGTGCAGCTGGACAGCTGCAGCATATTGCTCTCGAAGAACCGTACTAACGTCCAGGCACGGGTGAAACTTAAGACTATTTCGCCGCCGAGCAACGAAACATGCTCGAGATACAGACGGTAAGCGGCCACTATGGCGCGAATACCCACGGTTTCGCCCTCTTGCACCATGAACTGGTACGCAGAGAAGAACAGCGACGAATGGATATTCGGCAGCCAGGTCGTGAACCAGTCTGTCGAGAACGGGAGCATGCCCTTGGGCGGCGACACGCCCCGCAGCTCCTTGTAGAGACGGATCAGCCGGTCGCGCGAGAGCGTGGTCTCGGCCTCAAGCACCTGCAGGCGCGCACCCAGGCCGATCAGCTCGATGGCGAGCTGGGTCTGGTTGGCATCCTGGAGTACGCTCTTGCGGCTTGGAACGGGCGCGGTGGTAACGCTGCGCGCCGAAGGGGCCTGCAGGAGCGCGGTCAATTGAGCGACTCCACAGGCTGACGGGCAAGCAGGATCGCAGCGTGCATCTGCTGCATATCGTGGTTCTTGGCCGTGTGAGTGAGCGTGGACAGAAGCGCGTGGTCGTCAAATCGGAACCTGCACAGCACCATGTTCGATGCCGCGAGCTTCACGAGTTGCGCCGAGGTCAGCTTGGCGAGAATGTCGGCAATTTCCTTGCTGACACCAAGCCTGAACATGGCTTCTACCTGATTTTCCCGCACCAAGCGCTGGGCGAGCAGAAGATAGGCGAGGTTAACCTCCCTGATCTCCTGGAGAACTTCACTGCTTTCCAATTTTTCCCCGCTACCAAAAACCTGCCTTGCGCTTGTCCGGCGCTTACCGGCGGCCCAGTAGGGGGCATCCGGCGACCAGATCGTTTACATGCGTGTCAGGCAGGTACTACGTACGACAATAGGAACTTCAGCCCGGTCGCACTTACTTCTTCGTACCGACTCGTTACAAGTGTTACAGAGTGTAAGTGAAACTGTTACGTTTATATCGGCAATCCGCCCGCAATGCCAATCCCTACTTACGCGGGGGAAACCCCAATGTCGCACGGAAGATACATGGCTGCACGAATTTTGTAACAAAACGAGCGTGCAACAATTGATGTAACGCAATAGAGGAACGCGTAAGTCATTGCATGCGCTGACTATCACCCACTACCGGGATTCCACTATTGACGAATTGGAATGTGACGAATTGAACAATCGCCTGAGCCAGGCAGCCAATCGTGCGAACACATCGTCCGGGGCGTCCTGGAACAAGTGTGGCCGTGCCCGGGCAGCTTGTTCGAGCACGCGGTTGGCTTCTTCAAGCTGGATAGACCCGTATTGCAGCGCCAGCGTCAACGTAGCGCGAAGTTCCCCGACGCGCGACCGGCCCAGCGTTTCGTTGTCCTCGGTCTGCAACGCATACATCAGGTCATACGCGCGCTGCCGCAGGCTTTCCGCGAGCACCCAGGCCGGCGTTCGCATGCGCTCCTCCAGCACGCGTACATCTTCGGCCGACGCGGCAACCTGAGACGCCAGGGCGTCAGTGAACGCTGCATCCGCCCCGCATTCGGCCAACACCTGGGCGGCCCATTCGCGTGCGTGCTCGAAGCGCTGTTGCGGGCTCCAGTCGGACTGCACGGCGAGGCCGAAGCCAAAGCGCCGCGCATCGCGCATCAGCGACGACAAGGCGTTGGGAAGCTGCTTGTCGAACACCTTGCGCGCCCAGCCGTATTCACCGCTGGCCAGCAACCGCATGACGGCGCGCTCAGTCAGCGGACCATCATGCTGGAGCAGCCGCGCGCGCAGGAAGTCGTTGAAGTCAGGCGGCAGGAAGTCCTTGTCGAAACCCGTCGACAGGCTGACGAAGTCGTCGAACTCCCGGCGCAGCCTGGCCACGTCGTCTGGCGACAAGGCCAGGGTGATGTTGGTATTCATGGCATCGAAGGCGAAGGCGGGCGGCAGGCCGTTGCAACCGATTGCCGCCCGCCGGGGCTCAGAACGCGCTCCAGTCCCCGTTGTCCGCGGCGGCGAGAGCTGCCGGGCGCGGTAGCGCACGGGCCGTCGCTGCCGGCTGGCTCGTCGGCTCTGCGGCATCTGCAGCCGGTGCAGCGGCGCTTTCGGCCCGGGCGGGCTTGCGCGCCGAGGCGAGTGCGGCCTTGCCGGTCGGGCGGACCGTGGAACGAGCCGCGGCAGGCCGCTCGAAGCGGGCCGAAGCTACCGAGCCATCCGCTGCCAGACGGAACGTGGCGACCACCGTCTGCAGGCGACCGGCCTGGTCCTGGAGCGAGCCCGCGGCGGCTGCAGCCTGCTCGACCAGTGCCGCGTTCTGCTGCGTCGCCTCGTCCATCTGCGCCACGGCCTGGTTCACCTGTTCGATGCCCGAGCTCTGCTCGGCCGAGGCTGCGCTGATCTCGCCCATGATGTCCGTCACGCGCCGCACCGCCTGCACGATCTCGTCCATCGTCGTGCCGGCCTGGCCCACCAGCGCCGTGCCGTTGTCCACGCGCGCCACCGTGTCGCCGATCAGGCCCTTGATCTCCTTAGCCGCATTCGCGCTGCGCTGTGCAAGGCTGCGCACCTCGCCTGCCACCACCGCAAAACCACGGCCCTGCTCACCCGCACGCGCGGCTTCCACCGCCGCGTTCAGCGCCAGGATGTTGGTCTGGAACGCAATGCCTTCGATCACGCCGATGATGTCCACGATCTTGCGCGACGCTTCGTTGATCTCTTCCATTGTGTTCACCACGCGGCCAACCACCTCGCCGCCGCGCACCGCGGTGTCCGACGCATTCGCCGCCAGGCCGCTCGCCTGACGCGCGTTGTCCGCGTTCTGGCGCACCGTGCTGGTCAGCTCTTCCATGCTCGAAGCGGTCTCTTCCAGCGACGCCGCCTGCTGCTCGGTGCGCTGCGACAGGTCATTGTTGCCCGCCGCAATCTCGCGCGATGCCGTGGCGATCGATTCCGCCGACTCCTTGAAATCGCGCACCATGCCCGAAAGCTGCTGCTGCATCTGCTTCATGGCGTGGACCAGGCTGTCGCGGTCGCCGGTACGCGTCTTCACTTCGGCGGAGAAATCGCCATCGGCAATGCGCGCAGCAATGGCCACGGCGTAGCCGGGCTCGCCGCCGAGCTGGCGCGACAGCGCGCGCGCAAGGAAGGCGCCAAGCAGCACCGACAGCGCCAGGCCGCCGAGCACGAGGCCGAGCATCCACAGGCGCGTGCTCGTGTAGACGCTGCGCGCTTCTTCCATGTTGGAGCGCGCGCGGTCATCGCGGCGCTTCACCATCTTGGCCATGATCGCTTCAAGCGCATGGCTGTCCTTGAGCAGGTCTGCGCTCTCGCTGAACACGCTGCTTTCGAACTGCGAGGTATCGAGCGGCTGCTTGCTCACGAGTTCCGTGTACTTGCCCATGCGTTCGCGGAACGCCGGCACCAGCGTCTGGTATTGCTTGACCAGCGCTTTGCCCTCGGGCTGCTCGAACATGTCGGCCACCTGCTTCACGCGCTCGTCCATGGCGGCGAGCGACTTGGTGATCTGCTCCTTCTCGGTGGAGCGCTCGCCCATGGTCGATGCCGACAACAGCGCGATCTGCGCACGGCTGGCATAGACGAGGTTGATATTGGCGTCCTGCACCGCCTTCAGGGCCTGCAAGTCGTTGTTGTAGATCTTGCCGGTCCAGTCGGCCATGCGCCCCATATTGACGACGCCGAGCAGCCCCATGAAGGCACCGATCACAGCGACCACCAGGAACCCGCCAACCAGCCGGGTCGTAACCCGCAGTTGATTGAACCAATGCATAGAAATCCCCCTTGTAACGAATGATCCGGGTACGCCCCGTCGGCGTGCGGCCAGCACGCGAGCGGCGCGTCCTGCCTGTCTCAGGCCTGCGCCAGCGACGGCACCCCCTCTGTATCGGCGCGGCGCGTCCGCTGCGGCCGCACCTCTGCCTGCATGCTGACGCGGAAGGTCGCCACCGCGTCGCGCAGGCGTCCGGCCTGCTCTTCGAGCGAACCGGCCGCCGCTGCAGCCTGCTCCACCAGTGCCGCGTTCTGCTGCGTCACCTCATCCATCTGCGCCACGGCCTGGTTCACCTGTTCGATGCCCGAGCTCTGTTCGGCCGATGCCGCGCTGATCTCGCTCATGATGTCCGTCACGCGCTTGACCGCCTGCACGATCTCGTCCATCGTCGTGCCGGCCTGGCCCACCAGCGCCGTGCCGTTGTCCACGCGCGCCACCGTGTCGCCGATCAGGCCCTTGATCTCCTTGGCCGCATTCGCGCTGCGCTGTGCAAGGCTGCGCACCTCGCCTGCCACCACCGCAAAACCACGGCCCTGCTCACCCGCACGCGCGGCTTCCACCGCCGCGTTCAGCGCCAGGATGTTGGTCTGGAACGCAATGCCTTCGATCACGCCGATGATGTCCACGATCTTGCGCGACGCTTCGTTGATCTCTTCCATCGTGTTCACCACGCGGCCAACCACCTCGCCGCCGCGCACCGCGGTGTCCGACGCATTCGCCGCCAGGCCGCTCGCCTGACGCGCGTTGTCCGCGTTCTGGCGCACCGTGCTGGTCAGCTCTTCCATGCTCGAAGCGGTCTCTTCCAGCGACGCCGCCTGCTGCTCGGTGCGTTGCGACAGGTCGTTGTTGCCCGCGGCGACCTGATGGGTCGCCGACGAAATGCTGGCCATGCCTTCCTGGATCTCGTGCACCACCGACAGCAGGCTGCGCTGCATGGTCTGCATGGCCTGCGCGAGTGCGCCGACCTCATCGCCCGAGCGGTGTTCAAAACTGGTGGTGAGGTCCCCCGCGCCCATGCGCAGGGCAAAGTCGAGCATTTCGCTAACGGGACGATGCACGCGCGACAGCAGCATCGTGCCGGTCGCGAAGGCGGTCACCGCCGCCAGCACGAATCCGCCCCACAGCCAAGGGCGTACCGCGGCAACGGCGTCGCCGCCGAATGCTTCGGCGGCCAGCAGCGCACCCAGGAAACAGACCAGCCCGCCGGCCTGCGACCACAGGATGCGCCGGCGCAGATTCAGGCGCGTGGCTCGGCCAAACCAGCCCGCCAGGCCAGTACGCACCACGGCGCCCTCGCGGATAGCCAGGCCGTTCGCGCGTCCTTCGCGGAAGCGTGCATAAGCGGCGCTGGCCGCCTCGATTTGCTCGCGCGTGGCCATCGAGCGCACGGAGGTGTAGCCCACCAGGCGGCCATCGATACGGGTCGGCGTGACCGTCGCGCTGACCCAGTAATAGTCGCCGTTCTTGCGGCGGTTCTTGACCATGCCCACCCACGAGCGGCCCGCCTGGATGCTCTGCCACAGGTCGGCAAAGGCTTCCGGCGGCATGTCGGGGTGACGCACCAGATTGTGCGCCGCGCCCAGCAGTTCCTGCGCGCTGAAGCCGCTCGCATCGATGAACGTACGGTTGGCGAAGGTGATGCGGCCTTTGAGGTCGGTACGCGAAATCAGGTAGTCGTCAGGGGAAAGCTTGTATTCGTTTTGCGTGACGGGTTGGTTGTTTCGCATGTATGACATTGACAGCTAGCTTCGGGCACGGCGGCTGCGACAGCAGCACCACTCAAAGCGGTTTGGCAGGGGGCGGCGGCACGGGATGGGTGCCGGCTCCGCTGGCCGGGCCGGGCGGGTTTTGCCCGCGGCCGGAGCGACCAGCGTTCGGGCGTGGCTCAGGCCAGCGCTTCGAGCGCGGCAAGCTCTTCGGTATTGAGGAGCTTCTCGATATTCACCAGGATCAGCATGCGCTCGTCGACCGAACCCAGCCCGCGGATATAGTCGGTGGCGAGTTCGCTGGTGAAGTGCGGGGTAGGCTTGATCTGCGCCGGCGCCAGCGTAAGCACGTCGGACACGCCATCGACGACGATGCCGGTGGTGCGGTCGCTGAGGTCGACGATGATCACGACGGTGTATTGGTCGTAGCTGATCTTTTCCTGGCGGAACCGGATGCGCAGGTCGATGATCGGCACGATCGTACCGCGCAGGTTGATCACGCCCTTGATGTAGTCTGGCGCATTGGCGATCTGCGTCACGGACTCGTAGCCGCGGATCTCCTGGACCTTCAGGATGTCAACGCCGTACTCCTCGCGCCCGAGCCGGAACGTCAGGAATTCCTCGCCGGCGCCTTCCGCCTTGTCGATCTGTTTCATCGTTGCTTTGCCCCCCGGTTGGCTGCTGGTGACTCGTGTCCGCCGAGGCACCATGCAGGCGCCGGCGGCACGGGGACCTTTTCACTTTGTCCCCCATTATTTACGGCAGCGCGGCGAGTGCCTGAAGGGCTACGCATGGCAATTCGACCCCTTCGTTAGTGGGGGATTGCGTGAATGGCCGTTCAGTTGCCCAGCGCGGCCACCGCGGCCATGAGCTGGTCCGGATCGAAGGGCTTGGGTAGAAAGCCAGATGCCCCGGCCTCGCGCGCCTGCTCGCGGATGCGATCGTCGGCTTCGGTGGTCAGCATCAGGATGGGAATGCGTGCATAGCGTTCGGTCGCGCGCAGGTGGCGGATCAGCGTCAGCCCGTCCATACCGGGCATGACCTGGTCGGTCAGCAGCACGTCGAAGCTCGCTTGCGCAGCGAGCGCCTGTGCCTGGTCTCCATCGGCGGCCTCGGTCACTGTATAGCCGCCGGCGCGCAGGCATGCGGCAATCATGCGACGCAGGGACGGCGAATCATCGACGACGAGGATGCTGGGAACAGACGTGGGAGGCATGGTGGCTCCGTGGGCACACGGCGGTTGGATCCGTCAGGGGCATGACGCAGCCGGCGGCGGACAGGCCGGCGCGGGCTGCGGGGATTGCCGTCAGGGCAATGGCGGCCTGCCGCAATGGATATCGGCAGGCTTATGCAGCAGCTTGAGGGAATAAGGGAGTAAGGGGATAAGCGGAGCGTGTTGTGGTCGTCTTGCGCCGCTGATGCGCAGCGCGTCAGCGCACGGCCTGGACTTCGCGCGCGGCGTCCTTCTGCTCGAGCGCCTCGGCAAATCCCGCGGCATCCAGCGGCAGCGACAGCAGGTAGCCCTGCACCTCGTCGCAGCCCATCTCGTTCAGGATGTCGAGTTGCGACGTCGATTCCACGCCTTCGGCCACCACCCTCATGCGCAGCTCGTGTGCGAGCGCCACCATGGAGCCGACGATGGCCCGGCCCTGCGCATCGGCATCGAGGCCACCGATCAGCGTCCGGTCGATCTTCAGCGTGCCGACGCGCAGCCGCTTCAGGTAGCCGAGGCTCGAATAGCCGCTGCCGAAGTCGTCCAGCGCCACCTGGATGCCAAGCGATTGCAGTTCGGCCAGCGTTTCGAGCGACTTGGCGATGTCCTTCATGGCCGCCGTCTCGGTGATTTCGAGCGTGATGGCCGACGGCGGGATGTCGTGCTGGTGGATCTGCTCGAGCAGGTATTGCGGGAAATTGCGGCTGGCAAAGCGCAGGCCCGATACGTTGATGGCCACCGGCACCAGCGGCAACCCGGCGTCCTGCCACTGGCGCACGTGCCGGCATACGCTGGCAATGACCCAGTCATCGAGCTTGTCGATCTGGCTGGACTGCTCGGCCACGGCAATGAACTCGGCCGGGCTGACCTGGCCGAGCGCCGGGTGGCGCCAGCGGCAAAGCGCTTCGGCGCCGACCACGGTGCGCCGCCGCGCGTCGAACTTGGGCTGGAACTGCAGCGACAGCGCGTCGTCCTGGATCGCCGTCCACAGGTCGCGCCGGATCACGCGCGTGCGGCGCGCACGCTCGCCGGCCGCACTGTTGAACAGGCGCACCTGGTTGGAGCCGCTTTCGCGCGCCTCGGTCAGGCTCACGCGGGCGGCCTGCATCAGCGACTCGGACGTCTGGGCATCGCGCGGATAGATGGCAATGCCGATGTTCACGCCGATCTGCATCTGCAGGCCGCGCGACGCCACGAACTCGGCCAGCGAGCCGAGCACGCGCGAGCCCAGTTCCTGCGCCCGGCCGTGGTGGACCATTTCGGGCACCCCGACCGCAAATTCGTCACGCGCGAGCCGGGCCAGGAAATCGTGGGGTTCCAGCGCGGCCTGGGCCAGCGCGCCGGCATCCTGCGCGAGGATGTCATCCGCGCGCACTTCAAAGACTTCGTCGACTTCGCGGAAATCCGCGACATGGATCAGCAGGACGGCACAGCTGCTTTCGGCCAGCCGCGCCTGGGCGATCGCCTGGTCGAGCCAGCGCCCGAACGCGACCCGGTCCGGCATGGCCGTGGCGACGCTGTACTCGGCCACGGTGCCCTGGCCGCGCGCGCCGGGCCGCACGACCAGGCGCCCGGGAATCCGTCCGCCACGCCGGATCTGCCGCGACTCCACCACGCGCAAGGCGCCAGACGCGTCGTCGGACAGCTCGTCGGTGATGCCAGCCGCATTGCGCTTTGGCGCCGCCACCCAGCCGCGCGACTGCGCCTTGTGGACGAGGAACATCAGCAGGCACAGCGCGGTCAGCCCACCCGCCAGCCAGGCCGGATGCGGCAATCCCGCCGCGTCGATGCATGCGCGTGCAGTCATGGAACCGGCGCCGCAGACCCGGCCAAGCCGGGTACCCGCCACCGCCACCAGCCCGGCGCCGGCCAGTGCCGAGGCAATCGCCGCGCCGCGCCAGAGCCGCGCGCCCTGCCTGAGCCACGCAAACAGCAACTTGCCCGCAGAGGTAGCGGCGGCGGCAACGGCAAAGGCCGCCGCCATCTGGGCAGTTTCATTGGCCGCCGGCACCGCGCCGGAGCTGATTACCACTACGAACGGCAATCCGACTGTCAGTTGCGACAGCAGCGCGGCGGACCACGTCAGCGCGCGCAATGGGCGGCGAGCCCCTACCTCCGGCCGTGCCTGGCGACCGCCGAGAACGGCGGCCACGCCGAGCAGGGCGGCCAGCAGCAAAAGGGCGGTACTCAAGGCGATCATGCGATTGCGCGGAAATTAAAAGAATGCGCGAACACTCGGGCGGTGCGAGGCAAACCCCGAATCATGGCACTTTGCAGTCGCGCTGTGAACAAGGCAATACTTCATCCGTGCTAGAAAGCGCTCCAGTCGTCGTCCGCGCCACCCTGCACCGCCGCAACCGCGCGCGCAGGACGTACCGTGGCGGATGGACGGGCCAGCGTTGCCGCCGCGCGCGGCTTGACCGGCTTTGCCTGCGGCGTGCGCACGGCGACTTGCGCAACTGTACCGGCTCCGCCGCCCAGATTGAATACCGAAACCACACTCTTGAGCTTGCGGGCCTGCTCTTCCAGCGAACCGGCGGCCGCAGCCGCCTCTTCCACCAGCGCGGCATTCTGCTGCGTGACCTGGTCCATCTGGGTGACGGCCTGGTTCACCTGTTCAATACCGCTGGTCTGCTCCTGCGAGGCAGCGCCGATCTCGTTCATGATGTCGGTGACCCGGCGCACAGCCTGCACGATCTCGCCCATGGTCTGGCCAGCCTCCGCTACCAGGCGCGTCCCGCTTTCCACGCGCTGGCCGGATTCACTGATCAGCGCCTCGATCTCCTTGGCCGCGGTCGCGGAGCGCTGCGCCAGGCTGCGCACTTCCCCCGCCACCACCGCGAAGCCCCGCCCCTGCTCGCCCGCACGGGCCGCTTCGACCGCGGCATTGAGCGCGAGGATATTCGTCTGGAATGCGATGCCTTCGATCACGCTGATGATCTCGACCACCTTGCGCGAGGCGTCGTTGATCTCGTTCATGGTGTCGACCACGCGGCCGACCACGTCCCCACCCTTGACAGCGATCTGCGAAGCCTCACCGGCCAATATGCCGGCCTGGCGGGCATTGTCTGCGTTCTGGCGCACAACGGTCGTCAGCTCTTCCATGCTGGCGGCGGTCTCCTCGAGCGAGGAAGCCTGCTCTTCAGTGCGTTGGGACAGGTCCAGGTTGCCACTCGAAATCTGTTCGGTGGCCGATGCCATGGAGTCCGCGCCAACGCGCACGTCGGACACGATCTTGTGAAGGCTGTCCTGCATGGCCGCCAGCGCCTGCATCATGCGTCCGACTTCGTTGCGGGACACCGTGCTGATGCGCGAGCTCAGGTCGCCGCGTGCGATCCGCTCCATCACCGTCAGCGCTTCCTGGACCGGGCGGACGATGGCGCGGTTCAAAGTCACGGTGCACAGTGCCGCAATGGCAAGCCCCGCGACGATCAGCACGATCGACAGCATGCGGATCCGACCGAAGCGTGCCTGCGCCGCATCGAAGCTGTCCTGGCCGGTCGTCAACTGGAATTTCTGCAGCGCTTCATGCGCCGTCGACAAGCTGCGCTGCAGTTCGGGCACGACCTTGCTGGCCAGCCGAACCGCCTCTCCATTGTTTCCGGCCAGTGAAGCCTTCTGCAACGGCTCGATGCCCTGCGTCATGAAGTCCGTACGCTTGCGTCCGAGTTCGTCGGCGAGCGCCTTCTCCTGGTCGTTCTGCGGCAGGCTCATATAGCGCTTCCAGGCGGAATCCGAGGCCTCGACGAAAACCCTGGAGCGATCGACGTTGACCTTGGGGTCATCCAGCTCGCCCTGCATGACGTTGCGATCAAGCGCCAGGCGCATACGCACCGTGGCCAGCATGGCGTCACTCAGCGCCATCGTCGAGGCGAGCTGGTTCGAATACGTTTCCTTCAATGCGTCATTGCTCTGAGAAATTCCGTGCAGCCCTGCGCCCCCCATCAGGATGAGCAGCAACGACAACGTGGCCATGGCGCCCCTTAACAGGGTCTTGATCTGGATATTGTTCTCGAATGGCATGATGAATGCGACGGTAGGCAATCCGCAGGACCCACCCCTGGCCCCGGTACGGCGAACCGACACCCCGACGATCCGCCCTGCCCGGATAACGGCGGGTACCACTGGTTCTTGAGGCAATCTCAAATCCTGCGGCGCGTCATCAGGAAATGTCGGATATACCGCACGTGACGTATCTCCGACATCGTCGTGGATGCGAAAAATGTCATTTCGGGCAGGTCGGTCGCAGCACCATGCGGGATTATCTGTATTTCAATTGCGAAGTCCCGCCGACACCCGCGGCAAGGTGCGAAAAAAACAATTGACCCATTTGTCCCAGTTCCACACGGGCGCCGCAGACGGGCAATTCGCCAGCACGGTGCAGGCCAACGCTGCGACATGGCATGCCCGGAAAAGTTCATGAGAAAACCGCTGGAGAATCTTCCTAATTTTGCATGCCAAACACTGATGAAGGATTTGCAGCGGCGCGCGAGCCCGATATAATGCTTTTCGACATTCCGCACCCACCCGATACCCGAGGATCAAATGGCGACGACTTATCAGGAAATCGTTCAGAAAATCAACGAACTGCAAAAGCAGGCCGAGGAAATCAAGGCCCGTGAGCAAGCCGCAGTGATTGCCGATATTCGTGAGAAAATCGACCAATATGGCCTGACGGCGGAAGACCTCGGTTTTGGCGTGAAGGCCGTGGCCGGCAAGAAGGCGGCCAACCGCAAGGTGCCCGTGCGTTATCGCGACAGCGCCGGCAACACCTGGACTGGCCGCGGCAAGCGTCCGGGCTGGTTGACCCAGGCCCTGGCGGCCGGCAAATCGGTGGACGATTTCCTGATCCGCTGATCATTCGGTTGCTTCTGCCAAAGCAAAACGCCACGGAAACCTCCGTGGCGTTTTTGTTTTGGGCGTTTGCCGCAGGTCGCGGCAACGCAGAAACGGGTACGCCCTGGATTTCAGGCGTCAAAGCCGTTGGGGTTGGTGGACTGCCAGCGCCACGAATCCACGCACATGCGATCGAGGTCGTGACGCGCGCGCCAGCCCAACAGTTGGTGAGCCAGAGCGGGATCGGCATAGCACGATGCAATATCGCCGGGCCGGCGCGCCACGATCTCGTAAGGCACCGGACGGCCGCTTGCCCGCTGGTACGCCGCCACGACTTCCAGCACGCTGTAGCCACGACCGGTGCCAAGGTTGACCGTCATGCTCTGGCCCCGGTCGCGCAAGCAGACCAGCGCGGCCAGGTGGCCGTCAGCCAGGTCGCAGACGTGGATGTAATCGCGTACACCGGTGCCGTCCGGCGTCGGATAGTCGCCGCCGAATACCATGAGCTTTTCACGCCGGCCGCCAGCGACCTGTGCGACATAAGGCATGAGGTTATTCGGAATGCCGCGCGGGTCTTCGCCGATCAGGCCACTTTCATGCGCGCCAACCGGGTTGAAATACCGAAGGTAGGCAATGCGCCACTCGGGATCCGATTTTTCGAGATCGCGCAGGATTTGCTCGCCCATCAGCTTGGTCTGGCCATAGGGGTTGGTGGCCGAAAGGGGGAAATCCTCAAGAATCGGCACCGCATGCGGATTGCCATAGACAGTGGCCGACGAACTGAACACCAGTTGTTTTACCCCGGCGTCGCGCATGGCCGCGCACAGCGTAAGCATGCCGTCGAGGTTGTTGCTGTAATACTCGAGCGGCTGGCTGACGGATTCCCCTACCGCCTTGAGCGCAGCGAAATGGATTGCGCCGGCGATGTCATGTTCGGCGAACAGGCGATCCAGGAGCGCGCGGTCGCGGACATCGCCCTCGACAAAATGCGGGGCCTGCCCGGTAATGGTTGCCAGCCGGTCCACCACTACACGGTTGCTATTGCACAGATTATCGAGCCCGATCACCTTGTAGCCGGCGTTGAGCAATGCCACCCATGTATGGGAAGCGATATAGCCGGTAGCACCGGTAAGCAGCAACGTCTGGGACATGGAAATTCAGTAATCAATCAGAAAAACGATGGGCGAACATCGACCATCGGAGGCAGCCGACTCAGTGCGGTGTGTGCAGCACACGCCGGAACAACCTCTATTATCGCCGACGCAGCGACGGCCGGCCTGGGTCAGCCGCCCGCCCCGGCGCTTGCCGGCAGCAGCCCTGCACGTGCTACCCAGGCTTCGTGCGCGGCCCGCAGCCGCCAGCCAGACTCGAAGTCGCGCATGCCGAGCCACTGCGCCACCATCGCCGGCGAGGCACCGGCCTCGAAATGCATTGCGCCGCAGGTGTTGCGCAGGGTCTGCGGCGATGCGCGTTCACTGCGGGCGGACAGCACGCCAGCCTCGTCGAGCAGCAATTCCACACGCCGGTAGACAGACGCCGCATGCAGCGGGCGTCCACTCGGCATGGCCGGAAACACCAGGTCGCCGAGCGTTCCCGATGCTTCGCGCAGGGCAAGCCAGGCCATCAGCGGCCGGTGGGCAAACGCAAACAGCGGCGTTTCATAGGTGCGGCCGCTCTCCGGCTTTGCCATGCGCAGCATCACGCGCCCGGTGCGGCTGCTGTCGATGGCCAAGGTGCGCAGCGCGCGGACTTCGCCGACCTTCAACCCCGCCCCCAGCAGCACCGCCACCAGTGCGGTGTCGCGCGCGCGCTTCCATTCGGTGGGCGAAACGCCGGCACCCTCCGCGGCAGCTTCGCCGGCCGGACCGAGCACGCGCGCGATCAGCAGGTCGCGCTCGCCGGGCAGCAGGAACGCCGTCGGATCGTTCTCGCCCTCGGCCAGGTGCGCGCGCACCGCCTGGCTCGCCGGGTTGTGCAGGCCATCCTGCAACCGGGCGAGATGGTTGTAGATCCGCTCGATCAGACGCGCATAGCGGTAGCGATGCGACTTGTGCAGGTCCTGTTCGTCCAGGAACTCGCCGATCTGGCCGGCGGACCAGGACAGCGGCGCCAGGCCGCGTTCGGCCGACCAGCGCAGCAGTTTTCCCCACATCGCGCGATAGACCACGCTGGTCCCATGGCGGAAGCCGTTGCGCGCAAGCCAGCCGTCGAACGCACGCTCGGGATGGCTGTGCCAACTTGCCAGGTCGGCATCGAACAGGGCTGCCTGGGGTCCGTCCGCGCTGGACTCGCTGTGCTGAGTGGTCACTGACTCTCCGGCAAAAGATAACGGCAATGCGCTAATTGTAGACAAGCCGTCACTGGACAGGCTGTCGGCCTGTGTGACTACGCAGCGCATGCTTGCGGGGGCGTCGTGCTCGTGCTACCTTTCATCCATTAATGCAACTGGTTGCATAGTTTGGATGACTTGCCAACCGGCAGAACGAGGAGACCACCGTCCATGAACGCCGCACTGATTCCGAATGCCCAGCCCACCCTGGCCGCCTGGCACGAAATGCTTGCCACCCATTCATTCGAAGGACTGGGCGAGATCATGGCCGACGACGTGGTGTTCCGCTCGCCTGTGGCCCATACGCCATACCCGGGCCGTGCTGCCATCGTGCTGGTGCTGACCACGGTCAACCAGGTATTCCAGGAGTTCCGCTACCACCGCAGCTTCGTCAGCGAAGACGGCCATAGCGTGGTGCTCGAATTCAGCGCGCAGGTCGATGGCAAGCAACTCAAGGGCATCGACATGATCCGTTTCGACGCACAAGGCAAGATCGCCGAGTTCGAGGTCATGATCCGTCCGCTGAGCGGTCTGCAGGCATTGGGCGCCGCCATGGGCGCACGCCTGGCCAGCCAGAAGCAAGTACTCACCGGGGCGGCCTGAAGCCGCCCGTCAACGCTACCTCGCCCGCTTCCATCAAGGAGTTCCGCATGTCGCTTCCCGCCCAGCTGAAGAACCGGCTCTCGCTGCCGGCCGTATGCTCGCCGCTGTTCATCATTTCCAATCCGGACCTGGTCATCGCCCAGTGCAAGGCCGGCGTGGTCGGTTCGTTCCCCGCGCTCAATGCGCGGCCGGCGCCGAAGCTCGAAGAATGGCTGGACCGCATCACGACCGAACTTGCAGAACACGACGCCAAGCACCCGGACCGTCCGTCCGCGCCGTTCGCAGTCAACCAGATCGTGCACAAGTCCAACGACCGGCTCGAGCATGACCTGGAAATGTGCGTGCGTTACAAGGTGCCCATCGTGATCACCTCGCTGGGCGCGCGCACCGAAGTCAATGACGCCGTGCATTCGTACGGCGGCATCGTGCTGCACGACGTCATCAACAACACGTTTGCGCGCAAGGCGATCGAGAAAGGTGCCGACGGCCTGGTCGCCGTCGCAGCGGGCGCGGGCGGCCACGCCGGCACGCTGTCGCCGTTCGCGCTGCTGCACGAAATCCGCGAGTGGTTCGACGGCCCGCTGCTGCTGTCAGGCGCCATTGCCAGCGGCGACGCCATCCTGGCCGCGCAGGCGGCAGGCGCTGACCTGGCCTATATCGGCTCGGCCTTCATTGCGACACAGGAAGCGAATGCCCAGGACGCCTACAAGCAGATGATCGTGGACAGCTCGGCGAACGACATCGTCTACTCGAACCTGTTCACCGGCGTGCACGGCAACTATCTGCGCGGCAGCATCGAGCGCGCGGGCCTGGACCCGCAGGCCCTGCCGGAATCGGATCCGTCGAAGATGAATTTCGGCTCCGCCAGCGCCAAGGCATGGAAGGACATCTGGGGTGCCGGCCAGGGCGTGGGCGCGATCAAGCGCGTGGTGCCTGCTGCCGAACTGGTGCGCCGCTTTACCGAGGAATATGCGCTGGCCCGGCGGCGCCTGGGGCTGCCCGATGCCGCGCTTGCGCAGCCGGCGCGCACGGTGGACGTCGCCTGACGACGTCGGAAGGGTTCATTCCTGGCGGTTGCCGGACGGCGCCGCCAGCAGGGGCAGCAGGTCGTTGCCCCACGCCACCCAGTCCTGTTCGAAGCGAATGCCGCGACGCAAAAGCGCGAAGCGCAACTGCTGGCCGCGGTCCGGGCGCGCGCCAGCGAAATCCCGGCGCTCGATCGCCTGATAGGTTTCCAGCCGCGCCTGGTGCAATGCAATCAGCCGGCGCATTTCATCGGCCAGGCCCAGCGGGCCGATCGCCGCATCCGCACGCAGCTTGACCAGGATCTCTTCGCGCTGGTCCAGCCCGGCGCCGGGCTCCAGCACCCACCGCACCAGTTCCTCGCGGCCTGCCGGCAACACGTGGTAGACCTTCTTGCGGCTCTTCTTCTCTTCGCCATTGGCCGTGGTATTGCCGTTGGCTTCGCTGCCCTGTTCGTTGTCTTCGGCGGCAATCCATCCATGTTCGGCCATGCGGCCCAGTTCTCGATAAATCTGCTGGTGGGTCGCGTGCCAGAAATAGCCGATCGAACGATCGAAACGGCGTGCCAGGTCATAACCGGACGACGGTTTCTCGATCAGGGAAATCAACAAGGCGTGCTGTGTCGACATTCGCTGGGAAGGTAGCCATGTGGGCGGTTGATCGGCCGGGAAGCGATACGACTGCGGGTACGACTGCGGCCTCACGGTGGATCGCGCTATGGTAGCGCAAGGCCTTGCGCGGCAACCGCTGAACGCATATCGACAGGCAATGTCTGACCAATGTCTGACGCTCCGGGGCGACGACAATTGCTACAGAATCGTTAAAACAAACAATTTTGACAACGCACGCCTCTTAGAATTAAAAAAGACTGAATAGCATTTCTGCGACGCATGGCATACATTGCGAACATTACCCCCTGTATGCGCGAGACTGGCATCGCCTCCCCCGCTCGCGCCCTGTTATCGGAGCCAATGGAAATGACGAGAGGACACGATCTTGCAGAAGACCGTGACGTCGCCTGGGAAGCGGATACCGTGCAGCTTCCGGCCGAGGGCATGGCACCGCTGCCGGCCCGACCACCGGTCTACTACCGTCTGCCCGATACGCCGGACGGACATCACATCAAGGAGTACGCGAGCGGCCTGCGCCAGCTCGTGCGCTTCGTGGGCGTTGAAGAACAGGTGGTGAAGTACTGCCTGGGATAGCCAAGCCTCCTCCGGGATAACCTAGCCGGTTGTCTCCTCCGGGCCTGCCTGTGGGCACGGATTGAACCCGCCGATATGGCGGGTTTTCTTTGGCCCCGACCGTCGCCCCAAATGCAAAGAGCCGGCCCATGGCCGGCTCTCTTCAAGGCAAGGCTGCTGCCAGGATCAGTCCACGGTCGCGCCCGAAGCCTTCACCACCTTGGCCCACTTCGCGGTTTCGGACTTCATGAACCCGGCGAGCTGGGCCGGCTTTTCCGGATACGGCTCGGCGCCCTGGTCGGCCATCTGCTTCTTGACTTCCGGCATGGCCAGGATCTTCACGACTTCGGCGTTCAGGCGGTCGACGATGGCTTGCGGCGTGCCGCCGGTCGCGTACAGCGCGAACCACGACGTGGCTTCATAGCCGGGCACGCCCGACTCGGCCACGGTCGGCACGTTCGGCAGCGCCGGCGAGCGCTTGGCCGAGGTCACGGCGATCGCGCGCAGCTTGCCGGCCTTCACATGCGGGTACGACGACGGCATGTTGTCGAACATCAGACCGATCTGGTTGCCCAGCAGGTCGTTCACAGCAGGCGCGCTGCCCTTGTACGGGATGTGCTGGATGTGCAGGCCGGTCATCGAGTTGAACAACTCGCCCGACAGGTGCATCGACGAACCGCTGCCCGACGAACCGTAGGACAGCTTGTCCGGATTGGCCTTCACGTAGGCGACCAGTTCCTTGATGTTGTTGACCGGCACCTTGGGGTTCACCACCACCAGGTTCGGCACCATCGCGACGCGGCTGATCGGCGCAAAGTCCTTGACCGGGTCGTACGGCAGCTTCGAGTACAGCGACTGGTTGATCGCGTGCGTGCCAATGGTGCCCATGAACAGCGTGTAGCCGTCGGCCGGTGCCTTGGCAGCCAGCGAGGCGCCGATATTGCCGCCTGCGCCCGGACGGTTGTCGATCACCACGGGCTGGCCCAGCGCCTTGCCCAGTTGCAGGCCGACGATGCGCGCCAGGATGTCGGTGGTGCCGCCTGCCGAGAATGGCACGATCATCGTGATCGGCTTGGTCGGGTAGCCGCCCTGTGCATGCGCGGCGCCGGCAAAGCCGGCAATGGTGGTGGCCAGCGCAACGCCTGCGGCCAGCAGGCGGCGGCGGGTCGTGGAAGTCTGGGAATCGAGTCTCATCGGTTTACTCCGGTTGTCCTTGCTGCCCGCGCGCACCATGTGCCGGTCGCGGGCTATTGCCAGATAGCGTGATTGCTGCCCTGAAAGAAGACAGCGCGGTGGCGCTGTCCTCGCCGGATGTGGCCCAAAGGAAAAGGATCACATCCTGATATGACGTTTTAATAACGTCTCTTCTATTGAATGCTTGAGAAGGCGCGCGCGTCAGACCGGTGCCACGCCAAGCGTGGTGCCGCCGCACACGTAGAGCACCTGACCCGTGACAAACCCGTTGTCGGGCGACAGGAAGAACAGCGCGGCACGTGCCACGTCTTCCGGCGTGCCCATGCGCTTCACGGCGATGCTCGCAAGGATACGGCGGGTCTGTTCGCTGCCTTCGGGATTGCTCTTGCGGAACAGCTCCGTGGCGATCGGGCCCGGCGCCACCGCGTTCACGGTGATGCCGTCGCCGCCGAGCTCCATGGCCAGCGTGCGCGTCATGCCGATCAGCCCGGCCTTGGTCGCCGAGTACACCACGCGCTCGGGCTTGCCCAGTGCCGCGCGCGACGCCATGTTGACCACGCGGCCAAACCCGGCGGCACGCATGGCCGGCAGGCAGGCCTGCGTGAGCAGCATGGCCGCCTGCAGGTGCAGGCCGACGACATAGTCGAGGTCGGCCACCGTAGCTGTGTCGGCGGTGCCGGGACGCGTGGCGCCCGCGTTATTCACCAGCCGCGTGACCGCGAACTGCGAGGTGACCTGCTCCGCCACGGCGCGCGTCGCCTCGGCATTGGTCAGGTCAGCCTGGAAAAAGGTCATGTTGGGGTGCGACCAGCCCGGCTCGGTGTAGTCGATATTGACCACCCGGGTGGTGCCGTCTGCCAGCAGCATTTCGCTGATGGCGCGCCCGATACCGGAACTGGCGCCGGTGACGATCGTGGCGTTGGGGAGGGACATCTTTGACTCGCTAAAGAATTACCGCAGTCCTGCGCCCTCTCCCGCTTGCGGGAGAGGGTTGAGGAGAGGACAGGAGCCACCACAAAATGCAGGCTATCGTGCTTGCCACACGCCTGCCCTCTCCCCCAGCCCCTCTCCCGCACGCGGGAGAGGGGAGCAAACCCGTCAGACGCGTTCGATCACCATGGCGATGCCCTGGCCCACGCCGATGCACATCGTGCACAGCGCGAAACGGCCGCCGGTGCGATGCAGCTGGTACATCGCGGTGGTCACCAGGCGCGCGCCGCTCATGCCGAGCGGGTGGCCCAGCGCGATCGCGCCGCCGTTCGGGTTGACGCGCTTGTCGTCGTCGGCGATGCCCAGTTCACGCAGCACGGCCAGGCCTTGCGCGGCGAACGCTTCGTTCAGTTCGATCACGTCGATCTGATCCAGCGTCATGCCCAGCTGCTTCATCAGCTTCTGCGTGGCCGGTGCCGGGCCGATGCCCATCACGCGCGGTGCCACGCCGGCCGTCGCCATGCCGACGATGCGCGCACGCGGGGTCAGGCCGTGTTGCTTGATGCCGGCTTCGCTGGCAAGCAGAATCGCGCAGGCGCCATCGTTCACGCCCGAGGCATTGCCGGCGGTCACGGTGCCGTCAGGACGGACCACGCCGCGCAGCTTGCCCAGCGCTTCCATGCTGGTCGCACGCGGGTGCTCGTCACGCTCGACGATGATCGGGTCGCCCTTCTTCTGGGCGATCGTCACGGCGGTGATTTCCTGGGCCAGCGTGCCGTCGGCCTGCGCGCGCGATGCCTTTTCCTGGCTGCGCAGCGCCATCAGATCCTGGTCTTCGCGGCTGATCTTGTAGTCGGTCGCGACGTTTTCGGCGGTCTCGGGCATCGAGTCCACACCGTACGCGGCGCGCATCGCCGGGTTGATGAAGCGCCAGCCGATGGTGGTGTCGAAGATCTGCGCATCGCGCGAAAACGCGCTGGTGGCCTTGCCCATCACGAACGGGGCGCGGCTCATGCTTTCCACGCCGCCGGCGATCATCAGCGTGGCTTCGCCGGCCTTGATGGCACGCGCTGCGGTGCCGGTCGCGTCCATGCCCGAACCGCACAGGCGGTTGAGGGTGGCGCCCGGCACGTCCTGCGGCAGACCGGCCAGCAGCGACGACATGCGTGCCACGTTGCGGTTGTCTTCGCCGGCCTGGTTGGCGTTACCGTAGATCACGTCGTCCACGGCCTTCCAGTCGACGTTCGGGTTGCGCGCCATCAGCGCCTTCAGGGGCACCGCGCCCAGGTCGTCCGCACGCACGGCGGACAGGCTGCCGCCGTAACGGCCGATGGGGGTACGGATGGCGTCGCAGATAAAGGCTTCGGTCATGTCTCTCTCTCGGTCTTGATATCAGTGGTCAGCCCTGGATCAGGGTAACGCCGGTCAGGCGCTGCAGCTCGTCAAAGCTCAGCCCTTCCACCAGGTCGCGCGCAACCAGCCCGTCGGTGGTCACGTCGATGGTGGCCAGATCAGTGTAGATGCGCGTCACGCAACCGATGCCGGTCAGCGGATAGGTGCACTGCGGCACGATCTTGCTTTCGCCCTGCTTGGTGAGGTGTTCCATCATCACGAACACCTGCTTGGCACCGATGGCCAGGTCCATCGCACCGCCCACGGCGGGGATGGCGCCCGGTGCGCCGGTGTGCCAGTTGGCCAGGTCGCCCTTCTCGGAAACCTGGAATGCACCCAGCACGCAGAAGTCGAGGTGGCCGCCACGCATCATGGCGAACGAGTCGGCGTGGTGGAAATACGAACCGCCAGCCTTGATCGTCACCGGCTGCTTGCCGGCGTTGATCAGGTCGCCGTCTTCCTCGCCGGCCGCGGGCGCGGGGCCCATGCCGAGCAGGCCGTTCTCGCTGTGCAGCAGGATTTCCTTGTCTGCCGGCAGGTGGTTGCCCACCAGCGTGGGCAGTCCGATGCCGAGGTTCACTACGGCACCTTCGGGGATGTCCTTGGCCACGCGGGCGGCCATCTGGTCGCGGGTCAGTTTTTGCATGTTCGCTCTCCTTCGCTCAGACTTTCACCACGCGCTTGACGAACAGGCCCGGGGTCACGATGTGCTCCGGATCCAGCTCGCCCAGTTCCACCACGTGGCTCACCTGCACGATGGGGCACTTGGCAGCCATGGCCATGATCGGGCCGAAGTTACGAGCGGTCTTGCGGTAAGTCAGGTTGCCCCAGCGATCGGCCGTGTCGGCCTTGATCAGCGCGAAGTCGGCATGGATGGGCTTTTCGAAGACATAGCCCTGGCCGTCGATGATGCGCGTTTCCTTGCCTTCGGCCAGCGGCGTGCCGTAGGCCGTGCGCGTGAAGAAACCGCCGATGCCGGCACCGGCGGCACGGATGCGCTCGGCCAGGTTGCCCTGCGGCACCAGTTCCAGTTCGATTTCGCCGGCGTGGTACAGCGCATCGAACACGTACGAATCCGTCTGGCGCGGGAACGAGCAGATGATCTTGCGCACGCGCTTGGTCTTGAGCAGCGCGGCCAGGCCGGTGTCGCCGTTGCCGGCGTTGTTGTTGACGATGGTGAGATCGCGCGCGCCCTGGGCGATCAGGGCATCGATCAGTTCAGCCGGCATGCCTGCCATGCCAAAGCCGCCGATCAGGATCGTGGCGCCATCGTGGATGCCGGCCACCGCCGCTTCCACCGAGTCGAATAGCTTGTTGATCACTTGCGTTCCAGTCCGGGTAGGGGTCTGGCAGGTGCCGGGACCGGCCGCAAGGTGCGGCGCGCAAAAACTGTCTCCGTGCATGCCTGCCGGACGGGCGTCTGGCGCAAGCACCGTTGATGGCGCACTAGCCAGGACGTGTTCCAACAGAAGTGCGTCAGTTTTGTTCTAATTACGAACTTGAATTCGCACTCTGAACAGAATATACCTCGCGGCAAACGCGGGTCAAGGCGACGGTAAAGAGCTTGTCCGGTAATCGGCCGTAGTCGACGGGCCCCGCCGGCATATGTCGCATGCGGCACACCGCAGGATGCGCCGACGCCTCACCCATGGTCTGTAGGACAGGGCCGACGCCACAATCGGCCCGGCTACGATATGGCCGCCGACCGCCCCTGCCTATGCTTCCATCAAGACATGCCGCACGACAAGCGCCAACGCCATCGGACCACCCGGCCAGCCACGGCAAGTCTGCACGACAACGAGTCCGGCCTAAATCGCAGGACCAGAACAGCCAGAGGAGTCGGTCATCATGGCATTCGCCAGCCCCCGCCACCCCAGTCCTTCCAGCACCTTCAATCGTAGTCATGACGAGGCGCTCGAACGGATCCTGCGCACCACGCGGCAACACTGGAAGCTTGACGTCCCGCCAGCGGAGCCGACCCCGCAAATGCCCTCTCCGCGCCTGCGCATGCGCCTGCCTCGCCTGGCGGCCTGCGCATTCGAGGCGCAGATCATGGCGATCCGCTGCCAACAGGCTTTCACGGCCTGAACCGTCGCCAGCCCCGTCGCCAGCCTGCCAACCGTCGCCCTCAGGGCAGTTGCATCACCGCGCGACTGCCCGCAGTGCCCGGCCTGACTTCCAGCCGCACATCAATGCGTTCGCGCAGTTCGGCCACGTGGGAGATGATCCCCACCAGCCGTCCGGCCTGCTGCAAGTCCAGCAGCGTGCGAATGGCGAAGTCCAGGCTTTCCGGATCGAGCGTCCCGAAGCCTTCGTCGACGAACAGCGTGTCGAGCTGGATGCCGCCCGAGCGCGACTGCACCACATCGGCCAGTCCAAGCGCCAGCGACAGGGAAGCAAGGAAGCCTTCGCCTCCCGAAAGCGTGTTGGCCGGCCGTGCCGCGCCGGTGTCATAGTCGAAAACCTCCAGATCGAGGCCGCCGGCAGAACGCTGATCGGTCTGCTCGCGCACGCGCTGCAGGGTGTAGCGGCCGCGGCTCATTGCCAGCAAGCGCACGGAGGCGGCTTCCAGTACCTCGTCGAGCAAGGTGGCCAGCACGAAACGCTGGAACGTCATGCGGCGCGGGTTGTTGCCATTGGCGACCTCCGCCAGGCGTCCGAGCACGGCGTAGCGCGCTTCTATCTCGCTGTTGGCAGCGGCCAGTGCATCGAGTTGCCGCTGGCATTGCAGCAGGTTGTCACGCATGCGTCCCCGATCGGCCTGCCGCCGGACCAGGTCTTCCACAGCGGCCGCAGCGCTCGACGCTGCAGTACGCAAGCCGTCGATATCCGGTGCGGACAGGCCTTCGGCAGCGGCAATCGCACGAGAAAGGCCGTGCGCGGCCACCGCGAGTGCTTCGTCGTACTTGCGCACGGCATCATCCAGCGCGTCCATTGCCGCAGCATCGAGCCGAGCCGCGCCGAAGGCCGCCATGTCGGCAAACCCCGCCGCCGCCAGCATGGCATCCGCCGTGCTGCGGGCCTCTTGCAGACGTTCGCCTGTCCGGACTTGCGTCGCCAATGCCGACTGGCTGGCCGCTTCGGCGCGCGCCAGCGCTGCGGCGGCATGCTTGTCGGCTGCCTGCGCCGCTTCGAAAGTGGCGACAAGCGCGGCCATCTGCTTGCGCGCCTGCTGAAGCCCGGCTTCGATCGCTTCGGGATCGCGTGAACCTTCCGGCAACTGCGCACAGGCCGCGCGCCATTCGCCCTGCAACTGGGCAAGCGCCTGCGCCGCGGATTCCACCGCTGTGCAGGCCTTGCGGTGGAAGTCGTCAGCCGTAGCCAGCGCCGAACGCCGTTCCTCGATGACCGCCGGCATGCGCTCCAGCCGGGCAGCCGAGGCCTGTGCCGCCGCCAGGTCGCGCTCAAGCTGCGCGGTCTGTGCCGTCAGGTCCTGCGACGTCGATTCCACGGTGCCCCGCACACCATCGCCGAGATCGGCGTCGAGTTCCGCGAGTTGCGCGGACAGGCGCTCGACGTCCGCCTGCGCGGCGTGCCGGGCATTGGCCGCGCGCAACGCGAGATCGTCGGCCCCGTGCGACGCAATCCGTGCGTGTTCGAGCGCATCATCCGATACCAGTTCGCCGCTGTGTTGCGCCAGCGACGGATGATCGGTGCCACCGCATACCGGACATGTGTCCCCCGCTGCCAGCGCGGCAGCCAGGCGCGCGGCCTGTCCGGTGCGCCATGCTGATTCGGTGGTGGCCAGCGCCGCGCGGGCGGTCTCACGGCCGGTTGCGGCGCGCGTCGCCGCAGCGTCGCTGCGCGCAAGCGCCTCGCCAGCCTTCGCCACCGCCTGTGCCGTCTGCCGGTATCGGGCAATCTGCCTGGCACGCCCCTGCGCCGCCTGCAGTTGCAGGCTCAGCGCCTGCGCCTGTGCAGCGAGCATCTGGGCACGCCGCTGCTCGTCTTCGGACGTGGCCAGCTCCGCTTGCCGCTGTGCCAGCGCCTGCGCGGCACGATCCCGCGCGGCGACGGTATCGCCCTGCTGCGTCTGCGCCGCCTCGAGCGACTGGCGCAGGCTGCCAAGCTGACGTGCGCGCGGCAGCAGCGCCTCGAACTCCATCACTCGGCGCTGCGCCGCCTCGCGCACGTCGCCACGACCAAACTCGGCGTGCAGACGCTCGCCCGCCTGGCCTGCCTCTACCTGCCGCTGTCGCAGCGCGCCCGCCGCCTGCTCCACGGCGGCCTGTGCGGCTTGCTGGTCGCGTTGGGCAGTATCGAGCTGCTGAATGGCAGGCCACGCCTGCGCGGCCCGCCGCGCCGCCTGCAAACGCATGCGCTGTTCGTCGACCGTCGCCTTGCGGGCCAGCAAGGCATCGTGAGCAGCTTGCGCGTCGGCACGTTCGCGCAGCCGCGCCGCGACCTGCTCGCCGCCTTGCAGCGCCGTCTGCGCAGCAGACAGCGTGGCACGCGCAGCCTGTTCCTGCTGTTGCAGGTCGCCCAGTTCCTGCTGGAGTTGGGCGATGCCTGCAGCCAGCGTTTCTGTCGATTCCATCTCGAATTGCCCGAGCAGCGCCTGGCGCTGGTCGCCGATGCGCTCGGCTTCGCGCTTGATGCCGGCCGCCTCGCCCTTGAGCAGTTCTTCCACGCGCCGGTACAGCTCGGTGCGGAACAGGCGCTCCAGGATCGATTGCCGCGCCTGCGAGCTGGCCGTCAGCAGTTCGCGGAAGCGACCTTGCGGCAGCACGATGACCTGGCGGAACTGCGCGCTGTCAAAGCCCAGCAGATCGCGGACGGCCTCGGTGACCTTGGCCGGCTGGCCGGCCCTGCTGACCCAGCTGTCACCTTCCCATGCGTCGAGCTGGGCCTTCGGGGTCTCGTTGACCATGCCCTCGCCGCGCTGCTTCGGCCGCTCCTGCGCGGGCGAACGCACGACGCGGTAGCGCTTCTCGCCAAGGCTGAATTCGAGCGCGACTTCCGTGCGCAATCCCGGCGCGGCGTTGGCGCTGCGCATGGCCTGCGCGCTGCGCTCGCCGCCCGAGGTATCGCCATACAGCGCGAAGCAAACCGCATCGAGCAGCGTGGTCTTGCCGGCACCGGTGGGCCCGTGAATCAGGAAGAAGGCCTGCTCGCCGAGCCGCGTGAAATCGATCGCCTCGGTGCCGGAAAACGGCCCGAAGGCCTGCATCGTCAGGTGCAAGGGTCTCATGCGGACTCCCGCTGGGCTGCGGCCATGCCGGCCAGCACCTGCTCCAGCGCGCCGCGCTGGCCGTCATCGAGTTCCGCATCGGCCACTTCGCGGAAAAAGCTTGCGAAGAGCTCGCCCGTGCTTTGTTCGCGCAGGCGCCGCGCAGCATCGCCGGCTACACCGCCGCGTGCCAGCACGGTGCGCTCGACCGCGAGCGCGTTGGGATAAGCCTGCCGCAGCTTCGCCATCGGGTCCAGCAGCGCGCCAGTGTCCGTCAGGCGTGCATAGACATAGTCGTCACGTCGCGCGTCATCGGCGGCAGCGGCGATCAATTCAGCGAGTGCGCCTTCCACGATGCGCAGGTCGCGTAGCGGCCGCAGTGGCATGGGCGTGATTTGCACGCTGCCGTCGGCGCCAAGCTCGATCATCGACACGGATTTGTCGTGGCCGCATTCCGACAGCGAATACTTGAGCAGCGAGCCCGCGTAATGCACGCGCCCGTCCAGCGTCTGGGGCCGGTGCAGGTGGCCCAGCGCGACAAGGTCGAAACCTTGGAACGCCTGCGCGGCAACAGCGCCGCTGCCGCCCACCGACAACGGCCGCTCGGATTCGCTGACCGCGCCGCCGACCACGAACGCATGGCCCACCACCACGGAGCGCACACCGGCCGGATGACTCGCACGGATCGCGTCGAGTTGCGCGCACAACGCCGCCTCATGGGTGGGCAGTTCGGCACCGAGCGCGTCGCGCACGACGGCCGGCTCCGCATACGGCAGCGCATAGAGTCGCACTTCGCCATGCGCGTCATGCAACGACACGCAGGCTGGCGTGGCGGAGGTGCACCCGGCGACGTGCAAGCCCTGCGACTGCATCAGCCGGGCGCCGAATTCCAGCCGCTGTGCGCTGTCGTGGTTGCCGGCGATCAGCACGACGGGCACGCCCACGTCCAGGATGATCCGTGCCAGCACGTCATCGAGCAGCGCCACCGCTTCCGGCGGCGGCACGGCACGGTCATAGACGTCGCCGGCGATCAGCACGGCGTCGGGCCGCTCGGTGCGTACCAGTTCGACAAACTGATCGAGGATGTAGGCCTGGTCTTCAATCAGGCTGCGGGCATGGAAAAGCCGCCCGAGATGCCAGTCGGCGGTGTGCAGGAAACGCAATGTGGATACCTGGTCTGCGGTGTGAGGGTGGCGTGTCCGGCACGGCGGCACGCGGTACAGCCGGCATCATAACTGTGCGCGCGGCGCACAGGTGCCGCCTGTCCCTCAGGAAACCACAGGCCCGGTGAACACCGTGAGCACGCCGGTGTAGCCGTACAGATGGTCGCGTGCGATCTCGCCATTGGCAAAGAAGCCCGCCATCGGCAGGTCGCCCAGCGCACGGCGCACGATCTGCAGTTCGGCACTGGGCGCACCGAAATGCGGGCCGCCCCGTCCCGAACAGCTGATATAGAGCGCGCCGAGCGCCTTGCCCACAGTGCCGCCCTCGATCTCGGCCCGGATCTCCGTAGCGATGCGCGTCAGGTCCGTGCGCGCCGCGGCCGGATTGCGCGTGCAGAACGCCAGCCGCATGCCGGGTTCAGGGACATCCGCCAGCGCGAGTACGCGATGCTGCACGTCCAGACCGATCAGATGCCGCACCATGGTCTCGGCGCCGAACATGCCCGGCAGCCTCGGCGCATCGTCGGTACCGGCGCTGAGGCCGGCCAGCGTCCCCGACAGCGCCTCGGCCATGGCCTTGGTCGGCGCGTCGCGCTCGAGCCCGAGATCCTTGAGCACGCAGTCGAGTGCGGGTTCATGGTCCAGCGTGAACACCACGTTGCGTTCCGCACGCGTCACTGTTCGCGCGGGCCCGATCGGCTGGCAGCCCTGCGTCACGCGAGAGATCATGCCAACGTCGGGACCGAACAGTACGCCCGACAGGCCGCCCGTGAAGATGCCGTCGGCAATTTGCAGCGTCTGGTTGCGTGCCGATGACAATCCGCCGAACAGGTAGCCAGTCGCCGTGCGTTCGCTCAGTTCGCGCAGCAGGTCCTGCAGGTCTGGCGTCGAACCCTCCGCATGCACGAGCGCGGTATGCGGCGTGAAGCCTGAAGTGGCGGGCGGTAATGGCTGGCGTCCGGAGAACAGCCGGAACGCGTCCCGCGCCAACGGCGCCATCATCAACGCCATGGCGGGCTCGTCGATGTACTCGACCCCGCTGGCCGATACGCCCATCGCCGCCGTACCGACCCAGGCCACGCCGGGCCATTCCTGCTGCAATGCATCGAGAATGCGCTCGGCCGCCGTTGCGTAGTAGTCGCTCAGGTAGCACCAGCCGAGCGTCAGCGCGACCGCGCTGCCCAGCCGGGCATGTTGCACCGCAAGCTGGGCCTCCAGTTGCTGGCGGCAGTCGGCCAGCGCGTCCTGCCAGCGGGCATTGGCCGCGTGGGCATGTACGAAGGCAGCGTCATGCATGGTGGAACCTCCATTGCGCCTTCGTCGGGCGGCCGGCAACACAGGTTGGACACCGGCGCGCGGACGGCGTTCTTGCCGACGGCACGGGCCGGATCATCCCGTGTCCTTGCGCACCAGTTCACCGCTCAGCAGCTTCTGCACGATCCGTTCGTGCTGCGCGAGCGCCGCTTGCAGCGAGCTGGCCCCGTAGCTGCAGTTCTCGCCGGGATCCGCCACGCCGGCCACGCGCGTGATGAATAACGGCGTGTCCACCGGCGCGGCTTCCGACACCCCGCGGAAGCGCGTAGTCACCGTGCTGCCGGCAGCCTCCAGCACGGTACGGCGGAACACGGGGTCGTTCTCCTCCACCCAGCGCGACCATTCGCCATGGCCGGCCACCTCGACCGGCTCATTGCGTTCATTGAGGATGTAGAAGCGGGCCCACGCCTCGTGGGACCTGGTGCGGGATGTCATAGGCGGTCAGCATCGCAAGGCATTACGGTTGGCGGGCGCGTGTGGACAAGGCCGCCTGTTCAGCATCAGTTCAGCCATGCGCGCGCATCATGGCTTGCGTCGCCCCCAAGATCCCAAACGATACAAGGACAAGCACCATGAAACGCATCCTGATGGCCACGGCCCTTGCCATGGCAGCCGCCACGACCTACGCCCAGTACACCGGCCCATCGGCCATTCCGGCCGCCACCGTCAAGTCGCTGCAGCAGGACGGCAAGGACGACCAGCAGGCCGTGCTGCGCGGCAAGATCATGAGCAACACCGGGCACGAGCGCTACCTGTTCTCCGACGGCACCGGGCAGATGCAGGTGAAGATCAAGGCGTCGCGCTGGCCCGCGCAGAAACCCGTCGACGCGAACACCACGGTCGAGCTGATCGGCGAGTACGACAAGGAACTGATCGGCGCATCGCACTTCGACGTGAAGGAGATCCGCCTGCCCTGAGCAGGCGCGTTGTGCCGACCGGCAGTCGGGGATCAGGTCACGCGGAAGCCGACCTTCAGCGTCACCTGGAAATGCCCGACCTTGCCGTTCTCGATATGGCCACGCGTTTCCACCACTTCAAACCAGTCAATGTTCTTGATGGTTTCGCCGGCCTTGGCGATCGCATTGCGAATGGCATGGTCGCTGCCGTCTGGCGATGAACCGACGATCTCGACGAGCTTGTAGGTGTGGTCGCTCATGTCCGTCTCCTTGGCCGGCTGGCACCCGGCGCGGTTCCATCCATCATAGGCAGCACCACGGCGAAAACCCAGTAGACGCATGCGGTGAAAAGGACTGTTACACACGCGCGGCTTGTCCGGTGTGAAGCGTGCTGCTACGCTGCGGGCCCGCATTGCCGCGCGGCGTGGCGATGCGGGGCCACTGTCCCTGAACCGAATCGCACCGTGACTCACCGATCCAAGCGCGCGGCCCTGTCCGCCCTGCTGCTCGCCGCATGCGCAACCGGCCTGGCCCAGGCCCGCTCCGCTTCGGCGCTCGACAGCATCACCGATACCATCAGCAGCACCTTCAACAACGCTATCGCCAAGCATATGCCCGACATCCCGGGCCAGAATGCGCGGCCGGATGCGTCGGCACGGCCGGTCAACGCGAAGCCGTTTGCGTCGGGTAGCGGCTATACCTTGTGCTTCGTCCCGGACGGGCTGAGCTGCCAGGACCTGCTCGTCAACGCCATCCGCGGCACGCGCCGGCGGCTGCTGATCCAGGCCTACTCGTTCACCAGCAAGCCCATCGCCGAAGCCGTGGTGCAGGCGCACAAGCGCGGCGTCGATGTGCGCGTGATTGTCGACAAGAGCCAGGTGAGCGAACGCTACACCAGCGCCACCTTCCTCAAGCACGCGGGCATCCCGGTCGTGATCGACACCAAGCCCGCGATCGCCCACAACAAGGTCATGGTGTTCGACGACCAGGCGGTGTTCACCGGATCGTTCAACTTCACCAAGTCCGCCGAAGAGCGCAACGCCGAGAACGGCATGCTGATCCGCGGCGACTCGGCGGTGGTCAAGGCCTATACCGAGAACTGGAACGCGCGCTTCCAGCAATCGTCGGCGTACTGAGCCGTGCCCGGCGTGATCTGGCCAGCGGTGGCAAACTTGCGGTTTGCCCATCCTTCATCCGTAACCAGGAACCCGCCATGCCAGCCATTCCCAACAGCAAATGGATCCGTGTCGACAGCGACGCCGGCAGCTTTGACGCCTACCTGAGCCTGCCGCCCGCAGGCGTGCAGCCCGACGGCCCCGCCATCGTGCTGCTGCAGGAAATCTTCGGCGTCAACGAACATATCCGCGCGGTGGCCGACCAGTACGCAGCCGATGGCTACACCGTGCTCGCGCCCGACGTGTTCTGGCGCGATGCCCCGCGTGTCGAACTCGGCTATGCAGGCGCCGACATGGAGCGTGCCATGGCGCTGCGCAAGTCGGTCGACGTGGAAGCCGCCGTGCGCGACATCGCCGCGACCGTGCGCGCGTTGCGCACGCACACCGGTGCAGGCAGCAAGGTTGCCGCGGTGGGCTATTGCTTTGGCGGCCTGCTCGCCTACCTGAGCGCCGCGCGCGGGCTCGTCAATGCCGCGGTGCCGTACTACGGCGGCGGCATCCAGAACAACCTGCAGGAAGCGAGCGCGCTGAACGTGCCGGTGCAGTTCCACTACGGCGCGCTCGACGCGCATATCACGCCCGATGCGGTCGCCAACGTGCGTGCCGCAGTCGCCGGCAAGCGCGGCACCGAGGTGTTTGTCTATGACGGCGCCGACCACGGTTTCAACTGCTGGGCCCGCGCGAGCTACCACCAGCACAGCGCCACGCTGGCCCATGGCCGCGCGCTGACCTTCCTCGCGCAGACGCTGTAAGCATCGCGCCCCTCGCCGGAGGGGCCCGCCTTGCCACGGGCAGGCTGCAACCGTATGCTGCGCTGTCGAGCTTCAAGACTTGCTGGATCCAAACCACGATAACGGAGACCACCATGCAGTCAGAGCAGCAGCGCGCCCTGCGCAATACCATTCCCGACGCTGTCGGCCGCGCCGTCCGGCGCGATCCCGACAAGACTGCCATCCGCTTCGGCACCCGTAGCTGGACCTTCCGGCAACTGGACGAAGCCGCCGCACGCGTGGCGGGCGCGCTCGCGCAGTGGGGCCTGCGGCCCGGCGACCGCGTCGCGGCCTTCGGCAAGAACTCCGATGCCTACGTGCTGCTGTGGCTCGCGTGCCTGCGGTCCGGCCTGATCCACGTGCCGGTGAACTTCTCGATGACGCGTAGCGAAGCCGAGTACATCGTCACGCAGTCCTGTGCCAGCGCGATCTTTGCCGATCCAGCGCTGGCCGAACGCGTGCAAGGGCTACCCTGCCGCGTGAGTGGCACGCTGCATGGCGGCGGTGACCACGACATCCTGACGGCAGCCGCGCAAGGGGCAGCGGCACCGGTGCTCGCGGACCTGGCCGACGACACGCCGGCGCAGATCCTGTACACGTCCGGCACCACGTCCGCGCCGAAGGGTGCCGTGCTCACGCATCGCGCGCTGCTGGCCGAGTATATGAGCACCATCGCGGCGTGCGACGTGCGCGCATCGGACTATTCGCTCGCAGCGCTGCCGCTCTACCACTCGGCGCAGATGCACGTGTTCCTGATGCCGCTGCTGCTGAGCGGCGGCACCACGCTGATCGCCGACAGTCCCGAGGCCGGCTTCTGCCTGCGCACCATCCACGACGAAGGGATCACCAGCTTCTTTGCGCCGCCCACGGTGTGGATCGCGCTGCTGCGGCATGCCGACTTCGATCCCGCTCGGCTCGGCACACTGACCAAGGCGTACTACGGTGCCTCGATCATGCCGGTGCCGGTGCTGCTCGAATTGCAGGCGAAGCTGCCCGCGCTGCGCTTCTACAACTGCTACGGCCAGAGCGAAATCGGCCCGCTCGCCACGGTACTCGGTCCTGACGAGCACGCCGAGCGCCCGGCCTCTGCGGGCCGGCCCGTGCTCAATGTGGAAACTCGCATCGTCGACGAGAAGATGAACGACGTCGCGCCCGGTACGCTCGGCGAGATCGTGCACCGCTCGCCCCAGTTGCTGACCGAATACTGGGACAAACCAGAACAGACCGCCGAGGCATTCGCCGGTGGCTGGTTCCATTCCGGCGACCTCGGCTACATGGACGACGCGGGCTACCTGTATGTGGTGGACCGCATCAAGGACGTGATCAACTCGGGCGGCGTGCTGGTGTCGAGCCGTGAAGTCGAGGAGTGCTTGTACACCCATCCCGCTGTCGCCGAGGTGGCAGTGTTCGCGCTGTCGCACCCGAAGTGGGTGGAAGCCGTGACCGCGTGCGTGGTGCTCAAACGCGATGCGGCGGCCAGCGAGGAAATGCTGGTCGCACATGCACGCGATGCGCTGGCACCGTTCAAGGTGCCCAAGCGCGTGGTGTTCGTGACCGACCTGCCGCGCAATACGGCAGGCAAGCTGCTCAAGCGGAAGCTGCGCGAAGACTATGCGGCACTGTTCAGCGAAGAGCCAGGCAGAACCGGGCGATAGCGGGACAGTCCTCGGGCAAGGCGTGTCTGGCGGGGCAGCGCGCCAGACGCGGCGCCCGTCGCATTGACGAGGCGCCGGGCTCGGCCTCAATAAGGCACGGCTACGCCGTTCTCCACCCGCACCCGGTCACCATTCCGAAGCTGGTACGGATTGGCCTGCGTCACGGTCAGATAAGCATTGTCATTGGTCCGAACGCGCACGCGATAGGCGGGCGGCACCGCGCTGCCGCGCTTCTCCACTTCGTTGCCGGCCAGCGCGCCAGCCACCGCGCCACCGATGGTCGCCACGGTGTTGCCGCGTCCGCCACCGACCTGGTGGCCGAGCAGGCCGCCAACGATGCCGCCGACCACGGCACCGGCACCACTGGTCGAAGCCGCTTGCCCCGACACGACTTCGATGGCCTCGACCCAGCCATAGCGGACGCCATACTGATCGGCACCGGTATTGCCGTATCCGCTGTCGGCGGGATACCCCTGCTGGTAGCCGCCCTGCTGGGGATAGCTTTGCTGCGGATAGCCTTGTTGCGGGTAGCTTGCTTGCGGATATCCCTGCTGGGGATAGGAAGCCTGCGGATAAGACGACTGCGGATACCCCGTCTGCGTTACCGCACCGGAACCATAGCCGCCCGAGTACCCACCCGAATAACCGCCCGCGTATCCGCCATAAGGCGCAGTCACGCAACCGGCGAGCGCGCCGGCACCGAGCACCGCAAGCACAACGGAACGAAAGGGGATGGACATGGAAACGGCTCCTGCGGATTTCGCGAGTTGGGAATGCGCGCGAGTCTAGAGCCGGCGGAGCGCGGCGGGTGTCACCACAAATTGTGATTGGTAACTGCCTGTAACGGCCGGCCCCAACCGTGGCGTGGCGGCCTCAGCCGCGTTCGGCTTCGTCGTCGTTGAACGCCGTGATGCGCGCCACGCGGAAGGTGCCGCGCAGCGACTCCAGTTCGGTCCGGTGCAGCATGGCCAGCCGGTTCAGGCAGCGCTCGCCCTTTGCAAGCAGGTGCACCTGGACCACGCGGCGGTCATCAGGGTTGAGCTTGCGCTTGACCAGGCCAGCGGCCTCGCAGCGGTTCACCAGCGCCACCACGCCGTGCTGCTGGGCCTGCAGCCGCTCGGCCAGTTCGCCGATCGATGCCCACTCCTTGCCCGGGCAGCCGCGGATATGGAGCATCAGCAAATACTGCTGCACGGTCACGCCCTCGTTGCGCGCGGCGTCTTCGGAAAAACGCAGGAAGCGGCGCAACTGGTAGCGGAAATCCGAAAGTGCCTCGAAGTCCGGCTTGCTGAGCGGCGACTGTTTCGCGGAGGCGGACTTGCTTGGCATAGGCAGGGAAGACAGACGGTAAAACCGCGTATCGCGCAAGGCTTGGCGGGCGGCCGGATTCGGACCGTCGCAATTATAGGGGCAGACCTCGCGCATCGCGGTATGCGAAGCCGCGCCGTCATGGCATCCGGCTATGGCAGAATCTGTGCGGTTGCAGACACCTTTCCCACCGCCACGGAACCCTGACCGATGTTTACGGAAATCGCCCTATTCCTGCTCGATACCGTCTTTACCCTTTTCGGCATGGCCCTGCTGCTGCGCGTGTGGATGCAGGTCACGCGCCTGCCCACGCGCAATCCGGTGTCCCAGGGTGTATTCCAGGTCACTGACTGGCTCGTACGGCCGCTGCGCCGGGTCATTCCGGGCTTCGGCGGCATCGACTGGGCCACGGTGGTCGGCGCCTGGCTGACCGCGGTGGCGTTCCTGCTGCTGGTGACAGCGCTCACCGGAGCCGCCCTCCTCGACTTCCTGCCCATGGTGCTGCTGGGCGGCGTGCTCTATGTGCTCAAGTGGGGCATCAGTCTCGTGATGTGGGTGACGCTGCTGATGGCGATCCTGTCATGGGTGAATCCGCACTCGCCCGTCACGCCGGCCATCAACTACCTGACGGCGCCGCTGCTGCGCCCGATCCAGCGCGTGGTGCCGCGCCTGGGCGGCTTCGATATCTCGCCGCTCGTGCTGTTCGTGATTGCCCAGATCCTGCTGATGATCATCGCCCGCCTGAGCGTGGGCGTGTTCGGCATGCACTATTGAGCAAAGCGGAGCGAAACGGAGAGCGCATCGACATTGTCCAGCTTGTTGGACAGTGTGTCGGAGATTGACGCTTTTTCCGGGGTCTTCGAAGTCCTACATTACAGGCATCGTGGTTGACGCCACAAACCCTGACAAGAAGGACATGATCATGAAGACCCTTGCACAACGCCGCAACCTTGCCACTTCCGTGCTCTGCGCACTCGGCCTGACGCTGGCTGCCGCTTCCGGCGCACACGCTGCCTCGCCCGTTTCGGACCTGGCCCGCCTCGATGGCAGCATCGCCCGCGTCGGCAATGTCGACCCGTACCTCGACGGTGCCAAGCTGGGCAAGGTGGACCCGTACACCGACGGCGCCAAGCTCGGCAAGGTGGATCCGTTCACCGACGGCGCCAACCTCGGCAAGCGCGACCCGTACACCGATGGCGCCCGCACCGTGCAGGAATCCCGCGACGCCTTCACCGACGGCGCCTGATCCCCTGCCGCAGCCCTGAACGCCCCCGCATCGCAGCCCGGTCAGAAAGCCGGGCTCGCTCCTTCCTCGGAGTCCTGTTCCAGTTCGGGCTCCAGCATCGACTCGATTGCCTCCATGAACGCGCGCACCTTGCGCGGCTGCAGCCGTCGGTCCGGCAGCAACGCGAACGCGCGCAGCGGCGGCAAGGGATAGTCGGGCAACACGCGCACCAGCCTGCCCTGCGCAATTTCCGCCTCGCAATAGTTCACCGATAACTTGGCAATGCCCAGTCCCGCCAGCGCGCCCTGCAATCGCAGTTCCGCGTTGTAGGTCTGCATGCGCGGCCGGATCGGCACCGTGATGCTTTCTCCGTCGCGCTGGAATTCCCATACCGTGTCGCCCGGCGTGGTGAGCGTCGGCATATTGACGAGGTCTTCGGGGCGCACCAGCGGCGGCAGGCTGGCGGCCAGCGCCGGCGCGGCGAAGAGACCGCGTTCCACGTGATAAATGCGGCGCGCCACGGTGCCCGAGTCGGGCAGGTCGGCGTCGACGATCACGAAGGCGACGTCAAACCCGTCGCGAATCGGATCGACCAGGCCTTGCGTGATTTCCACCGACACATCGAGGGCCGGATGCGCGGCCAGCGTGCGGCAAATGATGCCGCCAAGCTGCTGCGCGCCGAACTCGTAGGGCGTGGCAATGCGCAGCACGCCCTGTACGCCTTCCTCGCGCGCGAGCGTTTCCTGGCGGATTTCGCGCAGGCGCGCGAACAATGGCGCGACATCGCGGTAGACGGCGCTGCCGGCATCGGTGAGCCGCATGCGGCGCGTGGTGCGCTCCAGCAGCTTGGCGCCGATTGCGGTCTCCAGCCGCGCCACGGCAGCCGACACGCGCGATTTCGGGCAGTCGAGCTGCTCCGCCGCTGCCGTAAATGTGCCCTGCTCGACCACGCAGCAGAACGCCTCCCAATCATTCCACTGGATTGTTTCGTTCACCGGACAATGTTTCCCTGACAAGCTGTAGTTCCAGACAGCAGGCGACATTATGCTGTAGCGATGCAACAAACGTCTGTCCCCGCTGTTTCCAGCGCCCCGGTCGCGCACAGCGCCACCACTTCCTCAAGCCAGGCCACCATGGCTGCCGCAGCCCCCGCCCGCCCTCGCATGCAGATCGCCAGCCATCCGGAGATGGGCCACTGGCGGCTGTCGCTGTTCGGGCTGACGCTGGGCCTCGTGACCGGTATCGACTTCTCCTCCACGCTGATGATGGGCGTAGCCAGCCAGCACATCCAGGGCGGGGTGGGCGCCGCGCCCGAAGATTACCTGTATGCGGTCTCGGCCTACGCGGCCACCGCGGTGCTGATGAACATGGTGCTCGACCAGATCGCGCGCCGCACGACGTACAAGCGCTTCACCATCGCGTCGCTGCTGATCTTCATCGTCGGCTCGCTGCTGTGCGCCGAAGCCGCCAGCCCGGCCGGACTGATCGGCGGCAAGGCTGTACAGGGGTTGGGCGCCGGCGGATTGTTCGCGGCCTCGCGGATCCTGGTGCAGCTGGTGTCCACGCCGGCCGAGCGCGCGCCGCTGATGTTGCGCTTTGGCGGCGGCGCCTTCGCCATGCTGGCCATTACGCCGTGGCTCACGAGCATCTTTCTTGACGACATCGGCTGGCGCGCGGTTTTCCTGTTCCAGGCCGGGATCTCGCTGCCGGTACTGCTGTCCGTGATCGCCACGTATCCGACGCGCGCGCCGCGCGATCCGCATCCGCCAGTCTCCACGCTGGACTGGCCCGCCGCCATCGCCGCGGCGCTCGGAGCGCTGGTGTTCCTGCATACGCTGCAGGAAATGCGCTACACGCGTTTCTTCAGCACACCGCAGATGCCGCTGGCCGCGTTGCTCGGCGTGGGCCTGTTCGCGTTCAGCGGCTGGCGCCTGTACCGCCACCCGGACCCGTGGATCGACTTCTCGCGGCTGGCCGGTCGCCAGTACCTGTACGGGCTGGGCTTCTATACGCTGTACTACCTGCTGTCGTCGGCATGGGCGTTCCTGTTGCCCACGCTCACGCAAAGCGGCCTGGGCCTGACCTTCCGTACCACGTGCATGCTGCTCACGACCAGCGGCACGGTTTCCGCCATCGGCGCGGTGCTGATCACGCTGGGTATGGCGCTGGTCTTCCGCAAGCGCCGCGTGATCGCGGTCGGCTTTCTGATCTATGCTGGCGCGGCCATGCTGCTGTCGTACCAGTTGATGCCTGGGGCACCCGACTACGCGCTGGTGCCGGTGGTGCTGCTGGAAGGACTGACGCCGGTACTCCTCATGGTGCAGGTCGCGTCGATGACCTACCTGGACCTGCCGGTCGAGGACTTCTCGCACGCCTACCAGTTCAAGAACGTCTGCAAGCAGATTGCCTCGGCCTCCGGTACGGGCCTGGCGAGCGTCTTCATGCAGGACGGCCTGGCCGCGCACCGCACGCACCTGGTCGAGCACGTCACGCGCTTCACGCCGTCGCTGCAGATGCCCGATGCACTGTCCGCATCGAACCTGGCAAAGATCTCGCTGGAAATCGACCGACAGGCCACCCTGCTGGCCGGCATGGACATGCTGCACGGCTTTGCCGCGCTGTGCGTGGTCATGGCCATTTTCGTGCTCGTGCAGAAGAGCTTCCGCTGATCCGCGCGACCCGATAACGGTGCATGTGACAGCATGGCGGGGCGCCCCGAACGGCGGCGCCGCCAGCACGTGCTTCGCTGCGCACTGGCGAAATCGGCGTATTTCCTCTACGCTTTCGGCCTTTGCGAGCCAATCCGGTGACCCGCGCCGGTGCCCGACAGATGGCCAGTCCCGCCGATCCCTCACAAGCTGCGGAAACCGCCGCCACCTCCGCCGCCACGTCCGAAAAGCCCAGCGACAGCTATGTGCAGTCCTTTGCACGTGGCCTGTCCGTGATTCGCGCGTTCAACGCCGAGCATCCGGCCCAGACCCTGACGGAAATCGCCCAGGCCAGCGGCCTCACGCGCGCCGGCGCGCGCCGCATCCTGCTGACGCTGGTGGGCCTTGGCTATGTACAGGCCGAAGGCAGGCTGTTCCGCCTGACGCCGAAGATCCTCGATCTCGGCTTTGCCTACCTGACCTCGATGCCGTTCTGGAACCTGGCCGAGCCGATCATGGAGGCGCTCTCGCAGCAGGTCCACGAAAGCTGCTCGATCTCCGTGCTCGACGGCACCGAGATCGTCTACGTGCTGCGCGTGCCGGCCCGCAAGATCATGACCATCAACCTGTCGATCGGCAGCCGCCTGCCCGCGTATTGCTCCTCGATGGGACGCGTGCTGCTGGCCGGCCTGAACGCTGATGAACTGGACCGCGTGCTGCGCAACACCGAGCTGCGCGCGCACACCAGCCGCACGGTGACCGATATCGACGCGCTGAAGACAGTCGTCGGCGATATCCGTACGCGGGGCTGGGCGTTGAACGACCAGGAACTGGAAGAAGGGCTGGTTTCGCTGGCCGCGCCGATCCGCAACCGCGCGGGCCATACCATTGCCGCGCTCAATATCAGCGGTCAGGCCAACCGCACCAGCGCCGCGGAAATGCGCGAGCGCTTTCTGCCCTCGCTGCTGGAAGCGGCCGACAAGATCTCCGGGCTGGTCGGCCTGCGCACCTGAACGGCGCAGGCCCCGCTCCGGGCGCCGTTACAGCTGGACGCTGCCGAACTCGGCCGAACGCGTGCCGTCCACCGGACGATTGCTGGCGCCGAAGTAGGCGAACGCCACGGACAACTTGACGGCATTCGAGCTGTTGCGGCCGGCGGCATGGAACAGCCGGCTGTCGAAGAACAGCACGTCGCCACGGTGCAACGCCAGCGACGCCGCGCCCTCGAGCAACGGCTGACTTGCCGGGTGGGCCTCGATCAGGAACTCTGCCGGATCGAGCTGGCCCGGTTCCAGCACGGCCTTGTGCGAGCCCGGAATGACGCGCAGCACGCCGTTGCTTTCATCCTCGTCGCCAAGCGCCAGCCACACCGTCACCAGTTCCGGGCTGATGAACGACCAGTAGCGGGTATCGCGGTGCCAGCCGGTCTGGCTGCCATAGTGCGGATGCTTGGTCATCACGCAGTTGTGGTGGGCCAGCGTGATGCGCGGGGCTTCGCCCAATAGCGCCTGCACGATGGCCGTCAGGCGCGGGTTCGCGGCCCAGTCGCGAAAGACCTGGTCGCGCCCGTAAGCCTGCCGCAATCGCCTGACGGTGCCGCCGCCGGCGGCATCGCGCGTGGCGGGTGCGCCGGGATAGCCGAGGTCGGCCTCGAACTCGACCGGCGGAACAGCCGTGGCCAGGTGGCTGCGCGTCACCGCTTCCAGCGCGGCACAGGTCGGCTCGGGCGCGAAGCCGCGCAGCACGATGAAGCCATCCTTGTGGAACGCCTCGGCCAGGTGCTTCAGCGCGGCGGGATCAGGCTCGGTGGAGGTGGCAGACGGGAAGGGAGATGCGTCCAGCGGGGCAGTCATTGCGGCAGAGGGGGGATCCAGGCCAACATGTGGCCGATACGTCGATGATGCCAGAAGCCGGCGCTGCTCGCCCGTCAAGGCCAAAAGAAGCAAGAAAAGCGCGATCCGCGCATTGTTGTCTTCGTGCGGAAACAGACTGTGCCGTGCAAGGCGCACGCCGCTACAATGCGCGGATTCCCCTGTCTCCCAGCCGAGGCCAATGTGACTGCTCGCCCGAGGATCGTCGCTACGCTCGCTGAAGCCCAGAACCGGCTCGGCCGCATCGTGCTTGGCAAGCCGCGCCAGATCCGGCTGGCCCTGGCCTGCATGCTGGCCCGCGGCCACCTGTTGCTGGAAGACCTGCCTGGTGTCGGCAAAACCACGCTGGCGCATGCGCTGGCCCGCACGCTGGGGCTGCAATACCAGCGCGTGCAGTTCACCAGCGACCTGCTGCCCGCCGACCTGATCGGCGTATCGGTCTTCGTCCGCGACACGAGCGAGTTCCGCTTTCATCGCGGACCGGTCTTCGCGCAGGTGGTACTGGCTGACGAGATCAACCGCGCCCCGCCCAAGACCCAGAGCGCGCTGCTCGAAGCGATGGCCGAAGGCCAGGTCACGCATGATGGCGCCACGCATGCGCTGCCCTCGCCGTTCTTTGTGATTGCGACGCAGAACCCGCTCGAGCAACTCGGCACGCACGCGCTGCCCGAATCGCAGCTCGACCGCTTCACCATGCGGCTGTCGTTGGGCTATCCCGATCCCGCGTTCGAACGTGTGCTGTATTTGGGCGGGGCCACGCCACCGCAAGCCGAACCGGTCATGGACGGCGCGCAGGTCCTGGCGCTGCAGGAAGCCGCGGCACAGGTCTACGTCAGCCCGGCACTGGTCGACTACGTGCTGGCATTGGTGCAGGCGACACGCACCAGCAGCGCGTTTGCCGCCGGACTGTCGCCGCGCGCGGGGCTGGCACTGCTGGCGTGCGCGCGGGCATGGGCTCTGCTCGATCAACGCGAATTGGTGCTGCCTGAAGACGTGCAGGCGGTCTTTACCGCCGTGGCGGCGCACCGCCTGGAGCCTGCCGGAACGCGCGCCGGCGCCGATAGCCTGGCCGCGCTGCTGGCTGGCGTACCGATTCCCTGACCGCCATGCCGCGCGATCCGTCCGCGGCAACCCGCCACGCCGCGCTGCCGCTGGCCGGTGCCTCGCCGTACCGGCGGCGCTGGTTCCGGCTTCCGCAAGTCCCGGCGCAGAACGAGGTGCGGCTGGATCGCCGCCGCCTCTACATCCTTCCCACCCGCAGCGGCGTCGGCTTTGCCGTGCTGCTGCTGGCCATGCTGCTGACATCGCTGAACTACAACATCAGCCTCGGCTTCGGGCTCACGTTTCTGCTGGCGGGCATCGGCATGGCGTGCATGTGGCTCGCGTATCGGAACCTGCTGGATCTGTCGGTGACCGCGGAACCGGGCTCTCCCACGCAGGAAGCGTTCGCCGGGCAGAACGCCGGATTTGCGCTGCGGCTGTCCAATGCCGACGCGCAGGCGCGCATCGGCATCGAGGCGCGCATCGCGACCATGCCCGGGGTCGAGACCGCGAGCGTCACGCTCGATGGCGCCAGCACTGGCACGCTGACGCTGTATGTCCCGGCCGCGCGGCGTGGCTGGCTGCGGCTGCCGCGCGTCACGCTGTCGAGCCGGTTTCCGTTCGGCCTGTTCCGGGTCTGGGGCTATGCGGACCTGGGCCTGTCGGTGCTGGTTTTCCCGGCGCCGGAGGCCGCCGCGCCGCCACTGCCACCGATGGCTGCACAGGACAATGGCGACGATGGCCCCGCCGGCGGACCGGCCACCGATGAAGGCATCGACCAGCTCCGCAAGTACCGCAGCGGTGACCCGCTGCACCGCATTGCGTGGAAACACAGCGCGCGCACCGGCCGCTGGATGAGCCGGGCGGGCGAGCCGCCGGCACGGCCGACGCGCTGGCTGGACTGGCATACGCTGCCGGCCAGCATGCCGGCCGAAGCCCGACTGTCCCGGTTATGCGCATGGCTGCTGGCCCTGGGTGACACCACCGAAATCGGCCTGCGGCTGCCCGGTGTGGAAATCCGGCCCGGACACGGTGCCGGCCACCGCCGCGCATGCCTGGAAGCGCTGGCACTGTGGCGTGCGCCCGGCCGAGGGGACCCGCCATGAGCACGACGGCGCGGCCCCTTGCGCACCAGGATCACGGCGTCCTGCTCGGACAGCTCGCGCTGGTACTGGCACCGCAGGCGCGCACCCTGCCGATGGCGGTCAGCCTGCTGCTGCTCGCGCTGCTGTGCTGGCGCTGGCTGCTCTGGCGCAAGCGTGCGCCACTGCCATCGCGGTCGGTAATGGGTGTGGCTGCACTGCTGGTGCTGGGGATCGCCGCGGCGCTGATCTGGCAGGATGGCGGCGGTGCCATGCGCGACCTGGCCGTCGCACTGTTGGGCGCCTTTGTCGTGCTCAAGCTGCTCGAGTGCCATAGCCTCGCCGATGCCACGCTGGTCACGCAGCTGTCGTTCTACCTGTTGCTGACGCTGTACCTGTCCGACCAGCCCTTCTGGCTGGCGCTGTACAGCGTGGCGATCGGCGCATGGATCCTGCGCAACTGGCTGCTTCTGCACCACCCGGAAGCGCGTGGCCGGCTGGCCATCTGGCCGCTGCTGGGCCGCATGGCGCTGATCGGCCTGCCGTGGGCGCTGGTGCTGTTCGTGCTGTTCCCGCGCCTGGAACATCCGCTGTGGCGCCTGCCGCAATCGACGCCGACGTCACGGACGGGCCTCAGCGACGTGATGCGGCCGGGCAGCGTCGGGCAGCTCGTACGCTCGCCGGAGGTCGCGCTGCGCGCGGAGGTCGATGGCGATCCGTTGCCGACCTCGGCGCTCTACTGGCGTGCGCTGGTGCTGTGGCAATTCGACGGGTCCGCCTGGCTGCCCGTGCAACAACGCCAGCAATTCACGATGCCGGCCGCGCCCACGCCGCCCGCCAGTACACCGCAGTCCGGTGGCGTCGATTACACCGTCACGCTGGAACCAAGCCAGCAACAGTGGCTGTTCACGCTGGACCGTGGCGTGGCGATGTCATCGGATGCGAATGCCCGTGTCACCGCGGATGGCGAGTATTTCGCGTCCGTGCCAGTCGACCAGCGTATCCGCTACCGGGCCCGCTCCACGCTGGGTCCATCGCACGAACCACTGTCGGCGCGCACGCAGGCACTCGCGCTGAGCCTCCCGCCGGGCAATCCGCGCGCGCGCGAACTGGCCGCGGGCTGGGCCGCCAGCTATGTCGATCCTGCACTGCGTGTGCAAGCCGCGCTGCGCCTGTTCGCCTCGGCGCCGTTCGGCTACACGTTGCGGCCGCCCGCGCTGGGCACGCAGCAGGTCGACAGCTTCCTGTTCGAGACACATCGCGGCTTCTGCGAACACTATGCAAGCAGCTTCGTCTTCCTGATGCGCGCGGCGGGCGTGCCCGCGCGCGTGGTAACCGGCTACCAGGGCGGCGAGTACAACCCGATCGGCCGCCACTATATCGTGCGCCAGTCCGACGCCCACGCATGGGCCGAGGTCTGGCTGGAAGGACGCGGCTGGGTGCGTGTCGACCCGACCAGCGCGGTAGCGCCGAGCCGAGTTGAGCAAGGGCTGGACGCCGCGCTGGGCGGCCAGGAATCCGGCGTCTGGTCACCGGACCAGGAAGCCGGCTGGCTACGCAACGTGCGCTGGGCCTATGACGGGCTGACCTACACGTGGCAGCGCTGGATCCTGCAATACGACCGCGGCCAGCAGGAGCGGCTGTTCGGCGAGCGCCTGCCGGGCATCAGCCTGGCGCAACTGCTCGCGTATGGGCTCGCCGCGCTGAGTCTGCTGGCACTGCTGCCGCTGTGGCTGCGTCGCCGGCGTGCCGATCCGGTCGAAGTCTGCTTTGCGCAGGTGTGCCGCATGCTGGCGCGCCGCGGCTGCGAGCGCGGCGCCGCCGAAGGCCCCCAGGCATTCGCCGCGCGCGCGGCTGCCGGGCTGCCACATGCCGCTGCGGCGATCCATGCCTTTATCGCCACCTACATCGGCCTGCGGTATGGCGCCATGCCGGAGGCGCGGCGGCCGCAGGAACTTGCGAGGCTGCGCGCGAGCGCGCGCCGCGTGTCGGCAAGTCTTCGCATGCGGCATGCCGGCGATGTCCGGACTGGCGAAATTCGTCCCAGCTGATATAATTTCACCCGTAACTATATCAGATGAAATCATCTGTGCCGCCATCCTGCGGCGCGGATGCCTCCCCCGCCATGTCCTTCGAGCAACGTATGGATCGCTACTGCGCCGCGCATCCGGATGCACCGCGCGACCTGATCCTGGCATCCCGCCTGCTGCTGCGCACTGCGCGGCTGCTGCGCGACCATATCAACCGCAGTCTGGCGCAGTTCGACCTCGACCTGAACCAGTACCTCGTACTCAGCATGCTTGCCGTCGATGAGGGACAGCCCAGCATGCCCTCCGAACTGAGCGCCACGATCGACGCCACACGTACGCAGATGACCCGTCTGGTTGACGGACTGGAAACCCGCAGCCTGGTACGCCGGCAGGCTTCTGTCCAGGACCGCCGCAGCCTGGAATTGACGCTCACGCCGGCTGGCCGCAGGCTGCTCGAGCGGGCGTTGCCGCTGGTGCATGCCGCCTACGCCGAAGTGTGGGCACCTGTCGGGGAGAACGGGCTGACGGCCAGCACGCGCGTGCTGAACCGCCTGCACCAGAGTCTGCAGGCGCTGCAGCCATGAGCACCGAATCCCGCTGGCACCCGCTCTGGCAACTGCGCCTGAGCGTGCGCTGGCTGCGGTGGCTCAGCCACCGCCAGCGCCAGACGCTGCTGATGATGCTGCTGGCCCTGGCCACCGGCGTGGAATTCCTCGAGAACATCATGTTCGTGTTCGCGTCGAGCCACATCATGGGCGGTCTCGACGCGGATCCGCGCAGCTTCGCGCTTGCGCAGGCGGCGTACGCCGTGGGCAGCATGCTCATGATCCTCAAGCAGCAATGGCTGTCGCGCCGCTTCGGCTACCGCTATTACCTGACCGGTGCGCTGCTGATCTTCATGGCGGGCACACTGGGCGCCGCAACCAGTCACTCGCTCGCGCAACTGGTCGCGGCCCGCTTCGTGCAAGGTTTTGGCGGCGGCGCGCTGTTCACGAGTTGCCGCATCCTGGTCGCGGTGCTGTTCGGACCCACCGACCGGCCGCGCGCGAGCCGCATCTTCATGACCGGCATTTTCGTGGCAAGCGCGCTGGGTCCGGCGTTCGCGGCCGAACTGGTGGACCACGGCGTCTGGCAGGACGTGTTCTACGGCGCCCTGCCTTTCGCCGCGCTGGCCGCGCTGGGCGCCTGGGTGTTGTTGCCCGATGCGGAGCCGCGCCGGCCGGCGCCGAGCCCCGGGCTCGGGCCGCTACTGCTGTTCGGCGCGGCCGTGGTCACGCTGCAGGCGGCGCTGACTGAAGCGCGCTTCGACATCTTTTCGCATCCGATCCGGCTGGCACTGATCGCGGGCGCGGGCCTGGGGCTGCTTGCCGTGTTCCTGTGGCACCAGTGGCACCATGAGACGCCGGTTCTGCATCTGCGCGCGCTGCGCAATCCGATCTACCTGGCCGGGATCGGCATGTACTTCGTGTACTACATGATCAACAACCTCAGCGCCTATGTGTTTCCGATCTACGCGGAACAGGCGCTGCGGATTCCGCTGGCCACCACGGGCTGGCTCAACACCTTTGCCGCGATGGTGAGCCTTGTCGGGGTCATCATCTATTTGCGCTACGGGTCGCGCCTGACGCGAAAGAAGCCGCTGATGGTGACCGGCCTGATGATGATGGCCGCCACCGCCTGGTGGTTCTCGCGCATGCCGCCGGATGCAGGGCCGCCCGCGCTTGCATGGGGCCTGGTTGGCAAAGGTCTGTTCGGCGTGATGGTGATCATCCCGATCGCCGGGCTGACGTTCCGCTCACTGAGCGGCGAGGAATTCGCGCATGGCTACCGCAGCAAGAACCTGATGCGCCAGATCGCCAGCTCGTTTGCGTCGGCCATCGGGGCAGTGTTGCTGCAGAACCGGCAGTTTGCCGTGCATGACAGTCTCGTGCACGCGCTCGGACAACGGGTCGCGGAAACCCAGCTCTGGATGCAGTCGGTGCAGGCGGCGCTGGCCGCTCGTGGCTTTGATGAAGCGCAGGCACACCGTGGCGCGTTGGCCCAGCTTTCCGGGCTGGTCGAACAACAGGCCCGTCTGATTGCTTGCGAGGATATCTACCGTCTGATTGCGGTGCTGGCGCTGACCGCTGCGGGGTACATGCTGTTGCAGCGCCGCCTGGACTAAGGCGCTACGTAGGTGGGTGCCATCGATCGGGGCACCGGGCGGGACATCAGAACAGCGTCAGAACGTCATCAAAACAGCGAAAGCTGGCGCATGCCAAAGCCAACCGTCTCTTCCACGCGCGAGCGCGCATGGACCAGCGATCCTTCAGCGCCCGAGTAGTTGCCCGCGGCCCAGTGGTAGACCACCGGCACGTCGCCACGGTCGGACAGGCGGACTTCTCCCAGCTTCTCGCCGCGCTCGTTGCGGTAGAAGTGCGAACGGTAGCCGCGCTCCCAGTGGGGAGGCGCTTCCTTTTTGCGCCGCCGGGGGCTCGGCGCAGACTGAGCGGTAGGCGCAACGCGCCGCGCTCTCTCAGTACCCGGTGTAATGGCTCGGGTGAAATCCAACTGCATAGACTTCCTTGTTCTATCGATTCAGCAAGAACCAGGGTCGGCGGGCCGTGCCGCCGCATGCTTCGTGCATCGCAGTCGAGATCATACCTGCTGGCGCGGTTTCTGTAAGCCCTTCCTTGCGCGGAAACCCGCTTGCCGCAAGGCTTCGCGGGCGTATACCGGCTTCGTATACGGCCGGTATACGCTTCGTATACGCCGCCGTATACGCCCTGGATACGACCCGCGAACGCCCCCCAAAGCCTTGTCGGTAAACGCTTGCAGCGATCAACCGAGGTCGAGCGGAATGAAGATGCGTGCCTCGTCGCGCTGCACCAGCAGTGCCACCTGCTTGCCGGATTTGGCAACCAGTGCACGCAGCTGGTCGGCCGAAGTAATGGGCGTGCCGTTGAGCGACAGGATCACGTCGCCCGGCTGGATGCCCACGCGCGCGGCGGGGCCGGCGACATCCTCGACCACGAGGCCGCCGTCGATTCCGCTTTCGCGTCGTTCCGAAGGCGTCAGCGAACGGACGGCCAGGCCCAGCCGTCCGCCGGCCTGGCTGTCGCCACCCTTCTGCGCCACCGACTCTTCCTTGGCAGCGCCCACCTTCACCGCGAGCGTCATCGGCTGGCCCTTGCGGATGATCTTCAGCGTGGTCTGCGTGCCCGGCTTGATATCGGCAACGTGCTCGGGCAGGTCCCCAGAGTGGTCGATCACGTCGTCGTCGAGCTGCACGATGACATCGCCGGGCTTCACGCCCGCCTTGGCCGCGGGGCTGTCAGCCTCGACCGAATTCACGAGCGCGCCCGACGGCTTGGGCAGGCCGAACGACTGCGCGAGCGCCTGGTTGACTTCCTGCACCGAGATGCCAAGACGGCCGCGCGTGACCTTGCCATGCGCCACGAGCTGCTGCTCGACCTTGGTCGCAACGTTGATCGGAATCGCGAACGACAGGCCCTGGTAGCCGCCGGTCTGGCTGTAGATCTGCGAGTTGATGCCGATCACCTCGCCACGCTGGTTGAACAGCGGGCCGCCGGAATTGCCGGGGTTCACGGCAACGTCGGTCTGGATAAACGGCACATAGGTATCGTCAGGCAGTGAGCGCGACTTGGCGCTGACGATGCCGGCGGTCACCGTGTTCTCGAATCCGTAAGGAGAGCCGATGGCCAGTACGGGCTCACCAACCTTCACGCGTGCCGGGTCGCCGAGCCGGACCGTGGGCAGGTCCTTGGCATCGATGCGGATCACGGCCACATCGGTCTGCGGGTCCGTGCCCAGCACCTTGGCCTTGAACTCGCGTCGGTCAGTCAGCTTCACGGTGACCTCCTGCGCGCCATCCACGACGTGCGCGTTGGTCAGGATCAGTCCATCCGGGCTCACGATAAAGCCGGAACCCAGGCCCTTGACCAATTGCTGGCCGCTCTGCGGCCCCTGGAACTGGGGCCCGAAACGCTTGAAGAACTGGAACAGCGGATCATCGGGATCCATGCCCGACGGCGCCTGCATGGCGGTGCGCTGCGCGCGCGCGGTCACGCTGATGTTGACCACGGCCGGACCATACTGGTCGACGATGCCGGAGAAATCCATCGGCGTCGCCACGGCAGCGGCTTGCGCTGGCGCGGCCGAGACCGCAGGCGCGGATGCTGCGTACCCCGGCGTAATGACTTCCTTCTGCAGGTAGGCATAGCCTCCACCGATGGCGGCAAGTGCAGCAATGCCAATGGCGGTACGTGCAATGGTCTGGCGAATCATGGAATCTCCTTTCCCCGATCTGTTCCTGCGCCGTTGCCGATGGCGGCGTGGCGCGACAGGGTAGATGCTAAACAGCGAGACTTAAGACAACCTTAAAGAGTAGAGTTACGTATTCGCCACTTAAAAAATCTTCAAAACTATCTTGCACACAATTCAATTGTGTCTAATATATCTACATGGACGACACGAACACGCAAGCCAAGCAGAACCTGCTGTTGCTGGACCGGCAGCTGTGTTTTGCCTTGTACTCGACTTCGCTGGCAATGACCAAGGTCTACAAGCCAATGCTGGATGAGCTTGGACTCACTTATCCGCAATATCTGGTCATGCTGGTGCTGTGGGAGCACGAGGGACTGACGGTATCCGAACTGGGCAACCGCCTGGCGCTGGACTCCGGGACGCTGACCCCATTGCTGAAGCGGCTCGAAGGCGCCGGACTGGTCAGTCGCAGGCGCGATGCAGGAGACGAGCGGCGTGTGCTGGTCGCGCTGACGGACGCCGGCTGCAAGCTGCGGCAGTCAGCGGTCGGTATTCCGGAAAGATTGCTGTGCGCGACGCAGTGCCCGCTGGACGAGATTCAGGCACTGACGGAGCGCCTGCATGCATTGCGGTCGACGCTGGAACAAGCGCGAACGATTTCTGAGTTACCGCATGAGGATGAAGCGGTCGCTCACATGCCCTGATGACGGGCCACATTACCTCTGGAGCTTTCATGAAACTCGAAAAAGTCCTGTACACCGCCCATGCCACTGCCACCGGTGGCCGCGATGGCCGCGCTGTGACGTCCGACGGGCAACTCGACGCCAAGCTGGCGCTGCCAAAGGAAATGGGCGGCAAAGGTGACGGCCTGAATCCCGAGCAACTGTTCGCCGCGGGCTATTCGGCCTGCTTCATCGGCGCCATGCGGCATGTCGCGGCCCAGCAGAAAATCGTGCTGCCGCCCGATACGTCGATCGAAGGATCGGTTGGCATTGGTCCGATTCCGCAAGGTTTTGGCATCCAGGCCGAACTGAAGATCTCGGTTCCGGGCTTTGAGCGCGAGGCAGTCGAAAAGCTGGTCGAGCAGGCACACCAGGTTTGCCCGTACTCGAATGCGACGCGTGGCAATATCGAAGTGACGTTGACGGTCGTCTGATAGACCGGCCTCGCAACGGAAAGGCGCACGCTGCGGCGTGCGCCTTTTTCATTTCATGTTTCGGGCTGCTCAAGGGTCGCGCAAAATGCGATCTTCTGCGCCGAACTCATGCGCTTCGTCGCCAATTCTGCCTTCAGTGCTTCGGACTTCGAGGGAAAGGAGACTTGGCCGAGCACACGCAAGGGCTTGCGCGACCGGGTGTACTTCGCACCTTTTCCGGCCTGGTGCTGCGCGAACCGTCGCGCTACATCGGTAGTAATGCCGGTGTAGATCGACCCGCCCGTGCATTCGAGCAGATAGAGATACCACTGGTGCTCAACGGACATGCAATCCTGAAACCTGGAAACAATCAGGTGATGTTAAAGCCTGAGTGCCTGCCGCGAAAGTGGGTGTCGCGGGATTATTGGAATGTCCGCGCGGAGCCATAAAAGACAAAACCCCTCGCAGCACACGCTGTCGAGGGGTTTTGGGTATAAGAGCCTGGCGATGACCTACTTTCACACGGGAATCCGCACTATCATCGGCGCGGAGCTGTTTCACGGACCTGTTCGGGATGGGAAGGGGTGGTTCCAGCTCGCTATG
>NZ_CAJPVI010000042.1 GCF_905397435.1 Cupriavidus numazuensis
GGCCGGGTACATCCGTACCCGGCCGCCGCCCTGTGCGGGATGCAGGCGCTTACCAGCGCGAGTCGTTTTCCCAGGCCTTCATCTCGTCTTCGGCGCGTTCCTTCGTGTAGCCGTAGCGCTCGCGGATGCGGCCGGCGAGCTGGTCGCGCTTGCCGTTGATCTGGGCGATGTCGTCATCGGTGAGCTTGCCCCACTGCTCCTTGATCTTGCCCTTGGCCTGGTCCCACTTGCCTTCGATCTGTTCCCAGTTCATGTGGTGCTCCTTGAGGTCGTCGATGGGTCGGATATTCCGCGATGGTGGCGGATTGCTGGCATCTGTATGTCCGTGCCGGACAGCCAGATTAGCGCGCGTACTTGGCCTTCACGTCAGCCTGGCACTTGTCCTTGCTGTCGCCGGTCATGGCATCGCAACGTTCCTTGTCGGCCTTGTAAGCGGCGTCGGTCGTGTCCTTGCGGGCATCGCGGCGCGCCTCGGCGACATCGGTCCGCGTACCGGTCGCGGCTGCCTTCTCTACCTTGGCTTCACCGAGCGCCTTCTCATGCGCAGTCTTGGCGTCCTTCTTGCACACGTCCTTGTCGTTGCCGGACTTGTCGTCGCACATTTCCTTGGCCACGTCATAGTCGCGGTCGGCCTTGGTCTTCAGGGCTTTGGCGTGCGCCTTCTCCGTACCGTCGCGGGCCGCCTCGGCATCGGCCTTGGCGACATCGCGGTCGCGCTTGGCTTCGGCCTTGCACACGTCCTTGGCATTGCCACTCATGCCATCGCATTTGCCCGTGGCTGCCTTGTAATTGTCGTTGGCCTGCTTGACCGCAGTGTCGTAGTCGGCCTTCGAACCCGTGTGGGTCTGGGCCAGGGCGAAGCCTGCGGGAGCGGCAACCATCATCGAACATACTGCTGCTGACAGCCATTTCTTCATCATGTCGGGCTCCTTCCAAGTGAATGATTGGCGGGATTTGCCGGCATCGCCGACAGCGGGGTACTGCCCGCCGCATGTGTTCAGGTTAGGTTTTGTGCCGTGCGACATGCAGAAGTGGGGTTCCGAAAGGTGCGTCAGAGGATTCCGACAGGACACGCTTCCGGACGCGCGCCCTGGTGCCACGGTCCCCAAAGCAAAAGGCCCGTCCTTGGGGGGACGGGCCTTGTTACATCGGGGAAATCTGGCTTCAGGACGACAGCGAATCCGACAACCGGTTGTTCGGTTCGTCGACTTCCTCGTCCGGCCAGTTCCTTCCGACCATCCATTCATACAGCGTGGGCAGCACGATCAGCGTCAGCATCGTGGCGGTAATCAGGCCGCCGATGATGACGATCGCCAGCGGCCGCTGGGTTTCCGCGCCGATGGCGCGCGAAATCGCCATCGGGAACAGGCCCAGCATGGCCAGCAGCGCCGTCATCAGCACCGTGCGCAACCGGTCCATGGAACCGGTCAGCACGGCCTGGCGCACCGGCATGCCTTCATCGCGCAGCTGGTTGAAGTAGGTCACCATCACCACCCCGTTCAGCACAGCCTGCCCGAACAGCGCGATAAACCCGATGGCCGCCGACACCGACAGCGGAATGCCCGTGAGGAACAGCGCGAACACGCCGCCAATCAGCGCGAACGGAATGTTCGAGATGATCAGCGTGGCGCTCTTGAACGACTTGAACGCATTGAACAGCAGCAGGAAGATCACCAGCACCGACAGCGGCACCACGATCGACAGCCGCGCCATGGCGCGCTCCTGGTTCTCGAACTCGCCCGACCAGCTGATCTTGACGTCTTCGGCATTCACGTTCTTCTTGACCAGGGCCTGCATGTCCTTCACCACGCTGCCCATGTCGCGGTCATGGATGAAGATGCCGATCGACGTCGTGCGCTGGCCGTTTTCGCGGCTGATGTTCATGGCACCGGAGGCGGCACGGAACGTCACCAGCTGCGACAACGGCACCTGCGCGCCATCCGCGGTCTGCATGAAGATGTTCGGCAGGTTCGGCAGCTCGCGCTCCGACGGCTTCAGGCGCACGGCGACGCTGAAGTGCTTTTCACCTTCCCACAACTCCGTGGCAGCCTTGCCGGCCAGCGCCGTTTCCATCAGGTCCTGCACATCGGCCACGTTGATGCCGTAGCGCGCTGCCTGGGCACGATCGAACTCGAGCACGTACTGCGGCAGTTCGCCGTCACGGTCGATGAATGCGCGCATCACGCCCTTGACAGACTGCACATTGGCCAGGATCTGGTCCGCGACCTGCTTGTTGTGCTGCAGGCTGTCGCTCTGCACCTTGATGACGATCTGGCCCTTGATCTGCGAGATCGATTCCAGGATGTTGTCTCGCACCGGCTGCGAGAAATTGGGCTCGATGCCCGGCAGCTGGCGCAGGTTGTGGTTGATCTCCTCGATGATCTTGCGCTTGTCGTAGCCCGCGCGCCATTGCTTGTCGTTCTTCAGGTCGACAAGAATTTCCACGGTGTTGATCAGCTTCGGATCGGTACCGTCATCGGGACGGCCCACCTTGGAAATCGTGGTGTTGACTTCCGGCGTCTTGCGGATCACGCCGCGCAGCTTGCGCGCCTGGTCGCGCGCCTCATCGATCGAAACCGAGGCCGGCAGGTCGAAGCTGACCCACATCGAACCTTCATCGAGTTCGGGCAGGAATTCGCTGCCCAGGAACTTGCCCACGCCCACGGTCGCCACCAGCAGGCCCAGGGCCACGCCGACCACCATCTTCTTGTGGTCCAGCGCCCAGGCCAGCATCGGCTCGTACACCCGCTTGCAGTGGCGCACCACGAAGTTGTCGTCGTGCGCGATGTTCTTCTTCAGCAGCAGGTGGCACAGCAACGGCACCAGGGTCAGCGAGATGATCAGCGAGCCAACCAGCGCACCGGTCACGGTGTAAGCCATCGGCGCGAAGATCTTTCCTTCATGCCGTTGCAGCGTGAAGATCGGGATGTGCGCGGCGATGATGATCACCATCGAAAACACGGTCGGACGGCCGACTTCGGTCGTGGCCTGCAGGATCGCGTAGAGCCGCGCCTTGCTGTCCTGGATCTGCTGTTCCTTCAGTTCGCCGAGGCGCTTGAAGATGTTCTCGACCACGATCACCGCGCCGTCGACGATGATACCGAAGTCCATCGCGCCCAAAGACAGCAGGTTGGCGGGGATGCCGACCCACGTCAGCCCGATGAACGTCGACAGCAGCGCCAGCGGGATCACCAGCGCGACGATGGCCGCCGCGCGCACGTTGGCGAGGAACAGGTACAGCACCGCCATCACCAGCAGCGCGCCTTCGACCAGGTTGCCGAACACCGTGTGCAGCGTCTTGTCGATCAGCGTGGAGCGATCGTAGTACGGCACGATCTTCACGCCCTTTGGCAGGATCTGGTCGTCGAGCAGCTCGATCTTCTTCTTGAGCGCTTCGAGCACCAGCGACGGGTTCTCGCCCTTGCGCATCACCACGATGCCCGAGACGATGTCGTCTTCGTCGTCCTGCCCCATCAAGCCCTGCGGCGGCGCCGCGCCGATCTTCACGTCGGCGATATCCTTGACCAGGATCGGCGTGCCGTTATTCTCGGCCACCACCACGTTGGCAATGTCGGCCGAGGTACGGAAGCTGCCCAGCGAGCGCAGCAGGAACTGCTGGCGGCCGTGCGCCACGGCGCCGCCGCCGGCGTTGGAGTTGGCGCGCTGCAGCGCGGTGAACAGCTGCGACAGCGAGATCTTGGCGTCGCGCATGCGCGCCAGGTTCGGGTTCACCTCATACTGCTTGGTGGTGCCGCCAATGGTTACCAGGTCGGCCACGCCTGGCACCTGGCGCAGGTTCTTCTCGACCACCCAGTCCTGCAACGTGCGCAGCTCCTGCGGGGTGTAGCCCTTGCCGGTCAGGCGGAACCGGTAGATTTCGCCGATTGCCGTGGACAGCGGTGCCAGGTCGGGATGCACGCCGTCCGGCAGGTCCACGCCGCGCAGGCGCTCCAGGATCTGCTGGCGCGCGGTCACGTCGGTGGCCTTGTCGTTGAAGGTCACCATCATGAACGACAGGCCGAACTGCGTGTGCGAGAACACGCGCACCGAGTTCGGCGTGCCGGCCATCGCGGTTTCGATCGGGATGGTCACCTGGCGCTCCACTTCTTCCGCGGCGCGGCCGGGGTAGAGCGTGATGATGTTGACCTGGATGTCGGACACATCCGGGAAGGCCTCGATCGGCAGGTTCTTGAACGCGGCCAGGCCGCCGCCCACAAAGATCAGCAGGCCCAGCCAGACGAACAGCTTCTGGTGCAGGGCAAAATTGACGATACGCGAAATCATCTGGCGGCCGTCCTTATTGCTTGGCCGCAGCGCGCGCGTTGTTGACGGCGGTGGCGTCGCGCAGGATGTCCTGCAGGTAGAGATTGCCTTCGGTCACTACGGTTTCGCCATCCTTGATGCCGTCGACCACCTCGCTGACACCCGGCAACGACACGCCGAGCTTCACCGGGCGGCGCACGAAGGTGTTGGGCGCGGTGCGCACGAAGACATAGTTGCGGTTGTCGGCCAGGAACACGGCCTTGGACGGCACCGCGATACCCTGGAACGACGCCGCCTGCAGCCTGGCCGTCACGAACATCTCGGCCTTGAGCCGGCGGTCGGCGTTGGGCACGGCAAGGCGCACCTTGATGCTGCGCGAAGTCGGGTCGACATAGTCGGCGATCTTCACCACGGTGCCGGGGAAGGTCTCGCCCGGATAGGCGGCAGAGACGAGCTGCACGGTCACGCCGGGCTTGAACAGGCCAAGGTCGGCCTCGCCGGCGTCGACCTGCGCCCACAGCGTGGTCGGATCGGTCACCAGGAACAGCGGCGCCGTAGGCGGCTGATCAGGGCGCAGTTCCATGCCGGGGTTGATGTTGCGCTCCACCACCAGTCCGTCGATCGGGCTGCGCAGCGAGAAGCGGTTGGCACCGTCGCCAGCCGCGCCGCCGTACTGCCGCAGCGCCGCCTGCGTGCGCGCCAGGTCGGCCGCCGTGCGTGCGGCGTCGCCCTGGGCCTGCTCCAGGTCCTTCTGGGCAACCACACCGGCGTCGTACAACTCGCGCTGGCGCGCCAGCGCCTTGGCTGCAACCGAGCTATCGGCGGCGGCCTTGCGCGCGTCGGCCTGGGCCACGCCGAAGTCCGACGAGGTCAGGTTTGCCAGCGGCTGGCCCGCCTTTACCGTAGCGCCCGGCTGGACCAGGATCTCCGTCACGCGGCCGGCAAACGGCGTGGAGACGCGCACGGTCTTGTCTTCGTTCCACCCCAGGCGGCCCGGCAGGTTCAGCATGCGCTGGCCACCGGTGCGGGCGGCTTCGCCAGCGATGCCGGGCAACGTCTTGACGCTCGCCGGGAACTGGACGGTTTCGCCGGTGACCTTGGGTTCATCATCGGCCTTGGGCGCTTCTTCCTTGCCGCAAGCGGCAAGCGCCAGCGCGCACAGGGACAAGGCGGCCACGCGCGCAGGCAAGCCGGCAGGGGACACTCGAAACACTTCGGACAGCAGATTAGGGACGCGGCGCATCGGTACGGACCTGGGAATTCGGGATGGAGCTGACGGGAGTGGTGGTGGACTGCAACGCCGTGCGGTAAGCCGACAGCGCCTTGGCGTAGTCGCCCTGGGCATTGGCGGCGTCGAGCCGGGTCTGGCGCAGCGCGCGGCGCGCGTCGAGCAGGTCGAGCACGCCGCTGGCGCCCTTGGTATAGGCAAATTCGGCGCTTCCCGCTACCGATTCGGCGGCGGGCACGACCGATTCGCGCATCTGCCGCAGCGACAGGCGCGCGGCTTCGAGCTGGTTGCGCAGGCGTTCGACCTCGTTCTGCGCCTCGAGCAGCACGCGGTTGCGATCGTCGAGTGCGGCGTAATAGTCGACCTCGGCGCGGCGCGCCTCGCCGCCGTTACTGTGGCGCACGAACAGCGGAATCGAGACAAAGACGCCGTAGCTGTTGCCACTGCCGTTCGTGTTGGCTTCGGAAATCGGGTAGTGCTCGTATTGCGCGCCCACGGTCACATCGGGCACGCGGCCGGCACGGGCAAGGTCGCGCGCCGAAGCAGCGGCAGCCAGACGGGCCTCGGCTGCGGTCACGTCGGGGCGGCGCTGCGCGATTTCCGGATCGACCGGCGGGGTCGGCTCGTCGAGCGACGGCCAGTCCGCCACGAGGCGGTTGTCGGCCAGCGTGCCCGGCACGCCCATGGCCTGGGCCAGTTGCGCCTTGTCGCGCATATGGTCTGCCATGGCCTGGCGCATGTCGTTCTGCGCGCGCAGGTTGTCGAGCTGGAGCTTGGTCACGTCGGCACGCGACACATCGCCGGCTTTCAGGCGAGTCTCGTTGGCCTGTTGCGTGCGGGTGTAGAGCGCCACCGTCTCGCTCAGCACCTGGACGCGCTCCTGGCTGACCACGGCGTCGTAGAACGCCTGCTCGACGGCGCCGGTCTGCTGGGCCACTACGGCCTGCACGGCCTCGCCGGCCGCGACACTTGCCTTCTGTGCGACGTCTTTGCGCAGGTTGCCCTTGTTTGCAGTCTCGATCAGCTGGTCGACACGGAATGTGGAATCGACCGTCTTGCTGCGCAGGTTCCCGGACCCGACGCCGGCGTGCGGATTGATGTTCTGCACACCCACGCTCAGCACCGGATTCGGGCGCTGCGAAGCGATCTGGATATCCGCCTGGCTCGCTTCCTCGCCGCGGCGCGCGGCAATGATGTCGCGGTTGCAGCGCAGGGCATCCTGACGCGCCTGCGCCAGGGTCAGGGTGGCCTTCGGGGGCGGCGGCATGCAGGGCCCATCGGGCGGCAGCGGCTGGCTGGCCCCATAGGCCAGCGGGGCCGTCAGGCCGGCCACGACCGCCACGATGGCGGCAGCAGTAGCGCTTGAAACAGGAAAATGCACGGTTCGATCTGGCTCGGGTTCGACAACAGTCAAAGGTAAACGACCGTGCCCGCCGATTGGTGCACCGAACTGACGATATTTCGTCGTCTGGCGCGTTCCGGTCGCGTGTTATTCCGCTATCTCCGGGACCTTCGCACGATCTCCCGCCCGCATTCAAACCGAATCGGATTACAAAGCGCTTTCATCCTTGCAAAAAACTACGCTAATTGCTGCGAAAACGCAAAATCAAGGGAAAACCCCAGTAGCTCGGCCAACAGGATGCACCATATGGGTGCATCCGTAACGGTGAGCTCGCTATGCCCTTGCCCGGTCGTCGAGTCCGAGGCTTCGGCCGATGATCTCTTTCATGATCTCGCTGCTGCCCGCATAGATACGGGAGATTCGCGCATCGGTGTACATGCGGCAGATGCGGTACTCCTCCATATAGCCCGCGCCGCCGTGAAACTGAACGCCTTCGTCGACCACACGCCCCTGCAGTTCCGACGTGAGCAGTTTGGCCGAAGCCGCGGTCTCGACCGTCAGCGTGCCGGCGTTGTGCTGGAGCACGCACTGGTCGACGAAGGTCTGTAGCGCGTCGAGCTGTGCACGCAACTCCGCCAGCCTGAAGCGCGAGTCCTGGAACGTGCCGATCGCCCGGCCGAACGCCTTGCGCTCCTTCACGTAATCCAACGTGATATCGAACGCCACCTGAGCCGACGCCATGTAGCCGCAGGCGCCGATCAGCCGCTCCTCGGCCAGGTGGCGCGTCAGGTAGCGGAAGCCCTGCCCGGGCTCGCCGAGCACATTGGCCTTCGGCACCTTGACGTTATCGAAGAAGAGCTCGGAAGTATCTTGCGAATGCAGGCCCATCTTGCGCAGCTTGCGTCCGCGCTCAAACCCGGGCATGTCACGCTCGACGATGAACAGGCCGAGCCCATGGCTGCGTTCCGGATCGGTGCGCGCCACCACGACCACATAGTCGGCGAGTTGCCCGTTCGAGATATAGGTCTTGGCACCATTGAGCAGCCAATGGTCGCCCTTGTCTTCCGCGCGGGTGCGTATGCCGGCCAGATCCGAGCCGGTCTGCGGCTCCGTCATCGCAATGGCGAAGATCTTCTCGCCGCGCGCCGCGGCCGGCAGCAAACGCTGGCGCTGCTCCTCGTTGCCGATGCGGCCGACATAGGGGGCCACAAGCCGCGAATGCAGCGTGCCGAAGAAGCCCGTATCGCCATGGCGCGCGTTTTCTTCGATCAGGATCTGCTCGTAGCGGAAGTCTTCCACGCCGGCGCCGCCGTACTTCTCATCCGCCCACATCAGCAGATAGCCCTGCTCCCCCGCCTTGCGGAACACGTCCCGATCCACGCAACCCTGCTCGCGCCACCGCTCACCGTGCGGACCAACCTCGCGCTGGTAGAAACGGCGCGCGGACTCGCGGAAGCTCTCGTGTTCCGCGTCGAAGATGAGGCGTTGCATAGGTTGTCTCCTTTCTCGTTTTTGGCTGACGGAATCGGACCAGTGTCGGCCTTGAGGCCGTTGTCAGGTTCGTCGGAAAGGATGATTTTGGGTGCGGCGTGCGGCCGCCCCCGGCACGCGGCTAGGCTTCCGCGGCAATCTTGCGAGGGCGTCCGCCGAGCCGCCCGTTGCGCCGGGCCGCAGCAGCCTTTTCTGCGCTGGCACTCGCGCCGCCGCGCTTGCCCAATTCGGCCGCCATCCAGCGCCGCGAGCCCAGAAAGCCTTCGAGCAGCGCCGGCAGGTAGAGGTCAGCGTCGATCCGGGGAAAATGAATGCCCAGCCCGGAAGGACTGATCTGTGCGTCGACAAGATCGGCTGGACGCACGTGTTCGAGGCCTTGCACGGCTGTTGGCGGAAATGCCAGTTCCAGTCCTGTCGACAACGCAATCACTACGCGACCGACGCGACGGTCATAGCGCACGGAGACCACTGCCGGCGTAGCAGCTTTCCGTGCCTCGCCCCGCGCGTTGGCTACGGCAATCTCGGCATCAGTAAGCACCATGGATCGTCCTCCATTCCCTGCACAAGGCAGTCAGGCCGGCACTCAACCCCTCGATGATCCGCACGAGGTCTCTTGCGCCGAAGTGGTAGTTCTCACGCAATTCGGGCGGTCCGGACGGGCAATGCAGGTGAAACACCGCCTCACACCCGTTCCCGATCACATGTACGTGCGCCGGCCGGTGATCATTCGGATAGACGACTACGCGCAGTCCGGATAGCAAGAGAACAGTCGGCATTCGATTGTAGCAAACCTAAACGGCTTGGGTTATTGATTCATAGCGCGATCCTATTCCGCCGCTCCCGATGCCGCCATAAGACATCACCGCTTTCAATGCAAACTTATTGATATGAAACCAACATAACTTTCACTAATCAATCCATCCGCCCGCACCGATACTTAATGCATACAAAACATCGACATGGAGCGGGAAATGGAAGTCACCCTGTGGATTGCCGGAGCGCTCGGCCTGATAGCGCTTGGTGCAACGGTGACGTACCTGATCGGCATGGCCGTGCCGGAGCCGGTATTCGAGCGCGCCCAGCAGCATGGGCGTTATGCCGGTCTGGGTGCAGCGACGCAAAGGCGCCGCGGCGGCGGCAAGCGCATCCGGCGGTTGCGCATCTTGCCGGCCGCGCATCCGGTCCCGCGCCTGGTGCCGGTGCGCGCCTGAGCGCCCCGGCCACCCTTCAAGACAGCGGAAAATCCCAGCGCTGCGACCAGTCCGATTCTTCACGCACGATGTCGTGGAGAATCCGGACCGCGTCGTCCAGGGCTTGTCTCCCTGGCGACCCGGCATGGACGAGGAACACCGGATACGAGAATTCCGATGCGTCCTCGACACGTTCGAGCACGCCACTGTCCAGATAGCTCTGCACAACCCGCGTGCGGAAATACCCGCTGCCGCCATACTGCAGGATGTACTGCAGCGCCAGCGGCCCGAGATTGAAGTACAGCGATGACCTGGCGTACCCTGGCAGCGCGCTGTCATGCTGCCGGCGGAATTCTGGCCCCCAGTCGACATAGACGTAGGGTCCGGCGCGCTGCGTCGAGCGGATCTGGATCAGCTTCTCTTCCATGAGATGCTCGACGTGGAGGCCAGCCGCGTACTCCGGCTGGTAGACCAGCGCGGCGTCCAGGGTGCCCGACTGCAGCTTGCGTTGCAGCTCCGGGCCATCGCCGACTTCGGCGCGCACCGCGTGATCCGGCATCTGCTGGCGCAGGCGCGTGGCCCACAGCAGCACAAGCGGGTTACCCAGGCTGATCTCCGCGCCGAACGTCAGCATGCTGCCGAGCCCGGCGGGCAGCGGCAGGTCGCGGCATGCCGCTTCCCATGTCTGCACGAGCTGGCTGGCGTAGCCAAGAAAGCGCTGGCCATCGGCCGTCAACCTGGCACCCGCCTTGTTGCGGTCGAACAGCCGGCAATTCAGTTGCGATTCCAGGCTCTTGATGCGAGCCGTGACGGCGGTCTGCGTCACATGCAGCTTGTCGGCCGCCGCAAGAAGGCTGCCGGTCCGTACCACTTGCAGGAAGGTGCGGGCAAGTTCGATATCCATGCGAAGCGAAGCGGGCTGGACAGGTGGAGTGCCATGCGCCGCACGGCGGCGTGGCTGCCAACCTTACCATGCCCGGGCGGCGAGCGCGCCACTCACCTCGCGGGGACGGCAGGCACAGGCGCGGCAGTCGTGACGGCACGTACCTGGCCCATCGGCGACGAAACGGCCGGCAGTTCAACACGCGTGACAGCGGCGCGCGGACGCAATGGCGCTACGCCTTCTGCCGGATGCATGGCTTGCCCGTTGTCATAGCCGGTCGCCACGGCCTCGAGATAGCCTGACGGAAACTTCTGCTCGGGCGTGACGGCGGATGGGCCCGGCAAGGTGCCTTGCGCCAGCGCTACGCTGTTCGCGCACATGCCCAACACACGCAGCAGGATCATGGCACGCCGCGCGCGGCGCAGTACGGTACGGGCGCGCGGCTGTGGCTCGGGGGATTCGGTATAGGTGGTCATTGCGGTTCTCCTGGGGAGCCATCGCTCCGGTTGGGACATCGAGCGTTGGCCCGCGCTCGACGCTTATTTCGCAATGACCGTGCCACGGACAGAAAGGGGCCTCCTGCGCGTATTGCGCCACTTGCCGACTGCCAGAAGAACGAACGGCGCCAACAGGCGCCGTCTGGGGTGTTGGCTGCGAGCCAACAAATTCGCTGTGTGATGCCAATACCGGTAGCGAAAGCGATATCGCTACCGGGCCCGCACCATTGGCGGCGGATACCAGCTGCCGCCGCTCACGGCAGCATCAGGTCCATATGTGCGGAACGTCAGGTGGTAATCCTGTCCGCCCGGCGTCGGCAACCAGTTGCCATCCGGCGCGCCGGACGGCTTCTCCGGCGCGAAGTACAGCGTCAGCGAGCCGTCGCTGCCGTACTGCAGGCGCGACTCCTTGTTGAGCAGGTAGCGCTTCTTCGGATTCTCCATCACGCGGAAATTGACCGCATCGACAGCGATGACAGACCAGAAGTACCGCACATGGGCCGCCGGAAGGTCGGCCTTCGGGAAGGTCATCGTGTAGGTATTGGCGCCATTGAGCCGTCCGCCCTCGCCGTCGGTCGCGCCCTGAAAGTACACGACTTCCTGGGCCGTGTTGGCCCAGATGCCAGCAAAGTTGGTCCGTGTGCGGGCTTTGTAGTCGCTCACGTATTGTCCGATGACCATGGGCCGCGCCCACCCGTTGCGAGGCGTCCCGATCTCCGTCGTCAGCGACTGCATGAATTGCGGGATGGCCTTGTCCCGGATCACGCGATCAATGCGTTCGCGCTGGGCCGGATTAGCCGCCACGTCCGCTGCGATCTGGCGCACGCGCGCCTGCAACGGCTCCATGCCCGGATTGATGTCGGGCTCCGAGTCGAGCGCCACGGCGGCCGAATCGAATGCCTCCACGCCCGGCAGCCGCGTATTGGCAAACGCCGGCGTGGCCGGTACCGGATCGATGCGCGGCGTGCCGGTCATGCGGATCTGGATCTGGCGCTGCAGCTGCACCGCCTGCTTGCGGTTCTTGCCGATCTCCACGCGCGCCAGCACCCTCGCCGTCCTGCCAGGCAGGTCAATGCGGCGGACATCGGGCTGCAGCTGTACACTCGCGCCCTTCAGGCACAGCCCATAGCGCGCGGCCGCCCGCTGCGGATAGTTGCGCTCGTTGATGTTGGCAACCGTCTCGCCCCAGCCATTGAGAAACTGCACGGTGTAATAGCGCCCCTTGATCTGCGGCACGCTGAACACCATGCACGTGCGTTCATCCACGCCGATCCACGCTTCGCTGTACACCACGTCGAGATTCGGATTGGCCCAGCTTACGCCGCCGACGTCCCGGTGCAGCATCTCGTTCCACCGGAAGCCCTCCTTCTGGAAATCGACCTGCTCCTGTCGCAATACCAGCAGTCGCCCGAGCAGGTAGACATAGGCATCGGCCACGTTCTGGTCGGCGCTCGTGTTTGCCGGCGGTGCAGGCTCCTGCTTGTGGGCGCACGCAGACAGCAACGCGGCAACCGTGACGGTCAACAGGGCGGCGTGGGGTCGCATGCGCGTCTCCTGGCGGACTCGGGATGCCACAGATTGCGCCAGCTTGTCGCGCTGTGCAATCACTCCGTGCGCCTGGATGTGTGGCGTGGAACACAATCAAGGCCGCAGCCAGGAAAAACGCTCGGCTCGGCGGACTGCCTGCATGGGATTCGGCGCGCATGCGGCCTGGCGGCACGTACCGAAGGAATGTGCCCCCCGCTACCGGTGAGGCAGCAGGGGCAACGGCGCAACAATGCGGATCTGTGGCGCGGGTTACGTAGGCTACGTGGATTAGGCGGGCTTCTCCGCCCACGCCAGCACCGCCGGCATCGGCACGACAAAGTCATTGCCCTTCATATACGACGCAACCGTGCCGCGCAGCACGGCTCGGATCTCGTCGCGCGCCTTGGGACTTTGCGCACGGATGGTGGCCGCGGCGCGCACCGTGCCCTGTGCCAGCGCGTCGAAGAGCTGGTCGGGCGCCGAGAAGCGCCACAGCTGCGGCACCTGCCGGCAGGCTGCGCCAGTGAAGCCGGCGCTCTGCAAGGCGCTGATGCATTGCGACGGATCGCTGAACTGGAAGAAGTTGGGTCCGGCCGGCAGGCCGACATCCATCGACCCATAGGCGCGGATCGCCGCGTACACGGCACCGAAGCCGATCGCTCGTTCGGGCGCGTCCCACACCGTGAAGCCGATGCGCCCGCCGGGACGCAGTACGCGGAATGCCTCGCGCAGCGCCTGGTCGGGATCGGTCAGGTGGCACATGCCGAAACCGTTGACCACGGCGTCGAAGCTGTCTGCATCGAACGGCAGGTCCTGCGCATCGGCCTGTTCGAAGTGCAGGCCTGGATGGGTCTTGCGTGCCAGCTCTACCTGCATGGCAGAGAAATCGATGCCGACCGTGTCCGCGCCGCGCCGGGCCGCCGCAGCGGCAACATAGCCCGCGCCGCTGGCCACATCGAGCACGCGCTGGCCGCTGCCGACGTGCGCGCTGTCGAGCAAGGCATCGACGGATTGCGTGGTGACGACCGTGAGCTGCTCGTGGTACCGGCTGACGACGCCGGGATCTTCCCAGCCGGCCAGCTCGAAATCACGGAAACTCTCCCCCGTGTGATCCATTGCACCCTCCCTTGGCGAAAGTCGCTGCGGGGCGCTGGCCTGCCGCCCTGTCTGACGGGCGCGCCCCCGGGCACGCCGTCACCAGACAGGCGAAGTATAGTCATCACGGGCCCGGCGGTCAGCCACCGCGCAATCGCCTTCCGCGCTGCGCTGCCACACCGCCGGGCAAGGTGGGCGCTATCGCGCGCCGCTCACGCGCCATACGGTATTGCCGACATCGTCCGCCACGAGCAGGCCGCCACGCTTGTCCACCGCAACCCCGACCGGGCGGCCCTGCGCATCGCCGTTCTGGCCGACGAAGCCGGTGAGCACGTCGAACGGCGCGCCGTTGGGACGGCCGTTGTCGAACGGCACGAAGATCACCTTGTATCCGGCCAATGGCTTGCGGTTCCACGAACCGTGCTGGCTCACGAACATGCCATGCTGGAACCGCGCGGGCAGGCTGTTGCCGACGGCCCCGGTCATCCCGAGCGATGCCGTGTGTGCGCCGACCGCATAGTCGGGCACGATCGCCTTGGCCACCATGTCCGGCGCGGGCGGATTGACGCGCGTGTCGACATGCTGGCCGTAGTAGCTGTAAGGCCAGCCATAGAAGCCACCGTCCCTGACCGAGGTGATGTAGTCCGGCACAAGGTCACTGCCGATCTCGTCGCGCTCGTTGACCGAGGTCCAGAGCGCACCGCTGGAAGGTTCCCACGCCATGCCGTTGGGATTGCGCAGGCCGCTCGCGAAGACACGATGCTGCCCGGTCCTGGGATCGACCTCCCAGATGGCCGCGCGCCCGGCTTCCTTGTCGATGCCGTTCTCGCCCACATTGCTGTTCGAACCGACCGTCACGTAGAGCTTGCTGCCATCGGGACTCGCGATGATGTTCTTGGTCCAGTGGTGGTTGATCGGGCCGGCCGGCAGGTCCACCACTTTCTGCGCAGCTGCCGTGATGCTGGTCTGTCCTGGCTGGTACGGAAAGCGCAGCACGGCGTCCGTATCCGCCACGTAGAAATCATTGCCCACCAGCACCATGCCGAACGGCGAGTGCAGGTCCTTCAGGAACACCGAACGCTCGTCGGCCACGCCGTCGCCGTTGGTATCGCGCAGCAGCGTGATGCGGTTGGCGCTGGGGGTACCCGCGCCCGCGCGCTTCTGCATCTGCTTCATGATCCAGCCGCGGATGCCCTTGCCATCATCGGGCTTGGGCGGCGCGTTGGTCTCGGCGACGAGCACGTCGCCGTTGGGCAGTACGTAGACCCAGCGCGGATGATCGAGCTTGTCGGCAAACGCCGCTACGGACATGCCTTCGGCAGCCGTCGGCCGCGCGCCATCGGCCCAGCCTTTGGCGGGTGCGATATGGATTGTCGGAATGGCCGTCTTGTTGGGCGCCGGCAATTGCGGCGTTGGGCCAAAGCCCGCTTCCGACGGAAGCTTTGCCGATTCGCCGCACCCGGCCAGGGCCATGGCGATGGCGACCGCGGCAATGGCGGTCGCCGGCGAACGCGACACGGAAAGACGTGGCTGCGGCATGGTGGAACCTCCGGACAAAGCGGCCTTGCTTTGACTATAGGTGCGCGCCTTGCTCGTCTCTGTCAGCGCGCAAGAAGCGCGCTGTAGGACGTTGACCGACACATGTGCCGAGCCGCCGCGACACCTCAGCCGCGATGCGGCGTGTCGAGGCCCTTGATCACCGCGGGCCGGGCCACGAAGGCTTCGAGCGCGCGCGTCACATGCGGGAAATCGCCGATGCCGACGAGTTCGCCCGCTTCATAGAAACCCACCAGATTGCGCACCCAAGGGAACGTGGCGATGTCGGCGATCGTGTATTGCTCGCCCATGATCCACGGCCGGTCGGCCAGCCGCTGGTTCAGCACGTTGAGCAGGCGGCGGCTCTCGGCCGCATAGCGGTCGCGCGGTCGCTTGTCCTCGTACTCCTTGCCCGCAAACCGGTTGAAGAATCCCACCTGGCCGAACATGGGACCGATGCCGCCCATCTGGAACATGAGCCACTGGATGGTCTCGTAACGTTCCGCGGGATCTGCGGGAATCAGCTTGCCTGACTTGTCGGCCAGGTACAGCAGGATGGCACCCGATTCCCACAGCGGCAACGGCTTTCCGCCGGGCCCGTTGGGATCGATGATGGCCGGGATCTTGTTATTGGGATTCAGCGAAAGGAACTCGGGCGAAAACTGGTCGTTGTGGTCGAAGCGCACGAGGTGCGGCTCGTAGGGAAGCCCGGTTTCTTCCAGCATCGTGGATACCTTCACGCCGTTCGGCGTTGGCAGCGAATAAAGCTGGATGCGGTCGGGATGCTGTGCTGGCCATTTGCTGGCGATGGGAAAGGCGGACAGGTCGGACACAAAAACTCCTGGCAACTGGCGGCACGGCATGAATGCCGCGCCTGAATGCCCGATGATAAACCGACCCTGCCGGCGCTGCAGGCCAGCGCGACAGCAGCCGCTTGCACTTGCCGATCGCGCCCTGCAGATGGTCACGAGTTCGACTTCGATCTCGTCAATGCGCTACACACGCCCACTGCAACCGACAGCACCCTGAGCAAGCCGCCTGCGATTCGCTGATCTTGATGTGCGGCATCTCATGAATGCCTTCTACGCGTTTTTATTGGTCACTGCCAAAGTCCGAGGTGAGACAGCCTGCGACATGGCTCGACACCGGCCCGCTGACAGCGCGCAAGCAGATTGAAAAGCTGATGCGCAAACTGAACGCGTATCACATCGTCGCACTGACCGTTTATGCCGTGCGGCATGGCGTGGTCGCACGATAGCCACGGCAATCAGCGCAAAGCGTCAGAACAAAAGCAGAAGAAGATCGGGAACCCGGCAGAAGAAAGACGACCGGAAAAACGAGAAGAGAAAAAAAAGCGGAGGTGGTGCCCATGGGCAGGATCGAACTGCCGACCTCTCCCTTACCAAGGGAGTGCTCTACCACTGAGCCACATGGGCGACGTCCGGTGCTGGGCACTGGAGCGGGAGACGAGTCTCGAACTCGCGACCTCAACCTTGGCAAGGTTGCGCTCTACCAACTGAGCTACTCCCGCGTTGTTTGGCTCCCCGACCTGGGCTCGAACCAGGGACCTACGGATTAACAGTCCGGCGCTCTACCGACTGAGCTATCGGGGAATCAACGCTTCCTCGTTGAGAGGAGGCCGGATTGTACAACGATTGACCGGCAAGGTGTCAAGCGTTGGCGGAAGATTTTTTGAAGTCTTCGTCACTCCGCGAGAATTGCCTCGCACGCCTCGTCCAGCGTGAGCGCCCCAGGCTGGAGCAGCAGGCAATCGGCAGCGGATTCACTCTCGCCGTCCGGCGCCGCAAGCGGATCGCGCGGCAACAGGCGATGCCGGAGCATGGCGTCGGCCAGCAGGACACGCTTCGCATCGACGCCCGGCCGGGCACCCTCCCACGCCATCAGCACCGCTGCGCTGACGTGATAAAGCGCAGTCGCGGCGCGGCGCACCTCCGCTTCATGCCGGCCCTCCGCGGCCACGGCCTCGGCCAGCGCCACCGCGCGCTCCACGCATTGCCAGAGAGATTGGCGCATGGTTGCCGGCAACTGCGAAGATTGCTCGACGCGTTCTGCCAGCATCACCTTCAGTGCGTGCTGCGCGCCGTCCTTGCGCACGGCACGCTGGATCGCGTCGAGGGCATTGATGTTGCTGGTGCCCTCCCACAGCACGCCGATATGCGCATCGCGCACGAGCCGCGCATTGACGAAGTCCTCGATGTAGCCATTGCCGCCGCGGACTTCCATGGCGCCGGTTGCGACCGTGATGTTGTCGCGGCAGGTGCGCAGCTTGAGCAGCGGCGTCAGCAGCCGCAACGCGTTGCGCGCCGTGTCATCGCCTTCATTGGCCCGGCGCATGGTGTCGGCCGTGGCCATGACCATCGACAGTGCGGCCTCGGTCGGCAGCATCAGCTTCAGCAATTGCCGGCGCAGCAGCGGGTGCTTGATGATTTCCTGCCCGAAGGCGGAGCGATGCCGTGCCGCCTGCATTGCCTCGTTCAGGCAGCGCCGCATCATCGCGGCGGCACGCACCGCATGCGACAAGCGCGACAGGTTGACCTGCTCCATCATCTGCTTGAGGCCCTGGTCGAGCGCGCCGACGGGATAAGCGAGCGCGCCTTCGAGCCGGATTTCGCCGCTGGCCATCGAACGCGTGCCGAGCTTGTCCTTGAGACGGACGATGCGGTACGCATTGCGGCTGCCATCATCGAGCGTGCGTGGCAGTGCGAACAGTGCCAGGCCCTTGGTTCCGGCGGGTGCGCCTTCCGGGCGTGCGAGCAGCAGAGCGATATCGGCGTCAGTGTGGGAGCAGAACCATTTCTCGCCGTACAACCGCCACTGGCCATCCACAAAGCGCGCCGTGGTTTCGACGGCGCCAACGTCGGAGCCACCTGCCTTCTCGGTCATGAACTGCGTGCCTTTCCACAGCACTTCCGGATCGGCCGCGAGCATGCGCGGCAGCAGCTTGCGCTGCAACTCGGGGCTGCCGAACTTGCGGATCAGATGGATCGAGGTGTCCGTCACGCTGATCGGGCACATCTGCCCGAACTCGGATTGCACGAACAGGTACTGGAACGCGTACTTCGCAGTCGACGAGAGCGGCCCTTCGCTGCCGAGCGCGCCGCCGCGATGGCTCATCGCATGGAACTGGAAATCGCCGAACGCAATGTGCTCCATCTCCTGGTAGGCGGGGTGATATTCGATCCAGTCTTCATCTTCACCCCAGCGCGTGCGCGGGTGCAGGACCGGCGGATGTTTGTCTGCAACCGTCGCGAGCGTGTTCAGGCGGCCACCAGCCAACTCGCCCATGCGCTGGAAATGGGGCAGCAGCTGCCGGTGCTCGGACTCCGGCAGATAAAGCGAGAGCAGGTCCTGCAGGCCTCGGTCGAGTGCGAAGAAATCCAGTCCCGCGCAATCCGGCGCGAGGTGCTGTGAGCTTTGGCCGGAGGTGGCGGGACGCGTGGGCGTGTACGCGGTGTAGCGGGCTTGGAAAGTCATGGCAGGCTCTTGCAGTCGTGGATACGGATGAAGCGAGCCATCGGCGCCATCGACGCCGGTGGATGGTGTACGGGGCCGCGCGTGGCGCGGGGACTCAGATCACGCCGGCGGTGCGCAGCCGGCCCAGTTCCGAAGCATCCATGCCGAGGTACTCGCCCAGGACAGCCTCGGTGTGCTCGCCAAGCACAGGGGGACCGACGCGATGGTCCAGCGGCGAAGCCGAGAACCGCATCGGACTCGCAATGGCCGGACAGGTCCCGCCACCCGACAGTGGCAGGTCCACCCGGATGCCGCGCTCGCGAACCTGCGGATCGGCGAAGGTCTGGCTGAAATCGTTGATCGGCCCGCATGGCACGCCGGCAGCTTCCAGCCGCTCCAGCCAAGCCGCTGTGGTGTCGGCACGCATGATCTCCATCAGCATCGGCAGCAGCACGTCGCGGTTGACCAGCCTGCCGGTGACTTTGGCGAAGCGGTCGTCCGACGCAAGCTCGGGCCGGCCGATGGCATCGCAGTACGCCGCGAACTGGCCGTCATTGCCGACCGCCACCACAAGCTGCCCGTCCTGGCTGTCGAACACCTGGTATGGCACCGCGTTGGGATGCGCATTGCCGTAGCGGCGCGGCAGCTTGCCCGACACCAGATAGTTCACGGCCTGGTTGCTGCCGAAGGCCAGGATGCAATCCAGCAAGGCCATGTCGATATGCTGACCCTGTCCGCTGCGCTCGCGCCACGCCAGCGCGGCGGTGATCGCCAGGCTCGAGTACATGCCGGTGGTGATATCGGCGACTGCGATCCCCACTTTCTGCGGGCCGCCGCCGGGCAGGTCGTCGCGCTCGCCGGTGATGCTCATCAGGCCGCCCATGCCCTGGAACACGAAGTCGTACCCGGGGCGGTGACGGTAGGGCCCGGTCTGGCCGAAGCCGGTGATGGAACAGTAGATCAGCTTCGGATTCGCTTCGCGGAGGTCTTCGTAACCGAGCCCGTAGCGGGCCAGCGTGCCGACTTTGTAGTTTTCCACCAGCACGTCCGACTCCGCCGCCAGGCGCCGGATGATCGCCTGCCCGTCTTCGGTCGCGAGATCCACGGTGATCGACTTCTTGCCACGATTGGTCGAGGCGTAGTAGCCCGAATCGTCACCGTCGTCGCCTGCCGCGTCGGGCAGCCACGGCGGGCCCCAGCCGCGCGTTTCATCGCCACTGCCAGGGCGTTCGACCTTGATGACCTCCGCACCGAGGTCAGCGAGGTTCTGCGTGCACCAAGGACCCGCCAGCACACGGGTGAGATCGAGCACGCGAATATGGGAAAGCGGTTTGCTCATGATGTCGTGGAGTGAAGGAAACTCAGTCGGCACGAATGTGCGAAGCAGCGATGACCTTGCCGTAGCGCGCGGTTTCATCGCGAATGTAGGTGCCGAACGCGTCGAGGTAGTAGCCGACGGGCTCCGCGCCGCTGCGCAGCAAGGTCTTCTGCACGTCGGGATCCGCGACGATGCGCTCGATCTCGCCAGCCAGCTTCTTCACGATCGGACGCGGCGTCGCGGCCGGCGCCATCAGGCCAACCCACGCCGACATCTCGAGCCCGCTGTAGCCAAGCTCCGCCGTGGTCGGCACATCGGGCAGCACAGCTGAGCGCTTGCTGTTCATCACCGCGAGCGCGCGCAGCTTGCCCGCCGAGATTTGCGGCAAGCCGGTGAAGGCCGGCTCGAACGTCATGGACACTTCATCGGCCATGACGGCGGCCTTGGCGGGCGCACTGCCCTTGTACGGGACGTGCAGCAGATCGACATTGGCGCGCACCCGCAGCATTTCGCCCGCGAGATGCGCCGAGGAGCCATTGCCATACGACGCATAGCTCAGGCTTCCTGGCTTGGCGCGGCCGAGTTGCACCAGTTCGCCCAGCGTCTTCGCCGGCACGGACGGGTGTACAACGATCACGCTCGGCGCAGTCGCGACGAGCGCAATCGGCGCGAAGCTCTTGCCCGGGTCATAGGGCAGCTTGGGATACAGCCACGGGTTGATCGTCAGCGTGGTGTTGGTCGCCGCCAGCAGCGTGTAGCCATCCGGCTTCGCGCTGGCCGCGAGATCGGCGCCCACGATGGTGGCCGCGCCCGGCCGGTTCTCCACGACGACCGGCTGGCCGAGCCGTTCGCCGAGCTTCTGCCCGACCACGCGCGCCACCACGTCAGTCATGCCGCCCGCGGCATACGGCACGATGATGCGAATCGCTTGGGTGGGGTATTCCTGCGCATGCGCGCCGGCGGCCATGAAGGCGGCGGCGCCGAGGGCGGCAACAGCTTTGCTAACCATGGTTGTCTCCTTGGCTACTGCTGGTTTTGTAGTCTTCTGGCCTGCGGTCTTCTGCCGCATGGCGGTATTTCAGCAGCCATTCTTGGCGTCTCGAGTTTTCTAGTCCAATATATTTTTTTGTCCCATTCATACAGAGATTGAATCAATCCCGAACATCGACATGGACCTCAGACAATTGCGTTATTTCGTCGCGGTTGCGGAAGAACTGCACTTCGGACGCGCGGCGGCTCGTCTCGCCATTACGCAGCCGCCGCTGAGCTTCAATATCCGGCAGCTGGAAGCGTCGCTGGGACTGGAACTGCTGCGACGCAGCACGCGCGAAGTGGCATTGACCCCCGCCGGCAAGGTGATCTACGTGGAAGCACTCAAGATCCTTGCGCTCACGCGCGATGCCGAAAACCTGGCCGGCCGCGTCGCCCGCGGCGAACAGGGCTCGGTCCGCATTGGCTGCCTTGGATCGTCATTGCTGACCGGCCTGGCTGGCGTAATCCGCGAATTCGGCGCGGCGCGCCCGGAGGTGGAGGTGGTCGTGCAAGAGCTGAACACCTTCGAGCAGATCGATGCGCTGCAGCGCAACCAGATCGACATCGGCATCATCCATCCGCGCGTGATTCCGTCGGGCGTGTCATCGCGGCTGCTGCATACGGAGAGCTTCGTGTGCGTATTGCCGGCCGATCATCCGCTGGCGAACAGCGACGCAATCGACCTGCGACAACTGCGCGATGAGGACTTCGTGCTGTTCCCTCGCCATTTCGCACCCGAACACTACGATCAGGTCGTCGCGTTATGCGCCAGTGCCGGATTCACGCCGAATATCCGGCACAAGGTGCGCCACATGCTGACCATTGCCACGCTGGTCGCGCAGAAGTTCGGTGTCGCGCTGCTTCCGGCTTCGGTTCAGGTAGTGCAGTTCCCCAATCTGGTCAGCAGACCGATCGTGCGCGCCGGAAAGCCGTCCGAACTGCATGGCATCTGGCGCAGCGACGAGCAATCGCCCGTGGTGCTGGCCTTGCTCGCCGCACTTGCCGCGAGCGCCACAACGGCCACCGCCGCGCCGCCTAAAAGACGACGCAACCGCACGGCCGCATGACGGTCCTCGCCCAGCGCTACACTGAGCCATGACGTACCCGGAGCCCAACCCCATGCCAACCCTTCGCACCCTCTACCCTGCCATCGAACCGTATGCCACCGGCACGCTTGATGTCGGCGACGGCCACGTGATCCACTACGAGCGCGTCGGCACGCCCGGCGCCAAGCCTGCCGTATTCCTGCACGGCGGACCCGGCGGCGGCATCAGCGCCGATCATCGCCGGCTGTTCGATCCCGCGCGCTACGACGTGCTGCTGTTCGACCAGCGTGGCTGCGGCCGCTCCACGCCGCATGCGGGGCTGGAGGCCAACACCACGTGGCATCTCGTCGACGATATCGAGCGTCTGCGCGAACTCGCGGGTGTCGAGCGCTGGCTGGTATTCGGCGGCTCATGGGGCTCGACGCTGGCGCTCGCCTACGCGCAGAAGTATCCGCAGCGTGCGAGCGAACTCGTGCTGCGCGGCATCTACACGGTCTCGCAAGCGGAACTGGACTGGTACTACCAGTTCGGCGTGTCGGAGATGTTCCCCGAGAAGTGGGCGCGCTTCCAGGCGCCCGTACCGGAAGCGGAACGCGGCAACATGATGGCCGCCTACCGCAAGCTGCTGACCGGCGACGATGAGGCAAAGCAACTGGAAGCGGCTCGCGCGTGGAGCGTCTGGGAAGGGGAGACCATCACCCTGCTGCCTGACGCGGACAACAGCACCAAGCACGATGATCCGCATTTCGCGCTAGCGTTCGCACGGCTGGAGAACCACTACTTCACGCACCGCGGGTGGCTGGAAGACGGGCAGTTGCTGCGCGACGCGCACCGCCTGGCGGGGATACCCGGCGTGATCGTGCACGGCCGCTACGATATGCCCTGCCCCGCGCGCTATGCGTTCGCGTTGCACCAGGCCTGGCCCGACGCCGACTTCCATCTGATCGAGGGCGCCGGGCATGCGTGGACCGAACCGGGCATCCTGGATCAGTTGATTCGGGCGACGGACCGGTTCGCGCAGCGGCAACGGTAGCGGTAAGCGATACGTCGGGCGCCCATCTGTGCAGACCTTCAGTCCCGGTCCGGCGCTCCGGGCGGGAACAGCTTGCGGTACGGACGGGCCTCGTCCACCGCGCGTGCAAACGCAGGCCGTGCCAGCAGCCGGCTGCGGTAAGCGCGCGCGTTGGTCAGGGCCGGGGCGATGGGATGCACCCAGTCGGCATAGAACAGGGCTGGTGCCGCCGCGCAATCCGCAAGGCTGAAGGCACCGGCCGCAGCCCATTCGCGCCCGGCCATGGCACGGTCGAGCCACTGATATGAACGGTCCAGCAATTGCCTGGCGTCGGCCACGCCTGCCGCATCGCGCTGCTCGGGCGCGCGGATGTAGTCGAACACGATGCGCTGCATCGGCGTCATGACGTAGTTGTCGAAGAAGCGGTCCATCATGCGGACTTCGAGCGCGTCGTCCGGGTCCTGCGGAATCCAGCGCACGGGACCGCGATGGTGGATGTCCAGGTACTCGATGATGATGGTCGACTCGACCACGGTGCGCCCCGCATCAACCAGCACCGGCATGCGTTGCATTGGCCAGAGCGCGGCATGCTCGGCCAGCGTGTCGGGATGCTCCGGCGACAGCATCCGAAAGTCGAACGGCGTGCCGTTCTCATACAGGGCAATCAGCGCCTTCTGGCAGTACGAGGAAAACGGGTGCGCATACAGCAGCATGGTTACCTCCGGGGGTGACAGCGGGCAAAGTAACTGGCAGGGGCTCCGGCTCAGAACACGCCGAGCGCAAGGCCGGCCGCGAGACCCGCGCCGACTTCCGCGCAGCGCTCCAGATCGTCGGCGCCGATATGCTTGGGCGCCAGGATGCGCTCCGGCGTCTGCGCGTGCGTGCAGACGATCAAACCGGGCGCCACGCTTTTCAGGCGCCAGCCGGTCGCGATGCGGTCGATCTGCCGCAGGGCGTTCTGCCCGTCGCTGCCCGCGCAGATCATGGCGGCGTAAGGACGCCCGTTCACGCGATCGAGCGCGGCGTAGTAGCAACGGTCGAAGAAATCCTTCATCAGGCCCGACATCGCGGCCAGGTTCTCCGGCGTCGCGAACAAGTAGCCGTCGGCGGCCAGTACATCATCCGGTCCGGCATCGACCGCACGCAGCAGCCTGACCGTGACGTCGGGCTGCTGGCGTGCCGCGTCGGCCGCGGCCTGGGCCATTTGGGCGGTACCGCCGGTCATGGTGTGATAGACGATCAGCAGGGTCTTCATTCGTACACGCTCATGCTCGCAAATGTCGGGCCGACTGTAGCATGCGCGTGCACGTCACCTACCGTTGCGCCAGTCGCTGCGACAAGCGGCCCAGAAGTGCCGCACCGTCGCCGCGCCACGCGCTGCCATGCATGCACGCGAGCGTGGCCGGTTGCAGATCGGCCAGCCGCTGCAGATGCATCCCGGTATCGGGACTGTGCGCGTAGTAGTCCATCTGCAAGCGGAACGCCTCGCTCGATTCGAGGATGTCGCCTTCGGTCAGCGGCGGATTTGCGTCGCCGGGCTGCGTAAAGAGATCGCCGCACAGCAGCGTACGCGTGGTTTCCTCGAACGCCATCGAGCATTCCCAGCCATGCGGCACGTGCGGCGTGGCAAGCCAGCGGATGCGGTGCGCGCCAAGGCTGATGACCTCTCCATCGGCCATGGCGCGCGCCGGACGAATGGCGATGTCGTTGATCGACACCATCGCGGCGATCTGGCCGCACAGCGGCACGGCATCGGGTGCGAGTTCGAGAAAGTCATTGAGTGTGCCGCATTCATCGGACTCCACGTGAGAGAACCCGACATAGGCCAGCCGCGACACCGGCATCACACGCTCGATGGCTGCGCGCACCTGCGCGAACAGCTTGCGCGGACCCGTGTGGTAAAGCAACGGCCGGTCATCCACCACGAGGTATTGGTTGAACGAGAAGCCGCCCGGCATGTCCTGCGGCGGGACGGGCGTGGAGATGCGGAAGATACCGTCGGCAATTTCGTCCACGGTGGTGACGGGTCCGGTGTGTTCCATGTTCATTCCCTTCCTTTCTGCCGGGACAATCCGGCCATGACGGCTGTCGATGGCTCTCGTTGGGGTCGACTGATATTGGATATAGAAGGTGCTATATCCAAATAGCAAGCCGTAAGACGAGTCGGGCGCCGCATGGGCACCCGGATTCGCTTCAACGTGCCAAAGCGCGGGGGCGCGCCCGGATCAACCAGGGTTGCCGGACTTGCTGTCGATTTCGGCGCGCAGGCGCTCTTCCTGCTCACGCAGTTCCGGCGTGAAGGCCTCGCCGAAATCATCGGCCTCGAACACCCGGCGGATTTCGATCTCGGAGTCGCCCTCCATCGGGTTGGGACAGCGCCGGACCCACTCCACGGCTTCGTCCATGGACTTGACCTGCCACAGCCAGAATCCGGCGATCAGTTCATTGGTCGCCGCAAACGGACCGTCGACCACGGTCCGGTTGCTTCCCGAGAACCGTACCCGCTTGCCGCGCGAGCTAGGATGCAAACCCTCGCCGGCGAGCATCACGCCCGCCTTGACGAGTTCCTCGTTGAACTTGCCCATGGCTTCGAGCAATTCGGTGCTGGGCATTTCGCCCGCCTCCGACTGTCTGGTTGCCTTCACGATCACCATCACACGCATCGTCATGCCTCCGTGAGTGCGCGCCGGGCAAGCGTTGGGCCGGTGCGCAGTGTTTCAGGGGCCACTTTCGTGGCTGTGGCGCGGCACGCGCGCACGGCTACAGGCTAAGAGCCTTTGCGTCGACAGGCAACCCGCCGTCGTGGGTGTCAACCGCAGATGGCGATGATCTGGTTCAGCTGCTCGCAGGCAGCAGCGAACACGTCATCGGGCGCGCGCTTCCACGGATGCGCCCTGGCACCGCGCGCTCGCCAGTCGAAGGACTTGGGCTGGTGCCCGAGAATGTAGCTCGCGACATTCTTCGGGCCATGGAATTTGATGGCGAACGGGTTCGTATCGTTGTACGAAGCTGTCGTCATCGGCAAGCCGATCACGATGCTCGTTCGTTCATTGAACGCCTTCGGGGAAAGCACGAGCATCGGGTGCATGTCTTTCATTTCCCGCCCGGACTGAGGGTTGCAGTCGATCCAGATAATGTCCTGACGATCCGGCACCCACGACGGCCGCGCCATCAGAACACCTCCGCGCCGACGCGGCCGGTCGGCATCGCCTCACCCCCATGCTTTGCCGGATCGTACTTTTCCAGCTTCTCCGCCAGCGTCAGCTTGCGCGGCCCCAGCGGTTTCACCGTCACTCCAATCTCGTCGGAGGTAACTTCGACTTCCTGCCCAAGCTCGAAATGGGCCGCACGCGCCACTTCGGCCGGGATGCGGACCGCCAGACTGTTTCCCCAGCGCTGGATGGTGAGTTTCGCGGTTGTCGGCATGATGCAATCTCTGCTTCGTTATACGTTTAAACGAGTTTAAACGACCCGCCATGATGTTTCAACTCGTTTAAACGCACCCGCCATCGCTTACCGCCCGTCAAAGCGCCGCGCCAGTCCCTTGTTGCGGAACGCGTCGACCACGAACTCGATGAACACACGCGTGCGCGGCGGCAGCAGCGTGCGGCTCGGGTAGTAGAGCGAGATCGGCCCGTTGTCGGCGTACCAGCCGGGCAGCAGCCGCATCAGCGCTCCGCTCTCGAGCCTTGGCGCGGCATGCGGCATCGGCAGCAGCGCGATGCCAAGCCCGTGCATGGCCGCGTGGGCCATGGCTTCGGGGTCGTCGAAGATCAATCGCGCGCGGTGTTCGGCCGGCGCCTGTTCACCGACCTGGTTACGCAAGGTCCAGGCGCGCAAGCGGCCGGTGGCGCCGGAGCGCCGCACGATGCCGTCGAACGCAAGCAGGTCCGACGGGTGCCTGGGTAGCGCCTTTCCCTGCATGAACGCCGGCGATGCCACCGCGACCACGTGCGTCCGGGCAAGCTCGCGCGCGACCACGCCCTCGGTCAGTTCAATGCCGCCGCCAATGGCGGCATCGAAGCCGTCCCGGATCAGGTCCGTGGGACGGTTCTCGAAGTGCCAGTCCGGCACGATGCCGGGATAGAGCGCGAGGAATTCGCCGAGCAGCGGCACCAGGTACTCGCGCCCGAACGCGAGCGCCATGCCGACCTTGAGCACGCCGGCGGGCTTGCCAGCATCCTCCGCCGCGCCGGCAAATGCATCGCGCAATGCCGAGAACGGATTGGACACCTGCGAGAAGAACTGCTCGCCGCCCGAGGTCAGCGTCAGCCGCCGCGTGCTGCGATGGAACAGCCGCAGTCCCAGGTGGCGCTCCAGGCGCGCGACGTTCTTGCTGACCGCCGCGGGCGTCAGTCCCAGCCGTCGCGCCGCAGCCGAAAAGCTGCCGGTTTCGGCGCTATGGACGAAAGATTCGAGCAGGTTCAGGGCTTCCATGCCCCCAGCTTATACCAATGGTTGAAAAACATGATCCGCAGTGATGCCTACCGGTAGGGGAATCGCCTGACCATACTTCGATGCACCAACCACCCAACGCTTTCAGGAGCAAACATCATGACCACCACTCTTTCCGACAAGGTTGCCTTCGTCACCGGCGGCGCGCGCGGTATCGGCGCTTCGGTCGTACGCCGACTGGCGCGCGAAGGCGCGGCTGTGGCCTTTACCTATCAGAGTTCGGGAGCGGGCGCGCACGCAGTGGCCGAGGAAATCAATGCCGCCGGCGGACGCGCACGGGCCTTCCAGGCTGACGCGGCGGACGCGGCTTCCGTGACGCGTGCGGTCGACGATGCTGCCCGGCAGTTCGGCAAGATCGACATCCTGGTCAACAGCGCCGGCGTGCTGCTGCTGGGCCCGGTCGACGACTTTTCCCTGGAAGATTTCGACAAGACGCTGGCGGTGAATGTGCGCGGCGTGTTCGTGGCAGCCAAGGCAGCACTGCCCTACATGGGCGAAGGCGGCCGCATCATCAATATCGGCAGCGTCAATGCGGATCGCATTCCGTTCGCCGGGGGCAGCGCCTACGCCATGAGCAAGGCAGCGCTGAAGGGCCTGGTACAGGGCATGGCGCGCGACCTCGGGCCCCGGGGCATCACCGTGAACAACGTGCAGCCGGGGCCGACCAATACCGACATGAACCCAGAGCACAGCGACTTTGCGACCTCGCTGCATGGACTGATGGCGTTGCAGCGCCACGCGCGGCCCGAGGAGATCGCGGGCATGGTGGCGTACCTCGCTGGCCCGGAAGCAGGCTTCGTCACGGGGGCCAGCCTGAACATCGATGGCGGCTTTGCGGCCTGACGTCCAGCGCCGAAACGCTTCCAGGCCCTACGACGAGCCTGGAAGATGCCTGAATTTCCCCCTACCTTCGCAGGGATACGGTTCATCGCGTGGATACCGTCATTGCTTATCGTGTGCTACTGCGGCACACGATTCCCCAAACATTGCCCGATCGTTCGGGACCGGCGGCCGCTGGCCGGCCGCCGGCCTTTTTTCCCGATCCGACAGGCCCGCGCAGGACGCCGCGCAAACCGGGAATCGCTTACGCAGCAACGAGTTGAGTAGTTCTACTCTTTCCTGAACTGCTGCACTGCCGTCATAGTGCCCGCTTCACGCCCATCGGGCCGGGACAGGATAGCCAGACAGACGGTATGAGCAGGCGTAAGGACTATAGCGTCGGCGCACAAGCCGAGAGCCAGGACGGCCAGCGCCGGCGCATCGATGAATGGATGACGCTGGTCGGCCAGCACAAGACCACGCTCGGCTTCGACGACTGGCTTCAGCAAGTTCTTGATGAACAGCACCAGCGCGCCGCGGCCGAGGCCGGCCACGGCGTATGCCAGCCCACCTCGCGCTTGCTGCGCCAGGGCGACATGCTGTTCCGGCTGGAACACGGGGCACGCTACCGCGTGCGCCACGGACAGGAGTCTCCGCGCGTCTTCACGTGCGTGTTCGATGGCGAAACGCCCTACATTGCCTTCGAGAATGTGGTGACCGGCGTACGCTTTCCATGGATCACCGTGGACGGCGTATTCCGCCAAACCGAATTGCGTTCGATGGAACGGCTTGACGCCCACGACGCAGGGAAAAGCGCGGAAATCGGCGGGACTGGTCCCTCGGGACAGACATCGCCCGCATAAGGAAGCGCGGATATATTCGTTCGCGCAAGGGATCGATCGCGTTACGGTTGCATGCTCATCGGGCTGGCTTCAGTCCGAATGATTCACATGGCACGCATGACCGATGACTGCATCCCGACGACAATTCCTCCGCTACGGCACGGTGGCTACCGCCGCCATCGCCACCGACACGCTTCTTCTTGCCGCACTTCCCGGCGCCGGCGCAGTCCGCGCACAGGGACGCCCGTTATTGAAAGCGGGCGACCAGAAAGGCGGGCTGCGTGCCTTGCTCGAGTCCGCCGATGCACTGCGCGGACTGTCCTACGACATCCAGTGGACCGAGTTCCCCGCCGCGGCGCCGCTCGCTGAAGCGCTCAATGCGGGCGCCGTCGACTGCGGCCCCATTGGCGATGCGCCGGCGATCTTCGCGCTGGCTGCGGGCACGCGCATCCGCTTGATCGGCGCCAATCGTTCCGATCCTTATGGCACCGCCATCCTTGTGCGCCCCGACTCGCCGCTGAAGAGCGCGGCTGACCTGAAGGGCAAGAGCATCGGTACCAATCGCGGTTCGATCGGCCATTTCGTCGCGCTCAAGGCGCTGGAATCGGCCGGACTGCGGCCGGAGGATGCCAACATCCGTTTCCTGCCGCCGGCCGATGCCAAACTCGCGCTGACCAGCGGTTCGGTCGATGCATGGGCAACCTGGGAACCCTATACCGCCATGGCCGAAACCAGCGGGCATGCACGCGTGCTGGTCAGCGGACGCGGCCTGTGGTCGGGGCTGAGCTATGTGGCCGCGACCGACACGGCGCTGGCGGCAAAACGCGCCGTGCTGGCCGATTTCCTGCAGCGCGTGGTACGCGCGCAGGCCTGGTCCTATCAGCATGTGCCGGAGTTCTCGGCGACGCTTGCGCGCATCATCGGCATTTCACCGGAGGCCGCGCGCCTGCAGTTCGAGCGCCGGCACACGCAGTGGCAGAAGATCGACGATGCGCTCATTGCCGAGCAGCAGCGCACCGCCGACTTCTACCTGAAGACGGGCCTGCTCAAACAGCGGCTCGACGCGCGAGCAACGTTCGATACCGGCTTCGCCATCGCTTGAGACACAGTGGACTCAATCGACTGAGTGGTTAGTAGCCGTAGTCCACCGGAGCCTGGTAATAGCCGCGCGGCTGCGGGCCGCACGGTACGTAGCCGCCGATGTCGCCGCGATAGCAGTAGCCCGGCGGCACGGCCGGCGCGGCATAGCTGACGCGGGCGGGCGGTGCGTAGGCGGGCGGTGCGTAGGCGACCGGCGCAGGGGCAGCCACCACAGGCGCGGAAGCCACGGCCGCACCAAATGCGAGGCCCACCAGCGCGCCAACGGCAAGGGCCACGCCGGCCTGAGAGCCACCGCCATGGTGATAGCGGTCATGCGCCGACGCCGGCCCGGCAGCCAGCAGGGCAAGCGACACGGCGGCAGCGGAAGCGATACGGATGGAGGGGCGCATGATTGACTCCTTTTTCAGGGACTTCGGGTACTGATGTCGTGATGTCATCATGCACAAGAAACCCTCGCTCAGGTGTTTCCGCAGGCGCTCCCAGTTGTTAGCGGTGTAACGCGCGCTTCCGGCGGTAACGGACAATTACAACTGCCAGGCGACGCAGAAGGCGCATGCAGGGCCGTGTGATCTGAACGCTTTCATATAATCACCCGTCCGGCGGCCAGCCACACCGACCGCCACTTAACCAGCCGGCTTACCGCGCGCCAGACAGGCCCGACGTCAAGCCATGCGGCAGCGCCGCGCGTCGCTGGTCAATTTCGTGGAAGCGGCTCGGCCACAGCGTGGTCTCGCTTCCTGTGTTCGTCTCCCGCGCCCCCGGGCCAATCCGCATCCTCAGGCATTCGCTCCCCGCCATCCGGCGCACAGTGGCTTGCCGGAGCGTCGGCGGCGACTTCCGGGCGGCCACGTCACAACGTGAATCCGCCATGCGCAGACTTTCCTGGCTCGCCCTGAGCCTTGTGCTCACCGCACTGTTCCACCTCATGCCAGCCGCGATGGCGGCCGAGCCGGCGTCCGCGCCCGATGCGGACCAGCCCCCGGCCCTGACGCACGCCGAGGCCATCACCGAACTCAAGCGCCTGCAGACCGAGCAGGACCGCATCAAGCAGTCCGCGTCCAGCGTCAATGGCACGACCCGCCTCGGGGATCTGGACGAAGCCCTGCACCAGCTCGCCAAGGACGTCGACAAGCTGACCGGCGCGCTGACGCCCCAGCGCGCTCAGTTGCAGGCCCAGCTCGACGTGCTCGGGCCACCGCCCGCAGCGGGCGCCACGCCCCCGGAAATGCCCGCCGTGGCACGGCAGCGGGCCGAGCTCAATGCGCGCAAGGTCCAGCTCGACAATGCGCTGAAGCAGGCGGCCGAAGGCAAGGAGAACATCGAGAACCTGAACGCCCAGCTCGCCAAGCTGCAGCGCAGCCGCATGAAGGACCAGCTTGCGCTGCGATCGGAAAGCATCCTGAACCCGCAGTTCTGGGCGCCGCTGTTCAAGCCATCCGATGACGACAGCGCGCGCATGGAAGCGTTCGTGGACGAAGTCGTGCCGCTGATCAAGACTGCATGGGAACCGGAGCAACGCGGCGCCACCGCGCTGCTGCTCATGCTCGCACTCGCGGTCTGGACGCTCGGCCGGCGCCTTGCCGAACGGGCCGCCGCGTGGTTCTGCCTGACGCGCCTGCCCGAAACCCGGTTGCGGCGCAGCGCGCTGGCTCTCGCCACCGCGCTCACCACCGTCGTCACGACAGCACTCGCGGTGCAGCTGGTCTACTACGCCTTCACGCGCGGCTACGAGCCGCCGACTGACCTGCAGGACCTGCTCGGCGCACTGGCCAGGCTCATGCTGACCAGCGCGCTGATTGCGGGGCTCGGCCGCGCGCTGCTGTGCACGCACCACCCCTCGTGGCGACTGCCGGCGATGGCAGACCCGGTGGCGCGCGCACTCAAGCCGTTCCCGCGCGCACTGGCCGGGCTGTTGCTGCTGGCGGGCACGCTCGAGTTGCTGAACCATATTGCCGATACCAGCGTGCCGTTCACGCTGCTGGGCCGCGGCCTGGTGTCGCTGGTGGTGGTGTTCACGATCGGCGCCGCGCTGCTGCGCGCCAACCGCGTACGCAGCGGGCTGGCCGCGGCCGGCGAGCGCGCCGAGGCACGCGCCACGCTGGCGGGCATGATCCACGCCGGCGTCACGCTCGCCGTTATCGTCGCGCTGATTGCGCTGCTCGCGGGCTATGTCAGCTTTGCCCGCTTCGTGACCTACGAACTGGTGTGGTTCGACATCGTGCTGTGCACGCTGTACCTGCTGACCCAGCTCACGCGCGACATCTTCGAAAGCCTGCTGTCGACGCAGCACGCGAGCGGCCGCGTGATCCGGCAGTTGTTCGGCGTGGACGACACCCGCCTGGAACAGGCATCGACGCTGCTGTCGGGCCTTGGCACCAGCGTGCTGACGATCGTTGCCATTATCGCGCTGCTGACCGGCGGCTTCGGCACCACGCCCGCGGAACTGCTCGACAGCCTGCTGACCGTGCTCGGCGGCGACAAGCTGCGTAGCTACAACATCATGCCGGAGCGCATCATCAACGCCGTGGTCGCGCTGTCGGTGGGCATCTGGCTGCTGCGTTCGGTACGTCGCTGGCTCGATGCGGAGTTGCTGCCGCGCATGTGCATGGAGCCGGGCCTGCGCGCGTCGCTGGTCACGCTGTTCAGCAATGTCGGCTATGTGCTGATCGTGCTGCTGACGCTGGCCCAGCTGGGCGTGAAGTGGGAGAACCTGGCGTGGATCGTCAGCGCGCTGTCGGTGGGCATCGGCTTCGGCCTGCAGGAGATCGTCAAGAACTTCGTGTCGGGCCTGATCCTGCTGACCGAGCGCCCGGTGAAGGTCGGCGACATGGTCAGCATCAGCGGCGTGGAAGGCGACATCCGCCGCATCAACGTGCGCGCGACCGAGATCCAGCTCGGCGACCGTTCCACGATGATCGTGCCGAACTCGCAGCTCATCTCGCAGAACGTGCGCAACGTGACCATGAGCCACAGCACGCAGGGCGTGGCCACGCTACAGCTCACCTTCCCGCTCAATACCGATCCGGAGCAGGTGCGCGACCTCCTGCTCGACGCCTATCTCGATAACGAAACCATCCTCGACCACCCGGTGCCATCGGTCACCTTCAGCCAGCTCGCACCCAACGGCATTACGCTGAGCGTGACGGGCTTCGTGGCCAACCCGCGGGTTGCGGCTTCCACCAAGAGCGACCTGCTGTTCGAGATCCTGAAGCGCCTGCGCAGCGCCGGCATTTCGCTGACCATGCCGCAGACGCTGCGCGTCGAGAACCTGCCGGGCATGACGGCGGAAGCGCTGCTGCCGGCGCCATGACGCCGCGCACCGGCATGGGGACGAGGCACCCGCACGTTGCCCCCAAGCCGCCAGATCGGTGCGCCAGCCGCGCGCCATGCATCGGTCTGGCGCGCCATGCACGGCAAATACATGGCACGCATGTTGCTGAATGCAAGCGGGGAAGCGGCCGCGTGTCGCTCACCGAAGGGTAGCTAGGGTTCCGGTCGTGCCATGCGCACGATGCCTGGTCCGAGAGCGACCGGCCACCGGCACCTGATCCGCCGGCGGCTCCACGGCGGGACAAAAGCCCGGGAGGTTCACTTCGCAGAGAGGTGGCTTCCCTGCCTTTGTCACTGACCGGAGCCATTTCATGTCGGGATTCCCCGTCCACCACCTGGCGCGCCCTTTGCGCACCGCTGTCCTGCTGCTTGCCGCCGCCCACCTCTCCACCGCGGCATACGCCGAAGAGATTCCACCACCCCCAGATTCCACACCAGCCAGCCCGTACACCTTCACGGGCCACGTCGACGCGGTGTCGCGCTACGTGCTGCGCGGTGCCACCAGCACCTATGGCAACGGCGCGCCGCTCGGCAATGCCGGCGCCGACGCGCCGGAGTCCTCGCGCCCCGCGCTCCAGTGGGGCGTGGACCTGGCCCATGAAAGCGGCTGGAGCATCGGCTACTGGGCATCGATGATCAACTACTCGTACCGGCAGCTCGGCAATTCGTACAGCGACCGCGGCATCACCGACTTCCAGAAAGACCGCTCGATCGAGAATGATTTCTACGGTGCCTACAGCGGCAAGCTGCCCGGCGGCATCGGCTATACCGCGGGCATGACCGCGTACTACTACATCAACGGCAGCCATGCCAATGCACTCGAAACCAAAGTCGGGCTGTCCTACGGACCCGTCAGCCTCAACGCGCAAACACTGCTCAACGACGTGGTCTGGGGCAACAAGGGCGACACGTACTGGACGCTCGTATTCACTCAGCCCCTGCCGTACGGCATGACGTTCACGGCCACGGCGGGTGCCTACACCTACCGCAAGGAAGGCAAGTATCTCGGCACGACCGACACGCTCAGTGGCACAGGGTGCGGCCCCGGCGCGGCGTTCGTGGTCAATGGCTGCTATGTGGGCAACGCTCCTGTAGGCGGCGCCTTCCGCCACCTTACGCTGGCGCTTGCCGCCCCCATTCCCGAGACACCGCTCAATGTCGGCATCCAGTGGATCCTTGGCGGCAAGAACCGCTTCGGCGTCAGCCAGAAGAACCAGTTCCTGGCCACGGTGGGATACGGCTTTCCCTGATGCCGTCGATGCGGACGTCTACCGGTAAGTCTGCAGGTAGGCCAGCAGGTCGTCGATCTGCTGGTCGTTGCCGATGCCCCAGAAGCGCATGCGCGTACCCGGCACGACCTTGCCCGGCGATTTGATGAACGCGCGCAGCGTGTCGGCCGTCCACACCACGCCGGATGCGGTCATGGCCGGCGAATAGCGATAGTCTGCAGTGCTGCCCGCGCGCCGGCCGAAGACAGCGTTGAGCTGCGGGCCGAAGGCCGCGCGTGCGGACGGACCCACACTGTGGCACGACGCGCAGCGGGTAGAAAACAGTTCCTTGCCGGCCTGGATGTCGGCGGCTGATGCGGAAGAAGCGGCGGAAGCGGCAAAAGCCACGGCAAGGCAAGTCAGCGCAGGCAGCAGGCGCGGTACAGCGTGATGCATGAGTCGTACGTCGGAGTGGGGTCCGGATGGTCCGGATGGCCCGGATGGACAGGCCCGCATGATAGCGCGATGCGCGCCACCGCACGTCAGACAAGCGCGCGATCGGCAGCCAGCCGCTTTTCGGATCGAACCTGTCGTGTTCTGGTTCGAGAATGGCTGCGCACGTTCCTAGACTCCTTCCATTCAGACAAGGAGACTGCACGTGCCAATTCCATCCATTCCATCCTGCAAGGTCCGCCGCGCCGTGCTGGCGATCGCCGCGGGCCTTTGCTTCGGCCCTGCCTACGCCGAGACATGGCCGACCAAACCCGTCACCGTGGTTGTGCCGTTCCCCGCCGGCGGCGGCACGGACCTGGTGGTCCGCTCGATCCAGCCCATGCTGCAACGGGAACTGGGCCAGCCGGTCGTGATCGACAATCGCAGTGGTGCCGGCGGCACGATCGGATCCGGCTACGTGGCACGTGCGGCGGCCGATGGCTACACCGCCGGTGTGGTCACCACGAGCACGCATGCAGTGAGCGTGGCGCTCTATCCGAAGCTCGGCTACAACCCCGCTCAGGATTTCGCCTACGCGGGATTCATCGGCACGTCGCCGTATGTACTCGCGGTCAACCAGGCGTGGCAGGCCACCGATGTCAAGGCGCTGCTCGCCAGGCTCAAGGCCGACAAGTCGCAGCACAGCTTCGGTTCGGTAGGCGTAGGCACCGTGTCGCACCTGATGGGCGAGCAGTTCCAGAAGCTCGCGGGCACGCCGCTGGTCCACGTGCCCTACCGCGGCGCGGCGCCTGCCTACACCGACCTCATCGGCGGACAGGTGCAATTCATGTTCGACAACCCCGTCGGTCTCGCACCGTATATCAAGGCACGAAAGATCGCCGCGATCGCGACGACCGCCCCTACGGCGCTCCTGCCCGATGTACCCACGTTCGCGAGTCAGGGTGTGCCAGGCTTCGAACAACAACTCTGGTACGGCATCGTCTTCCCGAAGGGAACGCCCGAGCCCATCGTCACGCGCTTCAATACGGCACTGAACAAGGTGCTTGGCGACAAGGCTGTCGCGAACGATCTGGAGAGCAAGGGCGTGACCGCGCGTCCCGGCACGCCGGCAGCACTGCGGGCCACCGTGCAGAAGGACATCCCTTACTGGGGCGCCATTGCGAAGTCCGTAGGAGCGACCGGTGAGTGACGTCAGCCTGATCCGGGTCTTTGTGCGTGGTGTCGGCGGTGGCAATCCGGTGCCGTTGGTTGCCGACGCCCGCGGCATGAGCGCGGCCCAGATGCAGGCCGTCGCCGCCGCATACGGGCATGAATCCGCGTTCGTCCTGCCGGGCGACGACGCCGGCTGCGACTGGCGCTTCCGCTTCTTCGTCCCGCTGCACGAAATGGAGATGTGCGGCCACGCAACCGTCGGCACGCTGTGGGCATTGCGCCAGTGGGGCCGCTGGACGACGCCAACTGCGCGCATCGCGACCATCAGTGGTGTGGTGCTGGCCTACTGGGACGCGGCACGGGAATGCGTGTGGATCTCGCAGCCGGAGGTGCGCACCGAAAGACTCGATGCGCACGCGAGTGCGCGAGTGGCCGAAACGCTCGGTCTGCCTCCGGGGACCCGCACGATCGTCAACGCCGCGACCAGCCGCGTGAAGACTCTCGTAGCGTTGCCGTCCGTGGCAGAACTCGATGGCCTGCAACCCGACTTCCCGGCAATGGAAGCGTTGTGCGCTGCCATCGGCTCGACCGGGCTCTATCCGTATGCATTCGGCACGCCGCAGAACGATGGCCGACCCGTGGTTCACGCTCGGCAGTTTCCGAAATCCTCAGGCTACCCCGAGGACGCCGCCACCGGCATTGCGGCCGCCGCGCTCTGGGGATACCTGGCCGGCGAAGGTGCGCTAGCATGCGATGGCGCGCCCGCTGGGCCCATCGCAATATGGCAGGGCGATGCCATGGGCAGCCCGTCGGAAATCCTCGTTGCGCCACGCCGCTCAGATGATGGCGAGCCTGACGGCTGCTGGCTCAGCGGCAAGGCAGCATGGAGCCAGAAATGATGATCGACACACCTGAAGCGCGGCTTCTCGCCGCCGGCTTTGATCTGCCCGCGGTGCCCACACCGCGCGGCAATTACGCGCCTTTCTGCGCGATACCGTTCGGCCCTTGCCGCTGGGTGTCGATCTCCGGGCAGGTCTGTCGCGAGGACGGCGTGGCCATGTCCGGGCTATGCCAGACCCGCGACGACCTGGAGCCCGCGCGCCGGGCTGCCGAAGTCTCGATGCTCAACGCGCTTGCTGCCCTGCGGCTGGCATGCGATGGCGAGCTGTCGCGCGTGACGCAGATCGTCCGTCTGCGCGGATTCATCCGCGCCTCGGCTGACTTCGCCGGCCACCCGGCGGTGCTCGACGCGGCCTCCGCTGTCTTGCGCGTCGCGTTCCCCGATCAGCCGCTCCCCGCACGCAGCGCGCTTGGTGTGACCAGCCTGCCTGACTGCGCATGGACGGAAATCGAGATCGATGCCATCGTGACCGCCGCCTGACGCTACCGGATACCGCGGCTATGGCGCATCGGGCAACTCACGCAGCAGCCGATGCAGATGTCCGCTGGAGGCAAAGCCGAGATGCACGCTGACGCTGGCCGCTGACCAGCCCGCTGCGATCAGTGCGCGCGCATGGGTCGCCAGCATGCGTCGCCGGACCGCTACGGGGCTGACACCGAACTCGATCCGGCAGGCGCGCTGCAAATGGCGGACCGATACGCCGAGTTCCGCGGCCACGGCATCGACCGACGGCAGGCGCAAATCGCGCTCGAGCGCAACGGTGAAGCGGCGTACCATGCGCAACGCCAGCGACGCGGGTTCCTCCGGCATCGCCAGCGGCCGGCTCGCCATGATCTGCTCGACGATGGCACGCACCAGCCACGATGCGCTCGACGCGGAAATCGTCGGCGCAAGCAGTGCCTCGAGCATCGCAATGGTTGCCGCGTCCAGCCTGACCGCGCCGAACGGCCGGCACCCGGCCAGGCGATCCGGCGGCAGATAGAGCTCGCCGTGCTGCTGGCGTCCGGGCTCGGACGCCGTCAGGTGGGACGTGGACGCTGGCAACAGCACCGCAGTGCCGCGCACGAGCGTGGCGGCATGCGGGCCATCGGACTCGCCGGGCATTTCGTCCCACAACGTCCGGAGCCGGCCCATGCGCGGCCACAGCAGCATGCCGCAGTCGTGGATGTGCCATTCACGGCGGAAACCGGGCTGGCGGCTGTCGTGCAGCGCAAACCCATGTGTCGCGGTCAGGTGGAGCTTCGGTGACAGATGCGGAGCGGCGGCCATCGCAGGCGTTTCCCGGGGACGGAGAATCGGAATGCCATCGATCATACGCGGCGTGCCGGCTTTGGACGCCGAAGCTGCCGGCGCAGGCATGCAATCTCCATACCAGAATATCCAGGACGCCACATGGCGGGTTTTGAATCTGCGCTATCGGCAAGCGGTCCTGCCCCACCCTTCCCGACGGCTCTGTGAACAGGCACACTGTCGCTGCCCGGACAGGAACGCCCCGCTGGCATGTGCTAGCGAGGTCGACGCCAACTCAAGTCCGTCTGAACAAGGAAAACACACCATGATCACCAGCGCACGCAACCAGTTCTCCGGCGAAGTCGCCCAGGCCCGCCACGGCGCGGTCAATGACGAAGTCATCCTGCGCCTGGCCGGCGGCCAGGAGATCGTCGCCACGGTGACCAGCGAAAGCGCCACGCGGCTCGCGCTCGCCCCCGGCAAGAAGGCGGCGGCGATGGTCAAAGCCACGTCGGTGATCGTCATGGTCGATGTGGATGCCAGCAAGGTGTCGGCCCGCAACGCAGTGAGCGGCAAGGTCACCGATATCAAGAAGGGCGCGGTCAATACCGACGTGACCATTACCGACGACAAGGGCCTGGCGATTTCCGCGATCATCACCAACAGCAGCAGCGACCGGCTCGGACTGGCCGTAGGCAAGGCCGCGGTGGCGGTGTTCAAGGCTTCCAGCGTGATCGTGGCGGTGGACTGAGTCGCAAAGACTCGGCAGCTCAGGCTCGCCAGGGGTTCATGACCATGCGGTTGACCGCAATGGCCTGGCGCGGCTCTCGCTCGACGTAGTGGGGAAACGTGCTAGCGATGATGCTCCTGGTCGTCGCTGTCCGCGCGGCCCCCGAGGCCAAGGCCCATGCCGCCGCCTCCACCACCTTTCCCTCCGCCAGCGCCGCCAGCCCCGCCCTCTCCCTTGCCCCGCGTAGCGCCGGGCCGTGTCGGTCCCTGTCTCGGGATCGCGATCTCGCGCGGCACCGGATCGAGATCGAGCACATCGCGGATAAAGTTGCGCAGCGAAACGACCAGTTCCGCGGTATGCACCGGACGTCCGGCAACGAGTTCGCTCGCGGCAGCAGCAGCCAGCCGCACCTGCTCTTCGGTGCCAAGCAGGATCACGTCGGACAGCGCCGCCTCGACCGCATCGCGGATACGGCGGGCACGGTCGGTGGCCGGCAGGCCGCCCTGGATTGCCGGCTGCGCGCCGGCCTCCGGCGCGGGCGCCGTACCTGCTCGTTCGGCCTGGAGCCGCAGCTCGCGCAGATGCGAAGGGTCAACGGCCAGGTTGCCTGTGAACGATCCGCCTAGCGCCTTGTATGCTGCAATCAGGGTGCGCAGGCGTTCGTTGATCTGGCGATTCTCGCGTTCGCGGCGCTGCTGGACCGTCTGCATCAGCAGCAGCCGGATGCCCACGCCCATCAGCGTGATGACGGCGAGTCCGGCCAAAGAGAACAGCAGCCCCTGCCAGGAACTGAAATCCAGGGTGCGCATACGCGGTCTCCGTTCGCTGCGGGGGGCCAAACCGTATTGTAGGTAACACCCACGGAGCCAGCGGGTATCCCGCGATGCGGGATGGCACTCAAGGCAGGACAAGTTCCGGACGAAAACCCTGAGGCGGGCGTCCTGGCTGCGATGCCGGGAATGCCGCTTATCCTTCAACCCTTTTCAGGAACTGAAAACATGAGCACATCCATTGTCAGCGCGCTCAATGCCGCCGATCCGGGCTCGGATCAGGTATCGCTGCTGATGCTGCGCAAGACGCTGGACCTGCAGGCCCAGAGCGTGGCCAGCCTGGTGCAGTCGGCGACCGCCGCAGCACCGGTCGCCAGCAACCCGCCCCATCTTGGCCAGAACATCGACGTAAAGGTCTGAGTCCGGACCGCGGTGTTGCTGGTGCGACGCCGCCGATACGCAAGAAAAGCCCCGCGTTCGCGGGGCTTTCATTTTTTTTCCTGCAGGCCAGATGCCGGCGTCTGATTCGGGCCGCCGGGCTGACGCTGTCGGACGCCGCGGCCATGCTGGGGACATCGCCATCGGATCTGCTCCTCGCGCTTTGCGGGAAGTTCCAATCTTTCCGGGCGGCAGAGTTGCTCGGTTGGCTTGATCGCCTGAACTTCCCGTTGCAGTTGAAGAGCCGCTAGCGGCCGGTCGCCTGGAGAGGCATCAGGGCGCCGGGTTGCCGGAGCTGCCGGCAACCCTTGGATGGGCGGAACTTATCGCGGTGCGAGCCATGAGTAGCAGGTCCCAGTGCTCCTCCGTAATGTCGGATATCCAGGTATCGTGCGTCGCCATGGGCAACACGAGTAGCGTGGATGTCCCCCGGCTGGCGAGTTGCTTTTGAAGCGTCAGTCCCGCCTGAGGACCCACCAGTTCGTCCTGACCGGCTACCAGCACGGCGGAAAGCCCATGATAGTTCGCGAGCGCCGCGCTGGAATCAAACGGAGATTTCAATAGCAGGCGGACCGGAATAAACCACATCTTATGAGCCGCTGTCTCTCGCAGACTGGTGAACGGCGTGATCAGCACCAGCTTGTCTACGCGCTCAGGCATGGCAGCGGCAATTTGCGCCGCCACGCCACTCCCCAAAGACTCACCGACAAGTGTCACGCGTCCAGGCCAGCGCTGCGAAATCTCGCGCATCAAGGCCATCGCAGAGGGAACGATGGTGGCCTGTGACGGCTTTCCCGGGTTGGGGCCAAAGCCGGGATACTCGGCCAGAACAAGGCGGTATCCCCGGGTGTTGAAGACCTTGGCCAGGCCAAGACGCTCGAAGGCATCGCCATCGTTTCCGTGAAAGAAGAGCGCTGTCTTTGTCGATGCATCAACGACTGGGGGCTCGACCACGATCGCATTCAAGCCCGGAATGATCTGGGCTTTGGCTTCCCCCGCCTTTTCCCGCCACAGTGACTGGTCGGCCGTCACCGGGAAGTAGATGAAGTGATCCTGGCGCACATACATCCACACCAAAAGCAGGCAGTAGATCAGCACGGCAATGTGCGGCGTTTTTCTTAAGGCTAGCCGAACTTGCATAGGAAGAGCCCTTGCTAACGTCATGCGCCCACTTGCGGTATCGTCGGAAAGCGAAAAAACTCGCAAACGACGGCTCCGTCGATGATGGTACGCCAGTACCGTCACTGATGGTGGCCTGCGGCCAGAGTCAGGCGAAGACAAGACGGTTCGCCTAAACTTTTGACAGAACGACTAGGAGCCTTGCCATGTCCTGCCTCCAGGTGTTTCGCGCTTGCCGCGTCCTCGGCGCCGCGATGGTCGGGCCTACGATTCTCGTCGGGGTGGCACTCGCCCTCGGTGGCTGCGAGGGCGTTCCGCGAGATACCGCATCGACGCCGCCTCCGCCTCGTCAGCCAATCGCGACAAGCGATGACCAGTATCCGGCACCGCGGTCCGAGCGCGACACGCGCACCCCTCCGGCACCAGCACGCTAGGCGATTACCCGGCGATGGTCGGCCGGCTGAACAAAAAAGAAAGGGCAACCACAAGGGTTGCCCAAGGCAAAATTCTCACACCCGACTATGCATCCGTTGTCGCCAATGGCGCCCCCGCAGACAGGGGGCGGTCATTGGTGGTGGGGCGGCGTCTGGGTGCAGCGGAGAACCTTACAGGTTCACGCTATCAGCGACTTCCTTGAAGTCCTCGATCTGGTCGAAGTTCATGTACTTGTAGATCTTGTCGCCATTCTGGTTGATGACGCCAATATCGGCCATGTACTCGTCCTTCGACGGGATCTTGCCCAGACGCGAGCAGATCGCGGCCAGTTCGGCCGAGCCCAGGTACACGTTGGTGTTCTTGCCCAGACGGTTCGGGAAGTTGCGGGTCGAGGTCGACATCACCGTCGCGCCTTCGCGCACTTGTGCCTGGTTACCCATGCACAGCGAGCAGCCCGGCATTTCGGTACGCGCGCCAGCCGTGCCGAACACGCCGTAGTGGCCTTCCTCGGTCAGCTGCTTCTGGTCCATCTTGGTCGGCGGAGCCACCCACAGCTTGACCGGGATGTCGCGCTTGCCTTCCAGCAGCTTCGAAGCGGCACGGAAGTGGCCGATGTTGGTCATGCACGAACCGATGAACACTTCGTCGATCTTGGCGCCGGCGACTTCCGACAGCGTCTTCACGTCGTCCGGGTCGTTCGGGCAGGCCACGATCGGCTCATGCACGTCGGCCAGGTCGATCTCGATGACGGCTGCGTATTCGGCGTCTGCATCCGGAGCCAGCAGTTCCGGCTTGGCCAGCCACGCTTGCATGGCTTCGATACGGCGCTGCAGGCTGCGCGGATCCTGGTAGCCCTGGGCGATCATCCACTTCAGCAGCGTGATGTTGCTGTTGATGTATTCGATGATCGGTTCCTTGTTCAGGTGCACCGAGCAACCGGCGGCCGAACGCTCGGCGGAAGCATCCGACAGTTCGAACGCTTGCTCGACCTTCAGGTCGGGCAGGCCTTCGATTTCGAGGATACGGCCCGAGAAGATGTTCTTCTTGCCTTGCTTGGCCACGGTCAGCAGGCCTTGCTTGATCGCGTACAGCGGGATCGCGTTGACCAGGTCACGCAGGGTCACGCCAGGCTGCATCTTGCCCTTGAAGCGGACCAGCACCGATTCCGGCATGTCCAGCGGCATCACGCCGGTGGCAGCGGCAAAGGCGACCAGGCCCGAACCGGCCGGAAAGCTGATGCCGATCGGGAAGCGGGTGTGCGAGTCGCCGCCGGTGCCAACGGTGTCGGGCAGCAGCATGCGGTTCAGCCACGAGTGGATCACGCCGTCGCCCGGACGCAGCGAGATACCGCCGCGGGTCGAGATGAACTCGGGCAGCGTGTGGTGCGTCTTGACGTCGACCGGCTTCGGATACGCGGCGGTGTGGCAGAACGACTGCATCACCAGGTCGGCCGAGAAGCCCAGGCAGGCCAGGTCCTTCAGCTCGTCACGGGTCATCGGGCCGGTGGTATCTTGCGAGCCCACCGAGGTCATCTTCGGTTCGCAGTACGTGCCCGGACGGATGCCCTGGCCTTCGGCCAGGCCGCACGCGCGGCCGACCATCTTCTGCGCCAGCGTGAAGCCCTTGCCGGTATCGGCCGGGTTCTGCGGCAGGCGGAACAGCGTCGACGGGGCCAGGCCCAGCGCTTCGCGTGCCTTGGCGGTCAGGCCACGGCCCACGATCAGCGGAATGCGGCCGCCGGCGCGGACTTCGTCGAACAGCACGTCGGACTTGACCTTGAACTCGGAGATCACTGCGCCGTTCTTCAGGGCCTTGCCTTCGTACGGGCGCAGTTCGACCACGTCGCCCATTTCCATCTGCGACACGTCCAGCTCGATCGGCAGCGCGCCGGCGTCTTCCATGGTGTTGTAGAAGATCGGGGCGATCTTGCTGCCCAGGCACACGCCGCCGAAGCGCTTGTTCGGGATGAAGGGGATGTCTTCACCGGTGAACCACAGCACCGAGTTGGTGGCCGACTTGCGGCTCGAACCGGTACCAACCACGTCGCCAACGTAGGCAACCAGGTTGCCCTTTTCGGCCAGCGACTGGATGAACTGGATCGGGCCGCGCTTGCCGTCTTCTTCCGGCTGGAACGCCGCGCCTTCGCGCTTGTTCTTCAGCATGGCCAGCGCGTGCATCGGGATGTCCGGGCGCGTGGTGGCGTCCGGGGCCGGCGACAGGTCGTCGGTATTGGTTTCGCCCGGCACCTTGAACACGGTGATGGTCAGGCTTTGCGGCACTTCCGGGCGGCTGGTGAACCACTCGGCGTCGGCCCAGCTTTGCAGCACGGCCTTGGCGTTGGCGTTGCCCTTGTCCGCGAGTTCCTTGACGTCATGGAAGGCGTCGAACATCAGCAGGGTCTTCTTCAGCGCCTCAGCGGCGACGGTGCCGACTTCGGCATCGGCCAGCAGCGAGATCAGCGGGGCGATGTTGTAGCCGCCGAGCATGGTGCCCAGCAGTTCGGTCGCCTTGGCGCGCGAGATCAGCTTGCAGCTGTCCTTGCCCTGGGCGACGGCGGCCAGGAAGGCAGCCTTGACCTTGGCGGCATCATCGACGCCGGCGGGCACGCGGTTGGTGATCAGGTCGACCAGGACCTGTTCTTCGCCGGCCGGCGGATTCTTCAGCAGGTCGACCAGCTCGGCGGTCTGCTTTGCCGACAGCGGCAGCGGAGGAATGCCAAGCGCGGCGCGTTCGGCAACATGGGCGCGATAGTTTTCAAGCATGGGAACCTGCTTAGTAATTAGGTTGTAGAAATTCCGTTGACGTCGCGATTGTAGTCGGAAGCGCCGCCCCGGTCAAATGTCTTATATCTTATATAAGAGTGAAAAATAAAAATCTCTTTCCAAACAACCACTTACAAACTAGTGAATCTGTCGACCAGCATGATCGACTACCCGAGTAGTGTAGTAGGGATTGATGACGGCGCCAGGCATTTGGCATCAGCCCAAAACCCCCGCCGATCTCGGCCGGCGTGGGGTGCGCACCGGCAACTCAAGTTCCGCGGGCAATACGCGTTAACCATGCAGCAGGCGCGCACCGCACGCCGGCTGGCGCAGCCATGCCTGCTCCCTTTCCGCTCAAACGGCCAAGCTGAAAGGGTTTCTCCCTTTTTTTCGGCCCTTTGCTGGCCTGCGATTCCGCAAGAATGGCAGGCATTCCGATACAGGCTTCTCATGGCGAACACGGCTTCTCCTTCCCAGGTTGGCGGCACCTCAAGCAAGCGAGGCCGCATGCTGCTGATTGGCGGCGGCGTGCTGATCCTGGCTCTGGGCGCCGGAGGATTCGTGCTGGGCAACATCCTGAGCAACCGGCAGCCCGCGGCACCCGCTGCACCGGCCGCGCCCGTGATCCCGCCGCCCATCTTCGTGCCGCTGGACGCCTTCACCGTGAACCTCAAGGGCGAGGACGGCGATCGCTTCCTGCATACCGGCCTGTCCCTGAAAGTGGCGGACGCCGACACGCAGGCGCGCATGACCCAGTACCTGCCCGAAGCCCGCAGCCGCATTCTGCTGCTGCTGTCAGCCCGGCAACCGGCGGATCTCGCCACGGTGGAAGGCAAGCGCAAGCTGGCCGACGACATCCGCAACGCGATCAATCAGCCGTTCGCGACGGGACTGCCGCCGCAGCGCGTGCTCGACGTGTTGTTCACCTCTTTCGTGGTGCAGTAAGCACTTTGCCCTGCCCCGACAGCCAACCCGATATGAAACTGCCATCCGCCTTTCAGCACCGCCACCAACGCACCCGCATGCTTGCGGGCCGCCGTGCGCGCTGACGTGGATATGGACAGTTCGATTCACACCGCAGCATAAGGGGCAGGACACCAGATGGCCTATGACAAGTTCCTCTCGCAGGACGAGGTAGACGAGCTGCTCAAGGGTGTTTCCGGCGAAGCCGACACGCCCAAGGCGAGCGAGCCCGCCGCGCCCGACGAGGGCGGCGTGCGCCCGTACAACCTCGCCACGCAGGAACGCGTGATCCGCGGGCGGCTGCACACGCTCGAGATCATCAACGAACGCTTTGCGCGTTCGCTGCGCACGGCGCTGTTCAACTTCATCCGCCGCGGCGCGGACATCACCGTGGGCAGCGTGCGCATCGAGAAGTTCGGCGATTTCGCGCGCAACCTGCCGATGCCGACCAACCTGAACCTGGTCCACATGAAGCCGCTGCGTGGCACGGCACTGTTCGTGTACGACCCGAACCTGGTGTTCCTGGTGGTCGACAACCTGTTCGGCGGCGACGGCCGCTTCCACACCCGCGTGGAAGGCCGTGACTTCACCCAGACCGAGCAGCGCATCATCCAGCGCATGCTGGAGATGACGCTGACCAGCTACGGCAATGCCTGGCGCACCGTGTATCCGATCGAGACCGAATACGTCCGCTCCGAGATGCACACCAAGTTTGCAAACGTCGCCACGGTCAATGAGGCCGTGATCACCACCGCCTTCCACATCGAACTGGGCGCCGTGGGCGGACAGCTGCATGTCTGCCTGCCCTACGCCATGATCGAGCCGCTCAAGGACCTGCTGATGAATCCGCTGCAGGACGAGAAGGAGGTCGACAAGAGCTGGCTCGCGAAACTGTCCACGCAGTTGCGCGCGGCCGATGTGGAAGTCGTGGCCGAGTTCACGCACGTGCAAAGCACCGTGGCGGAAGTCCTGGCGCTGCGCGCCGGCGACGTGCTGCCGATCGAGCTGCCGGAGCACGTGTTCGGCAAGGTGAACGGCGTGCCCGTCATGCAATGCGGATTCGGCACGATCAACGGCCAGTACGCGCTGCGGGTAGAGCGAATGATCAATCACCAAGACAGCGATTCCAACAAGGAAACCGATCATGACTGACGGCATCGAGGACAAGCCGGTCGATCCGATGGACGACTGGGCCAGCGCGCTGGCGGAACAGACCAGCGCCACTGCGGCCGAAGCCCCGGTAGCGGCCGCCATCCCGGCCACCGCCACCGTCTTCCCGCCGCTGGCCAAGGAAGCACCGAGCGGCTTCCAGAACGATATCGAGATGATCCTCGATATCCCCGTACAGCTCACGGTCGAGCTGGGCCGCACCAAGGTGCCCATCAAGAACCTGCTGCAGCTTGCGCAGGGCTCCGTGGTGGAACTGGACGGGCTGGCCGGCGAGCCGATGGACGTGCTGGTCAACGGCTACCTGATCGCGCAGGGCGAGGTGGTGGTCGTGAACGACAAGTTCGGCATCCGCCTGACGGACATCATCACGCCGTCCGAACGCATCCGCAAACTCAACAAATGAACGCCGTAGCCCGCCTGCGGCGTGCCGTCCTGCCGCTCGCGGCGGTCGGCGCGCCATGCCTGGCCCATGCAGCCGAAGGCGGTAGCCCCGCCATCAGCGGCGCGGCCAGCCTGGCGCAGGCCGGGCTCGGGCTGTTCGGCGTCATTGCGCTGATCCTCGGGCTCGCCTGGGTGGCGCGCCGTGCAGGCCTGGTGCGCCACGGCCCGCAGGGCATGATGAAGGTAATCGGCAGCACCATGCTCGGCGCGCGCCAGCGGCTGGTGCTGGTCGAGGTGGGCGACACCTGGCTGGTGCTCGGCGTGAGCGCTGGCGAAATCCGCACCTTGCACAGCATGCCGGCAGGACAGGCGACGCCATCGGCGCCGTCCGGCCCCGGCGGCAAGACTTCCGGCGGCAGCTTTGCCGAAAAGCTGCTGCGCTCGATGCAGGAAAACTTCAAGTCATGAACACCGAGCGCGCCGCCACACCGCGGCGCAAGACGCAATTCCAAGCGCTGGCCATCGGCAGCGCGCTACTGGTGGCCGTGCTGGCGCTGGCACTCACGCCGGCCCCCGTGCTCGCGCAGGCGCTGCCCGGCGTAACGAGCAAACCCGGCCCGGGCGGCGGCCAGATCTGGTCGCTGTCGATCCAGACGCTGGTCCTGCTGACCTCGCTCAGCTTCCTGCCGGCGGCCGTGCTGATGATGACCGGCTTCACCCGCATCGTCATCGTGCTGGGGCTGCTGCGCAACGCACTCGGCACGGCATCGTCGCCGCCGAACCAGGTACTGGTGGGCCTGTCGCTGTTCCTGACCTTCTTCGTGATGAGCCCCGTGCTTGATCGCGTCTACAACGACGCCTACAAGCCGCTGTCCGAGAACAGGATCAGCCTCGAGACCGCGATGGCGAAGGCGGCGGAGCCGCTCAAGGGTTTCATGCTCAAGCAGACCCGCGAGAAGGATCTCGCCATGTTCGCGCAGATGGCCAAGGCGCCGGAAATGCAGGGCCCCGAAGAGGTGCCGATGAGCATTCTGGTTCCGGCCTTCGTCACGAGCGAACTCAAGACCGCGTTCCAGATCGGCTTTACGATTTTCATCCCGTTCCTTGTCATCGACCTCGTCGTCGCCAGCGTACTGATGGCAATGGGCATGATGATGGTGCCGCCCGCCTCGATTTCGCTGCCATTCAAGCTGATGCTATTCGTGCTCGTGGATGGCTGGCAGCTGCTGCTGGGCTCGCTGGCGCAGAGCTTCATGAATTGACCCGCCCCGACTGAACCTGGCCATGACTCCGGAAACCGTAATGACCATCGCGGCCCACGCGATGAAGATGACGCTGATGCTGGCGGCGCCGCCGCTGCTGGTGGCCCTTGCCGCCGGCCTGGTGGTGAGCCTGTTCCAGGCCGCCACGCAGATCAACGAAATGACGCTGACCTTCATTCCGAAGCTGATCGCGCTGTTCGCCACGCTGGTGCTGGCCGGCCCGTGGATGATCAACGCCATGGTGGACTACATGCGTGAAATCCTCCAGAGCATTCCTGCGATGGCGCACTGACGCCGTCGTTGCCGCCACCCGCATCCCGCCGTGATCGAAGTCACCAACGCGCAGCTCTATGGCTGGATCGCGGCCTTCCTGTGGCCGTTCTTCCGGCTGCTCGCGCTGATCGGCACGGCGCCGCTGTTCGGTGAATCGACCATTCCTGGCCGCGTCAAGGTGGGCCTGGCTGCGCTCATCGCGATGGTGGTCTCGCCCACGCTCGGCAGCCTGCCCGTAGTGCCGGTCTACTCCTGGCAAGGCCTGATCATCATCCTCAACGAGGTTGGCATCGGGCTGGCCACGGGTTTCACCATGCGGCTGGTGTTCGCGATCGTGCAGCAGGCTGGTGAAATCATCGGCATGCAGATGGGCCTGGGCTTCGCCTCGTTCTTCGACCGCGCCGCCGGCGGACAGACCATGGTGCTGGCGCGCTTCCTCAATATCATCGCCGTGCTGCTGTTCCTGGCCATGGATGGCCACCTGCTGATGCTTGGCGCGCTGGTCGACAGCTTCCAGGGCCTGCCCATCGGCGCTACGCCGGTATCCGGCGAAGGCTGGCATGCCGTCGCGCGTGCAGGCAGCATGGTGTTCTCGTCCGGTCTGCTGCTCGCGCTGCCGATGATCGCCGCGCTGCTGACGCTGAACCTTGCCATGGGCATTCTGAACCGCGCGTCGCCGCAGCTGTCGATTTTTGCGGTCGGCTTCCCGGTCACGCTGTCGGGCGGTCTTCTCGTGCTGGCCCTGGTCATGCCGCAGATGGGCAGCTACATGCAGCACATGATCGAAGCGGGACTGGACGCGGTGAACACGGTGCTGAGCCAGTTCGCGCGCTGAGGCGCGCGTGGCGAATCGTCCCGCCGGACATGGCGGGACGCGATTTCCTCACAGTGGCCGATTAGTTCGGCACCCTCTCAATGCGCCAGCAGTTGCGCAGCATCGTGGCACTCATAGCCAAGATCGTGCGCGACCTCCTTGCATGTCACCTTGCCGAACGCCACGTTCAGGCCGTTGGCAAGGTGCGGATTGTCCGCCAATGCCGCCTTCCAGCCTTTGTCCGCGATCTGCAGGGCGAATGGCAGCGTGGCGTTGTTGAGCGCGTAGGTCGAGGTACGCGGCACCGCCCCCGGCATATTGGCCACGCAATAGTGCAGCACCTGGCCGACCAGATAGGTCGGATCCGCGTGCGTCGTCGCCTTGGCGGTCTCGCAGCAGCCGCCCTGGTCAATAGCCACATCCACGATGACCGAACCCGGCTTCATCGCGTCCACCATGCCGGCCGTCACCAGCTTGGGCGCGGCCGCGCCAGGAATCAGCACGCCGCCGATGACGAGATCGGCCGACAGCACGTGGCGCTCCACGTTATCCTGGTTGGAGTAGACCGTCATCACGCGGGCGCCCAGCAAGCGGTCCATGCGCCGCAGCACGTCGATATTGCGGTCGATCACCACCACGTGGGCGCCTGTACCCACGGCGATCTGCGCCGCATTGCTGCCCACCACGCCGCCGCCGAGAATCACGATCTTGGCCGGCTCCACGCCCGCCACGCCGCCGAGCAGAACGCCCATGCCGCCGCGCGCCTTCTCCAGGCAGTGTGCCCCGGCCTGCACCGACATGCGGCCGGCGACCTCCGACATCGGCGCCAGCAGCGGCAAGCCGCCGCCGGCCTGGGTGACGGTCTCATACGCAATACAGACCGCGCCACTGCGGACCAGATCGGCGCACTGGTCCGGATCCGGCGCCAGGTGCAAGTAGGTATAGAGAATTTGCCCCTCGCGCAGCATGGCGCGCTCGTTGGCCTGCGGCTCCTTGACCTTCACGATCATTTCCGCGTTGGCGAAGATCTCCTGCGCCGTATCGACGATGGTGGCACCGGCCTTGCGGTAATCGGCATCGCTCGCGCCGATGCCAGCGCCGGCCGTCGTCTGTACGAGCACGTGGTGGCCGTGTGCCGTCATCTCGCGCACCGACGATGGCGTCAGGCCGACGCGATACTCATGGTTCTTGATTTCCTTCGGTACTCCGATCCTCATTGCTGTCTCCTGTTTGAATGGTGTGCAAATCCGGTACGGTGGCGCCGCCGTCTTACCAGGGCAGCGAGTAGGTCTTGGTATTGCAGAAGCTCTTCATCGCTTCGAGCACGCCTTCCTTGTAGCCCAGCCCGGAGTCCTTGATGCCGCCGAACGGCGTCATCTCGAGCCGGTAGCCCGGGACTTCGCGGACATTGACGGTTCCCACGTGCAACTCGCGGATAAAGCGCGTGATGTGGTCGAGCCGGTTGGTGCAGACCGACGACGACAGCCCGTAGGCCGTGCCGTTGGAAATCCGGATGGCGTCGTCGATATCCTTGAAGCGGATCACCGGTGAGACAGGGCCAAAGGTCTCGTGCCTGACCACGGCCATTTCCGGGTCCACATGGTCGAGCACCGTAGGCGCGTAAAGCGCGCCGTCGCGCTTGTGGCCCGCGAGCAGGCGCGCACCACCGGCGATGGCGGCATTCACCACGGACTCGAACTGGATGGCCGCGGCCTCGTCGATCACTGTGCCCATATCGGTAGCGGGATCCAGCGGATCGCCGTACTTCACGTCCTGCGTCTTGGCCACCAGCAGTTCGACAAAGCGGTCGGCCACGGACTCCTGCACCAGCATCCGCTTCACTGCCGTGCAGCGCTGACCGGAGTTCTTGTACGAGCCGCCCGCTGCCAGCGTGGCGGCTTCTTCGAGGTCGGCATCTTCCATCACGATGATCGGATCGTTGCCGCCCAGCTCCAGCACCTGGCGCTTGTAGGCTGCCTTGGCCGCGATGTATTTGCCGATCGACACGCCGCCGGTGAAGGTGACGAGATCCACGTACTGGCTGGTCAGCAGCTCGTCCGCAATCTCGCGCGGGTCGCCGGTGACCACCGACAGCATCTGCGGCGGCAGGCCGGCCTCATAGAGGATGTCGGCCAGCGCGAAGGCAGCCAGCGGCGTCTTCTCGCTCGGCTTGAGGACCATGCGGTTGTTGGTCGCCACGGCCGGCGCGACCTTGTGGATCACCTGGTTGAGCGGGTGATTGAATGGCGTGATGGCCGAGATGGCGCCCAGCAGCGGTTCCTTGAGCGTATAGACCTTGCGGCTCTTGCCATGGGGCGTGAGATCGCAGGAGAAAACCTGGCCGTCGTCCACAAGTGCCTGGTTGGCGGCGAACAGCAGCACGTCGGAAGCGCGGCCGACCTCGTAAAGGGTGTCTTTCATCGACAGTCCTGATTCCAGCGTAATCAGCGTCGCGATCTCTTCCTTGCGCTTTGCGATGAGCTCGCCGGCGCGCATCAGGATGCGATAGCGCTCGTAGCGGGTCAGGGTCGGGCGGTACTGGTGCGCGATGCGCAGGGCGCGGCGCACGTCTTCGATATTGGCCTTCGGCACGGTGGCGATGACTTCCCCGGTGTAGGGATAGGTCACTTCGATCACGCGATCGCGATAGACCTTTTCGCCGGCAATGCGCAGCGCTTCATGGCGGATGTTGGAAGTGGCTGGCGTGCTCATGGTTGTCTCCTGTTGATCTCGGTCGGCAGGCGCGACTGTCCCCCCGCCCCTGCGCGAGGGGCGTGTCAGGACAGCAGGCAGGAATGCTGGAAGGCGCCGTCAGGCGGCGTGGTTCAACGCGAGGTCGAGTGCGTCGAAGTTGCGCAGGCGGCGGTTCGGCTGCAAGCCAACCATCGACCGATTGCACAGCAGCGGCACGACCTGCTCCGACACCCCGCCGTGGGAGCGCAGCGGCGCGTCGAGGCCGGACAGGTCATGCCTGGACTTCGATGTGCCGATCACGACGTTCTGGCGCGAGACCGCGACGATGTCGCCGATGCGGTCTGGCGGCAGCCCGAAGCGCTCGGCGGCCTCCTGGCGGGTGAGCACGCTTTCCATGCCGTCGATGTCGGCGATCCGCGGAATCCAGCGGGCGGCGCTCTCGGCGTCCGGCGTATAGATGGTGGCAAACGAGCCCAGCGCGCCGTGGTGGACCACGTAGGGATCGGTAATGGGCAGGATCACGCGGGCGGTGCCTTCGCCGTACCAGTTGTCGAGCTGATCCTGCAGGTAGATGACGTTGGGCTCGCCGGTGGCGCCGTGCTTGTCGTTCATGCCATGGTCGGCGGTCAGCACGATGGTGGCGCCCAGCGCATCGAGCTGGCCCAGGTAGCCGTCCATCATCTTGTAGAAGGCGTTGGCGGCCTGGCTGCCCGGGGCTGCCTTGTGTTGCACGTAGTCCGTGGTGGACAGATACATCAGGTCGGGCCGCTCACGCTCCATCAGCTTGACGCCAGCGGCAAACACGAATTCGGACAGCTCGGCGCTGTAGACCGACGGCACCGGCATACCCACCATCTCCACGACGCCGGTAATGCCGTTTTCCTCCTGCGTGACCTGGTCGGCCTTTTCCGACGAGAAGCAGATGCCATGCATGCCATGGCCGAGCAGCTTGCGCAGCTTGTCCTTGGCGGTGACCACGGCCACCTTGGCCCCGGCGTTCGCGAAGGCCGCGAGCACGGTGCCAGCGCGCAGGTACTTGGGATCGTTCATCATCACTTCGGCGCCTAGTTCCCGATCGAAGAAATAGTTGCCGCAGATGCCGTGGACCGACGGCGGCGCGCCTGTGACGATGGACAGGTTGTTGGGGTTAGTGAACGAGGGGATCACGCAGTCGCCCAGCAGGCTCGTGCCGTGCTGCATGACCTTCCGCAGGAAAGGTGCCACGCCTGCTTCGGTAGCAGCGTGCAGGTATTCCGGCGCGCAGCCGTCCACGCATACCACGACCACCGGGCGGTTCATCCAGCGGTAGGTCCTGCCATTGACTTCAATGCGTTCAGCCTTGGTCGTTCCCATTTCCAATCCCCTTGGTGATGAGCGTCAGCTCATGGTTCCTTGTTGCTTTCCGGATGCACCTTGCGGTGCGCCTTGAGCATGCGTACGCGGCTGGCGGCCACGTGTGCGCGCAACGCGGCGCCGGCATGCCGGGCATTGCCCGCCACAATGGCGTCCACGATCGCGCGGTGTTCGTCGGCGGACACATCGAGCCCTCCGCCCTGGGTCAGCGCCTGCATGCGGAACAGGTGCAGCTCCTTCACCAGCCGCCGGTAGGTCTCGGTCAGCTTGTTGCTGCCCGCGTGTTCCAGCAGCAGTTCATGGAACCGCAGGTTCAGCGAGGCGTACTCGGCCGCTTCCTTCTTGTTGGCGACCTCTTCCATGGCCCCCAACAACTGGTTCAGTTCGCTCACCAGCGTCGGGTTGACGCGCTGCGCCACCCGCTTGCCGATGATTTCCTCCAGGGCCTCGCGCAGTTCATAGATCTCATCGGCCTCTTCCACCGAAATCTCGCGCACGAAGACCCCGCGGTTCTTCTCGTTGCGGACCAGCCCCGCTTCCTCCAGCGCGCGCAGCGCTTCGCGGATCGGACCGCGGCTGGTGCCAAAGCGCGCAGCGATATCGCTCTCGTTGATACGCGTGCCCGGTGGCAGTTCGCCGGTCATGATCAGGCGTTCGATTTCCTCCTGCACCAGCATCGGCAGCGAGCTTGAACGCAATAGTTGGATGGCGTCGGTCATTCCCATGGCTCCATTAAAGTTTCCAATCTGTAGATTGTCAACAGTTTTCAATCTTACGTTGACAGTCTGCAGACTACGTTCTACATTGAGTTCATCTTACCGCAGGGTGCGCCACGACATACCGCGGAAGGCGTAGCGCAGACAACAGATCTGACTAACAGGAGACCGAGAATGAAGAATCCCCTCGCCATGGCGCTTTGCGCCTCCGCGCTGGTATGCACGACAGGCATCGCTTCCGCGCAGCAAAAGACCACGCTTACGGTCTACACAGCGCTGGAAACGGACGCGATGAAGCTCTACAAGGACGGCTTCGAGAAAGCCAACCCTGATATTGAAGTGCGCTGGGTACGTGACTCCACCGGCATCGTGACCGCGCGCCTGCTGGCCGAAAAGGCCAACCCGCAGGCTGACGTGGTAGCGGGGCTGGCCGCCAGCAGCCTGGTGCTGCTGTCACAGGAAGGCATGCTGCAGGGCTACGAGCCCAAGGGCTTCCAGCAACTGACCTCCAACTATTCCGATACCGCGCGGCCGCCGCAGTGGGTCGGCATGGACGTCTGGGCGGCCACGATCTGCTTCAACCGCGTGGAAGCGCAGAAGCTGGGCCTGCCCAAGCCGGAAACCTGGAAGGATCTGGCCAAGCCGATCTACAAGGGCCGCATCACGATGCCGCACCCGGCTTCGAGCGGCACCGGCTACCTCGATGTAGCGGCCTGGCTGCAGATGTGGGGAGAGGCCGATGGCTGGAAGTACATGGACGGCCTGCACGAGAACATCGCCCAGTATGTGCACTCCGGCTCCAAGCCGTGCAAGCAGGCGGCGACCGGCGAATTCCCGATCGGCATCTCGTTCGAATTCCGCGGTCACCAGGTGCGCAAGTCCGGTGCCCCGGTCGACCTGATCTTCCCGACCGAAGGCCTGGGCTGGGACATCGAGGCCACCAGCATCATGAAGACGACCAAGAAGCTGCCCGAGGCCAGGCGCTTCGCCGACTGGATGGCCAGCCGCGATGCGAACCAGATCAGCTCTACCTGGTGGGCCGTGGTGGCCTACCCCGGCATCGCCAAACCACTGGACGGCATTCCGCCCAACTATGAAAGCCGCTTCGCCCGCAACGACTTCCAGTGGGCCGCCAAGAACCGCTCGCGCATCCTGGCCGAGTGGAGCAAGCGCTACGACAGCAAGGCTGAAGCCAAGTAAGCCACGCCGGGGAGGCGCTCGCCGCCTCCCGACTCAGTACTGCTCGTTACCGCCATCGCCATCGCCATGGCCATCGCAGCCATCACCACATTGTGGGGACCCCCATGGAAATGACCAGCGCCAAGTTCGTCGCCACGCGCGCCGGCAGCGTGCCCGCCCTCGAGATCCAGGGCGTGCGCAAGGAATTCGAAACCTTCACCGCCTTGCGGCATATCGACCTGACCGTCTACCAGGGCGAGATGCTGTGCTTCCTCGGCCCGTCGGGCTGCGGCAAGACTACGCTGCTGCGCATCATTGCCGGACTGGAGAAGCAGACCGCCGGCACCATCCTCCAGCTCGGGCGCGATATCTCCGCCTTGCCTCCCGCCAGGCGCGACTACGGCATCGTGTTCCAGTCGTATGCGCTGTTCCCGAACCTGACGATCGCCGATAACGTGGCCTATGGCCTCGTGAACCGTCGCACCGGCCGGGCCGAGATCGCGCAGCGGGTGCAGGAACTGCTCGACCTGGTAGGCCTGCCGAGCTCCGGGCGCAAGTACCCCAGCCAGCTATCGGGCGGCCAGCAGCAGCGCGTCGCGCTGGCACGTGCGCTGGCAACCCGACCGGGCCTGCTGCTGCTCGACGAACCCCTGTCCGCGCTCGATGCGCTCGAACGCGTGCGCCTGCGCGGCGAGATCCGGCGCCTGCAGCAGCAAGTGGGCGTGACCACCATCATGGTCACGCACGACCAGGAAGAGGCCCTGTCCATGGCCGACCGGATCGTCGTCATGAACCATGGTGTCATCGAGCAGGTCGGCACGCCGCTGGAGGTCTACGAACGCCCGGCCACACCCTTCGTGGCGGACTTTGTCGGGCGCGTGAACGTGCTGGCCGGCACGGCGCTCGGGGGCCGGCGCTTCCGCGTGGGCACGCTGGAACTGACTTGCGAGGGCTGCAGCCGCGAATTCGAGCCCGGCACGGCCGTCAATCTCTACCTTCGCCCCGAAGACCGCCACATCGGCCAGTTCGGCGGCGACACGCCCAACCAGCTGACCGTCAACATCGAGAAGGTCGAGTTCCTCGGTGACACCTGCATGGCCGAGGCGAGCTGCGAGCACCTTGGCGGCCAGTCGCTGTGCCTGCAGTTCACCCTCGACCAGTTCCACGATCACGGCATCCGCGCCGGCCAGCCCCTGCGCATTGCGCTGCGTGCCAGCCGCATCCAGGCCTTCGCAGCGACTGGAGCAAAACGATGAAAGAGATCGCCCTTCCCCAGATGCCGTCCCAGGCGCCCAAAGCCACCACGACAAGCTGGCTGGCCCGCTGGAACTGGGACGAAATCATCGCGCGCGCGGTGCTGGCCTGCGTGCTGGTAGCGCTGTTCCTCTTCCTGCTGGCGCCGATGTGCGCCATCCTGGCCAATGCCGTGCTCGATCGCGACGGTCATTTTGTCGGACTGGCCCACTTCGCCGCCTACATCCGGACACCGTCGCTGCTGCAGTCGGCACGCAACTCGGTGATGCTGGCCGCGAGCGTGGTCGGCATCTCCGTGCCACTGGCCTTCGTCTTCGCCTATGCGCTGACACGCAGCACGCTGCCGGCGCCGCTGAAGGCAGTGTTCCGGCTGATTGCACTGATCCCGCTGCTGGCCCCGTCCCTGCTTTCCGCCATCTCCTTCGTGCAGTGGTTCGGCAACCAGGGCGTGCTCAAGCCGCTGCTTGGCGGAGCATCGATCTACGGCGCGCGGGGCATCATCATCGCGGAGGTCTACAACACCTTCCCCCATGCACTGATGATTCTTGTCACGGCGCTGTCGCTCGCCGACGGCCGCCTCTACGAAGCCGCCAGCGCGCTCGGCGCCAGTACCCGGCGCAAGTTCTTCAGCGTAACCCTGCCCTCCTGCAAGTACGGCCTGATCAGCGCGGCGACCGTGACGTTCACCTATGTCATCTCCGACTTCGGCGCGCCCAAGGTGATTGGCGGTGACTTCAACGTGCTGTCCATCGATGTGTTCAAGCAGGTGATCGGCCAGCAGAACTTTTCGATGGGCGCGGTAGTCGGTGTGCTCCTGCTGGTGCCGTCCGTCCTCTCGTTCATGATCGACGCCGTGGTACGCCGCAAGCTGCGCGCCCAGCTCACCGCGCGTTCGGTGCCCTACGTGCCCAAGCCCAATGCCTGGGCCAACGCGCTGCTCGGTGGCTACTGCATGCTGGTTTGCGCGCTGTTGCTCGCCGTGGTCGGCATGGCGATCTATACCTCGCTGATCAAGCTGTGGCCCTACGACCTGACGCTGGGCCTGCAGAACTACCACATCGTGCTGTTCGAAAGCGACATGGCCAGCGCCTACAAGAACAGCCTGGTACTCGCCACCGCCACGGCGCTGTCGGGCTCGCTCATTGTCTTTACCGGCGCCTACCTGATCGAGAAGACCCGCAACCTCGGGCTGATGCGGCCGGTCATGCATTTCCTGGCCGTGCTGTCGATGGCCGTGCCGGGTCTGGTGCTGGGCCTGGGCTACGTGATCTTCTTCAACCACCCGTCGAACCCGCTCAACTTCCTCTACAACACGATGATCCTGGTCATCCAGTCGACCATCATCCACTACTACACGTCGAGCCACCTCACGGCCATCACCGCGCTCAAGCAGATCGATAACGAGTTCGAAGCCGTCTCGGCCTCGCTCAAGGTGCCGCAATGGCGCACGTTCCTGCGCGTGACGCTGCCGGTATGCCTGCCTGCGGTGCTGGACATCGCCCGCTATTACTTCGTGGTGTCGATGTCGACGCTGTCGTGCGTGATCTTCCTCTACACGCCGGAAACCATCCTCGCCTCCGTCGCCATCATGCATATGGACGATGCCGGCGACATCGGCCCCGCGGCCGCTCTTGCCAGCCTGATCGTGCTGACATCCACCGCCATCTGCGTGGTCTATGCCCTTTGCACCCGTGTGCTGCTGCGACGCACGCAGGGCTGGCGCGACCTGGCCCGCCACTGAGCGCCGCTATCCCGAGAAACCGAGATACCGACAAGCCAACAGACCAGAACCCAACGTCAGGAGACACCCATGACCGCCACGCCCTACCCCATCCTGCTCACTCCCGGCCCGCTCACCACATCTGACCGCACGCGCCAGGCCATGCTGCGCGACTGGGGCTCGTGGGACACTGACTTCAACGCCATTACCGCCCGCATTCGCCAGCAGGTGCTGGCGATCGCCCACGGCGAAGGCACGCATGAATGCGTGCCCCTGCAGGGCAGCGGTACCTTCTCCGTGGAGGCCGCCATCGGCACGCTGGTGCCGCGCGACGGCCATGTGCTGGTGCCTGTGAACGGCGCCTATTGCCAGCGCATCGCCAGGATCTGCAAGACCCTTGGCCGGCGCCTGTCCACCATCGACTATGCCGAGGACCGCCCGATGCGGGCTGCGGATATCGACCGCCAGCTAGCTGCGGACAGCACCATCACCCACGTCGCGGTCGTGCACTGCGAAACCGGCACGGGCGTGCTCAACCCGCTGGACGAGATCGCCCAGGTCGTGGCGCGGCATGGGCGCGGCCTGATCGTCGATGCGATGAGCTCGTTCGGCGCGATCGACATCGACGCTCGCACTACCCCGTTCGATGCCGTCATTGCGGCCTCCGGCAAATGCCTGGAAGGCGTGCCGGGCATGGGCTTCGTGATCGCGCGGCGCACGGCGCTGGAGCGCTGCGAAGGCAACAGCCATTCCCTTTCGCTCGACCTCTATGACCAGTGGAAATACATGGAACGGACCACGCAGTGGCGCTTCACGCCGCCGACGCACGTGGTCGCCGCGCTTGACCAGGCGCTCCAGCAATATGTGGAAGAAGGCGGACTCCCGGCACGCGGCGCGCGCTACGCTCGCAACTGCCAGTTACTGGTGGATGGCATGGAGGTGCTTGGCCTGAAGCCCTACCTGGAGCGCAAGGTGCAGGCCCCGATCATCGTCACGTTCCATGCGCCGGCCGACCCGCGCTATGACTTCAAGACTTTCTATCAGGCCGTCAAGCAGCGCGGCTACATCCTGTATCCGGGCAAGCTGACCGAGATCGAGACCTTCCGCGTGGGATGCATCGGCCATTTCGGAGACGCCGGCATCCCCGGCGCGGTGAAGGCCATCGGCGAAGTGCTGGCCGGGATGGGCGTCGAGGTCGGGACGACCGTCGACGCGTGACGGGAAAGCCTGGACGATTGATTTGAGCTTGGCTGACATGGCCAGGACGCACCGGCAAAGCAGCCGATGCGGTCCTGGCCATTTTTTTGGTTCTTCGACGAATTGCGGGTGATGGCGCTTGGCATGCGCTGCTGGCTCGCCGGCGTAGCCGGCGGGGGTTCTGTGGATGAGATTGAGGTATCGCTCGTGGCTCGCACCGCTGTTTCGCCGGCGTAGCCGGCGACCTACTCTTTTGTCCGAGCGACAAAAGAGTAGGCAGAAAAGCGCGTCGTTGCCGCTGGCCATCAATTCCACGGCGGCAGTGGTTCAAGGGGCTTTGGACGCCTGCGATGGTGGTCGGCCGTTCGACCCTGCTACGCCATGTGAGTCAGAACCTGTGCCTTGCGCGGCACGGCTTTTGGACGATCCCCAAGACGGACTCGGGTACAGCGTTTCAAGCAGGGCGGTGGTGGGACGCCTTCGGCTGCGCTGCGCGCGCGTCGTCGTCTGGGGGCAAGCTCATCAGCGTGGCTGGCGCCGGAGTCCCCCTTCCAGTTCCTGATGTCCTGTCTCTACGCGCATGCAATGCGCCCGAGGCTTCGTCACTGAGGCGAGGTTAGGACTAGACTTCACCGGACTTACTCCGAGCCGCGCGTAGCGCAGCCGTAGGCGTCCCCGTGAAGGCGTTGTTAGTAGGGACCACTCCGTAATCCGGGTTCGCTCGTACGCGCTGTCCCACCCCGATCATCTACGCGGCAGGCAGTCCAGCGGTCCTCTGATGCCCCAATGGCATTGAGCCCTTGTTTGACCACGTAAACGCGCTTTTGCCTCCTTTTGTCGCTCGGACAAAAGGAGGTCGCCGGCTACGCCGGCGAAACAACAGCGTCCGCCAAGAGCGACAACCCCACAATTCGGCGAAGACCCTTTTTTATCGGTACTGCGGCTCTGCGCGGTGCCGCTTGTCAGGCAGGACTCGATATCCGCCGGCGCTCAGGCCACCTTATCGGCTTTACCTGCGGCCTGGGCGAAACGCGCCAGGAACTTGTCGAGCAGGAAAGGCTCCGTGTGCCGATCTTCCGCGCTTTCCTTGCGGCGGATCGCGTTGCGTACCAGCAGCGACCCGAGATAGCGCACCGGCTCCGGAGGAAATTGGCCACGCGGCCCCTTCGCCAGCCCTGAACGCGTCCAGGCATTGTCCTCGCCCAGCGCCAGCGACGACAGCATCTGGCCGCCCATATAGCTTGGCGCCACGCCATTGCCGGAATAGCCGAACCCATAGGAGATTGCGCGGTTTCCGTTCAGGTAGCCGAAGAACGGGAAGCCGGTCGACGAGCGGTCCGAGGGGCCATTCCAGCTGGCAATCACGGGCACATCGCTCAAGGCCGGGAAGAACGCACGCAAGCTTTGCGTGAGCATCGTCTCGTATGGCGATGCCTGATTGAAGACCGGCACGATGCGCCCGCGGTAGGAGAACGTGTTGCCGCCCTTGCCAAGCATGAGCCGCCCGTCGCAGGTGGTGCGGTAGTAGTAGACGAAGGTGCGCGAATCCAGCACCGAGGTGCCGTGATCGAGCCCGATGCTGGCCAGCAGGTCGGGACAGCGGTCCGTCATGATCATGTCGCTCGACACAATGGCCACCGAGCGCTCGAACTGCGGGAACAGCGTTGGCATCCAGGCATTGAGCGCGAGCACAACGTGGTCGGCTTCCACGCGTCCGCTCGGCGTAACGACCGCGGGTCGCGCGGCATCGACCACGGAAATCATCGGCGAGCGCTCATGGATGTCGATGCCCTGGCTCAACGCCACGCGACGCAGGCCACGCACCAGCTTGCCCGGATGCACCGTGCCGGCCAACGGTGAATAGAAGCCGGAGCGGTTGCGGGCAGAGCCCGTTCGCGTGGCAACCTCGCCGCTGCTCAGGCGCTGCCAGCTATTGAGCCCCCAGTCCTCCAGCGCCTTCACGACCGGATCGAGCAAACCTTCCTGGGCGGGATTGGTGGCGGTATAGATCGTGCCGTCCATGCGCAGATCGGCGTCGATACCATGCAGGCGGCAGAAATCCGCGATAGCGGGAATCGCATCCTCGGACGCCCGTACCAGCCGCATGGCTTCGGCCTCACCGAACAGCCGGGTCAACGTAAAGAGCTTGGTGGACCACGTCAGCATGCAACCGCCGTTGCGTCCGCTTGCGCCTGCGCCGCAGATATCGGCCTCGAGAATCGTAATTCTCGCGGAAGGGCGCTTTCGCTTGAGTTGCAGCGCTGTCCAAAGCCCGGTGAACCCGCCACCTACGATGCAGATGTCAGCCTGGTGGGTTCCGCGCAAGGCGGGGGCAAGATCGGTATCACCGAGAAGGGCCTGTTCTAGCCAGAAGGGGCGCATGGAGTTCTCCGAGGTTGAGAGCTCTCCTCAAATTACAACAATACGCCACAGTTTGCAACAAAATGACACAGGCTCCGTGCCGTCGGGGATGGGACGGTTCACGCGCTAATGCGGTCAGCTACCCTTTCACGCACACCACCTGCCTGAGCGTGTGCACGACCTCGACGAGGTCCGACTGTGCCGCCATCACCGCATCGATGTCCTTGTAGGCCATCGGGATCTCGTCGATCACGGCGGCGTCCTTGCGGCATTCCACGCCTTCGGTGGCGCGCACCTGGTCGGCGACGCTGAAGCGGCGCTTCGCCTCGGTACGGCTCATGGTGCGACCCGCACCGTGGCTGCACGAGCAGAACGACTCCGGGTTGCCCTTGCCCCGCACGATGAACGAGCGCGCGCCCATGGACCCCGGAATGATGCCAAGCTCGCCCTCGCGCGCGCTCACCGCGCCCTTGCGCGTGACCAGCACGTCCTGGCCGAAATGGCGCTCTTTCTGTACGTAGTTGTGGTGGCAGTTCACTGCCTGCGCCTCCGTGCTGAACGGCTTGCCGATGACGCGCCGCGCGGCGGCCAGCACGTTCGCCATCATCAGCTCGCGGTTGCGCCGCGCGAACTGCTGCGCCCAGGACACGGCGAACACGTAGTCGTTATAGTGCTCCGACCCTTCGGTCAGGTACGCGAGGTCGCGGTCCGGCAGGTTGGCCAGGTGCCGGCGCATGTCCTGCTGCGCCAGCGCGATGAAGGTCGTGCCAATCGCGTTGCCCACGCCGCGCGAGCCGGAATGCAGCATGAACCAGACGGCATCGGTCTCGTCGAGGCAGACTTCGATGAAGTGATTGCCGGTGCCGAGCGTGCCGAGATGGCTGCGGTTGTTGGTGCGGGCGAGCTGGGGATACTTGTCGGTGATGCGGCGGAAGTCTGCGGCCATCTCGGCCCAGACGCTGTCGACCGGCTCCGGCACCTTTCCCCACGCGCCTTCGTCGTGCCGCCCGCGCTGTGCGGTGCGGCCATGCGGCACCGCGTGTTCGATCGCGCTACGCAACGGGCCAAGGCTGTCCGGCAGGTCCGATGCGCGCAACGATGTGCGCAACGATGTGCGCACGGCCATCATGCCGCAGCCGATATCGACGCCGACTGCCGCCGGAATCACAGCACCCACCGTAGGAATCACCGAGCCGATCGTCGAGCCCTTGCCGAGGTGCACATCGGGCATCACCGCGAGATGGCGGAAGATGAACGGCATCTGCGCGGTATTGGCGAGCTGGCGGCGCGCCTCTTCCTCCACGGGCACGCCCCGGGTCCACATCTTGACCGGGTGGCCCTTGTCAGTCTTCAGCAGCTCGTAGCGGGCCTGTTGCGTCATGGAATCACTCCGGGTTGAACGGACTGCAGTTTAGACGCTGCTGCTGACCATCCAATCCCGAAGTGAAGCAAGGAGCGTCTCGAACGCCGCCGGGCTACCTGCTACCTGCGTCGGCGGGACAGGCTCACCGGCCCTTCCCTGTTCCGGCCCACGCCTTGACATCGCCCGCTTTGCCGCTCACCGAATACAGCGGCGCGATGGTGGGCATCAAGCATACGTTCTGACGGAAGCACGCTCCGCAGTGGCGGAAGACTTCGCGCGGCAGGCTGGCATCCACCTGCCGCGCGATGCCATTACGCCATGGCGATACGCCCCGAAGCCTGAACCGCCCGCTTGCCCGGCTCATGCCTTGCGTGCGATTCGCCAGGCAGCCGGAAGACCGACACCAGTTCGTTCAGTTCGCGCCCCTGTTCCTCGAGAGAGCGCGAAGCCGACGCCGACTCGCTGACGAGCGATGCATTGTGCTGGGTGACCTGGTCGATCTGGACGATCGCCTGGTTCACCTGCTCGATGCCGCGTCCCTGTTCCGACGATGCGGTGGCAATCTCTTCGACGATGGCCATGACCTGGGCCACGGCCTGTGTGACGGATGCCATGGCGTGTCCCGCCGCGCCGGCCAGTTCCGCGCCCGTGGCAACCTGCTGGCCCGAGGTATCGATCAGCGCCTTGATCTCCTTGGCCGCGCCGGAAGAGCGCTGCGCCAGCGCGCGTACCTCGCTCGCCACCACGGCAAACCCGCGGCCCTGTTCCCCCGCGCGTGCCGCTTCGACGGCGGCATTGAGTGCAAGGATATTGGTCTGGAACGCAATGCCTTCGATGATGCCGGTGATCTCGGCGATCTTGGCGGAACTCGCGCTGATGCCCTGCATGGTCTCCACCACGCGGCCCACGGTGCCGCTGCCCTCCTGCGCAACATTGGCCGCGTTGCGGGCCAGTTCCGTGGCATGACGCGCATTGTCGGTGTTCTGCCTGACAGTCTCGGTCAGCTCTTCCATGCTGGCGGCGGTTTGTTCCAGCGACGCGGCCTGCTCTTCGGTGCGGCTGCTCAGGTCCGCATTGCCCTGTGCGATTTCGCGCGTCGCGCCGGCGATGCTGGCGCTGCCCGCACGCACGCGCGTCACGGTTTCGGTGAGCCGTTCGTTCATGTCGCGCAACGCCGCGAGCAGGCGCCCGGTCTCGTCGTTGCTCGTCACTTCGATACGCGCGCCGAGATCGCCGCTGGCCACCGTGCGCGCCACGTCCACCGCCTGCCCGATGGGCCGCGTGATCGCGCGGGTGACCAGCACGCCGCCGATCCATGCGAGCGCCACCGCGGCCAGCGCGATCACGACCAGCAGGTTGCGCCGGCTGACATAGTCCGCGGCGAGCTGGGCCTCCATGTCACGCTGCCGGCGATGGGTCAGGTCGTCATAGGCATCGACGGCATGCAACAGCGACTCGAGCAATGGCCGGCATTGCGTGTTGATGCGGGCAATCGCCTCGTCGGTGTGCTTGTCCGCGGCCAGCGTGACGATGGCCGTTGCCACGGGTCCATACTGTGCTTCGACGCGAACCACGTCCGCGACGCGCTGGCGCGCTTCGTCGCTGGCGGACTTGTCCTGGACCATCTGGCTGAGCTTGCCAAGGCGGCTCTGCACATCTTCATGCGCGCGCAGCGCTTCCGCTTTTTCCTTGTCGATCTCGGCCGCCTCGGTTGCGAGCACCATATTGCGCGCGGCGATGGCGCGGCGGTCGACCGCCGCGCGCACCTCCGCGGACAGTTCGGAGCGTGCATTGAGACCGTTCAGATACTGGGTGAAGCCGTCCGTGGATGCGCCCAGCGCGAGCAGCGAATAGGCGGATACGGCCAGCACGATGCTGGCCAGCGTGCCAAAGCCGGCCAGGAGCCTGGCCTTGATCGAGAAATCCCTGAAATTCATGAATGTCCCCCTTCGCGTCCGTCGGACGCAAGCGCTGCGGTTGATTGTCAATCCTCCTGACAGACCCGGCAGGCATGCCCACCGTCTAACGCCTAGCGCCCGTTCCGAAGCCCTGCGCAGCCAATGCCATGCCGCGCCGGCAAGGGGTTCATGCGCGGCGCCGCCGAAACGGCACACGCGATGACCACATTCGTTCAAATCCTGTTGTTCCGCCGGCTAACGGCGAGGTTCCGCGGAGTTTGACCCCTCAGAAGAAGGGCGGGTTAACCCATGAAGCAGCGCGACGGCGTGCAGCTTCAGCCAACCGCCACGCGGTCTCGCCCGTCCGCCTTGGCGCGATACAGCGCCGCGTCAGCGCGCGACAGTACGCCATCGAGGGTGGTTTCGCCGGCCTCGACGCTGGCCAGGCCGACGCTTGCCGTACACGTGGGCCAGTCTTCACTGGCCTGGTTCGCGACGGCCTGCCGCACGCGTTCCGCCGTGGCGAGCGCGGCCGGACGATCGGTCTGCGGCATCAGCACCACGAACTCCTCGCCACCAAAGCGACCGAGCTGGTCAGTGTGGCGCAACGCCTGGCGCACGGTCTCGACGAAGTGGACCAGTACGCGGTCCCCCACGAGGTGCCCGTACTGGTCATTGATACGCTTGAAGTGGTCAATATCCATGATCAGCAGCGAGAACGCACGACCGCCATTGCGCCACTGCTGGAGTTCGCGGTCGCCGGCGAGCAGCACCGCGCGGCGGTTGAGGACACCCGTGAGGTCGTCGCGCTGCGACAACTGCTCGAACTGCTCGCGCATGTGCTCGCTGACGGTCAGCAGCAGGCCGATGCAGATGAACAACGTCGAGAAACTGAACGCCCCGATATAGGTCGTCTGGATGACATCGCCAACAAAGCGCGCCGAATCGGGCGCATCAAGGAAGACTGTCGTCACCGCACGCAGCAGCAGGATCAGGACCTGAAGCAGCAGGATAGCCACCGTGAAGCGCGGCCCGAACCCCTTGCCGTGACGCCACATCAGCCTTGCATGCGCGAGGCACACCGCTGCCAGGGTGCATGCCAGCAGCACAACGCGGATGCGGTAATCAGGCAAGATTGCCTGGTACCAGCCAAGGCTTGCCAGGCAGGCCAGGCCCACCGCGAGCCAGCGTGGCCATGTAACGGGCACGCCGAAGAAGCGCTGGCTGCCGACGTAGTACAGACCTGCTCCGGCGAGCATCAATCCATTGCCGCCCAGCACCACGCTCAGCGCGGGCCAGCGCCCGTCCATCGCGAACACCAACGCAGCGAGCGCGCTCATCACAGGGGCCATCGCCCAGGGCAGCAATCCCTTGATCGATCGGGGATAGGCGTGGCGGAACGCCAGCAGGATGACGCAAAGGGCCATATCGATCATGCCCGTCATGATCGACAGCGAACGCAGGTCCAGACTTGGCATCGTCAGGCGGTGACAGGGTGGGATTGGCCTTGGGGAAAACGGGGGACTGCTTTGCGGGTCATGGTCCTTTTTGGTCGGGCCGGGGAGGGGGTTTTGTTGGTGAAGGCTATATGGGATTGGGGGGTGGGGGCAAGTGGGGGGGAGAGGGGGGAAGTTGGGGGTTTCTGGTTGGGATTGGGGTGTCGTTCTTGGCGGGCGCCGCTGTTTTGCCGGCGTAGCCGGCGGGGGTTTTGTGGTTTGGGGTTGATGTGTCGTTCTTGGTCCGCGCCGCTGTTTCGCCGGCGCAGCCGGCGAGTCACTTTTTGTCCGAGCGACAAAAAGTAACCAAAAAGCGCGTCGTTGCCGCTGGCCATCAATTCCACGGCGGCAGTCGTTCAAACGGCTTTGGATTCAGTTTTGGTGGTCGGCCGTTCCACCCTGCTACGCCATGTGAGTCAGAACCTGTGCCTGACGCGGCACGGCTTTTGGACGATCCCCAAGACGGACTCGGGTACAGCGTTCCAACACGGTCAGTGGTGGGACGCCTTCGGCTGCGCTGCGCGCACGTCGTCGTCTGGGGGCAAGCTCATCAGCGTCGCTGGCGCCCGAGTCCCCGTTCCCGTTCCTGATGTCCTGTCTCTACGCGCATGCATTGGCAGGCATCGTCACCGAGGCGTGGTTCGCCTTGGGCCTGCGTGCTCAGACTTGAGCTCTGCGCATAGCGCAGCCGAAGGCGATCACGCGATATCGCTCGCAGCAGGGTCCACAGACGCTTGCAGGGCTCGTTCAATCAGCGCTGTAATTCTGACCACGGTCGTGCCCCACGCGGCAGGCAGCGGAAATCCCCTCTGAAGCCCATACCCGTACAACACCCCTGGCACACTACGATAAAAATTCGCCCCTTTGGGGCAACCAAAACGCGTTTTTGGTTACTTTTGTCGCTCGGACAAAAGTGACTCGCCGGCTACGCCGGCGAAACAGCCGCGCCAGCGAAGAGCGATAACCTACCCCCAACGAGTAGCCCCGCCGGCTACGCCAGCGAAACAGCGGCGCCCGCCAAGAACCCCAGCCTACCCCTCACCGACGACCGCCAAACATTCAATCTCCACCCTCGCCCCCAACGCCAACCCATTAGCCCCCAACGCACTCCTGACCGGATAAGGCGGCTCAAAAAACCCCTTATAAACCTCATTAAAAACCTGCCATTCGCTAATATCCGCGAGCATGATCGTGCATTTGGCAACATCCCGCATCGTCAGCCCATGGGCTTCCAACGTCGAACGGATATTCATCAGCGCCTGTTTGGCTTCTTCACGGATACCGCCAGGAACAAGCCGCGTGCTGCCAGGCACGATACCCATCTGCCCTGACAGGTAGACAACGTTGCCAATGCGGACGGCTTCGGAGAACGGCAGTCCTGCGGGCAGGACCTTGCCGGAATTCAGGAATTCCATGTCGCCCCTCCATGGTGGATGTGCGGCGCGCCGGAGCGCCGGCGCGTGGAGCATCCAATGTAGGCGCCAAAGCCCAACCGCTCAAGGCGCAGGGACAACCGCGTCCGGCACTTCGCGGTCGGCGGCGCGCCGCAGGCAGTCGAGCATTGTCGCGACGGCGGAACGATTGATCGAGTCTTCGCGCCAGTACATCGATACCGAGCCAAACCCGGCGAGGCGCAGGGGCACGATACGAAGGGCGCCTAGCTCTTCGAGCCGGCGTGCGGTCCGGTGCGAGGCCAGGCCGATCATGTCGCTATTGTTGAGCAGCGTGAGGTTGAGCACCGTGGAGTTCGATTCCACGCAATCGGCCGGCAACGGCCGCCCGGCGCTGGCAAGCGCCGCTTCGAGCGCATTGCGGATCGGCGTGCCGCGCGGCCAGACGACCCAGCGGTAGCTTTGCAGCGCCTCCCACGTCACCGTGTCCTGCGTGGCCAGCGGGTGGCGCGGACGTGCCACGAAGTGGATCGGTTCGAGGTACAGCGATTCGCCAATGGTCTGCGCGTCCTGCAACTCGGGCGCGGATCGCCCCACCACGATGTCCAGCTCATTGTGCGCAAGCTGGTTCATGAGCCGGTCCATGGTCGTTTCGACCAGCCGAACCTGCGCGCGCGGCATGCGCTGCAGCAGCCGCAGCACGGCCAGCGGCACCGTATCAGCGGCCGACGCGCCAGACGTGCCGACCACCACCAGCCCGCTGCCGCCCTCCCGCATGGCCGCCAGGTCGTCGCGCGCCGTGTCTAGCTGTGCGGTAATGCGGCGCGCATGCTCGATCAGCGACTCGCCGTACGGTGTCGGTTGCAGCCCGCGCGCCTGGCGCTCGAACAGCGGCAGCCCGATGTCGTCTTCCAGGTCCTTGAGCCATTTGGATAGCCCGGGCTGCGTGGTATTGAGCAGCGCGGCCGACTGGCTCATGTTGCCGGTCTCGGCGAGGCTGAGGAGCATCTGCAGGTTGCGCAGGCGCAGGCGCTGGGTCCAGTCCATGTCTGATCGCTAAGTTCACCTATACGATGAATCGTATAGATAAGAGGATTTATTCATTTCAAATCTTATATCGCGGGACGTATAACTCCAAGCAACAGCCCGGCAACACCGCCGGGGAACACAAAAAGCCACGGAGACAGCATGTCCGATCATTCGCCTGATCCCGCCCGCGTCGCGTACTACGAGCGCATCGGCCACAGCCATATGACCCCGCTGTGGGAATCGCTCCACAGCCTGGTGCCGCCGCAGCCGCGCCCGCAGATCATCCCGGCCATCTGGAAGTACGACGCGATCCGCCCGCTGGTCATGCAGGCCGGCGAGGTCATCAGCGCCGAAGAGGCCGTGCGCCGCGTGCTGATCCTGGAGAACCCCGGGCTGCCCGGCAAGTCGAGCATCACGTCGACGCTCTACGCCGGCCTGCAGCTGATCCTGCCGGGCGAGATCGCGCCGAGCCATCGCCATACGCAGTCGGCGCTGCGCTTTATCGTGGAAGGCAAGGGTGCCTGGACCGCCGTCAACGGCGAGCGCACCACCATGCATCCGGGCGACTTCATCATCACGCCGTCGTGGACCTGGCATGACCATGGCAACCCGAGCCTGGAAGATGGCGGCGAGCCGGTGGTGTGGCTGGACGGCCTCGATATCCCGCTGGTGCAGCAGTTCGATGCAGGCTTTGCCGAGAACTACCCCGAGTCCCAGCAGCCCGTGACGCGTCCCGAGGGCGACAGCTTTGCGCGCTTCGGTCAGAACATGGTGCCGGTGCGCCACAAGGTCACCGACCCGACCTCGCCGATCTTCAGCTATCCGTACGACCGTTCGCGTGAAGCGCTCGACAAGCTTTACCGCAATGGCGAACTCGACGCGTGGGACGGCGTGAAGCTGCGCTACGTGAACCCGGCCACGGGCGGCTGGCCGATGCCGACCATCGCCACCTTCATGCAGTACCTGCCGGCCGGTTTCCAGGGCAAGACCTATCGGAGCACCGACGCCACCGTCTACAGCGTGGTGGAAGGCCGCGGCACCGTGCGCATCGGCGATGCGCAGTTCCAGTTCGAGCCGCGCGATGTGTTCGTCGCGCCGTCGTGGGCACCGGTGCAGCTCGGCGCGATGGAAGACGCCGTGCTGTTCAGCTACTCCGACCGCCCCGTGCTGTCGGCACTGAACCTGCTGCGCGAATCGCGAGCCTGAGCCCCTTTTCAACCCGTTTCATCCGAATTCATATGCCCGGGTGCGCGCATGGCGCGGCACCCCGGTCCCGCACACCCTTCTGACTGACTGAGCCGACCATGTCCTACGTCTTCACGCCCCCCGCCACCGTCGCCATTCCCGTTGCCGGCACCGATGACCAGTTCGCCGTGCGCCGCGTCTACTGCGTCGGCCGCAACTATGCCGCCCATGCACGCGAAATGGGCTTCGACCCCGATCGCGAGCCCCCGTTCTTCTTCTGCAAGCCCGCCGATGCCATCGTGCCCGTGGCCGACGGCCAGACGCTGGAACTGCCCTACCCCGTGCAGACGCAGAACTACCACTACGAAGCCGAGCTGGTCGCGGTGATCGGCAAGGCCGGTTCCGACATTCCGGTCGAGCAGGCGCTGGAGCACGTGTGGGGCTACGCCGTGGGCCTCGACATGACGCGCCGCGACCTGCAGATGAAGATGCGCGAAATGGGCCGTCCGTGGGAAATCGGCAAGGCCTTCGACGCCTCGGCGCCGGTCGCGCCGATCCATCGCGCCGCCGATATCGGCCACCCGCAGGAAGCTGCCCTCTGGCTGACCGTCAACGGTGAAGACAAGCAGCGCAGCAACGTCACGCACCTGATCTGGTCGGTGGCCGAAACGGTCGCTTACCTGTCGCAGTTCTTCCGCCTGGAACCGGGCGATGTGATCTTCACCGGTACCCCGGAAGGCGTGGGTGCGGTCAAGGCCGGCGACACCATGGTGACCGGCGTCGACGGCCTCGGCGAACTCAAGGTCCGCGTGGTCTGATATCCACGCCGGTAAGCAGCGAAGCCATCATGCAGCTCTATAGTTTCTTCAACAGCTCCACGTCCTACCGCGTGCGCATTGCGCTGGCGCTCAAGGGCCTGCCGTTCGAGTATCTGCCGGTCAACATCCGCACCGGCCAGCACCGCGAGGCGGAGTACGTACAGGGCATCAACCCGTCCGCCTGCGTGCCCGCGCTGGTGGATGGCGATTTCACGCTCGGACAGTCGCTCGCGATCATGGATTACCTCGACGCGCACTACCCGGAACCGCGCCTGCTGCCGCAGGACGCGGAGCCGCGTGCGCGCGTGCTGGAACTGACCAGCCTGATCGCCTGCGACATCCATCCGGTCAACAACCTGCGCGTGCTGCGCTACCTGCAGGATGTGCTCAAGGTGACGCCGGAACAGAAGGATGCCTGGTACCGCCACTGGGTCGACGAAGGCATGGCCGGTGTGGAACGCCTGCTCGCGCTGCACGGCAAGGGCCCGTGGTGTTTCGGTGACAAGCCGACATTGGCCGACGTCACGCTGGTGCCGCAGATCGCCAACGCGCAGCGCGTGGGCTGCGACCTTTCGCCCTACCCGCGCGCCATGGCGGTCTATGCGCATGCCACGGCGCACCCCGCCTTTGCCAAGGCTGCGCCCACGCAGCAACCCGATTACACGGCCTGATTCGCTGACCCGGCCAGGAGACAAGCATGAACACATCACAAGACACGGGCCGCAAGGTTCTGATCATCGGCGGCGGCATCGGCGGGCTGGCAGCGGCGCTGGCGCTCGCGCGCAAGGGCATCCGCATCGAACTGCTGGAACAGGCCGAGCAGATCGGCGAGATCGGCGCCGGCATCCAGCTCGCAGCCAATGCGTTCGCAGCCATGGATGCGCTCGGCGTGGGCGAAGCCGCGCGCGGCCGTGCCGTCTTTACGGACTACCTGAGCCTGCGCGATGCAATCGACACGCATGAGATTGCGCGCGTCGATGTCGGCACGCCCTACCGCGAACGCTTCGGCAACCCGTATGCGGTGATTCACCGCGCGGACATCCACCTGTCGATTCTCGAAGCGGTGAAGGATCATCCGCTGATCAGCTTCCGTACCGCCACGCGCGTCGAGAAGCTCGAACAGGACGAGCGCGGCGTCACCGTCATTGACCAGCGCGGCGAGCGCCACCAGGCCGATGCCGTGGTCGGCTGCGACGGCGTCAAGTCCGCGATCCGCGACGCGCTGATCGGCGATGCGCCGCGCGTGACCGGCCACGTGGTGTATCGCGCGGTCGTCGAAGTCGAAAACATGCCGAAGGACTTGCAGGTCAACGCACCGGTGGTGTGGGCCGGTCCGAACTGCCACCTCGTGCACTACCCGCTGCGCGGCGGCCAGCAATACAACCTGGTCGTGACCTTCCACAGCCGCGAGCAGGAAACCTGGGGCGTGCGCGAAGGCAGCAAGGAAGAGGTGCTGTCTTACTTCGACGGCATCCACGCCCTGCCGCACCAGATGCTGGACCGCCCGACGTCGTGGAAGCGCTGGGCCACCGCCGACCGCGACCCGGTCGAGCGCTGGAGCTTCGGCCGCGCGACCATCCTCGGCGATGCCGCGCATCCGATGACCCAGTACGTCGCGCAGGGCGCTTGCCAGGCACTCGAGGACGCCGTCACATTGGGCGCCGCGGTGGAAGCCGCGGGCAATGACTTCGAGGCCGCATTCAAGCTGTACGAACAAGCCCGCATCCCCCGCACCGCACGCGTGCTCTACGCGGCGCGCGACATGGGCCGCGTGTACCACGCCAAGGGCGTGGACCGCATGGTGCGCAACTCGCTGTGGACGGGCCGCACGCAGACCCAGTTCTACGACGCCCTGCAATGGCTGCACGGCTGGCGCGCCGAGCGCTGCCTGAGCACGACGCCCTGGCTCTGAGGTTCGATAGCTGCTTGGCTGCTCCCCTCTCCCATTTATGGGAGAGGGGTTGGGGGAGAGGGCAGGAGCCGCCACGAAGTAACCGTCTTCGCCATTGCGAACGCCTGCCCTCTCCCCCGCCCCTCTCCCGCAAGCGGGAGAGGGGAGATACCTCGGTTCATCTTGTAAGTCTTTCGAAGTAGTGACACTTGATGGCACTGGCAGCAAGCGCCGCCAGTGGCCATCGTTCGCCCCGAAACAGGCAACGAGGAGGAGACAACCCATGCCTGCCAGCCAGACCATCAATATTTCCGCGTTCATCGACCGCCAGCCGCTCTCGGCCTTCCAGGTCATGATCGTGGCGCTGTGCTTCCTGATCGTTGCGATCGACGGCTTCGATACCGCCGCCATCGGCTTCATCGCGCCGGCCATCCGTGCCGAATGGCAGCTCACGCCCGCGCATCTGGCGCCGCTGTTCGGCGCGGGCCTTGCCGGCCTGATGGCTGGCGCGTTCCTGTTCGGCCCGCTCGCCGACCGCTTCGGCCGCAAGAGCGTGCTCGTGTTTTCGGTGCTGTTCTTCGGCGCGGCAAGCCTCGCATCGGCATGGTCCGGCGAGCTGTGGGAACTGATTGCGCTGCGCTTCCTGACCGGCCTTGGACTCGGCGGTGCCATGCCCAACACCATCACGCTGACGTCCGAGTTCTGCCCGGAGAAGCGCCGCTCGTTCCTGGTCACGACCATGTTCTGCGGCTTCACGCTCGGCTCGGCGCTCGGCGGTCTCGCTTCGGCAGGCTTGATCGAAGCCTATGGCTGGCGCTCGGTGCTCGTGGTCGGCGGCGTGCTGCCGCTGGCGCTCACGGTACTGCTGGCCGTGCTGCTGCCGGAATCGGTGCGCTACCTGGTGATGGCCGGACGCGCGCCGGAACGCATCGCCGCGACGCTGCGGCGCATTGCCCCGCAGGCCGACCTTGATGGCGCCACATTCACGGTGTCGGAATCCCGCAGCACCAGCTCGCCAGTACGTCACCTGTTCAAGCCGGAGCTTGTACGCGGCACGCTGCTGTTCTGGCTGACGTTCTTCATGAGCCTGCTGGTGATCTACCTGCTGTCGAGCTGGCTGCCGACGCTGCTGCGAGGCACCGGTTTGTCGCTGCGTACCGCGGCGCTGGTCACCACCATGTTCCAGGTTGGCGGCACGCTCGGCGCGATTGTGTTGGGCTGGCTGATGGACCGCTTCAATCCGCACTACGTGCTGGCGATCAGCTACGCGCTGGCCGGTGTGTTCGTCGCCGCGATCGGCAGCCTGGCCGATACGCCGATGCTGGCAGGTGCCGCGGTATTCCTTGCGGGCTTCTGCATCTCGGGTTCGCAGGTCGGCGCCAACGCATTGTCGGCCGGCTTCTACCCGACCGATTGCCGGGCGACCGGCGTGAGCTGGGCCAACGGCGTCGGCCGGATGGGCTCGGTGGTGGGCTCGGTGGGCGGCGCGACCATGCTGTCGATGGGCCTGAGCATGCCTACGCTGTTCGCGCTGATCGGCATCCCCGCTCTGCTGGCGGGCGGCACTATGCTGTCGCTGGGGCTGGCACGCCGCGCACATACACGGCAGGAACTCGCCGCGAGCTGACGCGCACCGGCGTCAGCGTGCCCGCAGCGCATCGACGATGTTCATGCGGGCCGCGCGCAACGCCGGCAGGAAACCGCCGATCAGCCCCATCGCCATCGAGAACAACAAGGTCCTGACCACGACGCCCGGCGTCAGGATGAAGCGGAACGACAGATCGGCGAAGGTCTGGAAGTTGGTGGTCGAAAATGAAGCGAACTGCATCAGCGCGGCACAGCAAAGCCCAGCCACGCCACCGACGAGCCCCAGTAGCAGCGCCTCGACCAGGAACGCGGCCAGCACGTTGGTGCGTCGGAAGCCCAGCGCACGCAACGTGCCAATTTCCGCGACGCGGTTCGCCACCGACGCGTACATCGTGATCATGGCGCCGATCATCGCAGCGATCGAGAAAATCGTGGTCAGCGTCAGGCCCAGGATGTTGATGAACGTCGACAGCGCCTTGGACTGGTCGCTGTAGAAGGTCTGCTCGAGCTTGGCCTCGTTGGCCAGGCGCGGATCCACGTCGATGTCGGCGCGCAGCCGCGCGAACGCGTCGGGCCGCGTCAGCCGCACCACCATCGACGAATAGCTGCTGCGGCGGAACGATTGCATGAGCTGGTCGGCATCGCCCCATATCTCTGAATCAAAGCCGCTGCCGCCTGCGTCGAATACGCCGACGATGGTCCAGTCGCGTTGGGCAAAGCGCAATCGCCCGCCGAGCTGCGCGCCCGTAAAGCCGCCGGCCACGCTACTGCCGACGATAATCTCCGATGATCCGGGCCGGAACGTGCGTCCCGACACCAGCCGGATCTGCGGCCGCAATGCCAAACCCTTCGGCGACACCCCGCGGATCACCACGTTGGACGGCGTGTCCGAGCCGCGCTTGTTCAGCGAAATCAGCACCACGGCTTCCTTCGACGCCATCGGGCGGCCGTTGCCGTCCATCGCGACCGATGGATGCATCTCCATGATGCTGGCCTGGTCGCGGCTGATCGCGCTCTGCACTTCGGTCTCCGCGCCCTTGCGGATCATGACGACGTTGTCCCGCTCACCGGTGGTGACCAGCGTGCGCTTGAGGCCCGCATCGAGCATCAGCATGGTGGCAAACACGAACACCACGAGCCCGAGGCCACCTGCCGTCAGCGCCGTGGTCAGCCGCCGGGCCCACAGGTTGCGCGCGATGTAACTGAGCGGGATCGCCATGTGAATCCCTAGCCGATCGCCCGCAGGCCCTCGACGATGCGCACGCGTGCCGCCTGCACGGCCGGCACCACCGCGGCGAACAGCGCCACCACCAGCGCGCAGGCCGCCTGCATCCCCATTGTTTCGTGCGACACCGTGAACACGGGGAACACGCCACCCACCGCCTGCTTGAACATCGCAGCCATCGGCGGCGTGGCGAGCATGCCGATGCCGCCACCCACGAGGCAGATGAATATCGATTCGCCGAACATCAGCAGCGCCAGGAAGCCAGGCCCGAAGCCGAGCGCCTTGAGCGTTGCGTATTCCACCGTGCGTTCGCGCGCACTCATGGCCATCGCATTGGCCATCACCGCCATGATGATCAGGATTACCACGTACGACACCACGCGGATCGCCGCGATGATCTGGTTCGACATCGCCACGAAGCCCAGCTGGAACGCCTGCTCGGTCTCTGTCAGCGTCTCGGCCAGAGAGTTGTGGAATACGGCGTCCACGTTGCGCGAAATCGCGGCGGCGTTGTCCGGGTTGTCGATACCGAGGATGTAGACGCCGACCTGGTCGGCCTGCTTCGGAGAGCGCTTGCGCACCGTCTCGTTCAGGTATTCCCAATGGAACACCATGTGGCGCGTGATGGTGCTTTCATCGCGGCCTTCCATGATTCCGCGCACGATGAACTCCCACGTGCCCGGGTAGATCGTGCCCTTGATCGGCAGCACGTCGCCGACCTTGAAACCATACTGGTCCGCGAGCTGCCGCCCAATCAGCGCGCCCTTGCGGTCGCGCTGATAGTCGGCACGCTGCTGCGCCGTGACGACGAATTCCGGGTACAGGTCGAGATAATTGTCCGAAACCGCGAACTGGGCAAAGAAATTCTTCGGGTCACGATAGACGCCACCGAACCAGTTGGAACGCGACACCACCGTCACGCCGTCCACGCCGCGGATGCGGTTCTCATAGCTGAGCGGCAGCGGGAACACCAGCGAGATGGCATTGCGCGTCACGAGCCGCCCGCTGGAAGCCGCGGCCGCGCCCGCGTACCAAGCGTCGACCACAGTCTGCAGCAATCCGTAGGCCAGCACCGCCACGACCAGCCCCGTCACGGTCAGCACCGTGCGCAGCTTGTGGCGCAGCGCGTTGCGGGCGATCAGCTTCAGCACGAACATGGCGTGCACTCAGTGCGGTTCAGGCGCCGTTGCCATGAATCAGTTCCCCCTTCTCCAGGTGCACGAGCGACCCTGCCGCGTTGGCGGCATGCGCGTCGTGCGTGACCATGATGATGGTCTTGCCGCCCTCGCGGTTGAGCCGCTGCAGCATGGCCAGGATATCGGCGGCGGCGTTGCGGTCGAGGTCGCCCGTGGGCTCGTCGGCGACGATCAGCACCGGGTCGGTGATCAGCGCGCGCGCAATCGCCACGCGCTGCTGCTGCCCGCCGGACAACTCGGACGGATAGTGGTCCATGCGATCGGCGAGGTTCACCATGCCGAGCACCAGCTCCACGCGCGCACGGCGCTCGGCGCGCGACAGGCGCGTCAGCATCAGCGGCAGCTCCACGTTCTCGAACGCCGTGAGCACCGGCATCAGGTTGTAGAACTGGAAGATGAAGCCGACATTGGCCGCGCGCCACGCGGCCAGTTCCGACTCCGCGAGCCGCGTGATGTCCTGCCCGCCTACCAGCAGTTCGCCGCTGTCCGGCCGGTCGATGCCGGCGATCAGGTTCAGCAGCGTGCTCTTGCCGGAGCCGGACGGTCCCATCAGCGCGATGAAGTCGCCCTCGGCAATGTCGAGCGTGATATCGGTCAGCACGGGCACGATCTGCATGCCGCGCCGGTATGACTTGGCGAGGTGCCGGATGCTGACGAGCGGGGTCGCGGCCACGTTACTTCTTCGCCGCCGTGACGCGGGCGCCGTCGCGCAGCTTGTCGCCGGGTGCAAGCACCAGCACATCGCCCGCGGCCACGCCGCCGACGGCCACCAGTTCGCCGATGCGTTCGCCGGTCGTCACCGCCTTTTCCTGTGCCTTGCCGTCGTGGACCACGAACACCACCTTGCGGTCGTCACGCGTGACAATGGCGGCCGGCTGCACAGCCACGACCGGCTTCCGGTCCTGTTCGGCCAATGGCTTGGAGAGGAACGCAATTTTGGCGCTCATGTCGGGTAGCACGCGCGCATCGCGGTCGACAAACCGCACCTTGACCAGCACGGTCGCCTTGGAGCGGTCCACGGTCGGCACGATGCGCGACACCTGGCCCGCGAAGCGCATATCGGGCAGCGCGTCGAGTTGCAGCAGGCACGGCTGGTCCGCGCGGATCTTTGCGATATTGGATTCAGCGACGTCCGCCTCGACTTCGAGCGTATCCATATCCGCGATCGTCACGACCGCGCCCTTGGTATCGGACGCCGATGAAAACGGCGTGATGTTGTCGCCGACATTGGCATGCTTGATCAGCACCACGCCGTCGAACGGCGCGCGGATGACGGTCTGGTCGACCGATACCTGTGCAGCCTGCGCATTCGCCTGTGCCGAGGCGATGGCCGCTCTCGAATTCGACACCGACGCCTGCGCCTTCTTGAAGCGCGCCAGGTCGGCGTCATACTGCTGGACCGAGATCGCCTTCGGGCCTAGCAGCTGTTCGGAGCGGCGCAGGTTCACTTCCGCGTCGCGCAGCTCGGCGAGCTGCAACTCAAGGTTGGCCTGTGCCACCTTCACCTGCGCCGTTGCCTGCGCCAGCGTAGCGCCCACGTCGCGGCTTTCGATGCGCGCGATGATCTCATCCTTCTTCACGCGCGAGCCTTCCAGCACGCCGAGCCATTCCAGCCGGCCCTGCGCCTTGGAAGCGACCGCCGCCTTGCGCTGCGGCACGACATAGCCGGTAGCGTTGAGCAGGGTGTAGTTCTGGGAAGGATAGGCGGACGAGACCGTGACGGTCTCCACCGCAGTGGGGCCGGCCACCTTGAAGGCGATAGCCGCGGCCACGGCGAGCGCCACGGCGATGGCCACATAGGGCAGCCACCGGCGGCGGCGCGGCGGGGCAGCGTGTGGGCCGCGGTCGATTTTCAGCCGGGAGAGGTCTTGGTCGGCCAATCGGGTCATCCTGCTGGGAGAGGTTGTCAGTATAGCGCTGGGGGCACTTTGGGCTTTTTGTTCGAGCTGGGTCTGTCGTTCTTGGCATGCGCCGCTGGTTCGCCGGCGTAGCCGGCGGGGCTCTTTGTTCGAGCTGGGTCTGTCGCTCTTGGCATGCGCCGCTGGTTCGCCGGCGTAGCCGGCGGGGCTCTTTGTTCGAGTTGGGTCTGTCGCTCTTGGCAGGCGCCTCTGTTTCGCCGGCGTAGCCGGCGACCTACTTTTACCCGAGCGGTAAAAGTAGGCAAAAGCGCGTTTACGTGGTCAATCCAGAGCTCAATGCCATTGAGGCATCAGAGGACCGCTGGACTGCCTGCCGCGTAGATGATTAGGATGGGACAGCGCGTACGAGCGAACCCGGATTACGAAGTGGTCCCTTCTAACAACGCCCTCACGGGGACGCCTTCGGCTGCGCTACGCGCGGCTCGGAGTAAGGCCGCGAAGGTCTGACCCGAACCCCGCCTCGGTGACGATGCCCTGGGCGCATTGCATGCGCGTAGAGACAGGACATCAGGAACTGGAACTGAAAGCGGGACTCGTGCGCCAGCAGCATTGATGAGCTTGCCCCCAGACGACGCGCGCGCAGCGCAGCCGAAGGCGTCCCACCACTGACCTGATTGGAACGCTGTACCCGAGTCCGTCTTGGGGATTGTCCAAAAGCCGTGCCGCGCCAGGCACAGGTTCTGACTCACATGGCGTAGCAGGGTCGAACCACTGACCACCGTAGCAGGCGTCCAAAGCCGTTTGAACCACTGCCACCGTGGAATTGATGGCCAGCGGCAACGACGCGCTTTTTGGTTACTTTTTGTCGCTCGCCCTCCATGTCAGGATAGTTGTCGCCTCGCCGCCTTTCGATGAAGGACAATGGGGGGCGGAAGCGGTTTGGAGATGAAACGCTATCCGGCGGAGTTCAAGGAGTGGATGGTTGAGCAGATGATGCCGCCCTTGAACCGATCAGTTGTGGCGTTGGCCAAGGAGACGGGTGTCACGACAGTGAGCCTGCGCACCTGGCGCCACGAGGCGCGAGAGCAAGGAAAGGTTGTGCCAGGCAACGGCAAGCAGAGTGACAAGTGGTCCAGTGCGGACAAGTTCCGGGTGGTGCTGGA
>NZ_CAJPVI010000043.1 GCF_905397435.1 Cupriavidus numazuensis
GCTCATGCCGTTCCTGAAAGGTTCGCACCTTGGCCAGTCACGGCTTCACTTCACGGTAATCCGCTGTTGCGGCGACGTTTCCTTCTTGGGCAGGACCACGCGCAGCACACCGTTGTCGTAGCTGGCCTCGACCTTGCCCTCGTCGATGCTGGCGTCCAGCGTAAAGGCACGCTGCATCGAGCCGCTGTAGCGCTCGCGCCGGATCACGCGCTCGCCGTCTTTTTGCTCGGAGGACTTCTCCACCTTTGCGCTGATCATCACCGTGCCGCGGTCAACGGATACGTCGATGTCCTCCTTCTTCACACCAGGCAGTTCCGCTGCCAGGGTGTAGGCGCTGTCCGTTTCCGACACATCGACCTTGAATGCGAGGCCGTTATCGGCAGTCCCGCGGAATGAGCGCAGCATGCCCTGCAGCATGTCGCTGATGGGTTCGACAGAGAACGGATCAAAGTGCCTGAGGTTGGTCATGGTGATCTCCTTGAAGACGGGAACAGAACCGGAAATGCCGGCTGCTTCCAGATTGGCAGTTGAGCGCGGCGGGCGTTTGTTCTGCATCAAGACCGCTGCATCGACGCCCATGCAGCGCTGGAGCGACTTTTCCGAGGTCGGAATCCGCCGCGACGCTGTCAGGCAAGCCTGACATGCTGCAAGCCTGACCTCAGTCTCAGCCCTGCCTGATTTCGAAAGGCACGGCCGGCGACGGTACTGGGCACATGAGCAACCGCACTCAACTCCACGACCTGACTGTCTACATCCCTGAGCACGCGAGTCCGATCAGGACGGGGCAACTGCATTTGCTCAGGGCTGTCGCCGGCATGCAAGTGGTCGGGGCTGGTACGGACGCCGTCACCGACTTGCCGGCACTCGAGGCGCTTCGCCCCCATTGTCGTGCTGGTCGGGCAGCCGTACGCTGTCCCGCTTCCGGAAGGAAGAAAGGATTGATTCGGGCACAGGGCAAGCAGATCGAACTGCTGAATCCTGAGGACGCGCTCCAAAGAAGTGCCCGAGTCGACCGGCTGCGGACGTGCCTCAGATGTCCTCTTCCTCGTCGAACAGATGGTTGCGCATGGCATAGCGCAGCAGCGCCGCTTCGCTGGGCACGTGCATCTTTTCCATCAGCCGCATCTTGTAGGTACTGACCGTCTTGACGCTCACGCACAGTGCTGTCGCGATCACAGTCAGCGGCTCGCCCAGCACCAGCCGCCGATAGACTTCCAGCTCGCGGTCGGACAGACGCAAGTGCGGTGCTTCTTCCTGATGTTCCTGCAGGCTGGTCGCCAGCTTGCCGGCAATCGCCTGGCTGACGTACGTGCCCCCGCTTGCGACCTGGTTGATCGCCGAAACCAGCTCGGTAGCAGCGCTCTCCTTGGTCAGGTAGCCCGCCGCACCGGCCTGGAACGCGCGCACGATGTACTGCTGCTCCGCATGCATGGTCAGTACCAGGATACCCCCGTCAATCCAGTTCGACATATCCCCAAAACCCACTACGAATCACAGTGAGAGACATAGCCAGGATGGGAATCACCATCGTCCAGAGGAAGCGCATCCGCGCAGTTGTCGCGCGGCAAGACTCGCGAGGGTGGCTACGAAGGACCCCGGACGCTCGTCCGACTTGATACGCGTCAAGTCCTGTTGTGTCGCGGCATCTAGCCTTCAGGTATCGGACTCCGCCACTCGCGGAGCGGCCATGATCCATCGCAGTTGAGCAGGTTGCCGCCATGAGCCAGATTCTCTTTCCCGATTCCGTACCGGCGTATTGCCCGGCGGGGCCCAGCTTGCAGTGCCCGGCACAGATCGACGGCGCCGCCGCCACCTTCGAGATCACGGCAGAGGCGCTGGAAGACCATTTCGGCGCACGGTCGTATCTCTATGAAGATCTGGCATCCGCCTTCTCGTCTCATCGCAAGGCCATCGAGAACGTCGCTCGTAGCATGTTCGAGGTGACTGGCGCACATAGCATCGTTCTGCATAGTGGCCATTTCAGGTTTCCCGCTTGAGGCGAGTGCTCGCCCGCCGATCGTTATGCCTATCGAACCGCATTGGCCACCACAGGCGCACGTGGGAATCCCCGGAGATTCGCGGCATGCCGCGCCCCCCACCGGGCCTGCCAGCATTGGGCTGATCTGCCCGAGCCGCACGGCGGTAGGCCGGAGAGGCGCCCTGAAACGGGCGTGCACTGCGCTGGGCCGCCAGTTGGTACTGATACTCCTGTGTCTGGCAACTTGCCGCGCGGCTTACGGTGCAGGACCCTCAGCCGCCACGATCCCATTGCCGGCACGATATGCGCAACAGGTGGCACGGATCGGCCATGACAGCGACATGGCTCGTGCAGGCCGCGTCGCGCCTGAAGAGCAGATGCCCGTCGGCGTCGGCGCCTGCGCCGCGCTCAAGCGACAGAATGTGACGCGTCAGCAAGCGCCAGCACCGGGCGATTCCGCAAAACGCCATTCGTATGCTGCGGCCACGAATGCCAATGGCGTTGCCTACTTCAGTGGCAGCGCAGATCCGGCCCAGGCCATCGACATGCGCGACGTCGCCGGTCTCTACAATCTCTGCCTGGCTTTTGCCGGCAAACAGCGGGCATGGATCGCCGGGGTGAAAGCGAATATCTACCGCACCGATGGCTCGCTGGTATTCCAGGCATATGTCGACGGCCCGTTCCTCTTGGTCCGGTTGACGCCTGGTCGCTATCGCCTCGTCGTCGAGTACGATGGCAGCGTAGTCGACACGGCCCTTCGGGTGCCCAGGCATGGCGTCGCGGCTCGCATGCTGTGGTGGCCCGAATTGGCCAGCCTGGTAGTTTGAATTTCCGTGACTTCATTGCGATGCGATTTCCAGGGCGGAATGCCCAAAACGAGAAAGGGAGGATTCGCTGGCCACGCAAGGCGTCGCCATGGCTCCTTCCGCAACCGTTGATGCCGATCAAACTCGGCTCGGTGGCTGGCACTATGTTTGACGAAGCACCAACCTACCGAGGCCAGCCCCGCCGTCAATCGAACCATGGAACGCCAGCAAACCGAGTTCTCGCTCTGGTACCTGATTCTCACAAGCGTTGCGATACTGATTCTGCAGTTCTACATCAGTGCGGCCAGCATACAGACGCTGGCTTACAGCGACTTCAAGGCGCTGCTCAAAGCCGACAAGGTCCGAACCGCAAGCGTTGGCGAAACCGAGATCAGCGGCACGGTCGTCACAGCCGGGCTGGATTCGATTCTGCCCCGCGACCAAGCCGCGGCACTGCAGAAGTCCGGGCGCGCCGAGCATGGGTTCACTACCGTCCGCATCAATGACCCCAATCTCCTGTCCGATCTGGACGCCGCACATGTGCGGTATGCCGGAGAAGCCGACAGCAAGTGGATTGGCGTGGTCCTTTCATGGATCGTACCGGCGCTGGTCTTCCTCGGAATCTGGACCCTGGTGATCAAGCGCATGGGCGGCGGCAGGGACGGCTTGCTCGAGATTGGCAAGAGCAAAGCAAAGATCTATCTGCAGCAGCAGACCGGTGTCACCTTCGCTGACGTCGCCGGCATCGACGAGGCCAAGGCAGAGTTGATGGAAGTGGTCGACTTCCTGAAGAAACCCCAACGCTATCGACGACTGGGCGGCAAGATACCGAAAGGGGTGCTGCTGCTCGGCGCCCCTGGCACTGGCAAGACGCTCCTGGCGCGTGCGGTTGCCGGCGAAGCCGGCGTGCCGTTCTTCAGCATGAGCGGATCCGAGTTTGTCGAGCTGTTCGTGGGCGTTGGCGCCGCTCGTGTCAGGGACCTGTTTGCCCAGGCCGACAAGAAGGCACCGTGCATCATCTTCATCGACGAGCTGGATGCGCTGGGCAAGACCCGCACCCTCAACGTGGCAGGCGGCCAGGACGAGCGAGAACAGACGCTTAATCAGTTGCTCGTGCAAATGGACGGCTTCGACACCAACAAAGGGGTCATCATCATGGCCGCCACCAACCGTCCGGAGATCCTTGATGCAGCGCTGCTGCGGCCGGGCCGGTTTGACCGCCACATCGTGCTTGACCGCCCGGACCTTGCCGGGCGCGAACAGATCCTGCACGTTCATGTCCGCCATGTCACGCTCGCCCCTGAAGTCGCTCTGCACGACCTCGCCGCACGCACACCGGGCTTCGCCGGTGCAGACCTCGCAAACCTGGTCAACGAGGCGGCCTTGTTAGCCGCGCGCAACAACAAGGCTGCAGTCGATATGACCGATTTCGACGAGGCACTCGACCGCATCATCGGCGGCCTCGAAAAGCGCAATCGCGTCATGATCCCGCTGGAGAAGCAGACCATTGCCTACCACGAGGCAGGACACGCACTGGTCGCGGAAAGCCGCACGCATGCCGACCGGGTTTCGCGGATCTCCATCATTCCGCGTGGCGTAGGCGCGCTTGGCTATACGCAGCAGACACCAGCGGAGGACCGCTACCTGCTTCGGCGCAGCGAATTGCTCGACCGGCTCGATGTGTTGCTGGGCGGGCGTGTGGCCGAACAGATTGTCTTCGATGATGTCTCCACCGGCGCCCAGAACGACCTGGAGCGTGCCACCGACATGGCTCGCCAGATGGTGACGCAATATGGCATGAGCAGTTCGCTTGGGCTGCCATGCTATGAACGCACAGGCAACAGCCTGCTGCCGATCGGCCCCGCGCTGCCCCGGCCTGATCGGGAGTACAGCGAGCGCACGGCGCAAACCATCGACGAAGAAGTCCGCCAGATTCTGTCCGAGGCTGCCGAACGGACCCGCAAGACCCTGTTCGCGCAGCGCCCGCTGCTCGACGCTCTGGCACAACTGCTGCTCGACAAGGAGGTGGTCGATCGGCCAGCGCTCGATGCGCTGCTCGCGCGCACGCCTGCGCACGCAAGGCGCGCTGAGGCCGCCTGACAGCAAAACTTATCGGGAACCCGCTATGCCGTCTGCGCTCACACCTTTCCTGGCAGTCCGGGAAGCCGCCCTTCGGCTGGATGGCACCTCGTCCGACTATTTGCCGCTGCTTGAACTGGCACGCGACAAACAGTTCGTTCTGCTTGGTGAAGCAACGCACGGCACTGCCGACTTCTACCGAATGCGTGCAGAGATCACGCAAGCGCTGATAACGGACGAAGGGTTCGATGCCGTTGCCATCGAAGGCGATTGGCCGGACGCTTGGCGAGTCAATCGCTATGTGCAGGGCGAAGGCGACGACGACAGCACAGGGGCTATTGCCGATTTTCAGAGGTTCCCATCCTGGATGTGGCGAAACCAGGAGTTCCTGTTATTCATTGAATGGCTGCGCGAACATAACGCGGGCTTACCTGCCGAGCGTCGCACGGGTGTGTATGGCCTTGATCTTTACAGCCTGTATCGCTCCGCCGAGGCCGTGATCCGGTATCTCGCGCCGATCGACCCCATGCAGGCAGAGTCTGCCCGGCAGTACTACGCCGCGCTTGACCATGTGCGAGACCCCGCAGCCTATGGCTACCAGGCTGCGACCGGCTCCCGCATGCCGGCCACCGAGGGTGCCATCCGTCAGTTACTTCAATTGCGCAGCGATGAAGCCGCCCGCATTTCGCGGAACGGCCTCGCCGCGATGGACTCGCACTATTTTGCGGAGCAGAACGCCTTGGTGGTGGTGAATGCCGAGGCTTACTACCGCGAGATGTTCGGGCGTCGCGTCAACACCTGGAATTTGCGCGACGCTCATATGGCCCAGACGTTGAAATCGCTGGTCGAGTACAGGCAGCGGCGCGGCGGAAGTGGGCGCGCCGTAGTCTGGGCGCACAATTCACATGTTGGCGATGCCAACGCAACGGAATCCCGCTTGCGCGGCGAGTGGAATCTCGGCCAACTGGTTCGCAGGCTGGCCGGTGAACGAGCGCTTCTTGTCGGCTTTACTACCTATACGGGCTACGTGTGCGCGGCATCCGAGTGGGATGGCGAGCCCGAGCGAAAGCGCATTGTCCCTGCATTGCCGGGCAGTTGGGAGGCGTTGTTTCACACCACCAGACTGGACCGCTTCTTTCTAGCGCTGGGCGCCGGCGCAAGCCGGACGCTATTCGAAGCTATGCTCGAGCGGGCGATCGGCGTGCTTTACTTGCCACAGTCGGAGCGGGCCAGCCACTATTTCGATGCGTCCATCGCCGGCCAGTTCGACGCACTGTTCCACCTGGATGAAACCGACGCGCTCGAGCCCCTTCCCACACCGCACAACGTGGGCTCCTGATCGGTGTCTTGGCTTCAGTGTGAAAACAGTACTGGAACTGTCATCGACGCGAGCAACGCACGCGTGACCCCGCCCAAGACCAGCTCTCTCATCCGGCCGTGCCCATACGCCCCCATCACAATCAAGTCCGCGCCAAAGTCAGCCGCGCGAGACAGGAGCAATTCGCCAACGGAGATATCTGACCCGCTCGCGCAGGTCTCGACTTCCACGCGCATGCCCTGCCGTTCCAGCACTCGCATTGCATGGGCAACAGGTGTTGCATCTGGGCGCGGGTCCGTGTCCGTTCTCGCGCACACAACGCGCGCGCAGGCTCCCGCTATCCAGGGCAGCGCATCATGCAACGCCCGCGCGGCTTCACGGCTGCCATTCCACGCGATGAGCGCCCTCGTCCCCATTGTTGGAAATTGACCTGCCTGTGGCACGACGAGAACCGGACGGCCGCTTTCGAGAATCAAGGCTTCCAGAATCTCCCCGGCGATTGGCCCTTCGATATTGGAGCTGTCATACTGCCCGGCGACAATCAGGCCCGCTTCGCGCGAAGCCTGCAACGCTTCACTAACGGCATCCAGTTCCGCCGTTCGCCACTCGACGGCCACTTGCGCCGTATCGGCGACGACTTGCAGGCTCGACCGCGCCGTGTCCCAAGCCTGGCGCCGCAGCTTCTGGTCTTGCTCGACAATCGCCTGAGGACTGTTCATCAGGTAGAACCACATCGGGTCCGGAACAAAGCCCGCCAGCATGGCAACAAGCGGAGAGGCGTTCTTGTGCGCGAGCTGCGCCGCCAGTTGGAATCGCCGCTGAGCGGCGGGATCCTTGTCTGCGTACACGAAGATGCTGCCGCAAGCCATACTCTTCCCCCAAGGCCGGATATCGCTTGCTCAAGCCGCGTCACTCCCCTTCTCGCCGTCCGCCTCTCGATGCACGGCTTCGTCTTCCCTGCGGCCGAGTTTACTTGTCAGGCGAAGCTGGAAGCCAAACAGCAGGACAAGGCCCAGCACTGATAGTCCGGCGATCAGAATCCGATATCCCATAGCGGAACTCCATTCGGTCTTGAAATGCACCCCAATGCCTTCCGCGCAACTGACGCGCCGCCCGGTTCCTAGTGATCCTGTGGAAGGATGACCAGACGTGGCTTCTGATGTACATGTTGCCCTTGTGCGGCGGGCACCCTGAAATCCAGTTTGGCTTCTCCCGACGTGGGGGCCTTGACAACCGTCAAGGGGAGCGACGTCCGCCGCATCACGCCCGCCGGCAATCCTCCGCCAACACAAGACTTGATTCTCGACCAGAGTCCTAACCCCAGCACGATGCCATCGCAGTTGTGCTCTTCGGCCAATCTTGCGATAGCCTGAGCGACAGGTCCAAGCGCGATGATGGGTACATACGGAGCACCGGAGTCCTCAAGAATTTCTTGCGCCTCGCATAGCGCCGCTTCGCCTCCACGGCTTTCAACGTCCCGCAAGCGTTGTAGCGAATGAAACGCGCGGGCTCGGCTACGCTCCAGCGGAGGCTGCACGTTGACCAGCACGATTTCCGCGACGCTCCCCTCTCGGTAGAGAAAGGCAGCGTGGCGTACGGCTGCCAGGGCGCATTCGGAACCATCGACTGGTACAAGTATCTTGATCATCGCTTGCCTGTATGCGGGCGGTACACCCTGGTTCTCACGGCTTCAGCGTATAGCTAGCGGTATGCACGCGGCGTCAATAAACCGGCGCACGGTGTAAAGACCCCATAAAAAACAGACGTCGGCTTCCAGGTACCAGGATCGGCGGTTGACTTCGAACGCGCATGTCGCCCTCGTTGAAGCCTGGCGTCCTGCAGTGCAGGGGTATCGCGAGCGTGGCTGGGTAATGCTCGCCTGCGCTCGTCTTCATCTTGCCCCCGCGTCGATCCATGCCTTGGGATGCCTGGCGATCATCAGTTCTTCGTCTGTCGGGATCACCCATACCGCAACCCGTCCGGATGCCTCGCTGATACGCGTCGCGCCCCTGGCCCATGGCTTCCTGCACGCGATGACTGAATGCCTCTTGCGCGTTCTTCAGACGCCTTTGCAGCACAACGCTTGTCTTGAGGCTCACTTCACGTGCACGAGCCAATTGCTTTCCTGCATCCATGCTGCCTCCACCAAACGCTTCTGCCAACAGACAGCGTAGTAGGCGGTAAAGAACAGCTCTTGACATGGCGCAAGCCAACAAGGCACTGACGTACGGAAACAGACGACGCGATCCCGCCACTTGCATGGCGGGACAAAGTGAAATTTCCACGGATCAGCCCACGTTGCACCACCAGTCCACGGCTTGTTGATCTACAGCAACCGGGCCTGGAATCGGCGTCATAGGGTGAATCCAGAGTGGAAGCGCAGCAGCGCTCTCCATTGGGCGTTCCAACCGGAAATCAGGGTCATGCCGCACAAGATTTGATCATCATGGCCAGGACCGGCAACGGACTTGGCATCGGCAGTTCAGCACTTGCCATCCACGCGGAACAGTCAGCTCTTCGGTCTCTTCACAACCTCGTCGCTACGGTTCGGCGTCTGCATTAGGGAGAAGGCATGATGAACAAGTCATCGGCATCACGTATGCTCAAGCTTCGTGCCGTTTTTCTTGTCTCAGGTTCTCCATCATGAGCGGCCGTATCTTTGTCATTGGCGCTTCGATGAACGGCATCGCCGCGCTATCGCGGCTTGTCAGGCAATTGCCGGCTGACTTTCCTGCTCCCTTATTCATTGCGCAGCATGTCAGCCCCGCCAGCCGCGGCTGGCTACCGCGCATACTATCCCGGGCTGGACCATTGCCGGCGGAGCACCCCAGGGACCTGGAACCGATCGAAGCCGGGCACATCTACGTGGCACCGCCTGACCACCATTTGCTGGTAGGCAAGGGCTACATACGGCTGTCGCAGGGTCCGCGCGAGAACCATGTCCGGCCCGCGATCGATCCGCTGTTCCGCTCAGCGGCACTATCGTATGGCAATGCCGTGGTCGGCGTCGTGCTGACTGGCGAACTCAACGACGGCACGGCCGGACTGATTGCCATTAAAGACCGCGGCGGTGTTGCCATCATTCAGGACCCCCTGGAAGCTGCTTCGCCGTCAATGCCTCGCAGTGCGCTCGCACACGTGAAGGCGGACTACTGTTGCAGACTGGACGACATGGCGGAGGTCCTCATGCGTCTGGCAGCCGACGACCCTGAGCCGGGAGACTGCGGCCTGGATGAACTCATGGCGATCGAATGCCGCATCGCGGCGGACGTCTCGGGCAGCGAGGATTGGCGGCGGCTGCGGGAACTCGGCGCTCCGACTGATCTCAACTGTCCAGTCTGCCAGTGCGAACTCTACCAATTGCCAGACAAGAGAATGCCGCGGCTTCGGTGCCGCGCCGGACACGCCTTTACCGCACAGACGCTTCTCGCCGAGACTGGCTCAGGCATGGTGCCACCGTCCGCGCGCTCGGCGTGACATGGCTGAGACACACCTGCGGGCAGTGCCGCTTTTGCCTGAGCGAGCGGGAGAACCTCTGCGACGCACCGCAGTTCCACGGCTATACGCGTGACGGCGGATACGCCGAGTACGTGGTCGCCGATGCCAGCTATTGCTTTCGCATTCCCGAAGCGTACGACGACGAGCATGCCGCGCCACTTCTTTGCGCCGGCTTCATCGGCTTTCGGACACTGCGCCCTGCCGGGGATGCGCAACGTATCGGCATGACGCGCGCGTTTCTCATTTGACGGAGCCGTCTCGGTTGCAGAACTGCGTGGCGGATTACCGACCGACGTCTATGTTGATCTAATCAAGTGTTAGCACACGACCAGGTCGGTGTGACCGAAGCCTTTCGAATAGTCAAGGACGGAAATGACAGTAGGCGTCACTCGAAATATCCTTACGTCGTTCCGGGTAGGCATTGATACTGGCAACTTGGTTTGCTGCGGATACTTGAGGGGAAGCATGTGCAGGACCTCGTCCTGCTCGACGGGGTCGAGGACGAGCTTCGCGCGCGCGGCCATGGAAAGCCCCGTGATCGCCATCAGTTCAGAGGCATCGTCATCAATGGTTAGGGATACCCGGTCGTCCAGAGCCAGATTAGCTGCTTTCTGGCTGTCCAGCCCACACAGAAAATAGAGGACAAGGCCTTTGCTGACGTAACCCACAGTGGTCGCCTGCGGCCAGCCATCCGGCCGGATCGTGGCGATCGTCATGATCCGGTGTTGCTCTAGTAGCGCCAGGATCTTCTTCCTGATCTCGTCATCCATGACGACTCTCCTTTGCAGTCAGGAAACAGGGTACCGCTTGCCAACCCATTCGGAGACGCCTCGAATGCGGGAATGTGAAGAGACAAGACGGGCTGGGGCAAGCAGTCCGATGGCACCCCGCATGCAACGGAAGGCTGCGGTCGCGTGACGCCACAGCCACCGATTTTTTTTATGATAGGAGCCGCAGATCCTTGCTTGTTGACTGGTATCAATCAAGTCCTGTGTCGGTCCAGGGGTCGACGAGGCTGAGGTGGAGTAGCTTCCGGTCCCCCCTGCGACCGCCGACAGGCGCCCATTCTCACTTGGCGGCAACTTGCCTTTATTTCATCTTTCGAATAGAGTGGAAATATGGAAGAACATGACGTTGTCCGTTCCCTCGCCGCGCTGGCACACAACCTCCGTCTGCAAGTCTTTCGGATGCTGGTGGTTGCCGGCCCGGGAGGTTTGACCCCCGGGGTCATCGCCGAGCAGCTCGACGTGCCGGGCGCCACGCTGTCGTTCCACCTGAAGGAACTCATGCACGCGCGCCTGGTGACGACGCAGCGTGAGGGCCGGAATCTGATCTATCGGGCAGAGTTCGGCCACATGAATGCGCTGCTGGGCTTCCTGACGGCCAACTGCTGTCAAGGCGAGCCCTGCCTTGAGGTCAGTGCGACCTCCTGCAAATGCTGACGGAGGATTCTGATGAAGCGATTTCACGTTCACCTCCACGTCGATGACCTGAGCAAGAGCATTGCGTTCTACTCCAGGCTGTTCGCTGCTGAGCCAACGCGCGGAGCGCCATCGTGACGGAAAGAACCTACAACGTCCTGTTCGTCTGCACGGGTAACTCGGCCCGCTCGATCCTGGCCGAGGGCCTGCTGAACCATCTCGGACAAGGCCGTTTCAGGGGCTTTTCCGCCGGTAGCCACCCCACCGGCCGCGTGAACACCCATGCACTGCACACGCTGAAGCAGTATGGGATCCCAACGGACGGCTTTCGCAGCAAGAGTTGGGATGAGTTTTCGCAATATGGCGCGCCCGAGCTGGACTTCGTCTTCACCGTATGCGACAAGGCCGCCGGCGAAGTCTGCCCGGTATGGCCAGGCCAACCGATGACCGCGCACTGGGGTGTTGCAGACCCAGTGGCAGTTGAAGGGACGGAAGAACGCAAGCAGCAAGCGATACGCGATACGGCGCTCACGCTGAAGCGACGCATCGAATTGCTCCTGTCCTTACCGATTTACAAGCTCGATAAAGTCGCGCTGCAAAAGGCGGTGCGCGACATCGGGCAGAAATAGCCTTTTCCCTTCATGAGCACAAATGTACTGATCCTCTGTACTCACAACTCCGCGCGCAGCGTCCTCAGCGAGGGCATGCTCAACTATTGGGCCGATAGGCTGGGCAAGGATGTGCGAGCCTACAGTGCCGGCAGTGCACCGAGCGGCCGTATCAACCCTTTTGCACTTGAGGCCCTGGCAAACATTGGCGTGGACGCCGCGGGATTTCGCAGCAAGAGCTGGGACGAGTTCGTCACGGATGGCGCACCGCAGATGCGCGTGGTCATCACCGTGTGCGACAGTGCCGCCGCAGAGGAATGTCCCTACTGGCCGGGCAGCCCCGTCAAGGTCCACTGGGGCTATGCGGATCCGTCGAACGCGCCGGGAGGCGATGAGGGTAAGCGCCAGGCCTTCGAACTGACTCGGCAGGCCATCGGCTATCGCATGCTCCAGTTGCTGATGCTGCCGCTGGAAAACATGAGTAATGCCGAGCTGCAGGAAAGCCTCGACCGGATTTCGAAGAGCTAAGCATCATGGTTGATTTGCAGCGCAGGCTTGCCGCAGAAGCACTGGGAACGGCATTGCTCCTGGCCGTCGTGATTGGCTCGGGCATCATGGGGGAGCGGCTCGCCGATGGGAATGTCGCTGTCGCTCTCCTGGCCAATACCGCGGCCACGGTTTGTGGCCTGTACATCCTGATTGAGGTGTTTGGCCCCATCAGCGGTGCGCACTTCAATCCGGCGGTCAGCGCGGTCATGGTGGTACAAGGCGAGCTGCCCGCATCGGCCTTGATTCCCTACATCGTCGCGCAGCTCGCAGGCGCGGTTCTCGGTGCATGGCTGGCGCATGCGATGTTCGACATGACGCTCCTCCAGTTCTCGACCAAGGTGCGCACCGGCCCGGGGCAATGGATCGCGGAAGCCGTTGCAACGGCGGGCCTGCTACTGGTGATTCTGCGCGCGCCGAACGGCCGCGCCTCGGCGATGGTCGCGGCTTATATCGGTGCGGCATACTGGTTCACCGCTTCCACGTCGTTCGCCAATCCGGCGGCAGCATTCGGCCGCATGTTCAGCAACAGCTTCGCCGGGATCGCGCCGGCCAGCGTGCCGGGCTTCGTTCTTGCCCAGTGTGCAGGGGCGGCCATCGGGCTCATGGTGCACCGTATGCTGGAGCCGCGGCAGGTGCGCCGCGGCCACCCCAATGTCATAGAGTCTTCGGGCGAGCATCAGGCAGATCGACCCTGAAAACGTTGTCTCAGGGCGGGACATGTCCGGCCCTGCTGGCGATCAGGTGGCCTCGAATCGACGTCTCTTGAAGCTCACCGTCTCCTTGAAGTCCGCCGCACTGCCGATGCGACGCAGATCCGCCCAGGTCCCCTTGTAGTACGGCACGACATTGCGGTCCGTCCACGGTGTGGTCACGTTGCCCATGACGCCGTTGTAGTGACCGAACTGCATGAAGGTCTGATTCCGCTTGATGTCCGGCTCAAGGTAGGCCAGCGCATAGGTCGAGCCATAGTCGTTGTAGACCTCGACCACATCGCCGGAGTTGATACCAAGCGCCCGTGCATCCTCTGGATTGATTTCGAGATAGGCCATCGGCACCCTGGCGCGCGCGAATTCGTTGTACTGGTCGTGGTACATCGTTTGCCAGACTTCGTTGACACGACCATTGTTGATCCAGAAATGGTATTTGGCCTTCTGGTCTGCCACCGGCTTCGGCAGGCCGGGCCAGGCGGCGGGCTTGAACTCCGCCTTGCCGTTGGCAGTATCGAACTTGCCATCCATGTAGAGCATCTCGGTGCCGATCAGCTTGCCATCGCGAAACGCCTGGGCCGGCAGTTGAACGCCGTTGTTGCCCATGGCGCGCAGCCGCTCAAAGGTGACCAGGTTGCCCGTCTTGCCACCCTGGCTATCGATCGGCACGGCGCCAGGCTGTCCTGCCTGACGGAATCCATCGTTGAAGGCATCTTCCTCCGTCTTCCAGTCGAAGCCGCTGAAGCGCGCCACCATATCCTGCTTACCTTCGGCCTCGTACATGCGCTTGAGTGTATTGGCAATGTCCGCGGCGATCAGGCAATCCGGCCGCGCCGTGCCCGGCGGATCCATGAAGCGCTCGGACAGTCGCATCCGGCGCTCGCCGTTCATTGAAGTGAGATTCATCTCGCCGGGATGGGCCGCTGGCAGCATCAGGTGCGCCCCATCCGCCAGCATCGTGGGGTAAAGGTTGATGTTGACAAGAAAGAGCCCGCCCTTGCTTTTCACGGCGTCATAAATCGCATCCACCATTTGTTGCATTGATGCCCCGCGTTGGCGGGCGATGGCTTCGCGGACGATGCCGGCGCGGCGAAGAATAACCGCGCGATGCTCCTGGGCGTTGAGCGTGGTCTGAAACGGATTCGCGCCCCAGGCGGTGTACATCAGGCCCTTGCCGCGAATGATCTCCTGATCGACATAGATCTTGGAGTTGCCCGGATATGGGGGCCTGGCGTAGCCCTCCTGGTGGCCGCCCATGCGGACGACGCCCGTGCCGCGCCGGCCGACATTGTGCGTAGCGAGCACCAGATCCACGAGCGCGGACTGAATCAGGTAGTTGTCGTTGCCCCAGATGATGCCCTTCTCGTAGGCATGCATCGTGTGAGGACGATGGCCGGAGGCCTTCGGCTTGTATGCCCATTCCGCCGCGCGACGCAGCTTGTCGACGGGCACGCCGGTGATGCGACTGCATTCGTCCAGAGACAGCTTGTTAGCGCGCAGCGCGGCGTCGAACCCCGTGGTGTAGGTGGCAATGAACTCCTTGTCGTGCCATCCCTGGTCTACCACGTAGGTGAGCAGTCCGTTGAATAGCGCGATATCGGTGCCGGGCTCGATATCGAGGTGCAGGACGTTCTCTTTGCCAGCGGCCTGCTCCGCGATCGCGATCGTCGTCGTACGGCGTGGGTCGACGAAGATGACCTTGGCAGCGACCACGCTCTCACCAGGGAAGCGCTGCTTGCGCTTGTCCATCGTCTGGCCCTGCAGATTGGGCAGCCAGTGGGCGAGGAAATAGTTGGTCTGCGTCTCATATGAGTTGCACCCGACCGCAACAATCACGTCTGCCAGTTCCGCGTCCTCGTAGCTATTGTTCAACTCGCCGATTCCCATCTCGCGGGTGGCATGGCATTCGGAGTTATAGGCCGGGCGGTTATGGATGCGAACCAGCGGCGTTTTTAGCGCCGTGAACATCAGCTTGCCTGTGCCCCAGGTGTTCTCGAAGCCGCCGCCGGCGCCGCCGTGGTCAAAACAGTCGAATGCCAGTGCTGCGGGGCCGTCCCGATCGAGGATCTTTTTTGTCAGGCCGGCATACAGGGCCAGCGCATCGTCCCAACTGGTGTCCACCCACTGGTCCGAAACATAGACGCGGGGGCTGCGCAGCCGCGCACGGCCGACGCCGTCCGGGTTGTACATCACCTTGGCCAGTTGGCCACCGCGCGTGGACGACAGGCCCTTGTTTACCGAGCACTGCTTGTCCGGGACGATCATGATGTTGTGGCGTCGGCCATCGCGATCCGCGATCGTGTTCTGCATGTTCGGGGTCATCACTACGGAAAGGGGCGGAAGCTGTTTGCGGAAGTCCAGGCCGAGTGCGTTCTCGCCAGGAGCCCGACCGCCTTCGCTGCTTTCCGGCCACTTGTAGACGTGATACCCGCATCCCACGATGCAGAAGTGGCATGTCAGATTGGTGCGCTGCGCATTGACGGGTGGCAGCGCCACCCGGTCCTTGTTGGTCGCCATGGAGGTGCCCCCTTTCTACAGCAGGTTGGCTTGACGCCCGTAGATCAGTCCTTCAACGCCGACGGCTTTTACGCTCCCATCGGCGGCGTATTCGAGCTGGACCATCGGCAGATTCTCGGTTGCCTGGCCCGAAGCCATCTGTCCGGACCTCTCGGGATCGAAGATGCTGAAATGACAGGGGCACCGGAACGTGCGCGCGGCCTTGTCGTAGGCCACGGGACAGCCCATATGCGTGCAAAGTGTGCTGTAGGCAACGATGTCGTGATCGGGGCCGACGCCGCCAGGTACTGGCGCGCCCATCTTGATCACCGCGCACGGTGACGAGGCATCGGGGTAGGTAAAGCTGACCGGCGTGTTGGGCTGTAGCTGGCCAGCACGGGCGATGACCTTCGGTTTGAACGGCAGCGTTGTGCGCCCCACGTCCACTGCCGGCGCGGCCGCGCTCGCCGGACTCACCACAGCACCAGAAATACCTACCCCAGCGGCGGAGCCACCGACGGCCTTCAGGAATTCTCTGCGCGAAACTGACATGTCGCCCCTCCTTCCAAAAGCGATCACGGACCGAGCCGGGTGGCTTGAGGTAGGTCGTGGTCGCGGGGCTATAGGGGCGACTTGCCTGGCGGCCGCGCTTCCCAAGGGGGCACGCGACTAGATCTCGATAATTTTGGAATTGTCTAAGTATTTCTAGGGCAACGACGTCCCCACTTCAAGTTGCAGAGCAAAATTTTCAATAGGCAACCCCCCCCCAGCTTTCTCTTACCGGAGAATCCTCCGGTTCGGTTGCATGATTTCCATAATTCGACTATATTCGAATGATAGAAACAAAAACGCCCTAGATGCGCCGCTTATCCCGTCCGCGTGTCGGTGTTCCGGCTGCTTGTACAAGCAGGAGCCGGCCTCGTCGTTGTCATTTCGCCTCAAACGAACTCCATCGCGCTGGACTACTTGTCCAGTCGGCAGGATGGGCGCTCGATCATGTGGATTGCCGCAGCAGCAGTTCTCCGTGAGATATCCGACCAGGTCGCTCATGGTCTCGAAGCGGGCCGCGTACCCTTGCTCGCCTGTGAGTCTTTCCGCCGTCGCCGCGACAGCCAAAACGTGAAGCGCCTCGATGATTATTCAGGCGTGGGCAAAAACACTCTGAGGATCTGTATGTCTGTCACCATCTATCACAACCCGGACTGCGGTACATCACGCAACACGCTTGCGATGATTCGCAATGCAGGCATTGAGCCAACCGTCATCGAGTACCTGCACACGCCGCCCCCGGGCGGCGTGTTGCGGGACATGATCCGCAACTCGGGGCTGACCGTACGAGCGGCCATTCGCGAGAAAGGCACGCCCTACGCCGAACTGGGCCTCGCGGATCCGGCGCTGACGGATGACCAGTTGCTCGACGCCATGATGGCGCATCCAATCCTGATCAATCGTCCGTTTGTGATCACGGCGCTTGGCGCGCGGCTGTGCCGCCCCTCGGAGGTCGTGCTCGACATTCTGCCCTCGCCTCAACGAGGCGCTTTCGCCAAGGAAGATGGCGAGGTCGTTGTTGACGGGCAGGGCCGGAGGGTCGCGCCGTGACCGAAAATCTGCCCAATGTCATCCCGGCGGTGCTGGATACCCCTGCCCTACACAAGCTCACGCCCGCTCGCTTGAGCACCCACCCGCCGAGAATCCTGCTGCTATACGGCTCGTTGCGCGAGACTTCGTACAGCCGGCTGCTGGTGATGGAAGCCGAGCGCATCCTCAAGCAATTCGGGGCCGAAACACGCGTATTCGATCCGCACGGCTTGCCGATGGCTGACAGCGTGCCGCCTGACAATCCGAAGGTGGTCGAGCTTCGCAAGCTGTCTGAATGGTCGGAGGGCCAGGTTTGGTGCAGCCCCGAGCGGCATGGCACGCTGACCGCCGTGTTCAAGAACCAGATCGACTGGCTTCCGTTGGAGATGGGCGGTATTCGCCCAACCCAGGGCCGCACCCTTGCGGTCATGCAGGTCTGCGGCGGCTCGCAATCGTTTAACGCCGTCAACTCGCTGCGTGTGCTGGGCCGCTGGATGCGGATGGTCACGATTCCCAATCAGTCGTCGGTCGCCAAGGCATACCAGGAGTTCGACGCGGCCGGCCGTATGAAGCCATCTTCCTACTATGACCGTGTGGTCGACGTCATGGAGGAGCTCTACAAGTTCACACTGCTGGTCCGTGATCGTAGCGACTACCTGACGGATCGCTACAGCGAGCGCAAGGAAGCCGCCGAGAAAAATGCCACGGCACTTGCGGCGGCGGCCATGAGCCATGAACGCGATGCGCAGGTCAGCGACACTGACAGCGGCGAAGTCGAATAAGACCTAGCGACCAAGGTCCTTTGCCGACTCACCCGCAATTCCCCAGTTCTCCTTTGGCACATCGTGGATCCAGACCCGTACGTTTTCCTTGGGCGCTCCCGTCGCCTCCACCAGGGCAGCCGTGACTTTCTGTATCACGGCGCGCTTCTGTTCGACGGTGCGGCCTTCGATCATGTAGATCTGCGCAAACGGCATCATATTGCTCCGAAAATTCGATTAGTGAACAGGTACCACTTACGCTCGCCGAAGCTCCCTCGCGGGCCATCGTGAGCGCCTCCTGGATCATGTCTTCCCGGCCGCCGACCATGCCTCGTCGACCGGGTTCGACCCTCAGGTCGCGCGGGGGCACACCGTATTTCTCGCCGGCGCGCTTCGCAAACCACCGTGCCGATGCCAGGCAAGAGCAGCGCCGAAACCGTGGCTTGCTGCAATCTCGCAGGCACGGGGCACTCATTCCACGAAACGCATCGACACGTCGCCGAGATCCTGGAAGCGGACGCACACGCTGTCGCCCGCCGCGACGGTAATGGCTTCGGTCACGCCGCCAGTCATGATGAACGTGCCGGCCGGGATTTCCTGTCCGCGCGCGCCGAGGTGGTTCGCCATCATCGCCACTGCTGCCGCAGGATGACCCAGTACCGCCGCGCCGGCCGCCATGGCGACGGCACGGCCATTCTTCTCCAGCACCACCCCTAGCGTGCGCAGGTCGAGATCTTCCAGGGCGCGCGCACGTCCTCCCACCACGAAGCGAGCCGCCGATGTGTTGTCGGCAATGACGCTCTTCAGGTCGAATTTGAAGTCGCGGTAGCGGCTGTCGATGATTTCCACCGCCGGCACAACGAAGTCGATTGCCGCCAGTACACTGCCCACGTGGCAGCCCGGGCCCCGCAGCGGCGCCTTGGTGACGATGCAGATCTCGGCCTCCACCTTGGGATGGATCAACTCAGACATGCGGATCTCGCCGCCGTCCGGCCGCGCCATGTCTTCGCTGACGAAGCCAAAGACCGGCGTCTCCACCCCCATCTGCTTCATCTTGGCGAACGACGTGAGCCCGGCCTTCAGCCCCACCGTCCTGAGGCCGCGCGACTCCTTGCGCCGGCGGATCTCGTCTTGGATGTCATAGGCGTCGGCCCAGTCGAGATCAGGGTATTCGTCGGTGATCTTCGTGATGTCGCGCACGGCAAGTTGCGCGCACTCGACATGCGCAGCGAGCGCTTCGATGGTTTCCCGGTTCAATGTCATGATCTGGTTTCCCGATGGTATGAGTCAGATGAAGCGCACCGAAGTACTACCCAGGCCGCCTACGCTGCAGTACAGGCTGTCGCCCGGCTTGACGGGCACCAGCGGCGACTGCGAGCCCGACAGGATCACGTCGCCTGCCTTCAGCGCGATGCCGAAGCGGCCCAGCGTATTCGCGAGCCACGCCACCGCATTGACGGGAGAGCCCTGCACCGAGGCGCCGCACGAGGTGCTCACGATCTCGCCGTTCTTCTCCAGCACCATGCCTGCCAGCGCGAGATCGAGGTCGCGCGGGCTGCGGCGAGTGCCACCGAGCGTGAAGACGCCGCACGAGGCGTTATCGGCCACGGTGTCCTGAATACGGATCTTCCAGTCGCGGATGCGGGAATCGACGATCTCGAAGCACGGCATCACGCAATCGGTAGCACGCAATACATCGGCTGCGGTCACGCCCGGTCCGCAGAGGTCTCGGGACAGCACGAAAGCCACTTCTGCCTCCGCCTTCGGCGCGATCATCTTGCCCGTGTCCACCGGCTCGCCCTCGTTGAAGACCATGCCGGACAGCAGATGACCGAAGTCGGGCTGGTCCACCCCGAGCATGTCCATCACCACCCGGCTGGTCACGCCGATCTTCTTGCCGATCACGGTCTCGCCCGCTTCGAGGCGGCGACCGATCATGCGCAACTGGATCTGGTAGGCGTCTTCGATGGTGATGTCCGGCTCGCGGTCGGTGAGTGGTTCCAGCGGCTTGCGCGTCAGGAGCGATTCGTAGAGCGCGTCGCCGTAGTGTTCGATCTTTGTAGCGTCCATGAGTGTTCCTCGATACGTGAAATTCGGGTCAAGCGACTGCAGCGGCGTCGGCTTCGGCCAGGAAGTTGCTCACCAGCGTCGCGAAGCGCGCGCTGTGCTCTATCTGCGTCCAGTGGCCGCAACGGCCGAATACATGGAGCTGGCTGTTGGGAATCCAGTCCGCCAGCGTCAGCGAATTGGACAGCGGGATGACCTTGTCTTCCCGGCCGTGGACCACCAGCGTCTCGTGCGGCAGCGCGCGAATATCCGCCTCGGCGCTCGCCATCGCGTCGACCCACCGCTGGCGCGGCGCGGGAAACATGGCGCCATAGGATTCCTGCACGCCAGGTGCCACGCTGGCTTCGTACCGCAGCCGGGCCAGTTCGTCGGTCACACGGCCACGGTCGTAGGCGAACAGGTCCAGCAGCCCCCGCATTGCCGTCAGTGACGGCTCATAGCCCCACACTGCCTCCAGCCCCGGCGTGATGCGGAATGGCACCCCGACCGATCCCATCAGCACAAGCCGCCGCACCCGCCCCGGTGCACGGATGGCAAGCGCCAGGGCCAGCGCCCCACCAAACGAGTTGCCGACGAGATCGACCTGCGGCAGTTCCAGTGCATCGAGCAGGTCCAGGGCCTGCTGCACCCAGACGTCCATGCCATAGACCTGTCCGGCCGGACGGTCGCTCTGGCCGAAGCCAAGCATGTCCGGCGCGATGACGCGGCGTTCACGGGCCAGCGCCGGCAGCACCGGGCGCCAGTTGGCCCACGCGCTGACCCCTGGGCCGGATCCGTGCAGCAGCAGCACGGGCGAACCCCGGCCAACGTCATGGATGTGCGTTGTCACCGCACCTGTTCTCACGTAGCGGGCCTCGGGTACCTGAAAATCGCTCTCGCTCATAGCTTCACCATCACATTGCGCAGTTCGGTGTAGAACTCCAGGGAATGCACACCGCCCTCACGGCCGATACCCGACGCCTTGGCCCCGCCGAATGCCGTGCGGAGATCGCGCAGGAACCAGCTATTGATCCAGCACAGCCCGACGTCGATGGCGCGCGCCATGCGGTGAGCCGTGCCAAGGTCCTGCGTCCAGACCGTGGTGGCCAGCCCATAGTCCGTGGCATTGGCCAGGGCGATGGCCTCCTCCTCGGTGTCGAACGGTGCGATGTGGCAGCAGGGGCCGAAGATTTCTTCCCGGATTACGCGCGCGCTTTCGGGCAGGCCGGTCCAGATCGTCGGCTGCACCCAATGGCCTTCGGCAAGCTCCGGCGGCATGGACGGTGCGCCGCCCCCGGTCACCACTGTCGCGCCCTCGCTGCGCGCCACGTCGTAATAGGACACCACCTTGGCCTTGTGCTCGGCCGAGATCAGCGGGCCAAGGCCCACGCCCGGGGCGTCGGACGGCCCGATGCGCAGCGATTCGGCTTTCTCCTTGAGCGCCTGCACGAACCTGTCGAAAATCGGCCGCTGCACATACACACGCTCGGTGCCCAGGCAGACCTGCCCGCAATTCTCAAACGCGCTGCGCGCGATGCCGGCCACGGCCTTGTCGAAGTCGGCATCGGCAAAAACAATGCCCGCGTTCTTGCCGCCCAGTTCGAAGCTGACCGGCCGCACGCCCTTTGCCGCCGCAGCCATGATGGCCTCGCCGGTGCGCGTCTCGCCGGTGAACGTAATGCCGTTGACGCCGGGATGGCGGGTCAGGAACTCGCCCGCCGAGCCCGGACCAAAGCCGTGCAGGACGTTGTAGACCCCTCTTGGCACGCCGACCTTCTCCATCACCTCGCCCAGCAGCGTGGCCGTGGCTGGCGTCTCCTCGGAAGGCTTGACGATCACCGTGTTGCCGCAGGCCAGCGCGGGGCCCACCTTCCATGTCATCAGCAGCAGCGGCAGATTCCACGGGCAGACCACCGCCACCACGCCCAGCGGGGCGCGCAGCGCGTAACTGATCGCCGTGCCACCGTCCGGCGTGGTCATCTCGAAGCTTTCGGTGGGTACGTTCTTGACGATGTCGGCGAAGACCTTGAAGTTGGCGGCGCCGCGCGGGATGTCGATATGCGCAGCGAGGCTGCGCGGCTTGCCGGTGTCAGCCAGTTCGGCTTCCAGAAAATCGTCGAAGCGGCGATTGATCTCGTCGGCCACGGCATGCAGCAGTTCAACGCGCCGGGCTACCGGCATGCGCCCCCAGTCGCCATGCAGCGCGGCGCGCGCGGCGGCAACGGCGGCATCCACCTCGGCCTGCCCCGCCTCGTGCACGAGCCCGATTACCCGGTTATCCACTGGCGCGCGGTTCTCGAATGTCTTGTTGGTGGCGACGAACTCGCCATTGATGAAATTGCGGAATTGCTTCACGGTCGGATTCCCGAGGCAGACAGTCCCTGTCCTGGTTGAGAAAAAAATTCATTGCAGGCCGATGGCGTGCAGGCCAGCGCGTGCACAAGCTTCGTCCTGTGCGGCCGAGCCGCCGGACACGCCGATGCCGCCGATCACCTCGCCCTCCTCGCGCATCGGCAAACCCCCGCCGAAGATCACCAGTCCCGGGCGAGTCGCCAGGCCGAGACGCAACGGCTCGTCACCGGCAAGCAACTCGCCCCACTGCGCAGTGGGAAAGCCGAAGCTGGCCGACGTGCGCGCCTTGTCGATGGCAATGTCGATCGAGTGCAGGAAGGCACCCGTCATGCGCGCAAAGGCCACCAGCGCGCCACCGCCATCCACCACGGCCACGTTGATGCGCAGGCCCTGCTCCGCTGCCGCCGCCACCGCGGCCGTCACCGCGGCCTGTGCGGCAGGCAGCGTGATATGGGAACGAGGTTCGCTCACACAGGGTGCGTCGGAAGCGGTCAGGGACATGGCAGTCTGCGGAAAGTGATCGTGGGGAGGGCGGCCGGCACGGGGGCGATCAGGTGTACACGTCCGTGAAGGACGGCACCGCTTCGCCGGTGTGATAGAAGATGCCGGTCCACAGCATGTCCTCGCTCCACGTCGTGACGGGACGGTCCGGCTGCGCAAGGTACCCCAGCCCGGCGAATGTCTCGTTGCGATTGCCGCTCGGGTCGAAGAAGTAGATCGTCTCCCCGCGCGTGATGCCGTGGCGCGTGGGCGCAACATCGATCTTCGTCTTGTTCTTCGCCATGACGTCGGCGGCCTTGAGCACGTCGTGCCATGAGTCGAGGAAAAACGCGATGTGGTGCAAGCCGCTGCGCGGGCCGCCAACAAAGGCGATGTCGTGCGGCGTGGAGCTGCGGGCGAGCCACGTCGCCGCCTGCACCGACCCATCCGGACCCACCAGCACCTGCTCCGTCAGGAAGAAGCCAAGCACTTCCCGCATGAAGCGCGTGTTGTCCGCCACGGTGTTGATACCCGCCTCGGGGTTCAGCTCGCACATCAGCAGCGCATGGTCCAGCCAATGGGCGCCCGCACCCTTGATGTTGTCCGGCCACGGGTCCGGGTTGCGGCTGCCTACCTCCGTGCCGACCACTTCCTTCATGGCATAGAGTCGCATGTCGTGGCCGCTCGGCAGCAGGAACTGCAGCATCCGTCCCGTGGACGGCAGCGTTGCCTCGGGCAGCATCGTGGTCCGGATGCCCCAGGCTTCGATCCTGGCCTGCAGTTCGTCGAGATCGGCGTCATTCTCGACCTTGTAGGCGAGGTGATTCAGGCCGGCCTGGTCCGATGGTGTGAGGATGAGCGAGTACTTGTCCCACTCGTCCCAGCACTTCAGGTAGACATTGCCGGACTTGTCCTGCATCGTCACCTTCATGCCCAGCACGTTCTCGTAGTGCCGCAGCGCGGCTGCCATGTCCATCACTTTCAGGCTTGCATGCCCGATTCGTAGCACACCCATGTCTGTCTCCTCGTTGAGGGTCTCACTGCGGTTTGTGGTCGGGCTGCGCCCCCGCAGACGCGGCGAAGCCCTTGAAGAACGATTTTTCGATCCGGCCCAGCACGGCAAGCCGCACGGCGGTCAGCGGTGCCTCGCGGCATGCCAGCGTGATGCCCTGTGCTTCTTCTTCAGCGCTGACGTGCGCCCGGCTGAGCGGCCCCAGTCGCGTCGTGCGGCCTTCGATGACGCGCACCTTGCATACCCCGCAGCCGCCGTTGATGCAGCCCACCGGGATGCCCTTGCGCCCAAGGCGCAACATGCCGGCCAGCAGGCTTTCGCTCGTCGCGCAGACGTAGTGCTCCTGGGTCTGCTCCACGCAGACGTCAACCTTTGGTCTTTCATCCGGCATTGCACGGCCCTCCTTCTCACACGCGCCGGAACAGCGGGCTGCGCTGCGCGTCGGCATCTGCCGCCGAGAGGAATTTCTCGGTGTAGATGTCCTCCTCGAAAAGCCGCCCTTGCATCAACGTGCCGATCGTGGCTTCCACCATCGGCGGGGGCCCGCACAGGTACGCCTTGTGACCGGCGAACTGCCCGTCGAACAGCGTCCGCGCGGCGTCGTGCGCGTAGCCCCTCGCACCACGCCAGTCGCTGTCTTCCGGCTCGCCGGACAGCACGGGCACGTACTGGAAGTTGGGGTGCCGCGCAGCCAGGTCGACGAACTCGTCGTGGCCGTACAGCTCTTCCAGGCTGCGCTGGCCATTGATCAACGTGATGGGAAGCGCGCAGCCGCCCGCAAGCAGGTCGAGGATCATCGAGCGAGGGCTGGAAAGACCCGATCCACCCGCGACGAACAGCATCGGCATGCCCGCCGACTGCCGCACGAAGAAGCGGCCATAGGGTCCAGTCACGCGCAGCGCGTCCCCGACCTGCACCTGCTCATGCAGCACGCCCGTTCCCGCCCCGCCTGGCACGCGGCGCACCTGCAATGCGATCTCGCCGGTTTCCGCGACTTCGGCGGGGGCGTTGGCAATCGAGAACGCACGCCGCTGCCCCAGCCCGGGAATCTCGACCATCACGTATTGGCCGGCCTGGAAGTCGATCGGCTGGTCCAGCTTCAGGCGCAGCCCCTTGATCGTGGGCGTGAGCGTTTCGATGCGCGTCACCGTCGCCGCGAAATCGCGCACCGGGATAACGCGGGCATCTGGCTCCTCCTCGATGTCTGCCTCGATGCAGACATCGGTAAGCGCCGTCGCGCAGCAAGCAAGTGTCTTGCCCTCTTCACGCTCGAAGTCCATCAGCGCGAACGGGTTGGCCGCGCCGTGGTCGACTTCTCCGCTCGTGACCTGGACCTTGCACGTGCCGCACAGCCCGTGCCCGCAGGCGTGCGGTATGTACACGCCCGACCGCAGCGCGGCGTCGAGCAGCGTCTGGCCCTCGGCCACGTCCAGCGTGGCGCCAAGGGGTTCAATGGTGACTTGATTGCACATGGCTTAGCTGCAGGAACCGTTGATGCCGGTAAGTCCCGGCGTGCGAAAACGGATGACGTCCTTGTGGCCCAGCCCGTTCGCGGCGAGCGAGGCGGCCAGGTCCGGCGTCCACGGCTTTCCCGACCTGAACCACTGCACGGTGTTCCAGTCGACCCGTTCGAAGTCAGGGTGCTCGGCGTAGATGCCGGGCAGCACCTGGCTGACGAGCGCGCCGAACGGCATCTCGGGCGGCAGTGGCACGCAGACCGGCGAGCAGAACATCAGGTGGTCTTCCCATCCGATGTACAGCAACGGCGCGGGGAAGTTCTCACGCACGTCCTTCATGGGGAACTGGTAAGGCACCCCGGCGGCGGGATTGGCGACGACGCTCATGCTTTCTCTCCTGTCCAGGCGGCGAAGTTCTTCTGGTCCTCCGATCCCTCGAAGTCGAAGTTGTCCCGTCCGATGTTCATTTCGTAGTACTGCAGGACGGCTGTCAGCGGATCGAAACCTTCCGCCGTCGGGTCCGTGCCTTCTGGGAAGCAGTTCCCCTGGTAGATCTGGTGCACCGGCAGCCAGCTCTGCACGTACTTCTCGGGCTCGTCCTCGAAGATGTGCTGGCAGTGGTCAGAGCAGAAGTGATACTTGTTGCCGAAGTAGCTGGTCTCGCGGTAGCAGATCTTCGTGGCATCACCGGGCTCCGTGAAGAACATCGGGACCTGGCAGGTGGTGCACAGCATCGGCAGCGTCTTGTTGTAGAAGCGGCGGCCTTCGTCCGCGCGCTCGCGCCAGTACTCGAAGCGCGGGCGATACAGCTTGTCGAAGCTCTCGGGATACTTCTGCGAAAGCCACTGCATTTCCTCTTCCTGCGGCAGCCACGTATGGAAAGGCGCCGCGGCCCCGTAGTTGTAGAAGGTGGCCCACGCCTGGTGGCTGATGTGGTCCTTGCCCTCGCAGGCGTCCTTCCAGCCGCGCGGCTCGCGGATGCCGTAGCGCGCGAGGTCCTTGAACAGCGCACCACCGCTGCCCTCGGCGTACATTTCCCATGCCTCCTTCCAGCTCATCACGCGCTTGGGCAGCATGTAGTCCTGCATCATCGCCACGATGGTCAGCAGGCGGTAACCGCGCCAGAACCACTTGTCGATCCAGCGCTGCACGATGGGCACGTTGCCGGGATCCTGCTCGAGCATGAACTTGATGCACTCGATACCCAGCGTCATGTGCCGCGACTCGTCGGACTGTGCCGAGAAACCGAAGGTGACGGTGCTCATGTCGCCGTTGTGCGCCGCGCCGGACATGAAGGGCACGAACAGCAGGTTGGTCAGCACGTACTCGAACGAAAAGCTCACGGCCGTCAGGAACTCGAACGGACCGGCGGTGCACGCATCCTCGAAGAACGACTTCGGCACCGACAGGTACCAGACACGGTCGAACCAGTGGTGCGACTGGTGCAAGCCGTTGAAGTACTTGTTGTAGTGCGAGATCGCGTGCGTCTCGGTCTGGTAGTGGCGCAGTTCGTCGATGGACTGCATCTGCGCGGCTACGCGCGCGCCCTCGCCGGTGAACTGACGGCCAACATGCGCAAAGCCACGGTGAGCGCAGTATTCAAGCGGCGTCACGCCCTGGAGGAACAGCTTCAGTGCGTTGATGTACCGGGCGTCGCTGACGCCAAGCTGGCCGTTGTTCTGCGCGAAGGCTTCGATCACCGCATACAGCTTCTTTTCCTTCTCCCCCTGATACTTCCAGTAGGCGTCCATCGTCAGGCGGAACGGGTCCTGCCACTTGTCCCAGTCGTGGATCTTGATGCCTTCGTAGGTGTCGTAGGGAAAGACCTTGTCCATCGGCTGATACGTGGTCTCCCAGCCCAGGCCGCGGGTCATGGCGGCGTACCGTTCCTTCAGGCCAAGCTTCTTCTTGGCAACGCGGGTATCCATGGTGTGTCTCCTCTTGTCGGTATGTGCGGTGCTGTGCGTCCAGCGGCGTTCAGTGGTTCCAGCTCAACGTGAGCTGGTCGTCGTCTTCGTCGATGTGGCCCGACAGCGTGACCAGGTTCACGTGAAGCTGCTGCAGATCGAAAGGCCGGCCGGTCTGCTCCTCGATGGTTTCGCGACGGATCGTGAGCCGGCCGGGGGCATCGATCTTGACGAGCCCCGTGGGATAGCTGACCACCGCCTCGGGGTTGTCAGTCACGATCGCTTCGACGACCGGACGCGATTCCTCATTGGCCTGGAAGGCGATAAAGACCTGGGACATGGGGGTTCCTCTGCAAGAAGTCGGACGTGTGACGGGAATCAGGGCGCGAGGCCGAGTTTTGCGGCGCGTGCATCGAGCGCCGCGGAGACTTCGCTGAGCGCGGCGGCACCGTGCTCACCGAGCGCCAGTTCGGCGATGGGCGCCAGGGCCTGCGCGGCGCGGCCGGCCCAGTGCCGGAACCACTGCGTCAGGAGTTCGCGGTTCGCGGCCGCCTCGGGCTCGGCCGTCGCGACCATCGCCTTCACGACGGCGTCGATCCAGCGCGTGGTCTCGTCGTGCCACTCGGGCATGAAGCTGGTCAGCATGGCCGCCGCCGCGCCGCCATGCAGCGTGACGTGGTCATCGACGTAATGGCCGTAGACCAGCGGGTACAGCAGGCCATCGAGCGCAAGGTTCTGCGCGACGAACAGCTCCACCGGGTCCTGCACGACGAACGTGTCCTCCACATAGCGACGCAGATCCTGCCAGCGCGGATCGTCGAGCCAGGCGCGCTTGCCAGCATCCAGCACGTCGGGCTCGTCCAGCGCCAGCGCCAGGCGGGTAATCAGTTGCGCGATGCCGAGGTGGTCCATCGCATGGAACATCGCCGGCGCAGTGAACGCCGTCCCGTAGCCATAGGCGCAGATCGCTGCGTTGTTCATGTTCGCGCCCCAGGCCACGTGGCGTAGCGGCAGCAGTACGTCGAGCAGCCTCGTGCGCAGCGCATCGTTCATCGAACCGGCCAGGCCGCGCGACTCCACGAACTGGAAGTTGGCCTCCACCGCCTCCTGCTGCCGCGCGCGGGTCATCGTCCACGTGGCGTAGTAGAACTGGCGCGGATCCTTCAAGGCCTGCCAGTCCGCCAGACGGATACGGCTGCGGCTGGCGTCGAACAGCTCATGCGCCGGGTCCCACGTCGGCCGGTAGTGGAAGTTGGCCATGGGCTGCCCGCCATAGGTGGCCTCCTGATAGCGCGATGCGGCCTTGCCTTCGCCGACAAGTCGTGCAACGTGTGCGAACGTCTGCCGCAACGGCGTGATCTCGCGGGTCTGCAGATCGATATTCATGCGGATGTCTCCTGGTGCTTGCTTGAAATGGGGCCTCGGCGGTCTGCGCCGCCTCAGTTGTCCAGCCTTGTCACCTGATGCCGGTCGCAGAAGGCCATGAAGGCCGGCTCCGGCAGCAGCAGGTCTACGCTCAACTCCGGCCAGCCGATGGCGAACTCGAAGCTCACCAGCCCGTCGTCATGGCGCTCGACGCGGCTCACGAACTTGCGCGTGACATCGACATCGGGCAGTGCATCGCCGGTTGTGGCGCAGGGGGAAGTCATGGGCATGTCCTCGTGGTGGTTGGTGAATCTGCGCTAGCCACTGCGCGGTGACGCGGTGACAGCCGGTCTTTGCAGAAGCTGTGCCAGCCGACGGCGTGATCGATGAAAATCTCGATATTTACAGGGAAAACCCCTACTGAAACCTGGGGGCGCGCGATGGAAAGGCCACCTTTTCCCAGGCACCGATGAGCGGCGAGTGGGCGGAGAATGGCGTGGATTGGCGCGAAATTTGATGATTTGGTGGAATCGATTCAAAGCCACCTTCATCAAATGATCGATTCCCCTAGCTGACCACACCAATCCGCTAATTCGCAAGATTCTCGAGATTCTTATCATTTGATGAAACCGGCGGCTCAGCGAAGACGGCGCGGATCTCATCAAAAACTGAAATCCACAGGGGCTGGTCCCTTTTTGCGGCGCACAGGTCCAGGCCTCGAATCCCGGTGGACTACCCCGCCATCCCTCACGTTCCAGGGGTTTTGCAATGCAGCATCCCTGCAGCGCCATGGCTGCTGGCATTGCATTTGCGAAAGGGAGAGCGCCCCGGGATCGCGGCCTTTCGCAACCGGGTCAGCAAAGCAAGAAAGACATGACATCCACCAAGGAGATATCCCATGGCGCTATTGGAACGCGCAGCGTGGTACGACATTGCCCGCACAACGAACTGGACGCCGACGTACGTCGCCGAGTCCGACCTTTTCCCGGAGGTCATGGCTGGGGCGCAGGGCGTGCCCATGGAAGTCTGGGAAACCTATGACGAGCCCTACAAGACGTCGTATCCGGAATACGTCCGCATTCAGCGCGAGAAGGACGCCGGCGCCTATTCCGTGAAGGCCGCGCTCGAGCGCAGCCGCATGTTCGAGGACGCCGATCCCGGCTGGCTGTCGACCCTGAAGGCGCATTACGGTGCCATCGCGCTCGGCGAATACGCGGCGATGAGCGCGGAGGCACGCATGGCCCGCTTCGGCCGCGCGCCAGGGATGCGCAACATGGCGACGTTCGGCATGCTCGACGAGAACCGCCACGGGCAATTGCAGCTCTATTTTCCGCACGACTACTGCCCGAAGGACCGGCAGTTCGACTGGGCGCACAAGGCCTATCACACCAACGAATGGGGCGCGATCGCCGCCCGCAGCACCTTCGACGACCTGTTCATGTCGCGCAGCGCGATCGAGATTGCCGTGATGCTTACGTTTGCCTTCGAAACGGGCTTCACCAACATGCAGTTCCTTGGGCTGGCGGCCGATGCGGCGGAAGCCGGCGACTTCACCTTCGCCAGCCTCATCTCGAGCATCCAGACGGACGAGTCGCGGCACGCGCAGATCGGTGGCCCGGCACTGCAGATCCTGATCGCCAACGGGCGCAAGGAGCAGGCGCAGCAGCTCGTGGACGTGGCCATTGCACGCGCATGGCGCCTGTTCTCCCTGCTGACTGGCACGTCGATGGACTACGCCACGCCGCTGCAGCATCGCAAGGAGTCATTCAAGGAGTTCATGACGGAATGGATCGTCGGCCAGTTCGAGCGCACGCTGATCGACCTCGGTCTCGACCTGCCCTGGTACTGGGACCAGATGATCAACGAGTTCGACTACCAGCACCATGCCTACCAGATGGGCATCTGGTTCTGGAGGCCGACCGTCTGGTGGAACCCGGCCGCCGGCATGACGCCGGACTGCCGCGACTGGCTCGAGGAAAAGTATCCCGGCTGGAATGACACGTTCGGCAAGGCCTGGGACGTCATCATCGACAACCTGATCGCGGGCAGGAAGGAACTGACCGTCCCCGAGACCCTGCCCATCGTCTGCAACATGAGCCAGTTGCCAATCTGCGCGGTGCCCGGCAACGGCTGGAACGTCAGGGACTATCCGCTCGAGTACAACGGCCGCACGTACCACTTCAACTCCGAGATCGACCGCTGGGTCTTCCAGCAGGACCCGTTGCGCTACCGCGACCACCTGACCCTGGTCGACCGTTTCCTCGCCGGGCACATCCAGCCGCCCGACCTGGGGGGCGCACTCCGGTACATGAACCTCGCCCCCGGCGAGATTGGCGACGACGCACACCAGTACGCGTGGGTAGAGGCCTACCGCCGCCAGCGCGAACAGAACAAGGCCGCCTGACGCGGCCACCAGATGGAGGATGACATGGCACTGTTTCCAGTGATTTCGAATTTTCAGTACGACTTCGTGCTGCAGCTCGTCGCCGTCGATACGGAGAACTCGATGGACGAGGTAGCGGCGGCCGCCGCGCACCATTCAGTCGGCCGTCGCGTGGCGCCCCAGCCCGGCAAGGTCGTCCGGGTGCGGCGTCAGGGGAGCGACCAGTTCTACCCCCGCGACGCCCGGCTCGGCGACACCGATATCAAGCCGATGGAGTCGCTCGAATTCATCTTTTGCGATGCATGAGGTCACCATGAATTTCCAGAAAGTCTCCACGCTCGACGAGCTGTGGGAAGGCGACATGGCCGAAGTAGAGGTGGACGGCCACGTCATCGTGCTCGTCCGCCCCGAAGGCGGCGCGCCACGCGCATTCCAGGGCATCTGCCCGCACCAGGACATTCCGCTCGCAGAGGGAAAGTTCGACGGGCGCGTACTGATGTGCCGGGCCCACCAGTGGACCTTCGATGCCAACACAGGCAAGGGCATCAACCCCGGTGGGTGCCGGCTTGCCGAGTATGCCGTCAAGGTGGATGGCGACGACATCCTCATCGCTGTCGAAGGCGTCGAACCACTGTTCGCCAACTGCTGATATTGCACAGGAATCGATCATGAGCAGGGACCACAACACCGCCGAGGCGTACCGAAACAACCGCGTCGGCCCCGTACTGCGCGCGAGCAGCATCACGTCGGGCGTCATCGAGGCCGCGCAGGAAGACAACCCAGGGAAGGAAATCCGCGTCGACGACAAGCTCGCATACGTGCGCATCGACACCGACGGCGAACTGATCCTGCGCCGGGCCACGCTGGAGGATGCGCTGGGCCGCCCATTCAGGATGTCCGAGCTGGAGGTCAACCTCAGCTCGTTCGCGGGTCGCATCGAGACCACGGACGACTACGTCCGCTTCTATTACGAAAAGACGCTGTAACCGGAGACGAGCATGACCACGCAACCCGACGTCCTCAAGCCGCTGAAGACCTGGAGCCATCTGGCCGCGCGCCGGCGCAAGCCTAGCGAGTACGAGATTGTCTCGACGAACCTGCACTACACGACCGACAACCCCGACGCGCCGTTCGAACTCGATCCGAATTTCGAAATGGCGCAGTGGTTTAAGCGTCACCGCAACGCCTCGCCGCTGAAACACGCCGACTGGAACGCCTTTCGCGATCCCGACGAACTCGTCTACCGCACCTACAACATGCTGCAGGACGGCCAGGAAACCTATGTGTCCGGCCTGCTGGACCAGTTTTCCGAACGCGGCCATGACGCCATGCTGGAGCACGCCTGGGCCGGCACGCTGGCGCGGCTGTACACCCCGGCACGCTATCTGTTCCACACACTGCAAATGGGATCGGCCTACCTGACGCAGATGGCCCCCGCATCCACGATCTCGAACTGCGCCGCCTACCAGACCGCCGACTCGCTGCGGTGGCTTACCCACACTGCGTATCGCACGCGAGAGCTGTCTCAGACCTTCGGCGAGGTGGGCTTTGGCACCGACGAGCGCAGGTACTGGGAGCAAGACCCGGCCTGGCAGGGCTGGCGCAAGCTGGCTGAACACGCGCTTGTGGCATGGGACTGGGCAGAGTGCTTCGTCGCCTTCAGCCTGGTATTGCGGCCGGCGATGGAAGAAGCCGTCCTGCGCGGGCTTGGCGAGGCGGCGCGCCACAACGGCGACACCCTGCTCGGCCTGCTGACTGACACGCAGCTTGCGGACGCCCAGCGGCACCGGCACTGGGCCGGCGCGCTCGTCCGCATGGCCCTGGAGACGCCGGGCAATCGTGACGTGCTGGCCGGCTCGATTGCCCGGTGGGCGCCGCTCGCGGACGATGCAATCAGTGCCTACTGCGCGGCGCTGCCCGACGCGCCGAACGCGAAGGCGCGGGCCTGCGCGGCCGTGCGCGACTTCTGGGACAGCATCGGCCTGGCAGGCCTGTAACGCAGGACATGCCGGGCGCTGCGACTCAACAGCCACCATCGGAACCCTATGAAATACCAGATATCGATCGAAGGCGGCACGGCGTTCACCGTCGCCGCGGAGGAAGACACGCTGCTGCGCGGCGCCCTGCGCGCCGGCATGGCCCTGCCCCACGAGTGCAGCGTCGGTGGCTGCGGCGCGTGCCGCTTCGACCTTGTGGACGGGCTCATGGAATCCGTCTGGCCTGAGGCGCCCGGCCTGTCCGAGCGTGACCGCAAGCGCGGCAAGTACCTTGCCTGCCAGTCGCGGCCCCTAGGCGACTGCACGATCCGCGTGCGCTGCGACGAATCGTATCGCCCGGCCGTCCGAGCGCATCGCAGCGCAGCGGAACTGCTGGCACGCCGCGCGCTGACCCCTGACATGAGCGAGTTCACGTTCCGGGTTCCGGGCGCGACCGAGTTCCGGCCCGGCCAGTACGCGCTGCTCTACCTGCCCCGTACACCGGGCGCCCGCGCCTATTCGATGGCCAACCTGCCCAACGAGGAAGGCATCTGGAAGTTCGTGATCCGCCGCGTGCCGGGCGGGTCCGGCAGCAACGCGCTGTTCGACCAGGTCGGAATCGGGGAAAGCATCGTGTTCGACGGGCCGTACGGCCACGCCTATCTGCGCGAGGACAGCCCCCGCGACATCGTCTGCATTGCCGGCGGCTCGGGCCTGGCACCCATGCTGTCGGTCGCGCGCGGAGCGCTCGCTGACGGCGGTTCGCGGCGCGTCCACTTTTTTTATGGCGCCCGGGGGCAGGCTGACCTCGGTGCCCTCGACGCCCTTGAGAAACTCGCCGAAGACGAGCGGCTTGCGCTGTCGGTGGTACTGTCTGCACCGGAAAGCACCTGGAAGGGTCCAACGGGGTTCGTACACGAGGAAGTCGAGCGTAACCTGACGGCTCCCCTCGGCAGCTACGACTTTTATTTTGCCGGCCCGCCCCCCATGATCGAAGCTATACAGGCACTCCTGATGCACAAGCACCAGGTACCGTTCGGGCAGATCCGCTTCGACCGCTTTGTCTAGGCCGGCGACATCTGCCTTGGGACGCCCAGCGCACAGCCGCGACACCGGATAGCCTGATCGCAAATGCCGCGTGCGATTACCAATCGCCATATCTGGAAGTTGGCGATAAGCTCCTTCTACCGAGCACTACATGGCCTGCGGGGGCCGGTGGATATCGGTCCCCGGACTGGACCGCACGAGGCGCGAGACCGCGCTCGCGCGTCCGCAACCGCGCCGGTCGCGATTGAGGAAATCATGGCGAAGAGGCATCCCGGAAAACCCAAGTCCGGCTCACCGGCGCAAGACCATCCCGGACGGAATCAGAAGCGCGAGTCCCCCGAGGCAATCCGGGTGCCGGCGATCCACGACCTCGCCAAGCGCCTGCGCTTCGCGCCGCAGCAGGGGCGCATCTGGCTGGACGACCAGCGCATGATGCTAATGCATATCAGCTCTCTTGGCGCCTTGCGGCAAGAACTGATCGAAAGCCTTGGCAAGGAAACAGCGCGCGGACTGATCACCCGTATCGGCTACCAGGCTGGAACGCGGGACGCAGCGATGGCGCGCAAGGTCCGCGCCGGCCTGAACACCTATGACGACTTCCTGGCCGGTCCACAACTGGTCTCGCTGGAGGGTATGGTGCATTGCGAACCGGTGGCGCTGGATATCGATGTCCAGCGTGGCCACTACTTTGGCGATTTTTATCTGGTGGACAGCTCCGAGGCGGAAGCCCACATCGCCGGCTATGGTATCGGCAATGAATCCGTGTGCTGGATGCTGATCGGCTATGCATGCGGTTACACCAGTGCCTTCATGGGCCGTCCCATCCTGTGGAGGGAAACCGAATGCCGGGGGATGGGGCATGCAAAATGCCGCGTGGTAGGCAAGCCGGTGGAGGAATGGGAAGACGCCCAGGACGACCTGCGCTTCCTGAGGATCGGCGATTTCGTCAAATGGGCACCGGAGGACGAGGCCCCCCTGCCCGCCACGAGCCGCATCGCGGCGCGGCTGTCCAGCGCTCCGGAGAACAGCTTCGGCGTGGTCGGCATCTCCGCCGGCTTCAACACCGTCTGCCACATGGTCAACAAGGTGGCGCCCACCGACGCCACCGTGCTGTTCCTGGGGGAAAGCGGTGTTGGCAAAGAAGTCTTTGCGAACAACCTGCATCGCCTGAGCAAGCGCGCCGACGGCCCTTACGTCGCGGTGAACTGTGCGTCCATTCCCGAACACCTGATGGAATCCGAATTATTCGGCGTCGAGCGCGGAGGTTTTACGGGCGCCACCACATCCCGCGCCGGACGCTTCGAGCGGGCCGATGGTGGCACGCTGTTCCTCGACGAGGTCGGCACACTGAGCTTCACGGCACAGGGTAAGCTGCTGCGCGCACTGCAGCAGGGTGAGATCGAGCGTGTGGGCGATACACGCACCCGGAAAATCAACGTCAGGGTGGTGGCCGCCACGAACGTGAACCTGCGTGAAGCTGTCAAGGCTGGCCACTTCCGTGAGGATCTGTTCTTCCGCCTGAACGTCTTTCCCATCCAGGTGCCGCCGCTGCGAGAGCGCCGCGACGACATCCCGCTGATGATGAACTGGTTCCTCCAGCGCATGGCACGCAAGCATGACAAGCACATCACGGGCTTCCGCGAGCGCGCCGTGGACGCGATGTTCGCCTATGACTGGCCGGGCAACGTCCGGGAGCTGGAGAACATGATCGAGCGCGCGGTCATTCTGGCCGAGGACGGTGGCGCGCTCGACCTGTGCCACCTGTTCACCAGCGGCGAGGAAGTTGATACCACCGCTTTCATGCTGAAGCGCAGCGGCAGCATCGGACGCGTCAGCGAAACCAGCGAAGCGGAATCGCCGCCGAGCGCTGCCAAAGGGCGACCTGGTCTGGCCGAAACGGAGGTGGCCATGCTGCGTGCAGCCGTGGCGGAAGCCAACGGCAATCTGTCGCGCGCAGCCCGGGTGTTGGGAATCAGCCGTCCGACGCTGGCGTACAGGCTGCACAAATACGGCATTACGCCTGAAGCGCAATGATGAAATGCCCCCCGGCGCGGCGCATTGCGCTGCGCCAGGGGGCTCGCTGCGCTAGAAGCGCTTGCGGTATGCCAGAACCGCGTTGAGCTGCGAATGCCGCACGGTGAGCGGTACCGCAGTATTCGGCTGGCTGGCATTCCCCACGGTCTTTGGCAACACCACCGACAAGGCAAAATCGATCGCATCGTCCTTGCCGAACGCGTAGGTCGCGCCGCCAGTCAGGGTGGTGGTGGGAATGGCCGGCACAACGGCTAGCAGCGTGCCGTTCGGGATGGCTTCTTGCGCATAGTGGAACCCGCCGCGCACCGTCCAGGCCGAATCGAAGCGGTACGCCACGCCAAGGCCGAACACGTTCGTATCGCGGTAGTTCTGCGGGAGCGACAGGTCCAGGTTCGCGCCCCCACGCGTGAAGGTGACGTTGATGTCACGCATCACGCTCGACCAGAACACTCGCTGGTAGTCCGCCGAAGCCGACAGTCGCTCGTTGAACTGGTGGCTGATGCCCACCGTGAACTGCGCCGGCATCTGGAAGTCCCGCACCCTGACCTCGCCGCTCAGCGGAATGTTGCCCGCGACCGTGCTGACAGCCGCAAGCGTGGCCTGCCCGCGAAGATCGCCCACCCGCGTTTTCGCGTTGTAGGCGAGGCCTACGCGGGTATCGGGCGTGATGTCGTAGGTCAGCCCCAGTTTTCCGCCGATGCCCCAGGCATCTGCCCCGCCACCGACGGGCGCGTTACGCGAGAATCCCAGATAGCCGCCGGAAAGGCCGGGCACGGAAAGCAGCGTGGGCACCAGCGAGCCGCTGACGCGCCGCTGGCTGGCGAGTGTGCCGATCTGCGTGACATCGAGCAGCGTGCCGAGATTGAGCGACGTCCAGACGGCATCCAGCGAGGCGCCGAGCGTCAGCTTGTCCGTCGGCCGATAGGCCACCGCAAAGGGGATGCGCAGCACCAGCAGCCTGGAGAACTGATCCAGGCCGGTCTGCACGCCATTGGACGTGCGCGACAGAAAGCTGCTGCCTCCATATTGCGTACCGAGGCCGCCTTCCGCAAAGATGCCGGCACCGAGGGCGAAGTCATCGTGCCGGTAGACAAACGCGGCCTCGGGCGCAAGGTATGGCCCGTTATTGTTGCCGTGGTTGCCGGACCGTGCCGTCTCGCCCGTTGCTGTATTGGTGGCCTTGATGTCGGTGGTCACCACGTCGAGCCCCAGATGCAGGTGATTCCCCTCGGCCATCAGGCCGAGTGTTGCCGGATTCGCCATCATCGCCGCGGACCCGATGTCGAAGGCCGCACTGGTCCCGCCCATCGCGCGGGAAACGGGACCAAAGCCTTCCAGATTGAACACGTCCGTTGCTCCCGCTTTTGTTCCGCACGCCGCAGCGCATAGCGCCACAGCCACGCGGACGTAGTTGCCTCTCACGAGTGTCTCCTTGTCGTTTTCGGGATTGCGAAACGCGCGGCGTCGCCCGGGGTAGCGGACGAGCCTTCGCATTTGCTGTTGTGATGCCTGCGACCGCCTGGCATTGCAGCGCAGTCGCGCCGGACGTATTGCAGAAGCCGTACCAACAAGCCGAGCCACCCTGCTAAATCTCGATATTTTTAGGGAAAACCATTAGATTTTTCGACGCCGATTCATCTTTCCGCGGGGATCTCCAGCAAGGTGTGACGCCTCCGGGGTTCGATTTGACGATATGATCAACGCGCAAAGATCCGCCAACTTCATCAAATAATCGAAGCCGGCATTGACGCTGGCCGGGTCCTTGCCTCGTTCGGTGCAATCGGCCAGAATATCGAGATTCCACCCTCCATCTAACGCCGGGGACCGAACGTCGTGGAAGCCAAACTCAGTTACCCTCCGAATGCCGACCTGCGGCACCTCCTGCGCTTCGATCCCGAGAGCGGCGCCATCTGGCTGGGCGAACGCCGCATGCTGCTCTTGCATACCGCCGCACTGAGCGGCCTGAGGCAGGACCTGATCCATTCGGTGGGGCCTGTGCACGCGCGCCGGCTGCTCACGCGCATGGGATACGCCTCTGGCCGGCGCGACGCCGAGTTTGCACGCACGACGCGCGGCGCACTCTCGCTCGACGCCGCCTTCCTGGTCGGGCCGCAACTGCACATGCTCGAAGGCGCTGCTTGTGTGACACCCGTCCAACTCGATTTCGATGCCGCCACCGGTCAGTTCGCCGGCGAATTCCGCTGGGACAACTCATGGGAAGCCCATGCCCACAGGCAAACCTTCGGGCTCGCGGAAACGCCTGCGTGTTGGGTTCTGCTGGGATATGCCAGTGGCTACACGAGTGCCTTCATGGGCCGCCTCATCGTCTTCAAGGAAACGTGTTGTGCGGCCTACGGCGCGGACCATTGCCAGATCGTCGGCCGACCTGTCGACGAATGGCCTGATGCCGCTGAACAGCGCCAGTACTTCGAGGACGATTCCCTTCTCGACACGATCGCCGCGCTCAACGAGCAGGTGCAGGCCCTGGTGACCACCATCGAGTCAGCGCGCGAGCCGGCCATTTCCGCCGGCATGCTTGTCGGGACCTCGCCCGCGTTCCAGGAAGCCCACACATTGCTTAATCGCGCCGCCGCCACACAGGTAACCGTGTTGCTCACCGGCGAAACGGGCGTGGGCAAGGAACGCTTCGCGCGCGCCTTGCACCAGGGATCTGCCCGCGCCGCCGGCCCCTTCATTGCTGTCAACTGCGCCGCGTTGCCCGCTGACCTGATCGAGGCAGAATTGTTTGGCGTCGAGCGCGGCGCCTACACCGGCGCGCACGTCAGCCGCAGCGGCCGTTTCGAGCGGGCGGACGGCGGCACGCTCTTCCTCGATGAAGTCGGCGACCTGCCCCTGCCCTTGCAGGCCAAGCTGCTGCGCGTACTACAGGACGGCGAGATCGAGCGCCTCGGCGCGGAGACCACGCGCAAGGTCAATGTGCGCCTCGTGACAGCAACGAATGTCGATCTTGAGGCGGCGGTATCACAGGGACGATTTCGGCGTGACCTTCTGTACCGACTGAACGTCTATCCAATCTGCATTCCGCCACTGCGCGAGCGGACGACCGATATCGAGCCACTGGCAAACCACCTCCTGGCGCGCTTCACCGCACTCCATCAGAAGCGCCTTTCAGGAATTAGTGAACGCGCGATGCAGGCACTCCTGCACCACGACTGGCCCGGCAACGTGCGGGAACTCGAGAACCTGATTGAGCGCGGCGTCATCCTGGCGTCGCAAGGTGGAACTATCGAATTGGAACATCTTTTTCCGCACCAGCCGCCCGGGATACAGGCCACAGTCAGCGCGAGAGGCCGACTGGCACCGGTGTGGCCGGACAGCGAGCAGGCCCTCTGTGCACGCATTCTCGATAGCGGGCTCAGCCTGGAGTCGCTGGAGAACCAACTTCTCGATCTTGCCGTCGAGCGCGCGCGGGGTAACCTGTCCGGCGCAGCACGGCAACTTGGTCTGACTCGTCCGCAACTGGCCTATCGCCTCAAACGCCAACAAGACAACGGTAGCCAAGCATGACTCCCACCCAACGCCGCGGCGCTCGACCGAGCGTCACAGCCGATCCTCAGCCCCCTGACCTCCTCGAACCGCGCACGCTGTGCGAACGCGCCTATCTCCAGTTGCGCCATGACATCGTCCAAGGGCAAATCGGCCCCGGCGAGCGCCTGCGGGTCGAACACCTCAAGGATCGCTATGAAGTGGGTGCCGGCACGCTACGAGAGGCCCTGGCGCTCCTGGTATCCGATGCCCTTGTGACGGTTGAAGGCCAGCGAGGATATCGGGTCACAACAATCTCGCTCGACGACCTGCGGGACCTCACCGACACGCGGGTGCGCCTGGAAACTGAAGCGCTTCGTCTGTCCATTCGCTATGGTGATACGCAATGGGAAGCTCAGTTGCGCGCAGCGTTCGACAACCTCAGCGCCTGGGAAGCCCGTGGCCCCTCGGTGGACCCGGCTGGCTGGGAGCAGGCCAACCGGCACTTTCATGAAGCCCTGATCGCGGCGCACCGCTCGCCGTGGAGTCAATATCTGCTGAAGCTCCTTTACCGTCACGGGGAACGCTACCGGCACGTTGCTATCCGCCTCGGGACTAACCAATCCACCACTCGGAACGTGCATGAGGAACATGCGGCCATCTTTGAGGCCGCCGTGGCGCGCCAGGAAGCGCGCGCTGCGCTCGCACTGGAGGCACATATTCGCCTCACCTACGATTTGCTCTCAAGCGCGCGAATTGAACTGTAAAGGTAGCCCACAGCATGTCCAAGCGCATCGTGATCATCCAGGGGCATCCAGACCCATCGGGCCATCACTTGCTGCATGCGCTGGCCGACGCCTACGCTCAAGGCGCGACCACGGCGGGACACGTCGTACGGCGCGTCGAGGTGGCCAAGCTCGACTTCCCGCTGCTTCGCACGCAAGCTGAGTTCGAGACTGGCATATTGCCTCCTGCGTTGGAGCAGCCAAGGGAAGACATGCGCTGGGCGGAGCATTGGGTCTTTCTGTTTCCGCTGTGGCACGGAACCATGCCGGCGCTGTTCAAGGGTTTTCTCGAACACATCTTCCGGCCCGGCTTTGCCATGGACTACGGGAAGAAAGGTTTCCCCAGACGACTGCTCGCCGGCCGCTCGGCACGCGTCATCGTGACCATGGGAATGCCGGCGCCGCTGTATCGCTGGTACTTCGGCGCATACGGAGTTCGCGGCTTCGAGCGAAGCATGCTGAGTTTCGCCGGGATCAAGCCAATCCGCGAGAACCTGTATGGGCTCACCTTTGCCAACGAGAGGACACGTACCCGCTGGATGGAGTCCCTGCGTGAACATGGTGCGCGCGGGGACTGACCGGAGCTTGGCAGACGCGTCCCTTGGATGCCCCCTCCTGGACGATCCGAGACGGTTCCAGTGAAATCGAGGGGCGGGTTGTGCTTGCGACAGACTACCCTGCCGAAGCACCCCTCTGAACACTACCAAATCGCCTTGGTGGGGCGTGGAGCGGCTGACCGGGCTCAGCGATCCGTGAAACAAGCAGACCGTTTGTCAAGAAAGGCGCGGATCCCCTCATGCGCATCCTCGGTCTGGAATGCCTGCACAATGAGGTCCGCTTCCATACGCAGTCCCTCCGCCAGCGGCAGGTCCAGGGCACGTTGCACGGCAGTCCGGGCCAGCAGGGAAGCGCATTGGCTATGACGAACGAAGCGATCGGCAAAGGCCTTTGCAATGGCAACCGCATCGCCGTCTTCCACGACGTCATTGACCAGTCCGATTTCCCTGGCCTCGCGCGCATCGATCATTCGACCTGTCATGATCAACTCCAGCGCACACGACTCTCCGACCAGCCGCGGAAGTCTCTGCGTGCCTCCGTATCCAGGCAATAGACCCAGCCTGACCTCCGGCAGGCCAAACTTTCCGCTTGTGGTCGCGACCCGGAAAGTACAAGCCATGGCAAGTTCCAGCCCACCACCGAGCGCATAGCCGTGCAGCACCGCGATGGAAGGGACACGCAGGCGGTCAAGCTTTGCGAAGGTATCCTGTCCCAGTCGAATCCCTTCGCGCTCGGCCCAGAAACCTCGGTCAAGCAGGCCCTCGACATCGGCGCCCGCACAAAATACCTTGTTTCCCGCGCCGACCAGGGCAAGCGCCCTGGCGGGCGACTTCGCGACCTCATCGATCGCCAGTCCAAGTTCCTGTATGAGCGAACGGCTCAGGGCATTGAGGCTTTCCTGCCTGTCGATGGTGATGACAGCAAGATAATCGTCGTAGTGCAGGTTTATCGGCATGGTTCCCTCCCCCGCTTACGCGTCGCCTTGGTGGCCGTTCACGATGCCCCGGAACTGCGGCCGGCGCTTCTCAAGGAATGCAGACACGCCCTCGCGCGATTCGGCGGTCTGATAGTAGAGCGCCAGGGCCTGCATGCCGAGCCCGCCAATGCCCCGGATCGAATCGGAATCGGCATTGAAGGATCGCTTGGCGATGGCAATCGCGGTCGGGCTCATGCCCAGGATCTCGTTGCACCAGATAGCCACCTCCGCATCGAGTTCCGCAGGATCAACCACCCGGTTCACCAGTCCCATCTCCAGCGCCTGTTTTGCCGGGTAGCGGCGACACAGGAACCAGATCTCCCGCGCCTTTTTTTCTCCGACGACTCTCGACAGGAAGGCCGTGCCGAAGCCCGGGTCGACCGAACCGACCTTCGGCCCCACTTGCCCGAAGATTGCGGTGTCCGATGCGATGGCAAGATCGCAGCACGTCACCAGTACGTTGCCGCCGCCGATTGCATAGCCATTGACACGCGCAATGACGGGCTTCGGTACTTCGCGGATCACGCCCTGCAACTCCTCCACGGGCAACCCCACCACGCCCCTGCCGTCATACTTGCCGTCATGTGCCGATTGATCTCCGCCCGTACAGAAGGCCTTGTCTCCCGCGCCGGTCAGGACAATCACGCCAATGGAAGGATCCCATCCCGCCGTGTTGAACGCATCGATCAACTCCTCGCAGGTATGCCCCCGGAATGCGTTATAACGCTCGGGACGATTGATCGTGATGCGTGCAACGCCGTCCTTCCTGTCGAACAAAATGTCGGTGTATTTCGTCATGGTGCTTAGCCGTGCATGGTGAGACCGCCAGATACGCTAATGGTCTGGCCAGTGATGAACCCGGCTTCCGGGCTGGAGAGAAAGACGACGATTCCGGCAACGTCTTCCGGCTTGCCCAGACGCTTCAATGGGATCGCGCGCTTCAGCCCTTCATAGAGCTTCTTCCCATATTCGCCATCGCCGCCAAATGACTGCAGAAGCGCGGTGTCCGTGGGCCCCGGACAGACCGTATTGACACGGATATTGTGATTGGCACATTCCCGGGCAATCGTCTTCGTGAAAGCGATGATCCCGCCCTTGCATGCGGAATAGACGGCCTCCCCCGAAGATCCCACGCGGCCGGCATCCGAGGCGATATTGACCACCATGCCCCCGCCTCTCGATATCATGTGCGGCAGCACGGCATGGTGCAGGTTCAAAGGACCGACCAGATTGATGGCGATGACCTTGTTCCAGAATTCCGGCGAACTTTCCAGGAATTGCACCGGCAGATCCCATCCCGCATTGTTGACCAGAGCATCGATACCGCCCAGGCGCTCCGCGATCGAACCGATCCGGCTGACGACGTGCTCGTGGTTGGTAATATCGAGCGGGAGCAATGCCAGTTGGGCATTGAAGGGCCGGAGTGCCTCGGCAAGCCGTTGCAGCGCATCCTCATCCTTGTCTACCGCTACCACCCTGGCGCCGGCATCGACGAAGCGCCGACAAATTGCAGTACCGATTCCGCCAGCCGCGCCTGTAACCACCACCACCTTGTTGTCGAGATCTCGCATTCCCTTACTCCGTCGTACCTGAATCGGGCCCGATCGCACCGTTGCCCACCAGGTGCTGTAACGCGGACTCGCGTAGCTTGAATTTCTGAAGTTTTCCCGTCGCGGTTCTCGCCAGACTGTCAAAGATCACGTGCTGCGGCGCCTTGAAGCCAGGTAGTCTGGCGCGACAGAAGCTGATGATTTCACTGGCATTGATGTCACCCGCCATATCCGCCTTGAGTTCGACGATGGCGCATGGCACCTCTCCCCAACGTGGATCCGGCACCGCAACTACAGCCGCGCCTGCTACGGCCGGATGCTCGTAAAGGACGTCCTCGACCTCGACCGAGGAAATGTTTTCTCCCCCCGAGATGATGATGTCCTTTGAGCGATCCTTGATTTCGATATATCCGTCGGCATGAACCACGGCGAGATCTCCGGTGTGGTACCACCCACCTGCGAACGCCTCCTCCGTTGCAGAGGGATTCTTGAAATAGCCTTTCATCGCCAGGTTGCCCCTGAGCAGGATTTCCCCCATCGAACTGCCATCCCGCGAAACCGGCGATAGCGTATTGGGATCCGCCACCATCATTTCGTTCATGACGACAGTTCTGACTCCTTGTCGGGTAAGGTGAACCAGATGCTCTTCTTCCGGCAGCGCCTGCCATGCCTCCTGGCTTTGGCAGATCGTGGCAACCCCGTGCATCTCGGTCATGCCATAGACATGCTGCACGCGGAAGCCGAGCTCGATCAGCCTGCGGAAGACCGCCGGCGGCGGTGACGCCCCGCCCGACAGCACACGGATCGGCCTGGCCGGTGGCACCCACGACGGCGGCACACTCTCGATCAGGAAGGAAAGCACTGTCGGGGCGCAGCAGAAATGCGTGACGTCGTGGTTGGCTATCGCGTCATAGATTGCGGCTCCGCTCACCTTGCGCAGACAGATCTGTGTCGCGCCGACCGCGGCGAGCGCCCAGGCATAGCACCAGCCATTGCAGTGGAACAGCGGCAAGGTCCACAGGTAGACCGGTACGTCGCCGCTCAGCTCGGCATTGACAAGCTGCCCCAGCGCATTGAGATATGCGCCCCGGTGGTGATACACGACACCCTTCGGATTGCCGGTGGTTCCCGACGTGTAGTTGAGCGCAATCGCGTCCCATTCGCTCAGGGGCAGGCGAATATCCGGCGTGTCCGGCGCGCCGGCGAGGAACGACTCATACTCGATACGCCCAACCGGCCGGCTGCCCGCCACCTCAGGGTCCGTGATATCCACAACGGTGATCGGCTCGCCAAGCACGGCGATGGCCGCGCGCGCAACCTCGGCGAACTGTTGATCGACAAACAGCAGGCGGGTCTCGGAATGCCGGAGAATGAAGCCGACGGCCGCGGCATCAAGGCGAATGTTGATGCAGTTCAGCACGGCGCCTGCCATCGGCACACCAAACTGCGCTTCGAGCATGGCTGGCGTGTTGGGCGCCAGGATGGCAACCGTATCGCCACGTTCGATGCCGTGATCGATCAACGCGCCAGCCAGCTTGCTGCAGCGTCCGGCATATTCCTTCCACGTGTATGAGCGGTCGCCATGGATAATGGCGATCCGATGCGGGTATACATCCTCGGCCCGATTCAGGAAATGGAGCGGCGTCAGCGGCTGGTAGTTTGCCGCGCGCTGATCGAGCTCCCGATCAAATTTTGTCACCATGAAGTGTCTCCAGGAAGTCCTGCATCTCGGTGGTATGGCTGTTCTTGCGGCCCGATAGGGCCACGCGCCTTCATACGGTCATGGCGAGCCGCGTTGCCTGATCAATCGCGCGCAGCGCATCCAGCTCGCTGGCCACATCGGCACCTCCGATTACGTGGACATTTGCACCACTCGACCGAAGCGCTTCGTAGAGCCCGCGTTCGGACTCCTGGCCGGCGCAGAGGATGACGTTGTCGACCTGCAGAACGTGCGTCTTGCCGTCGATCGTGTAGTGCAGGCCGTCATCGTCCACGCGTTCGTAGACCGCTCCGCTCGCCATCGCAACGTTGGCCCGCTTCAGCCTGGACTTGAGAATCCAGCCGGTCGACTTGCCCAGGCGCTTGCCCAGTGCTTCGGGCTTGCGCTGGAACATGTGTACCTCCCTGCGCGCATGGGCGGGGGCAACAGTTTCGGCCGATTCGCTCAGGCCGCCTGACGTGGACAGCGACGGATCGACACCCCATGTAGCAAGGAAACTGGCGGGATCCAGTGACTCTTCCGCATCGCCGAGCAGGAACTCGGCCACATCGAAGCCGATACCGCCTGCGCCGATGATGGCCACCCGCTGCCCGACGGCAGCGCCGCGGGCGAGCACATCGACGTATGAAAGAACCTTGGGATGATCCACTCCTGGAAAGCCAGGTGAGCGCGGACGAACGCCCGTCGCAATCACGATTGCGTCGAATCCAGCTTCCAGCAGTTCGCCGGCTTTCACGAAGCGTCCCAGATGTACCGTCACACCAAGGCCGTCGAGCCTGGTACGGAAATACCGGAGCATCTCGTTGAATTCATTCTTGCCCGGCACGACGCGCGCCATGTTGAGCTGACCGCCGAGTTCATTGCCGGCTTCGAACAGCGTGACCCGATGACCGCGCTCGCTTGCATTGATGGCAAACGACATGCCAGCAGGCCCACCACCGACCACCGCGATCCGCTTTGTCCCTTCGGGTGGCTTTGGCATGAACTCGATCTCTCTGCCTGCGCGCGGATTCACCAGGCAGGTGGCGGTGCGATCTGTGAAGATGCGGTCCAGGCAGGCCTGGTTGCAAGCGATGCAGGTATTGATCTCGGCCGCCTTTCCAACGCGGGTCTTCCTGGCAAAATCGGGGTCCGCGAGCAATGGCCTTGCCATGGAAACCATATCGGCACAGCCTGATGACAGCAGCGCCTCGGCGCCGTCCGGCGTATTGATCCGGTTCGATGCGATCACGGGGATGTCAACTGCCCGCTTCACATTCTCGATCGCATACGCCCACGCCGAGCGCGGTACGGACGCGGCAATCGTCGGCACCGCCGACTCGTGCCAGCCCACCCCGGTATTGATGATGTCCGCGCCGTCGGCCTCCACGCGCCGCGCCAGCTCGGCCACCTCCGCGCCGGTCATCCCGCCCTCGATCAGGTCAACGGCGGAAATCCGGTAGACCACCAGAAAGCGGTCCACTACACGACGGCGAATGGCCTTCAGGACTTCCAGCGGAAAGCGGATGCGCGCCTCGAAGCTGCCGCCGAACTCATCGGTTCGTTGATTCGTGAACGGCGCCGTGAACTGATTGATGAGGTACCCCTCCGACCCCATGATCTCGACGCCGTCGTAGCCACCCTCCCACGCAAGCTCCGCGGTATTGGCAAAGTCCTCAATGGTTTGCCAGACCTCCTCCGTCGTGAGCTCGCGTGGCGCAATCGGGTTGATCCGGGCCCGCTCGGCAGACGGCCCCACGCAAAGAGGGTGCTTGGCGTAGCGACCTGCATGAACGATCTGCAGCGCGATGTGCCCGCCTGCTGCATGCACCGCCCCCGTGATCGCACGGTGCTCCGCCAATTGACTGCGTTCGCATAGCAGCGGCGCGCCAGGTTCGAAAACCCCCGCGGGATTGGGCGCATACCCGCCGGTCAGAATCAGGCCGGCTTCGCCCCTGGCGCGTGCGCCGTAGAACGCGGCCAGCCTTTCATGCGGCCTGTCCAGGGTTTCCAGCCGGGTGTGCATCGCGCCCATCACGATGCGGTTCCTGAGGGTGATGCCTGCAACGCTGAGGGGAGCCATCAGGCGTGGGTACTGATCCATGGTTTGTTTGCCTCCAAGACCGTGTGTTGTGGTGATCGGAAGTCTAGGCGCTCAACCCCATATATGACAAGATCTTGATATAAATATTTTGAGAAGCCACTTAAATTTGCCTATCAAATCCAGTGCTAGGCGCGGAATCTATGTCAACACATTGATGTTAAAGCACAATAAAAAAGCTGCGGCCCCTGGTCAGGGCGGCGCAGCGGCGACGGCAAGGTATCATCTGGCGTCCAGTCGATTCATGCCTCATGGAAGCCAACAAGATTCGAAGCAAAGGGAAGCAGATGAAATCCGCAAGCGCAGAAGAGCGTCCTGACCAGTCCGGACTGGATGTCACCAACCGGCTGTTCTTCCGACTTTTTCAGGTGGGCAACATCCTGCATCGCCAGACCGCCAACGAACTGGGGATCAGTGGTGTGCAGTGGGCCGTGATGGGAGCACTGTCGCGGCCGAAGGCCACGCACGGCATGTCCTTCTCCGAACTGGCCGAGTATCTGGTGGTGAGCCGCCAGAACCTCGATGGCGTGCTAAAGCGGCTCGAGCGCGAGGAACACGTCTCGCGCGTGACCAGCGATGAAGACCGCCGCGCACGACGCGTGGTCCTGACCAGCAAGGGAAGGCAGTTCTGGGAAGAACTGCAGCCGAAGATCCACGAGTTTTACCGCCAGGCGGTGATCAACCTTCGTTTTGATGACAAGGTCTCCTTCCTTCACTACATGAACACACTCAAGGGCGACCTGAGCACCGTTCACCTGACGTGACATCCGTGCCGGGTTGGACTGCCGGTCGCACGGATCATGATTGTTCATGCACGCCTGCCTGTAAATTTACGTTATTGCATGGCGCGCAAACAAAAATGAATGCCATGGAGGCGTCCCGGAGTCACGTTCGCATAGGCAAGCGCCGGGCAGCCGCAGCAGCGTAGATGCAGCCAGCAGCGAACGTGTACTGCCCGGCTAGCGGAAAAACTTCTCGAGTTCTGCAGAAGCCAGCGCTATGCGCTCTCCCAGAAAATCGAGCAGCACACGCACACGCGGCGCCATGTATCGATTGCGTTGAAAGAGGGCATTCATGGGCAAGTCCGGACAACGCCATTCCGGCAGCAGCAGTTCGAGCCGCCCATCGCGCAGATCGGCCGCGATATCCCAGATCGACTTCATGGCAATGCCGCGTCCTTCCACAGCCCATTCCCTTGCCAGTGCACCGTCGTTCGTCTCGCGGGAGCTCGCAACCGGCGCGGAAAATTGCACGGTTTCCCCGTCGCGAGTGAAGTGCCAATCGTTGGCGACGCCCGACGCCGACGACAGCAGTATGAACCTGTGTTCCGACAGGTCGTCGGGATGAACGGGAACACCGAACTTCTGTATATATCGAGGCGACGCACACAGTGCACGCCGGTTATCGGCAAGGCGTTTCGCGATCATCGTGCTGTCGGCAGGCACGCCAAACCGGATCGCGATGTCGATATCGTCGTGGAGCAGATGCTGGATCGAGTCGGACAAGACCAGCGCGATGCTGACGTTCGGATGCTCTTCATTGAATTCGTCCAGCCAGCGCCTCAGCATACTGCGCCCGAAGTCCGACGTTGCGGAAACGCGCAGGCGTCCGCTCACCTGTGTGTGGCCTGCATGAAGCATGGCATGCGCATCTTCAAGCGTCTGGAGTGCGTGCTGGCAATGGGCAAGGTAGATCCGGCCCTCATTGGTCAGCCGCAACTTGCGCGTCGTACGCTCGAACAATTGCGTGCGCAGCGCAGACTCGAGCTTGACGAGCCGGGCGCTGGCCGCAGCCGGCGACAGGCCGAGCTTGCGGCCCGCTGCCGAAAGACTGCCGAGATTTGCCGCTTCGACGAAGAGCCGGATATCGCCAAGGTTGTCCGTCATGGCCGCTGGCACGCGTTGGGGGCAGGTCTTGCAGGCAGGCTTTATGCGATCGCCCCGCCTCCGTCAACGAGTACCGTTGATCCAGTGGCATACGGGGTCGATGCAAGATAGAGGATCGCGTTGGCAACGTCTTCTGGCCGCCCCACCCGGCGCGCCGGCAGCCGTGCCGCGGCGGCTTCAAACATCTTCTCCCGCGCGGCTTCATCAAGCTTCGACCACAGTTCCGTAGCGATCAGGCCCGGAGACACCGTATTGACGCGAACCGGCGAGAGTTCCAGCGCCAGACCCCGGCCAAGCGATTCGAGCGCGGCGTTGATCGCGCCCTGCAGCACGGACGTCTGGCTGGGACGCACGGCAAGAAATCCCGATACCAGCGTGAGGGAACCGCCCTCGCGGATCCGCGCGGCGCGCGCTACGCGATAGGCGCCCCAGAACTTGCTATCCATTGCGCGATAGGCGTCGGCCAGTTCGAGACCGCGTACCGACCCGGTCGGCGTGTGCGCCGCCGACACAATGACGTGGTCGAATGCTTCGGCGGTATCGAAGAATGCCTGGACGCTGGCATCGTCGGTAGTGTCCATGGTGGCCGTCCTGACGTTTTCACCCAGCTTGCGGGCGGCCGCCTCAAGCTTCGCCTGATTGCGGGATGCGATCGTCACGTGCGCGCCCTGCAGCGCAAACGCGCTGGCCGTGGCGGCGCCAATGCCCGAACTGCCACCGACGATCAAGACCTTCATGCCATTGAAATTCATGATGCAACTCCTTCGTGGTCCTTCATCCGGGCTGTATCCCGGTTTCCGCCTGCTTACTTTGCCACTACCCCCAGTTGCTGCAGGAACGTGAAGTTGTCCTCGAGATGCCAGTTATCGGTGATTTGCCCGTTCCTGACACGATAGATGTCAGTGGCGATGAAGTCGACCGGCTGGCCCTTGCCTTGCACGTCGTTGAACCTGCCGGTGAAATGGCCGGTAAAGCGCAGATGGGAAATGACGCGGTCGCCGGTCACGATCATCTGCTCGACGGAAGCATGCACGTCAGGCACTGCCGCATGAAATCCCTGCGAAGCCGCAAGCGGACCGGCAATGCCTTGTGGCCGGCCCGCTGGCAGTGTGCGATCCGCAAAGTCCGGAGCGAGCGCCCGGCGCGCCTGTGCCTCGTCGCCCGTGCTCCAGAATGTCGCGTAGGTCCGGGCAGCCAGGATCTGCGCCTGAAGTTGCTGCGCTGGCAGCGTCTTGTCGACGATCAGCGTCTCTGGTTGCGCAAGTTCATCGTCAGCGGCAATGGCAGGCAGCGCTGCCGAGAACATGGCTGCACCGATTGCAGCGAGCGTGGCATGGACGAAGTGACGGGCAAGCGATGGGGTGGTCATGATGGGCTCCCTGGGTGGAACGGAAATACGGTGGCCGGGTGCTAGGTAGTTGTCTGGCCAACAACATTGGCGAGCGCCGTGACGAACTCCACGCCGACGCCAGGCGCGATGGAAACAAACAACTGCACGTCTTGCAGCGGTGGCAAGCTGGACACGTGATGGGAGATCTTCCTCGCATCGAGGCGGGCCAGAAGCGCGGCCCATTCGCCTCGACTGCCGATGCGGAACGCGATGTGGTCGATACGATTCAACGCCAGGCCATCGATGCCCTCGCGCGTAGCCGGAGCGAGATGAACGACGGGACGACCGTCGAGGTACAGCCAGTAACCTTCGAAGCGAAAAGGCGGGCGAGGGCCCTCCTGCAGGCCAGCGACTTCAATAAGGAACTGGCGAACGGTCGCGAGATCCTCGCTGACGATGGTGGCGTGGTCCAGTTGCATGGCGGCGTACCCGTATCGGTCAAGTTGGTATCCATTCTGGTTGCCGCTGCACCGATTGAGAATTGGGCTGGCGCTTGAATGATCTTCAAGCGAAACAGAAGAATCCCGAAACCCTGTTCGTGCCAGAGATACCTGACCCGCTGGACGGGTATGTCCGGACTCGGGCCGGCCTCGCCCCCCGGCGGCGCTGCCCATTCAAGGCGCCCGCCGGGAGAGCGTGTCAGGCCACCGCCGGGAAATCCAGCGTCGTGTCGTTCACACGGTTGACCATGTTGGTGAACAGGATGGCACTCATGGCCTGGATGACCTCGACGATCTGGCCATCCGTGTAGCCGGCGGCGCGCACCGCCTGCACGCTCTCCGCCGGCACCGTACCACGGGTACCAACGAGTTCCAGCACGAAGCGCACCAGCGCATCGATCTTCACGTCATCGGGGTAGCTTCCCTCCCGCAACTGGCGCATCTGCTGCCCGCTGTATCCTGCCAGCTTGCCCATGAGCGTGTGTGCAGCCACGCAATAGTCACAGCCGGTGTGCTCGCTGACGGCCAGGTTAATCGCCTCCAACTCACGCGCCGACAGAGCGCCATTCTTCAAGATCTGCCCTGTCTGCAGCGCATTGGCAAGCACAGCAGGGGCATTGCTGCCGATGGTCGCATAAGCATTCGGCACCTTGCCGATTGCCTTGCGGATGGCGCCGAACAGCTCGGCGGTCTGGCCGGTGGCGTCCTGGACGGGGATGGTATGCAGACGAGTGGTCATGATGGTTCTCCGGTTTCCTGTCAGTGAAGGCAAGCACTGCTTCCCTTGACTTCATGGTAGGCCCCTGGAAGATTCGAAAGAGCTAGAATCCGCTCACGTTTTTGCTCTATCGTCTCATCCACGAGGGAGACCCCATGGACAGTCTCAGCGAACTGGTGCGGCTGCTGTCGCCATCCGGCACGGTGGACCTGCATTGCCGCGTGGCCGGCGCGTGGTCCGCGCATAACGCGCAGGCGCCGGCGGGCCACATGCCATATCACGTGATCCTCGACGGGCGTGCCAACGTGACAATCGGCAAGGACGTCTTGCCGGTGAGCGCAGGCGATGTCCTGCTCTTTCCGCGCGGCGCTGCGCACACGCTGGCCAGCGCGCAACGCACCAGGCGAAGCGGGCCGCCGCGCGGAACGGCATCGCAGCGCTTCAACGGCGTGGTCACGGAAATCACCGTGCCGGGGGCCGACGCGCCACTCGACATTCTCTGCGGCACCTTCGTTCTGGGCGGCGGCGCCGGAATCCTGCTGCGCGCACTGCCGGAGATGCTGTGCGTGCCTACGGCCGGGCCATCCTCCGGCGAGGCCGGGCATGACGCTGGCTGGCTGCGCGGGCTGATCGGCATGATGCATGCGGAAGCCGAAACGCCTCGGCCGGGCGGTGCGGCCATCATTGCCGACCTGTCGACCGCGCTCTTTACGGTGCTGCTGCGCACGCTGATCTCGCGCGGTACGGTGACACGGGGGGTGCTCGCCCTGCTGGCTGACACGCGCATGGCGAAGGCGGTGGATGCCGTCGTGGGCGCACCGGAAAGGCCGTGGACGATCGAAAGCCTGGCGCAGTCCGCCAACGTCTCTCGCGCTACGCTCGCGCGGCGCTTCACACAACTGGGCGGCATTACACCGCTGGAACTCGTGACGACGCTACGCATGGAGCGCGCGGCGCGCCTGCTGCAGCAGGACAACCTCTCGGCCGCCGCCGTCGCCGAGCGGTGCGGCTACGCCTCGCAGGCTGCGTTCGGGCGCGCCTTCAGCGGACAATTCGGTGTGGGGCCAGGCGCGTATCGGCGCCAGCAGCGATCATTGCGAACCACGATGCGCGATGCCGTCTGACGGAGCGCGCGCGGCGCACCTATCGCTCTCCCAGGCACGCCACCGTCAGGTCCACTAACGCCCGCAAGCGTGCCAGCCGGCGCAGGTCGCGGTGAAGGCCAAACCAGACATCGCGCCCCGGCGGCGCTTCGCCCAGATCGATGCGCCGAAGGTCCGGCGTGGCATCGCCCAGCGCACACGGCAGCACTGCGAAGCCACCGCCCTCGGCGCACATGCGCGCCTGTACGCCACGGTTGTTACTGCGATAAACGATGCGTGCCCTGGGCAGCAATCGCCCGACCCATGCCACGTCGGGCAGCGTGCCGAAAGCGGTATCCATGCTGATGAGCGCTACACCCTCGCCATCGCCGGCGCGAGGCGCCACGAGATCCCGGTGCCCGTACAGCGCGTAGTTCATGTGCATCAGCTTGCGCTGGATGACGTCGGGTTCCTCGAACGGCGTGATGCGAAACGCCAGGTCGGCTTCGCGGCGCGCCAGACTGTATTGGCGGGAATCCGTCACCAGTTCCAGCGACACATCCGGATGCTGCCTGAGGAAACGGGCAAAGACCGGGGTCAGCACATGCATGCCGAACCAGTCGGACGACGTGACACGCAACGAGCCTGTCAGTGTGTTGCCCTGTCCTGCCAGCGCTCGGGAGAGGCCGAGTGCCTCCTCCTCCATGCGCTCGGCGTAGACCAGCACGGCGCTGCCTTCGTCGGTCAGCACCAAGCCATCACTGGTGCGGTGGAACAAGGCCTGCCCGACCGCCTCCTCCAGCGCCCTCAGGCGCCGGCCCATGGTCGGTTGTGTCTGGCCGATCACCCGGGCCGCGCCGCCGAGCGTCCCGGCCCGTGCGATGGCAAGGAAGATGCGCACATCGCTCCATTCGAGTCCACGGTCATGCATTTATGACTAGCCACCATTCAGGATTATTAATTTCCATGCGATTCCGCATGAACCATCATGAGTCCAACGACACGCGGAATGCAAGATTGCCAGGCGTGACGACCGAATGGAAACACAGGAGATGACGATGTCCATGCAGGCCCTGGTGCTGAACCACTACAACGGCCCCCTCGAACCAACCACACTGCCCCGGCCCACCCCTGGCCCTGGGCAGGTACTGGTACGCATCGCTGCGAGCGGCCTCAATCCGCTCGACACCAAGATCCGGGCGGGCGCCGCCGCGCATGCGCGGCATCCACTACCACTCGTGCTTGGCATTGACATGGCCGGCACGGTGGAAGCAGTCGGTGCAGGCGTTACCGCTTTTCACCCTGGCGATGAAGTCTACGGCATGACCGGCGGCGTGGGCGGCCTGCAGGGTTCGCTCGCGCAGTATGCTGCCGTCGACGCAGACCTCCTGGCCCGCAAGCCCTCGAATCTGTCGATGCGCGAGGCCGCTGCCCTGCCGCTGGCTTTCATCACGGCCTATGCCGGTATCGTCGATCGGGCGCATCTGCGGACCGGCCAGACCGTGCTCGTGCAAGGCGGCGCTGGCGGCGTGGGCCATATCGCGGTGCAACTGGCACGCGCGCTGGGCGCCACAGTGTTTGCCACGGCCAGTGAGAAGGATCTTGACCTGGTGCGCGAGCTCGGCGCAACGCCCATTGACTACCGCGCGCAGCCTGTCGAAGCGTACGTCGCCGCGCACACGCAGAGTGAAGGCTTCGAGCTGGTCGTCGACACGGTCGGCGGCCCGACCCTGGATGCCTCGTTCACTGCGGTGAAGCACTTCGGCCACGTGGTGAGCGCGCTCGGCTGGGGAACGCATGCGCTGGCCCCGCTGTCATTCCGCGAAGCCACCTACTCCGGCGTGTTCACACTGTATCCGCTGCTCACCGGCAAGCTGCGCGCCCATCACGGCGAGATAATGAGCGAGGCCACGCGGCTGGTGGAAAGCGGGCTGTTGCGGCCGGTGGTCGATCCGCGCCGCTTCACGCTGGCGCAGGCGGAGCAGGCATACGAACTCGTCACCGCAGGCACCGCGCGCGCCAAGGTGGTTGTCGAGATCGCGTGATGGCATCGAGACCCCTCTGCTGGCCTCGCCATCGCTGAGCGCAGCGGCCGGACGTACTGTCTGGCTCAAGCTGGAATCGCTGCAGCCGTCCGGATCGTTCAAGCTGCGTGGCATCGGCGCCACCTGCGAGACAGTTCACACGCTTGGCCTCTTCTTCGGCATCGCCGTCCGTCGTGCTCGGGCCAGATGTACGGATGTGTGGTTGGTATTGGGCGTGTCGTTCTTGGCGGGCGCCGCGGTTTCGCCGGCGTAGCCGGCGAGTCACTTTTTGTCCGAGCGACAAAAAGTAACCAAAAAGCGCGTCGTTGCCGCTGGCCATCAATTCCACGGCGACAGTGGTTCAAACGGCTTTGGACGCCTGCGATGGTGGTCGGCCGTTCGACCCTGCTACGCCATGTGAGTCAGAACCTGTGCCTCACGCGGCACGGCTTTTGGACAATCCCCAAGACGGACTCGGGTACAGCGTTCCAATCAGATGAGCGGTGGGACGCCTTCGGCTGCGCTGCGCGCGCGTCGTCGTCTGGGTGCGATCTCATCAACGTCGCTGGCGCCCGAGGTCTGTATTTCTTCTCCCTCTCTCCACATGGCGCATGCAATGCGCGGGCCTCGTTACCGAGGCGTGGGTTGCCCTGGGCTGGCGACCTCAGACTAGGGCTCTGCGCGGAGCGCAGCCGAAGGCGATTACACGATATCGGTAGCAGCAGGGGCCACAGACGCTTGCAGGGCTCGTCCAATCAGCGCTGTATTCCCGGCCACGGTGGTGCCCCACGCGGCAGGCAGCGTAATCCACTCTGAAGCCCATACCCGTACAACACCCTCAGCACACTACGATAAAAATTCGCCCCTTTGGGGCAACCAAAACGCGTTTTTGGTTACTTTTGTCGCTCGGACAAAAGTGACTCGCCGGCTACGCCGGCGAAACAGCAGCGCCAGCAAAGAGCGATAACCCCGCCCGAACGACAAGCCCCCGCTGGCTACCCCGACGAAACAGCAGCGCCCGCCAAAAACCATACCCCCACCCGCATTTCGGCGAAGAACCCTTCTTCGACCTTTGTACCGGCATGTATTACCACGCCAGGGGAATACATGCCGAAACACTTCCCCTTCCCCCCAATACATCACCGATACGTCGACCTACTGAAATGGAGACTCCTCTGGCTAACCGTAACGAAGGAGTCTCCACATGAAGTCGATTCGAATCATGGCTGCCGTCCTGGTCGCCGGCATGGGCGCGATCATGCAGGCCGTGCCGGCGCAAGCAGCCGATATCCACCGCACCGATCTCGTCCAGCACGCACTCAGCGCGCCGGGCATCGAAGGCATCCAGGTCCGGGTGGATTTTGATCCGGGCGCCTTTGCGCCGAAGCACACGCACCCTGGCGAGGAGATCGCCCATGTCCTGCAGGGATCGCTGGAATACCAGCTTGGCGATCAGCCGCCTGTCACGCTGAAGGCCGGCGAATCGCTGTTCATCCCGGCGGGGACGGCACATTCCGCGCGCAATGTGGGCAGCGGGCAGGCATCCGAACTGGCGACCTATGTCGTCAGGAAGGGCGCCCCGCTGGTGGTGCCCGCCAAGCCCTGAAATCTTTACCTCGTTCCGGGGGGCGGCTGCAAACGAGGCAGAAACCCGATCCGTCCCGCGCGGACCGCGCGCGGTTGTGGTCGCGTTACCTGTGCGAGCAGTTCCGGGACAATGACGCCGTGGCGCCGCACCTCGCGTCGCGAAGCTGTGCAATGGCCAGGCCCCGCCGCTTCAGCTGCCCCACCCGCCGCCGAGCGCCCGGTACATCGCCACCCGCGCCCGCAGCCTTGCCAGCCGCAGTTGTACCGACAGGTCCTGCGCTGCATAGAAGGTGCGCTGGCTGTCGAGCAAGGTGAGCAGCGTCTCGGCCCCGGCCCGGTAGCGCGCCTCCGACAACGCGACGGCGCGGCGGGCCTGGGCGAGTTCTTCGGCCTGGGCCAGCGCCTGCGCGTCGGCACCCGCCACGGTGCTGAGCGCAACTTCGGTGTCGGCGAAGGCATTGACGATGGCCGCGCGATAGTCCGCCAGCAACTCGGTACGCTGCGCCAACGCAATGTCGCGATTGCCGGCCAGCCGCCCGCCATCGAAGATCGGTGCCAGCAACCCGGCGGCCAGCGTATAGACGGGCCCGTCAAACAGCGAGCCAAGGTGCAGCCCCGAATAGCCCAGTCCCACGCCGAAATTCACGGACGGCAATAACGCGGCGCGTGCCGCGGCCACGTTGGCATCGGCGGCTGCAAGGCGGGCTTCGGCCCGCGCGATGTCGGGGCGCCGGGCCAGCAGCGTGGAAGGTGTTCCCGCGCCGATATCCGGCAGTTGCAGGCCATCGAGCCCGGCGGTCCGCAGCGCCGGGGGCGCCGGCTCGCCCAGCAGCACCGCCAGCGCGGTGCGGGCATCGCGCTCTTGTTGCCGCAGGGCAGGCAGTGCGCGCTCCTGCGCCGCCACGAGCGCCCGTTGCTGTGCCAGCTCGAGCTGCCCGGCGGCGCCGGCGCGCCCGCGCGCCTCGACCAGCCGAAGCACGCGCCGCGCGTTGTCGAGGTTGCGCCCCGCGATCTCCCCTCGCTCGCGCAGGGCCTGCGCCTGCAGCCAGGTGTCGGCAACGCCTGCGGTGACGGTCAATTGCACGGTATCGCGGTCGAAGCGCGAGGCGCGCAAATCCTGCAGCGCCCCTTGATGCAACGAACGGTAGCGTCCCCACAGGTCGACTTCGTAGCGGGCAAACAGGCTGACGCCATAGAGCGGGCCATCAACCTGCGCGTCGCCGCCAAGCCGTCCTTCGCGCGTCACGTCGGCGCGGGCGTTCAGTTCCGGCCAGAGCGGCGCACCCGCGACAGCGGCGCGCGCCTGCGCCTGCTGCACGCGCGCGACCGCGGAGGCCAGGTCCAGGCTTTGCTGGCGCGCACGGCGCACCAGCGTGTCCAGTTCATCGTTGCCGAAGCTGAGCCACCAGCCGTCATCGACGCTGTCGCCGGCGGTGACCGTTTGCGGTGCGCTCCAGGCAGCGGGCACCGTAACGGCGCGATCGGCGCGGTCACCGTGCAGCGCACAACCGGGCAGCACGATGCCGGCCAGTGCGATCCCGGCCAACGGCACCAAGCGAAACAACGAGGCCCGCATCGTCATTCCCCCGCCAGTGCCAGCACCGGGTCCAGCCGTGCCGCGCTGCGCGCCGGCATGAAGCCAAACACCAGCCCGGTCAGCACCGCGCAGCCAAAGGCCAGCGCGCAGGCCGCCGCAGAAAATGCCACCGGCACGTCGGCCAGCCACAGTCCCACTGCGGTGATCAACCCCGCCGCCACGCCAACGCCGCCGCCCACCGCCGTCACCAGCACCGCCTCTGCCATGAATTGGCGCTGGATATCGCGCTGACGTGCGCCGGTGGCCACGCGGATGCCGATTTCGCGGGTGCGCTCGCGGACCGTCATCAACATCACGTTCATCACGCCGATGCCGCCAACCACCAGCGACACCGCCGCGATCAGGCCCAGCATCACGGTCATGGTGCGCGCGGTGGCGGTCTGGACGCGGATCGCCTCGGCCTGGTTCCAGATGCGGACGTCCTTGCCGCGCCGGTGCTCGGCCAGGCGTGCCTCGATGGCGGCGGCGGTCTCGCTGGCCAGGTCGCGATCGCGGATCTCCACGGCGATCCAGCTCGGGTATGGGCGCCCATAGAGCCGCGCCACCGCCGCGGACATCGGCACCACCACGCGGTCGTCCTGGTCCTCGCCGCCTGACGAACCCTTCGCCGCGAGCACGCCGACCACCTGGAACGGCACCTTGTCCACCAGGATGTCCTGCCCCACCGGGTCGCTGCCATCGGCAAACAGCCGCTTGCGCACGGTCTGCCCGATCACCGCGACCTTGGCCGCGCGCCGCTCGTCGGCAGCGTCGAACATCGCGCCCTCGGTCACCGGCCAGCGCAGCACCTTGCCGAATGCGACCGTGGCGCCGCCGCCCTCCGTGTTGTGGTCAATGCCGCCGCGCCGCACCACCACGCGATCCTCGATATACGGCGCCACCGCCAGCACATTCGGCACGCTCTCGATCACGCCGACATCGTCCAGGCGCAGCGGCGCGCCGCGCTCGCGCGACGAGGCGCTCATCGCGGCCACGAACATGGTGCGCGAGCCGAAGGTCTCCATCTGCGCCATCACCTGGTTCTGCGAGCCGCTGCCCACCGCCAGCATGACGATCACCGAGGCCACGCCGATGACAATGCCCAGCAGCGTCAGCCCGGTGCGAAAGCGGTTGCCCCACATCACGCGCCATGCCGCGCGCATGGCGTCACGCAGCTCTGCGGCAACACTGGCTTCGCCCCCGGCCAGCGCGGGGATCGCTGCGTCTGCCGCCGCTGCCGCCGGCTCTTGCGGCTCGCCCGAGTCGGCCACGATCTGCCCATCACGGATCTCGATCACGCGCGGCGCCTGCGCGGCGATCTCGCGGTCGTGGGTGATCAGGATCACGGTATGCCCCTGCGCGGCGAGTTCGCGCAGCAGCGCCATGACTTCGGCGCCGCTGCGGCTGTCCAGCGCGCCTGTGGGTTCGTCGGCCAGCACGATGCGGCCGCCGTTCATCAGCGCGCGCGCGATCGCCACGCGTTGCTGTTGCCCGCCGGAAAGCTGGCGCGGCCGGTGGTCCAGCCGCGTGCCCATGCCCAGGCGCGACAGCAAGGTGGTGGAGCGCTCGCGGCGCGCGGCCTCGGGCATGCCGGCATACAGGGCGGGAATCTCTACGTTTTCACGCGCGGATTCGGTCGGCACCAGGTGGTAGCCCTGGAACACAAAGCCGAAGGCCTCGCGCCGCAGCCAGGCAAGCGCATCGGCGTCAAAGCCGCCGACGTCGCGGCCGTCGAACAGGTACTGCCCTTCACTGGCCCGGTCAAGGCAGCCGAGGATATGCATCAGCGTCGACTTGCCTGAACCGGAGGCCCCGACGATGGCGACGAACTCGCCCGCATGGATGCGCAACGACACCCCGCGCAACACCTCGGTGGCCGGGGCACCATCGCGGGGCTGGCCCCCATAGGACTTGCGGATGCCGCGCAGCTCGATCAGAGGCGCGCCGCTCACGATTCGCGCTCCGTCGCGCTGTCCGCCACCACGCGCTCGCCCGGCTGCAGGCCCTCCAGCACCTGGGCGCTGAAGCGGTTGCGCACGCCTACCTTCACGCGCCGCGTTTCCACCTCGCCGTCGGCGCGAAGCACGCGCGCGGTAAAGTGACCGCGCTCGCCATTCGCCGTGAGCGATGCCAGCGGCACCGTCACCACGTCCCGCGCGCTGGCTTCGATAAAGCTGACCTGCGCCGTCATTTGCGGCATCAGTTCGCCATCGGCGTTTTCGACATCGAACAAGGCGGTGTAGACAATCACCTTGCTGGCAGCGGAGGCGGGCGTGGCCGCGCCCTCGCTGCCGGTCTTGTCTGCCGGCGTCGGCGGCGCCGGCAGCACCTGCCGCACCTTGCCCTGCCAGCGGCGGGTCTCGCCACCGAGCGTGGTGAAGTACACCGGCATGCCGGGCCGTACACGGCGCACGTCCGCCTCGGACACCTCGGACCACACTGTCATCGTGCCGAGGTCGGCAATGCGCAGCACATTAGGGGTCTGGTAGGTGGCATTGAGGGTCTGGCCCTGGCGGGCATCGACCGACACCACCGTGCCTGCCATCGGCGCATAGATGCGGGTATAGCCGAGCCGCGCCTCGTCGGCCTTCAGCGTCGCCTGCGTTTGCGCGATCTGCGCCTGGATATGGTCGATGCGCGCGGCAGCCGACGCCAGCGCGGCCTCGGCACCCTGCACGTCTTCTTCGCGCGTGGCCTCGTCCGCGGCCATGCGGCGCTGGCGCGCATGCTGCTGGCCGGCCAGCCGGTGCTGCGCGCGCTGGTCGGCCAGCTGGGCGCGCAGTGCGGCCAGCGAGGCACGACCGGCGTCCACCGTTGCCTGCTGCACGCTGGGGTCGATCTCCACCAGCAGCTGGCCTTCCTTGACCACGTCGCCGGGCTGCACCAGCAGGCGGAAGATCTGCCCCGAGACCTGCGCGCCCACGTCGACATAGCGGCGCGGCTGCAGCGTGCCCAGCGCGGTCACGCTCGATTCGATCGTGGCGCGCGCAACCTGCACCGTATGCATGTCCTGCGCCGGCCTGCGCATCGACGCCGCCGCGCCCGCGCCCAGCACAGCCAGGACTACTATGGCGACCAGCAACCGGCCACCCTTTCCCAGCCTGCCCTCCAACTTACCCCACCAGCCACTCAGCACTGCCGCTACTCCTCTGACCTGCCCAGTTCGATTTCCCAATGCGCGCCGTTGCCGAGCTGGTGCTCGCGCAGCACGCGCAACAACGCCTCGCGCAGGGCCGCGTCGTCGACATCGACCCACACGCCGCCCAGGCTGGTGCGCACGCGCAGCTTGCTGCCGGTCAGCTCCGGACAACGCCGGTAGACCGCACGCGCGCAACCGCAGTTTTCCTGCCAGACGCGCGCAACCAGGCCTGCCGAAACCAGCACCTTGAGCAGACGATAGATGGTGGCCAATCCGAGCGGCGTGCCACGCAGCAGCATGCGGCGATAGATGTCTTCACCGCACAGCCAGTCCCCGCCGCTGCCCGCCATGACGCGCAGGATCGCAAGCAGGTTGGGCGTCGCCTTGAGGCGGGCGCGCCGCAACTGGTTGACGATGTCGTCGGCAACCGTCTCCTCAACCGCGGTAGTCACCGTCATGCGGCAACAGCGTCCGCACCGGTGCGCGTGGCTTCAGCGCGTGGCTCGACCGCCGCAATGCGCCCGGCCTGCATCCGCACGACGCGGTCGGCCAGGTGGAAATAGCGGTCGTCGTGCGAGATCACCACCAGCAGGTGGCCACGCTCGCGCAGCTCGGGGAGCAGTTCGGTATAGAACAGGTGGCGGAACGCCGGGTCCTGGTCCGCGGCCCATTCATCGAATACCAGCACCGGGCGCCCTTCCAGGTAGGCGTGCACCAGCGCCAGGCGCTTGCGCTGGCCCGTGGACAGGTCGAGCGTATTGAAGGCACCATCCTTGACGCTGACCTTGTGCGCGATCTCCAGCCGCTGCAGGTAAGGCAGCGCCGCTTCCGGCATGGGTGCGGCGGCGCCTTCGCCCTGCCCGGCCAGGTCTTCGAACAGGTGGAAGTCGGAGAACACGGTGGTGAAGAGCTGGCGGTAGTCGTCGCGCGTCTGCGCCGTGACCGGCGTGCCGTCGAGCACCACCTCGCCTTCATGCGGCGCGTACAGGCCCAGCAGCAGCTTGATCAGCGTGGTCTTGCCGGAGCCGTTGTCGCCGACCACGAACACCAGTTCGCCGGCGCGCAGGGCCAGGTCCACCGGCCCCAGCACAAAGGGCTCGGTGCCGTCGGGCGTCTCAAAGGCATAGCGCACGCCGCGCAGCTCGATCGCGTCCGCAAGGCGCGCCTCGCTCGGCGGCCGTTCGAGCGATAGGTGCGGCTCCGGGTTGGCGAAGCGGGCCGAAAGGTCGGCGATGCGGGCAAACGCTACCCTGGCGCGGCCGATGCCGGGCAAGGCACCTACGATCTGGTCCACCGGCCCTTTCAGGAACAGCAGCACCAGCACGAAGCCGCTCAGCACCACCGGCTCGACCGTGCGCAGCGCGGCCCAGCCCAGGATCACGGCGATCAGCAGGAAATACAACGCCGAGCCGAACGCGGTGGCCAGCACGTAGGTGTTGATGGCGCGCCAGTTGATGTCGCGGATCACATCGACCGCGTTCTCGATCTGGCCGCTCAGCACGCGCATGCGCCGGGCGCGGTGCATGCGCAGTTCCTTGGCGCCCTCGCTGATGCCGCGGTAGGCTTTGTGCAGCCGCTCTTCATGCTCGCGCGACTTCCAGAAGCCCGCCACGCCGCGCGCCTGCGCCAGCGCCTGGATGGTGCCGCCAATGGCCAGCATCACCACCAGCAGGCCGAACAGCGGCAGCGAGAGCCAGCCCAGGTAGCCCAGGCAGCCCAGCGCGATGGCAACGGCGATCACCGTGGACGACAGCGAGAACGCCACGTCGCTGATCATGTCCACGTCCTGCGTCAGCACGGGCATCAGGCGGTGGGTGCGATAGCGCTCCAGCGCGTCGATTGGCGCCGACAGGATCTTGCGCGCCAGGCTCTTGCGCACGGTCGCCACCAGCCGCTGGCCGACCAGGTTGGTAGAGATATCCGAGATCGCGCGGCCCGCCAGCGACAGCCCGCACAGCCCGACAAAGGTCAGCAGCAGCCCGCCAGCCAGGCCGCCGGGTCGGTTCAGCACCTGGTTGATGGTGGACAGTAGCGCCACGGTGGCGAGGCCCGCACCGATACCGGTGACGGCCGACAGCGCCATCCAGGGCAGGAACGGCCTGAGCAGGCGGGCGATTTCGGCGGCGGGGCTGCGTGTAGTTTCCATTGGGTCCGTTCGAAAAGGGGCACGCCGGCGCGCTGTGCGCCGGCTCATGGCAAGACTTGGCGCGCTGTGCGCCGGCTCATGGCAAGACTTGGCGCGCTGCGCGCCGGCTCATAGGCAAGACGAGGGGCGCGCCGCAATGTTCAGGCGCGAACGTCACTCGGGCAGGATGGTTCGGCGCAGCGCCGGATCGCGGGCGATCTCGCCCTCGTCGAAGGGGAAGCGCAGCCAGTTGCCCGCGGCGTATCGGTTCACCGGCCCGGCGCCGGCGCCGCCGCGCACGGCGGTCTCGCGCTCGCCGTGGGCCAGCAGCGTGTCGGCCTGCACGCCTTCCGGGCCGAAGCGCACGACCTGGAGATAGGTGTTGGCATGCGAGGCGGGCCCCAGGGCATAGCCGCCGCTGGCGTTGCACGCCACGGTGAAATAGCCCAGGTCGCCGCAACCGCCGTAGAGCGGCACCCGGCGCCCGCCGCTGCGCACGTAGCGGTAGCGCCCCAGCGGCGCGTCGGCGGCCTGGCCCTTGCGCGCCAGGTCGGCCATGGCTTCGCGCAGCGCGGTCCTGACCCGCTCGGGCGGCGCCGTCACGCCACGCGGTGTCGACAGCGGCTCGGCGGCGGAGAACGGCACGGCAAACAATTCCGCCGGCGGCATGTGCTCCAGCCTGGTCCAGAAGGCGTCCCACAGTACTGCGCCGCGGTCCTGTGCGCCGGCGCGGCCGTCCCAGCCGCGCAGCACGGCGCAGGCCCGCGCCAGCTCGCCGGCTGGTGCATCGCCGCAGGCGCGCGCCAGCAGGTCGGCCTTGAACTGCGCCGCGGGATAGCTGCGCGCCGCCAGCACCGCCTGCCGCAGGCGGGCCGCCATGTCGGTGCCCGGCTGCGCCAGCATGGCCGCGGCGATGCTGTGGCCCTCGCGGGTGCGCATCGACAGGGCCTCGCCCTCGCCACCCAGGATGGACGGGAAGCCCTGCAGCGGCTGCACCGGGTTGGCCAGCCAGTAGCTGTCGTTCATATTGGCGACATAGTCCTCGCGCAGCATCACCGGCATGCTGGCGGACGGCATTGCACCGGGTTGCGCCGCGGCCGGGTCCTGGCGCCAGTCGCAGGCCGAGCGGGCGCCGTCCAGCAGCGGGGTATGCGGATCCAGCGTGGAGAACGCCGCTGACAGCGGCGTGGCGCAATCCGTGCGCAGGCTGTCGGGCACGTTGGGAACTGCGCCGATATCGGCATACCACGCGCGCGCATCGCCGCGCCCGATGGCTGCCGTATTGGTCCACGGCATTGCCGCCTCTTCGCGCTGGATCGCGATGAACTCATCGAGCGAGCCGGCGCGGTTCCAGCGCAGGAAGTTGCGGAATACCCGCAGGTTGGCGGCGTTGACGTCGCGCATCGCCAGCGCATGCCCCGGCGCCCAGCCGAACGCGGCATGGTGCTTGCCGAAGTCCGCCACCGGGCCGAAGCGGGTGCGGTACAGCGTGCGGCGGATGGTCCGGATCGAACCATCCGGCTCGCGCGCCTGCACGGCGACGGGAACGGCCTGCATCGGCTCGGACACCCCGTCGACCAGATAGCGTGTGGGATCGGCCGGGTCGAGCGTCAGCGCGAACAGCCCGAAGCGGCGCGCGGCGGAAACCGTATGGGTCCAGGCCACCTGCGGGTTAAAGCCGATCATGATGACCGGCGCGCCCAGGAACGACACGCCCGCCACATCCAGCTTGCCGGGCAGCGTCAGGTGAGCCTGGTAGAAGCGGTCGGGACCGCCCCAGTACCAGTGCGGATTGCCGAACAGCACGCTGCCCTGGCCGCCGGTAGCCTGGCTGCCGAAGGCCAGCATATTGCTGCCAAGGCCCCGCACCTCACCGATCGCTGCCGCCAGCCGCTCGCGCAGGTCGCCTTCCGGCCGGCGTGCCACCTGGGGATTTTCGTTCCGCGCCACGGGCGGCTGCGCGTTGACGATCTCCGGGATAAAGCGCGCGTAGCCCGCCGCCAGCCCGGCCGCGATCATGCGGCGATAAATGTCGTCCGCCATGATCGGTTGCACCCACGGCTGCCCCGCGCAGGCGTGCTTGCGTCCCGGGTCGCGGCCGAGTCGACCCAGGTAGCGGTTGTAGCCCTCCGCGTAGCCGGTCACCAGTTCAGCCAGTTCAACGGGTTGCGCTTGCCGGTAGGCCTCCACGGCCGCCTGATCCGCGAAGCCGCGGAAGAACAGGTCCAGCTCGAGGCTGGTCGACTGGCCGAAGGTCGATGGCGCCTGTGGCCGTTGTTGCGGGCCAAAGTAGTAGGAACGCCGGCCCGCATAGGTGACAAAGCCCTCGGCCAGCGTGCACAGCGCGTCCTCCGCCTGGGCATAGCCGTAGCCGATGCCCACGCCGCGCCAGCTGTCGGCGCGCACATGTGGGATGCCATCGGTGGTGCGGCGAATTTCCACCTCGGCACTAGCAGGGTTCACCACGGCGCAGGCCAGCAGCGCGGCCGCGAGCCAGGATTTCCGGTGCATGCGTTCTTCCTCAAAGAATCCATGCCAGCCGGCGACAACGCCCGGCCAGCCTACAGGGCAAGGACGAAGCGGGCAGCGATCTGTTCACGGCTCCTGAACAATTTGCCTCCCCGCTCGTCCTCCGCAGCAACGCCATCGGACCCTCGTTCGCCATGCCCCTGCATCCTGACCTTGAAGCTTTCCTGGAACTTGCCAATGCCGATGCCGGCAGCCGCCCCCGCATGAGCGCGATGACGCCGGCGCAGGCGCGCGCCGCCTATGACGCCGCCACCGAGGTGCTCGACATCCCGGGCGCGCCGGTGCCGGCCATCGACCTCACCTTGCCCGCGCGCGACGGCACGCTCCTGCGCGCGCGCCTGTACCGCGGCGCCGAAGCCCTGGCGCCGGTGCTGCTCTATTTCCACGGCGGCGGCTACGTGCTGGGCGGGCTGGATTCCCACGACAGCCTGTGCCGCGACCTGGCCCGCCACGGCGGCTGCGCAGTGCTGGCGGTCGACTACCGCCGCGCCCCGGAACATCGCTTCCCGACCGCCTTCCACGATGCCGGGGACGCCCTTGCCTGGCTGCGCACCCATGGCGCCGCGCAGGGGCTGGATCCCCTGCGCGTCGCGGTGGGCGGCGACAGCGTGGGCGGCACGCTGGCCGCCGCGCTGTGCCTGGCTGAACGCGACGCCGGCCGGGCGCAGCCGTGCCTGCAATTGCTGCTCTACCCGTGCACCGCTGCCTGGCAGGACAGCGACTCGCACCGCCGCCTGGCGCAAGGCCACCTGCTGGAGGCCGACACGCTGCAATGGATGTTCGCCCAGTACCTCGGCAGCGACGCCGAGCGCCAGGACTGGCGCTTCGCCCCGCTGCTGGCCGCCAGCCTGGCAGGCCTTGCGCCCGCCTGCGTGGTACTGGCCGAGTTCGATCCCCTGCTGGACGAAGGCCGGGCGTATGCAGCGCGGCTGGCCGAGGCCGGCGTGCCGGTGGACTTGCGAGTGTACGCCGGCATGGTCCACGACTTCGCCCGTCTGGGCGGTGTGACCACCGAGGCTGACCGCCTGCGCCGTGAACTGGGACAGGTGCTGGCCCGCGCCTTCGGCACACCGTTGGCGGTGGCCGCCTGAACATTTCGCCCGCCATTCCGTCCTGTCGTCACGGGGACGCCGCAGCGTCCCGACTACCGATTCCGCCTGAAGCCGTGTCAGACACCACTCTTTCCCACCCTCCCGCCGACGCGCACACCCCGGAGCAGGAACTCGCCATGCGCTGGCAGTTGCCCAGCCCCTGGCTGCCTGCCGCGCGCGAGCCGTTTCCGCTGGCCTACGTGCAGACCGGCGAGCACCGCCACCCGCTGCGGCCGCCCAAGCCGCAAGGCGTGGTCTATGCGCGCGAGATCCCGTGGCTCGCCCGCACGCTGACGCTGCGCGCGCTCGACCTGGAAGCCGATCTGCCGCTGATGCACCGCTGGATGAACGATCCGGTCGTCGCCGATTTCTGGCAGGAAGAAGGCGACCTCGCGCACCAGCGCGCCTACCTGGAACGCATCGCGTCCGATCCCCATGTGACCGCGCTGATCGGCAGCTTCGACGGCGACCCGTTCGGCTATTTCGAGGTGTACTGGGCCAGCGAGGACCGCATCGCCCCCTTTTGCGAGGCCGCCGACTACGACCGCGGCTGGCACGTACTGGTCGGGGAAGCGCGCTATCGCGGCAAGCCGTGGCTGACCGCGTGGATGCCATCGGTTTCGCACTACCTGTTCCTCGACGACTGCCGCACCCAGCGCCTGGTGATCGAGCCCCGCGCCGACAACCGGAAGATGCGCAAGAGCCTGTCGCGCTGCGGCTACACGCTGGTCAAGGAGTTCGATTTCCCGCACAAGCGGGCCGTGCTGGGCGTGCTGCCCAGAGAGCGCTTCTTCAGCGAAGCGCTGTGGCTCCCGCAAGCTGATGCCCCTGCCCCCGGGCACGGCCAGCAACCCGTCACCCTTACCGCAAAGGACATCCCATGCAAGTCCATGACCTGATCGGCATCGGCTTCGGCCCTTCCAATGTTGCACTCGCCATCGCCCTGGATGAGCACCGGCAACAGGGCAGGCGCTTCGATGCCATGTTCATCGAGAAACAGCCCGGCTTTGCCTGGCACCAGGACATGCTGCTCGACAACGCGCACATGCAGATCTCCTTCCTGAAGGACCTGGCCACGCTGCGCAACCCGACCAGCCGCTTCACCTTTATCAACTACCTGCACCAGAAGGGCCGGCTGCAGGACTTCATCAACCTGAAGACCTTCTTCCCCAGCCGCCACGAGTTCAACGACTACCTGGCCTGGGCCGCGGCACACTTCGGCGACCGCTGCGCCTATGGCGAGGAAGTACTCGAAGTCTTGCCGGAGCGGCGCGACGGCGGCGTGTCGCTGCTGCGCGTGCGCTCGCGAAATGCAGACGGCCAGCTGTGCGAGCGGCTGGGCCGCAACCTCGTGGTGGGCATCGGTGGCACGCCGAATATTCCCGACGAATTCGCCGCGCTGCGCCAGGACAGCCGCGTATTCCATTCCAGCAACTACCTGCGCCGCGTGGCGGCCCATCCGGGCGCGGCGCGCATCGCCGTGATCGGCGCCGGGCAGAGCGCCGCCGAGCTGTTCATGGAACTGCACGGGCGTTACCCCGAGGGGCAGGTCGACCTGATCATGCGCGCGCGCTCGATCCGCCCGTCCGACGACAGTCCGTTCGTCAACGAGATCTTCAATGCCGATTTCGTCGACCACGTCTACCACCGGCCGGAACAGGAACGCGACGCGCTGCTGCGCGAGTTCTGGCACACCAACTACGCCTGCCCCGACCTGGAACTGATCGAGGCCATCTTCAAGGTGTTCTACGAGCAGCGCGTGCGCGGCGACATGCGCCACCGCTTCCTGCGCCGTCACGAGGTACGCGGCGCGCGCGCCGGCGCCAACGGCATCGAGCTGGACCTGCACGACCTCAATGCGGCGCGCGGCTTCAGCGAGCGCTACGACATGGTGGTCCTGGCGACCGGCTACGAACGGGAACGGCACCGCGCCATGCTCGACCCGCTGGCGCCGTGGCTGGGCGATTTTGCCGTGGACCGCGACTACCGCGTGCTGACCGCGGCGGACTTCCGCCCCGCGGTGTTCCTGCAAGGCGCGTGCGAAAACAGCCACGGCCTGAGCGACACGCTGCTGTCGGTCACAGCCGTACGCACCGGCGAGATTACTGCCGCGCTGAATGGCGCCTTTGCCACACCGGGCCGTCGCGACCGCGCCAGCCCGCGCGTGCACGAAGTGGCCACCGCCGGCGCCGCGCAAGGCTAGCCAGCCACCGCACAGAGCTGGCCACGGCCTCTGTGCGCTCAAGCAGTGCCGGATTGTTCCGGCGACACGCCCCGGCGCTACCGCGTCGGGGCGTTCTGCCGTTCAGGCAGCCGCAGTAGTTTTTAACCAGCCTCTGTAGAACCGACAATGACAACACAGGAAACTCGCCTCGAAGCTTCACCCTTCCAGCCTCGGCTGACCCGGATGGCTACCGCCGCCGGCGCCGTCTGCTTCGGCCTGGCAATGACCACGCCGGCAGGCGCGGCCGATGCCGACGCCACCACCACGGCCCAGGCCACGACCACGGCGCAGGCACCGGCGCCCGCAACGCTGACGCCGGTCACCGTAACGGCGAACCGCGAAGAGGACCCCGCCGGGCACTTCGACGGCTTTGCGGCCCACCGCAGCGGCACCGGCACCAAGACCGACACGCCGCTGATCGAGACGCCGCAATCCATCTCCGTGGTGGGTGCCGACGAAATCCGCGATCTCAAGGCGCAAAGCCTGACCGACGCGCTCGGTTACGTGGCGGGCGTCGCGCGGGTCGAGGGCCAGGACCGCACCACCGACACGATCACCTCGCGTGGCTTCCAGCTCAACCCAAATACCGGCAACTTCCTGCGCGATGGCACCAAGCTGACCGCCAACCCGTACGACGGCCAGCAAGAGCCATACGGCCTGGAGCGCATCGAACTGCTCAAGGGCGCGTCTTCGGTGCTCTACGGCGCGGCGGCGCCGGGCGGCATTGTCAACACCATCAGCAAGCGCCCGACGGTCGAGCCGCTGCGCGAGCTGAACCTGGACGTCGGCAGCTTTGACCGCAAACAGCTCTACGGCGACTTCGCCGGCGCGCTCGACCAGGAGAAGAAATGGTCCTACCGCCTGACCTTCCTCGGCCGCGACGCCGATGGTGCGGTGGACTTTGTGCGCGACAACCGGCTCTACATTGCCCCGGCGCTCAAGTGGCAGCCCACTGCGGATACGTCCCTGACTCTGCTCACGCAATACCAGCGCGACCGCACCACCTACGTCTATGGCCTGCCCACCGAAGGCACCATCCTGCCCAATCCGAACGGCAAGATCCCGCGCAACCGCTTTGTCGGCGAGCCCGGCTACGACAAGTTCGACTCGACCCAGTACTCGGTCGGCTACCTGTTCGAGCATGCCTTCAACGAGCAGACCAAGCTGCGCAACAGCGTGCGCTACTACCACTCCGACAACGACTTCCCCAGCATCTGGATTTCCGGGCTGGAGCCGGACATGCGCACCACCATGTTCCGCGGCGCGCAGGACCGCAAGGACCGCAGCTACGGCGTGACCATGGACACCTCGCTGCAGCATGAGTTCGTGACCGGCCCGGTGAAGCACACCGCGCTGTTCGGTTTTGACTACACCTATCAGCAGCATCAGACCGTGCGCGCCGACCGCGACGCCGCGCCGCTGGACCTGTTCACGCCGACCTATGGCCTGGGCCTGGGCGATCCGGTGCCGTCGTCGGGGGCCTCATGGCGCGACCGCATGTCGCTGCTCGGCGTGTACGCGCAGGACCAGATGAAGATCAACGACCGCCTGGTGCTGCTTGCGGGCTTGCGCCAGGACTGGGCCACCACGGGCCAGGCCGCTTACTATGATTCGACCAGCTGGAACAACACCAGCAGCAGCGCGACGACCGCACGCGCGGGCCTGGTCTACCTGTTCGACAACGGCATCGCCCCGTACCTCAGCTTCAGCCAGTCGTTCGTGCCGGAAAATGGCCGTGACCGCAACAGCGGCAGCTTCAAGCCGTCGCGCGGCGAGCAGTACGAGGCCGGCATCCGCTACCAGCCCAAGAATTCGTCGATCCTGCTGTCGGCGGCGATCTATCAGCTGACGCAGACCAACGTGCTGGTGACCGATCCGGAGGATCCCACCTTCCAGACGCAGCTGGGCAAGGTCCGCTCGCGCGGCGTGGAACTGGAGGCCCGCACCCGCATCGGCCGCTACACCAACCTGATCGCCGCCTATGCCTACACGGATGCGCGCACGCTCCAGAGCAGCCCGCTCACGCCCGAACTGGATGGCAGCCGCACCGGCGGCGTTCCCTACAACCAGGTCTCGCTGTGGATGGACTACAACTTTGGCGCCTTCGGACTGGCCGGGCTGAAGATCGGCGCAGGCGTGCGCTACGTGGGCGAGACACGCGGCACGTTCATTGAAGGATCGGTGCCCGCGTTTACGCTGTTCGACGCGATGGTCAGCTACACCACGGGGCCGTGGCGCTTTGCGGTCAATGCTACCAACCTGGGCGACAAGAACTACGTTGCCTCCTGCACTTATGGCTGCTTCTATGGCGAGCCGCGCAAGGTCATCGGGACAGTAACGTACAAGTGGTAAGCGGCTGGGCGGCGCGGACAGCGCCGCCTGCCTGCTGGCTTGCCGGTTGCCTTTCTGCCGCATGCGCACAGGGCAACCGGGCCTGGTGCGCCAGCATTACGCTGACGCACCAGATTGCTTGCTCCCCTCTCCCGCTTGCGGGAGAGGGGTTGGGGGAGAGGGCAGGCGCGTGGCAAGCACCATGACACCTCACTTCGTGGCAACTCCTGCCCTCTCCCCCGCCCCTCTCCCATAAATGGGAGAGGGGAGACAACCGTCGCTGCTTTTGACTTTGTCAGCAACCTCGGGCGCCAGCATTACGCTGGCGCCCTGCCCTCTCGCCTCAGTCGGCCGCCACCTCCCCGCGCACCTCCAGCGCCGTCACCACCGCCTCCAGCAGCCCGGCATCCGCCACGATGCCGAAGTGATCCGCATCCACCGTCCGGTTCACCACGTCGCGTCGCGCCTGCGCGGCCAACGCGGCCACTTCGTCAGCGGCGCGATCCGCCACCCACCATGCCTGCGGCTCGCATTGCAGCGGCGGCAGCACGGGCGCCTGCAGCGACAGCGCCTTCAGGTGGCGCGCCACGGCGAACATGCGGGCCAGTTCGCCGGCACCCATCGCGGCATACCCGGACTCCGGCGACGCATTCCGCTGCGCCAGCAACGTCTGGAACAGCGCAGCCAGATCCCCGGCTTCGGGCTCGGCCACCGGCAACTCCCCCGGCACCGATCCCGGCAACGCCATCGCCGCAAAGCTGGCAAAGTCCGTTTGCCAGTCGTCATCCACTTCGGCTTCGCCAGGCATGAACGGATCGATCAGTCCCAGGAACGCCACGGCCTGCCCCTGCGCCTCCAGGCGAGCCGCCACCAGTGCCGCCAGCGTACCGCCCAGCGACCAGCCGAGCAGGCGGTACGGCCCCTGCGGCTGCCGCTCGCGGATCATGGCGCAATAGTCGTCGGCCATCTGCGCGAGCGCGGTGTCGCGATGCGTGGTGTCGGCCAGCATCCGGCATGGAATCCCCAGCACGCCACGGGTGCCGTCGAGGCGGCGCGCCAGCGGCTGGTAGTCGAAGATGGTGCCCACGCCGGCATGGAGGCAGAACAGCGGCGACGCGCCATCCTGCGCGGCATTGAGCGGCACCAGCGGGCTGCCGGCCTGCTCCCGGCCAAGCAGCGCGGCAATGGTCGGGCGCGCCATCAGATCGCGCAGCGTAAAGGCGAGCTGCGGGTCGCCCAGCTGGCGCAGGCGCGACACCACCTTCAGGCTCGACAGCGAATCGCCGCCCAGCTCGAAGAAGTTGTCGGTCTCGCCCACGCGCGGCACGCCCAGCACCTGCTGCCAGATTTCGGCAAGCTGTTGCGCCTGCGGCGTAGACGGCGCCACGTAGCGGGCGCTGCCGCCGGCCTGCGGGTCGGGCAGCGCGGCCCGGTCGAGCTTGCCGCTGATCAGGCGCGGCAGCGCGCTCAGGCATTGCAGGTGCGCCGGCACCATGTAGTCCGGCAGCGCCTGGCCCAGCTCCCGGCGCACGCGGCCGGAAAGGCGCGCGGCGTCCTCGCCCTCGCGCGGCACGATATAGCCCGCGAGCATGCGCCCGGAGGGGCCGTCGCAGGCCACCACCGCGGCATCCGCCACGCCGGCCACGCTGCGCAAGCGTGCCTCGATCTCGCCCAGCTCGATGCGGAAGCCGCGGATCTTGACCTGGTGGTCGACGCGGCCGATGTACTCGATATTGCCGTCGGGCAGCCAGCGCACCAGATCGCCGGTGCGGTACAGGCGTCCGCCCTCGCTGTCGAACGGGTCGGCAACGAAGCGCTCGGCCGACAGCCCGGCGCGGCCCAGGTAGCCGCGTGCCAGGCCATAGCCACCGATATACAGCTCGCCGATCACCCCGCGCGGCACCGGCGCCAGGTCGGCATCGAGCACATAGGCCGTACGCTCGCCCACTGGCTTGCCGATCGGCGCGTACGCGCAGTCGAAGGTGTCGGCGGCATCGGTCTTCCAGATCAGCGGCGTCACCACGGTCTCGGTGGGGCCATAGCCGTTGATCAGCGTGCGCGGACGCAGCGTGTGGCGGACCTTGTCGTAGGACGCCTTGGGCATGGCCTCCCCGCCGAACACGTACAGCTCCACCGGCGGTGCGTCGTCGCGCAGCCCCGCCCAGTCTGCCACCTGGCCCAGGTAGGCCGGCGGGAAGGCCGCGTTGGTGATGCCGTAGCGGTGCAGCGCCTCGTAGGTCTGCTCGGCGCTCCACAGCGTGTCGTCGCGCAGCGCCAGGCCGGCGCCCACGCACAGCGCGGTCAGCCAGCGCTCATGCGCGCCGTCGAACGACAGTGACATGAAATGCAGCTCGCACGAGCGCGGCCCCATGCCGTAGATGGCGGCAGTGGCCATGCAGTGCATCGACAGCGGCCCGTGCGCCACGGCCACGCCCTTCGGCGTGCCGGTGGAGCCCGACGTGTAGATCACGTAGGCCAGGTCGGCCTCGTGCGTCGCGGCGGCCGGCGCGCGGCTGTCGCCGGCGGACAGGTCGAGCGTGTCCGCCACGACCGTCGGCACATCGTGTCCTGCCGGCAGGCGCGGCAGCACGGCCCGGTGTGCGATCAGCAACTGCATGCCGCTGTCGCGCATCATGAAGCCGAGGCGATCCGCCGGATAGGCGGGATCGAGCGTCAGGTAGGCGCCGCCCGCCTTGAGCACCGCCAGCAGCGCGACGATGACATCGAACGAACGCTCCATCGCCACGCCGACCACGCTGTCGCGCCCGACACCCCGCGCCGCCAGCAGGCGCGCCAGCCGGTTGGCGCGGGCATCGAGCTCGCCGTAGGTCAGTTCTTCGTCGCCCATCAGCAACGCGATGGCGCCGGGCTGCGCCGCAGCCTGCGCGGCGATGCGCTGATGCACCGGCAGCTGCCCGCCGCGCGGCGCATCGCCGGTGCCGAGGCGGCGCAGCTGCGCCAGTTCGTCGCCGGACAGCGGCGACAGGTCGCGCAGGGTGCGCACCGTGCCGCGGCCCATGACCTCGAACATCTGCATCATGTGCGCCGCCAGCGCGCGCACCATCGCCTCGCCAAAGTGGCGGCGCTGGTGGATGAACTTGATGGTCAGCACCTCGCCCAGGTGGACCTCCACATCCATCGGGTACGTGGTGACATCCACCGCGGAAACATTGTGGAAGGCCAGTCCGGTGTCGCCATGCGCGCTCAGTGCGGCGTCGACCGGATAGTTCTCGAATACGACGATGCTGTCGAACAAGCCGCGCGCGCTCTGCCCGGCCCAGCGCTGGATGTCATTGAGCGGGGTCTGCTCGTGCTCCTGCGAGGCCAGGTTCTGCGCCTGCAGTGTGCGCAGCCACTCGCCGAGCGGCTGGCCGCCACGGCAGTCGGCAATCACCGGCAACGTGTTGATGAACAGGCCCAGCATCTCGTCGGCGCCCGCCAGCGAGGCCGGGCGGCCGGCAACGGTGGCGCCGAACGCGACCGTGTGCTGGCCGGTGTAGCGCGCCAGCAGCAAGGCCCAGGCCGCTTGCACCACCGTATTGGGCGTCACGTGCTGCTGCTTCGCGAAATCGCCCAAGCGGCGCGTGGCATCGGCATCCAGCGAGACAACGACCTCGCCATAGCCCGCGGCATCCGCCGGCGCCGGCAGCGCGTCGGCGAGCATGGTCGGCTCGGGCAACGCGGCCACGCGCTGCGTCCAGTAGCTGCGGCTCGCCTCGGCATCACGACGCTGCAGCCAGGCGATGTAGTCCTTGAAGGCATAGGCCGGCGCCGCCGGGCGAGAGTCTCCGCGGTAGTCGCGCAGCACTTCGCCAAGCAGTTGCGAGGTGCTCCAGCCGTCCAGCAGCAGGTGGTGGCCGGTCCAGATAAAGTGATGCACGGACTCCGACAGCCGCACCAGCGCCAGGCGCATCAGCGGCGGCTGGTTCAGGTCGAACGGACGGTATTCGTGCGCGGCCAGTTGCGCCAGCGCGTCGTCATGGTCGTCGCGGCCACGCCAGTCGTGCTCGGTCAGCGGCAGCGGCACATGGGCGGCAACCCACTGCAACGGCACCTCGCGCTGATGCCAGAAGCCGGTGCGCAGCACGTCGTGGCGTGCCAGCGCGGCTTCCCACGCGGCGCGGAAGCGCCGGGCATCCAGCCCTTCGATATCCACCCGCAGCTGCGTGACGTATGCGGTGCCGTCCGGGTCGGAGACGCTGTGGAACAGCATGCCCGTCTGCATCGGCGACAACGGATACAGGTCGGCCAGGTCGCGCGCGCCCAGCGCATCGAGCTCGGCCTGCGTCACCAGCGGCACCGGCATTTCGGCAGCCGGGACGTGCTGCACCTCAGTCGCCACAACGGCTTCGGCGACCAGCGCGAGCCGGGCCACGGTCGGGTGCTCGAACAGCTGTCGCGGGGTCAGCACGCGACCCGCGCGACGGGCGCGCGCGATGATCTGCAGGCTCAGGATCGAATCGCCGCCGAGTTCGAAGAAATTGTCGTGGCGGCCGACGCGCGGGAGCTTGAGGACCTCGGCCCAGATACCGGCAAGCGCTGCCTCCACTTCGCCTTCGGGCGCTTCGTAGCCAGCGCTGACCAGTTCGCCCGGCTCCGGCAGCGCCTTGCGGTCGACCTTGCCGTTGGGGTTCAGGGGCAGCGTATCGAGCACGAGGATCGCGCCCGGCACCATGTAGTCGGGCAGCGCCTGCGCCAGGCGTTCGCGCAACGCGCCCGGCTCGATCTCGCCAGCCACGTACCCGACCAGGCGCCCGTCCTTTGCCACCACCACCGCCTCTCGCACCTCGGGCTGCGCCAGCAGCTGCGTTTCGATCTCGCCCAGCTCGATGCGGAAGCCCCGGATCTTGACCTGGTGGTCGATGCGGCCCAGGTATTCCAGCTGGCCATCGGCGCGCCAGCGCACCAGGTCGCCGGTGCGGTACAGGCGCCCGCCTTCGGCATCGAACGGGTCGGCCACGAAACGCTCCGCCGCCAGGTCGGGGCGGTGCAGGTAGCCACGCGCCAAGCCGACGCCACCCAGGTAGAGCTCGCCCGGCACGCCCGCCGGCACCGGCTGCAGCGCGGCATCCAGCACGCGCAGCGCCGTGTCGCCGATCGGGCCACCAATGGCCGCTTCGCCGCGCACCGGCACCGCCGTCGACCAGATCGTGGTCTCGGTCGGGCCGTACATGTTCCACAGCTCGACGCCCAGTTCTCTGAGGGTGTGGGCCAGGTCCGGCTGCAATGCCTCGCCGCCGCACAGGCCCTTGAGCGGGCCGCTGGGACGCCACCCGCCGGCCAGCAGCACGCGCCACCCCGCCGGCGTCGATTGCAGCGCCGTCACGCCGCGCGCCTGCATCAGTTCGCCCAGCGCGCGCCCGTCGCGCACCACCTCGCGCGACGCCAGCACCACGCGCGCGCCGCACAGCAGCGGCAGGTAGAGTTCCAGCGCCGCGATGTCGAACGACAGCGAGGTGACGGCCAGCAGCACATCGTCCCCGCTCAGGCCGGGCTGGTCCTGCATGCTCAGCAGGAAGTGGCTCAGCCCGCGATGGCGCACCATCACGCCCTTGGGCTTGCCGGTCGAGCCCGAGGTGTAGATCACGTAGGCGAGGTTCTCGCCGTGGACCGGTACGTTTGGCGTGTGGGCGGGATGCGCGCGGGTGTCGAGCGTGTCGAGTTCCAGCGTGGTGCGCACCGGCGGCAGGCCGGTGACGGTGCTGTGCGTGAGCAGCAGCGCGATGCCGCTGCTTTCCACCATGTACGCGAGACGGTCGGCCGGGTATTCCGGGTCGAGTGGCACGTAGGCGCCGCCCGCCTTCAGGATCGCCAGCAGGCCCACCAGCATCTCGACCGAGCGCGGCACCGCGATGCCCACGCGCACGTCCGGGCCGACGCCCTCGGCGATCAGGCGATGCGCCAGGCGGTTGGCGCGCGCGTTCAGTTCGCCGTAGGTCAGCGTTTCATCGGCAAAGACCAGCGCCACCGCTTCCGGGTCCTGACGCTCGACCATGCGGTGCACCGGCTCGACGTTGTCGTAGCGGCGCGCATTGACGCCCCACTGCTCCAGCTGCGCAAGCTCGGTGCTGTTCGGGTTCTCCAGCTCGCACAGCAGTTGCTGGGGATGTTTCTCCAACGCGCTTGCCAGGGCCGCCAGCGTGCCGTGCAGCGCCTCGCACAGCTGCTGCGGATCGAGCGGCTGCACCACCTGCGCCACCAGCGCGAAGCCGCCATCGCCCGCGCCCAGGTCGTCCACGTTCATCGTGAACGGATAGTTGTTGCGCTCGTCCCCGCCCAGCGTGGTCATGCCCTCCCACTGCGCCTGGGACTGCGCCGGCGCGCTGTAGCGGTAGTTCAGCAGCGCCGAGAACAACGGCGTGCCCGACGGCACGCTGCTGCAGCGCTGCGCCAGCGCCAGGCTGGCGTGCTCGTGGGTCAGCAGCCCGGCCAGGCGCGCATGCGTGTCGCGCAGCGCCTGCGCCACCGCGACCGAGCCCAGCTCGACCCGCAGCGGCAGCGTGTTGATGAACAGCCCCAACGCGCGCTGCGCGTCCTCGCCGCCCTGCATCCGGCCGAACAGCACCGTGCCGAAGACGACGTCGTCCTGCCCGGCGCTGCGCCCCACCACCAGCGCCCACGCCAGGTGGAACAGCGTCGCCGCGCTCACGCCGTGGCGCTGCGCCAGCTGGCGCAGCTTCGCCGACAGCGCTGGCGGCAGCGGCAGACGGGCTTCACCGACGCGCGTGCCATCGCCGCGCACGTCCAGCAGGCCGTACGGCGCCGTGGGCGTTTCCACTTCGCCCAGCATCTGGCGGAAGAAGGCTTCATGCTGCGCTTCGCTCACGCCCAGGCGGGCCTGGGCCACGTAGCGGCGGAACGGCACCGGCACGGGCAGCTCGTCTGCACGCCCCGCTGTGAGCAGGCCGATCTCCTCGACCAGCAGCTCCAGCGTGGTGTGGTCCATCACCAGGTGGTGGCTGGGCAGTTGCAGCAGCCAGCGGTCCGCTTCGGTGTCGTGTACCGCCAATGCGCCCAGGAGCGGCGCGCGGCGCACGTCGAGGCGGTAGTGCGCCGGGTCCACCGCGTCCAACAGGCGCGCTTCGGCTTGATCCCCCGGCTCCAGCCACTGCGGCACCAGCGTGGCCGTGCGGCACACCACCTGCACCGGCTCGGGGAGCCCTTCCCACAGCACCGCGGTGCGCAGGATGTCGTGGCGCGCGATCACCGCGTTCAGGTGATCCATGAAGCCGGCCAGGCGCGCGCGGCTGTCGAACGCCAGCAGGCACGTGGTGATGTAGGCATCGCCCTCGGCCTGCAGCAGGTGGTGGAACAGGATGCCCTGCTGCAGCGGGGCCAGCGGGTAGATGTCCTGGATATTGGCAGCGCCGCCGGGAATCGCGGCCTCGATGCTGCGGATGGCTTCTTCCTCCAGCGACACCAGCGTCAGCATCGAGGGCTCGATGCGGGTGCAGCCCGACGAAGGAATGCCATTCGGCGGCACCACCACCTCGGTGCTCGCCTCGCCGCCCACCGCACGCGCGAAGTCCTGCAGCACCGGGTGCTGGAACAGCGTGCGCACCGCCACCGGCCAGCCGTGGCGGCGTACCCGCTCCAGCAGCTGGATCGCCAGCAGCGAGTGGCCACCGAGCGTGAAGAAGTTGTCGTGGCGGCCCACGCGCGGCAGCTTCAGGACTTCGGCCCAGATCTGGGCGAGCGTCGTTTCGATCTCGCCTTGCGGGGCTTCGTAGCCCGCGCTCGCCAGTTGGCCCGGCTCGGGCAGCGCCTTGCGGTCGACCTTGCCGTTGGGGTTCAGCGGCAGCGCGTCGAGCACGACGATCGCGCCCGGCACCATGTAGTCGGGCAGCACCGCC
>NZ_CAJPVI010000044.1 GCF_905397435.1 Cupriavidus numazuensis
TCCACCTTCCTGATTCTTGTTGTGTCGCAACTCCAAGATAACAGCGGTGGGCGGTTGGCCCTTTTTGTTTCTAAGCGGTCACGCAATTCGGCGAAGAACCAAAAAAAAGCCCACTCATACGAGCGGGCAACCATCGGGAATCGACGCTCGGCGGCCAGACGCCGGGCACATCTGAAGCATATGTCGGAGAAACATCCGCACACCTGTCCGGAATGGCCCCATTTCGGACATAAAGAACCCACTGACGATTCCCCTTGGTTTTCGTAGCATCCAGTCAACAGCTAAGAATCCGGGGTACCGCCATGACTCCAGGCAGATTCCGTGACCTTGTCATTCTGGACCGCTACATGAACGAATTGAAAGCCGAGATCAGTCTGCAGCAGCAGCGCGCTGCGCGGCTGACCGATGCTGCCGAATCGCTGAAGGCGGCCGAGATGGTGGCGAGCCTGGAGCGCGCGCTGGCGGCGCTTGAGGTCCGCCTGAACTCGACGCGGTTGAGCAAGGCATCGTAGGGAGCACTGCGCCCGGGTTGAACCAGGTCGTCCACGATGACACGGTGTGTCGATACTGACGCGCTGGACGCGACACCGGCAAGACGGATGCCTGCGGCGGATTCCTGCTTTACCAGACAATCGCCATCAGGCAATAACACGACGACACGACGCGGAGAGTGGACATGAGTTCGCTGGAGCTCTGGTGCATTGCGCTCGCCGCAACGGGCCTGCTTCTGCTCGCGCGCGTTTATGCCATTTACCGGATACGCGCGACATTCATGGCCGACCCCCGGTTGCGCGAAGTCCTGTACGGCCGCTTGCCCGGCTACGACGAAATGGCCTTCGCACCCTGGCACTGGGCGCGGTGGTCGATCGGCGCATGGCAATCCTTTGCGCTGAATTCAGTCGAGACGGAGAAAAGGCAGGTCTGAGGGATCTGGCCTGGGCAATGCCGGCGCAAGCCATGTGCGCAGTAACTTTTGCAGGACTTGCCAACCTATGTTGCGCACAGCCTCCGGCAGATGATGCACGGCCGACATGCGACGGCCCTCGCATAGAGAATGGCCGACAAGGCGATGGCACAGACAATGCTCCGAAATGGTCAGCTTATGAAGCCGGTGCAAGCGGACAGCTCGCAGCCACCGCTGACATATCTGACATATGGACAGTGCGTGTGGTGCTGTGGCCAGACAGACGGGACCGGTTTCGCCCCGAGGAGTGAATCATGGCGGACGGTGTTGTAAAGGTAATTCCGGTGACAGGCATGCTGTGGGCGGTGGCCATGACGGCCAATGGCAAGACGACGAAGAGCGAAACCTTCGCCTGCCGCAGCGCCGCGATCGCAGCCGGTGTCCAGCTTGCGCTGCAAAACGAGTCGGTATTATTCATTCAGGGCCTCGGCGATGAATGTGCCGGGACCGAAACCATCCAGTAGTTCACGCCTCCCTGCCCGCATCCGGGCAGCCGCTGCAGCACCGCGGCATCCGGCACCGAACTTGTCTTTCTCAATGGTGACAGCGCAGTGCCTGGCCATTTAGACCGATATGGACAAGTCAAAGAATTCCCGCCGCAGGGCGCGGCGCTCAGTCTTCTGCTCGACGACCACCGCAAGGTCAAGAAACTCTTCCGGGCCGTTCACCAAGCCACGGACGCATGCGAGCGCGCAGCGATTGCCGTGGTTTCCGTTGGCCCACGGACAACGGAACCACGCGGCAGTACGAGGTATAGGCGAACTACTTGTTCTTCGCGGCCAGGTTGCGCGCCATGTCGAGGTGGTGTTCCAGCGTTGGCAGCGTTTTCGAGGCGAACGATTTGACGTCGGTGTCGCTTGCCGTTTGCGATGCGCCGCGGAACAGGTCGACGGCCTGCATATGGGCCTGCACGCCCACGGTGTCGGCATAGCGGCGGTCGAACGCGGCGCCGCTCAGGCTCTTGAGCGCGTCGAGTGTGGCGCGGTCAGAGGCGTCCGGTGCGCTCGGCAACGTCACCTGCTTGCGGCTGGCGAGCTGCTTGAGTTCACTGGCCGCGGCTTCGTGGTCCTTCAACATCTGCGCGGCAAAGTCCTTGACGGCGCTGTCGGTGGCCTTCTGCTGGGCAAGCTTGCTGGCCTCGATTTCCATGGTGCCGGCCTGCGCGGCTTTCTTCATGAAATCGGTGTCGGAAGCAGAGGGGGCGGCATACGCAGCAGGGACGAGCACAGATGCCAGGGCGATAGCGAGCAGCTGGGGGAAGCGGGTAACGGTCACGGGGAGTCTCCTGTTGTGTCCGCGGGCGGGATGCGAAGCCTGTGCAAGCTTCATGCCGCGCGCCATGACGCACGGTATCGCGTCAGGTCCTCGTGCACCGGGGGATGTTCCGGCGATGTACCTCTTGCAAGCGGCATCACCGGGAATGCATGACCGGGCAGCCGTTGGTGGAACAGCTGCCCGGTTCGAATGCCAGGTCCTCAGAGAACCGGCGATGAGCCAACCCAGTACGGCTCGCGCTCATAGTAGCGGTGCACGTCGGTGCCCCATTGCGCGTCTGCCATGCTTGGCCAGCTGTCCTTGTTGAAGCCCGGCGAGTTCTTGATGCGGTCGGCGGTCAGGCCAAGGCGGAAACACTTGGAGTCCGTGTCCATCACCAGTGCATTCCACGGAATCGCGTGCAGCGTGTCGCCCATGCCGAGGAAGCCGCCGGTGGTGAGCACCGCGTAGGCCACGCGGCCGCGCGGGACGTCGATCATGATCTCCTTGATCTCGCCGACATGCTGGTCGTCGGACGAGTAGACCTTGGTGTCATCGAGGCTCGACGCCGCCATGACTTCCGGGCCGGGGCCTTCGCCGACGCCGCTGCCCACGATGGCAGCGCCTTGATTCGAGTTGAGGTTGCGGTCCATTTGCAGTCTCCGATCGGTTGTGGGTCCCTTCGTGGAGCAACCCGCATGCCCGGTCGCCGCGTGGCACCCGGAACGCAGCGACGCGGCTTGCGCGGGCGCTGCCCCGCGCAACGTGCGGAAGAAACTACAACTGTCGGTAATGAGGTTGCCCCGGCGCTCGAGCTGGAGCCGGACCATGCCGGCGCGGAGCCGCGAGGCTGTATCAGTCAGGGGCATCAGTGGCGGCGATAGCGCCGGAAAGGGGGCGGGAGTCCATACTAGTCCTTGCGCGGAGGCGTTCTGGCCGATGAGGCGCCTGCCGCTTGCGGCGGCAATAGGGCGACAACGGCAGCGCACGCTGTTCGACGCGCTGGAGTGCACGACAGATTCCACGTGGGCCACGCAAGTTCGTGACAACACCGGGGATGCCGGCAACTTCAGGCAGGGAATGTCAAGTGATGACATACCGTCAAGTGATGACATACCGGTATGCCCGTACCGCCACATTCCATTGTCCTGGCAAGGACGTTGCGTAGTAACATCTTTGTCTTACCTGTTCTTCAGAATGCAAGCGCCACGATGGCTCCATCCCGAGTGAAATCGCTCCCCAGTCAACTCACTTTTCCCGTCGTCGGCATTGGTGCGTCCGCCGGTGGGATTGAAGCGCTCAAGTCGTTTTTCGAGACGTTGCCGGGGCGTACCGGCGCCGCTTATGTGATCGTGGTGCATCTCTCGCCCGATCATGCCAGCCACCTGCCGGCGGTGATCAGTGCCGTCACATCCATGCCCGTGACGCAGGTGACGGAAGTCACCTCCATCGAGGTGAACAATGTCTATGTGATCGCGCCGTCCATGACGCTGTCGATGATGGACGGCTGCCTCAGGGTCGAACCCGAAGCCGGGCGCGATACGCACCGCGCGGCTATCGACCTGTTCTTCCGGTCGCTGGCCGAGGCGCACCGCGAACGCGCGGCCGCCATCGTGCTGTCTGGTGCGGGTGCGGACGGTTCGGTCGGTATTACGCGCGTTAAGGAGATGGGCGGCATCGTGATGGCCCAGCAGCCGGAAGATGCCGCGTTTTCCAGCATGCCGCGCGCCGCGGTCAATACAGGCCAGGTCGACATCATCCTGCCGGTGCCGGAGATGGCGCAGAAGCTCATGGAGCTGTGGTCGAACGCGAACCGCATCCACCTGCCGACGGGCGACGAAGCCGGCGGCAGCCTCGCGGGCACGGCCGATACCGAGCACATCCTGCGCGAGATCATGGTGATCCTGCGCACGCGTACCTCGCATGACTTCCGCCAGTACAAGCGCGCGACGGTCCTGCGCCGCATCGAACGGCGCATGCAGGTGAACGGGCTCAGCGAGCTGTCCGAGTACCGCGATTTCCTGCACGGGCACCCTGAGGAAACGCCGCTGCTGCTGCAGGACATGCTGATCAGCGTGACCAACTTCTTCCGCGACCGCGAGGCATTCGACGCGTTGCGCAGTGAAGTGCTCCCGCAGATCATCGAAAGCCGGCGTTCGGAAGGCGACCCGATCCGTGTCTGGAGCGCGGGCTGCGCGACTGGCGAAGAGGCGTACTCCCTGGCCATGTTGTTGCAGGAAGCCACAGGAAACGCGTCGGAAGCGGTGCAATACCAGGTGTTCGCGACGGATATCGACGAGCGCGCGATCGCCCACGCACGGTCGGGGCTGTATCCGGAATCGATCCTGGCTGACGTCGATGCCGGCCGCGTGCGCCAGTTCCTGACGCGCGACGCCGGGCACTACCGCATCAAGAAGGAACTGCGCGAACACGTCCTGTTTGCGCTGCACAACGTGCTGCGCGACCCGCCGTTTTCGCGGCTCGACATGGTGTGCTGCCGCAACATGCTGATCTACCTCGACCGCGAGGCGCAGCTTGACGTACTTCGCACCTTCCATTTCGCGCTGCGTCCGGGCGGCATCTTGTTCCTGGGCGGTTCCGAGGCCGCGGACAGCGTCGGCAACCTGTTCAGCGTGGTCGACAAGAAGGCCCGCATCTACCGCGCCAACGTGGCCGTGCGGGCCGATGCGCCCATGCCCCACGCGCCGACGACCGTGGCGTCCAGCCTGCCGATGACGATCACGCCGCCGCTGGGCCGCCGCAAGTTCTCGTTCGGCGACCTGCACCAGCGCGTGATCGAGCAGCACGCGCCGCCCAGCGTGCTGGTCAGCCGCGATTCCGACATCGTCCACCTGTCGGACCGTGCCGGGCGCTTCCTGCAATATGCGGGGGGGGGAGCCTTCGCACAACATCATCGCGGCGGTGCGTCCCGAACTGCGGCTGGAGTTGCGCACGGCGATATTCCAGGCGCTGCAGGCCAATCACAGCGTGGAGGCGCGGCGCGTCCAGCTTGAGCGCGACGGCCGGCGCTTCTTCGTGAACATGATCGCGCGGCCCGTCCATGACGTGGAAGCCAACGCGGACTTTGTGCTGATCCTGTTCGACGAGGTCGAGGACAGCATGGCCGAGGCCGATGCGGCTGCCGTGAGACCGCAGCGCGACCCGATGGTCAGCCAGCTCGAAGGCGAGCTCCAGCGTACCAAGGAGCAGCTGCAGGCCACCATCGAGCAGTCGGAGACGTCGACCGAAGAGCTCAAGGCTTCGAACGAGGAGCTGCAGGCCATCAACGAGGAACTACGCTCGGCCACGGAAGAGCTGGAAACCAGCAAGGAAGAGCTGCAATCGATCAACGAAGAACTCACGACGGTCAATGCGGAGCTCAAGTCGAAGGTCGAGGAGACCAGCAAGATCAATGACGACCTGCAGAACCTGATCACCGCGAACGACATCGGCACGATCTTCGTCGACCGCAATATCCGTATCAAGCGCTATACGCCGCGGGCCACGGACGTGTTCAGCATCATCCCGTCGGACATCGGCCGCTCGCTGCTCGACATCACGCATCGCCTCGAATACGACAAGCTGTCGGACGACGCCGCCGAGGCGTTCGATTCGCTGCGGCTGATCGAGCGCGAAGTCCGCAGCAGCGATGGCCGCTGGTACCTCGCCCGGTTCCTGCCGTACCGGACCACTGAAGACCGCATCGATGGCGCCGTGCTGTCATTCATCGACATCACGTCGCGGCGCGCCGCGGAGGACCGGCTGCGCGACGGCGAGCTGCGCATGCGTATCGTGGCCGAAAGCACGCGCGACTACGCCATCATCACGTTTGACGACGATGGCCGCGTGACGAGCTGGAACGTGGGCGCGCACCGGCTCTTCGGCTATGACGAGTCCGAAATGCTGGGCCGGCCGGCCGATGTCCTGTTCACGCCGGAGGACCGCGAACAACGCGTACCGGCGGAGGAAATGGCACAGGCGCGCAAGTACGGACGCGTCGAGGAAGACCGCTGGCACTTGCGCAAGGACGGCACCCGCTTCCGTTCGAGTGGTGTGCTATCGCGGCTGGATACCGCCGGTATCAGCGGCTACGCGAAGATCGCGCGCGACCTTGACGAGGTGCTGCCGCAAGGTGCGCCGCGCAATGACCCGACCTGGCGGCAGGACGACGATCACGTGCGGAGCGACGAGTTCCTGGCGGTGGTTTCGCACGAACTCAAGCATCCGCTGAACCTGATCAGCGCGAGTAGCGAGCTGATCGCGCGCTCGGCCGAGGCGCGGCGCAACCCGGTCATCGCGCGGGCGACCTCGACGATCCGGCGTACCGTGCAGAACCAGGCGCAGATCATCGATGACCTGCTCGACATGTCGCGCGTGCGTACCGGCAAGCTGTCGCTCACGCGGGACCCGATCGACTGGCGCGAAGTCGTCCAGCGCGTGTGCGACGCCGTGCAGGAAGACGCGGCGAGCAAGAATCTGACGCTGCATTGCAATCTGTCGGGGACGCCGGTCTGGATCAATGCCGATGTCACCCGAATCGAGCAGGTGGTCTGGAACCTGATCAGCAATGCGCTGAAGTTCACGCGCGAGGGCGACGAGATCAGCGTCACGCTCGAGAACGAGGGTGATCGTGCCAGGCTGGTGGTCAAGGACAGCGGCCATGGCATCGACGCGCAGGTGCTGCCCCATATCTTCGACATGTTCCGCCAGGGCGCCAATGCGCGCGGGCGGCAGAGCGGCCTGGGGATCGGCCTGTCGCTGGTCAAGGAGATCGTGACGCTGCATGGCGGCACGGTTTCCGCGAGTTCCACGGGACTCGGCCATGGCGCGACCTTCACTGTCGAGTTGCCGGCGGGCTCCGACTCGCGCATCGATGACACCGAGCCGCCGGTGACGCCGTCACTGCTGCGCGGATTGCGCGTCATGCTCGTGGACGACGATGCGCCGACGGTCGAGACGTTCCGGATGCTGCTCGAATCCGAAGGCGCTGTCGTGCAGGTTGCGACGGATGCCGAGGTGGCACTCGGGGAGATGGCGGCGAGCCCGCCGGACCTGTTGCTGTCCGACCTCGGCATGCCGGGCATGGACGGCTTCGAGCTGCTGCGCGCCGCGCGCAAGCTGCCGGGCCTGGAAGGATTGAGGGCTGTCGCCCTCAGTGGCTACGGGCAGCAGCGCGACATCGACGCGGCCCTGGAGGCGGGGTTCGACGCCCACGTGTCCAAGCCGATCGTGCTGGACACGCTGCTTACGACGCTGATTCAGCTTCGCAAGGACTGACAACGTCGGGCGCCAGGCCCTGGTCCTTGTCGGGGCCAGGCGCCTGACGCCCGACGGTGTTGTTGCCTTGTTGTCGTGTCACTCTCACACACCGTTGCCGCAATTACCGGCTGCGCGATCGCACACGCGACGCCGCGGCGACCTGCTGGCGCAAGCGATTGCGCTGTTTGCGCAGCGACGCCACGGTGTGGCACAGGGTGTGCAACAGCATCTCTGTGAACTCGGTAGGCAGGCCGTCGGCGCGAAGCTGGCGCGCGAACCGGATCTGGCGACGGAGATTGCTGCGGACCTCGCAGATATGGCGTTCGAGGTCGAGCAATTGCCGCCTGGCGCAGTCAGTGGCCGCAGAGGGGCGCGGCAGGATCTTGTGCTGCAGCACCGTCGCATCGCCGTCTGCGGCGCAAGGGGCCTCCTCGGCCTCCTCCGGCTCCGCAGGCTCAGAGCTGGTATGCATATCGATCCAGCTTTTCGCCCACGCAAGCCCCTGGGCTTGCGCGCGTTCGCGGGTCCGGTAGAACCCCAGTTCGCCCGACTCGACCAGCACGGCGCCGGCACGTACCACGCAACCGGTCGCCTGCCAGGTGTCGTCGGACAGCAAAGTTGCTGAACCTTCGACGGTATGGTCGTAGTATTGTTGGGTCGTCATCGGCACTTTTTCGTGTCTCCGGTGGAGGCCGCGCCGCATGCGTGACTGCAACCGGCCGTAGTATTTATTTTCGTGTCTCCAAGGAGATGGTAAGAAAGGTTGCTTCTCGCTGATATGTCAGGGAGCCGTCGAGAATGCAATAATTCCGGACACCTAGGGTGCGCCGCTGGCCTGCGGCAAGGAGATGGAATGCCGACTACGTATCTTTATACGAATCAGGCAGGGAGCCTCAGCGAATTCGAGAACGAATGCATGGCGCTGGATGCCGCCGGGTATGTCGTCAACATTGGCAATGCCTGGTGGGAACGCTCGTTGGTGACGGGGCCGGCGATGCAGCGCCCCGCCTTCCAGCAAATGTCGCGGCGGCTGCGTGCGGGCGACACCATCGTTACCGCCACGCTCGCGAGCCTGGGTTGCAACCTGCGCGATGTCATCGCCACGCTGCAGCGTTGCTGGTCGCTGGGCGTGCGGGTGCATTGCGCGGAAGTTGGCGATGAGAACCTGTCCGCGCCGAGTTCGGTGACCATGCGGACCTTGCATGCCGTCGACAATCTCGAGCGACAAGGCCGCAGCGCCCGCATGAAGCAGAGCGCGCAGGAGGCCGTCGGCCGCGGTGCCCGGCTCGGCCGCAAGCCTTTGCTCGAACCCGATATGCACGAGGAAATCCGCGCGGCGATCCGTGTCGGGACATCGATCAGCGAGCTTGCACGTACGCTGCGCGTGTCGCGCCAGACGATCATGCGGATCCGCGATGGTTGCCCGGCACGCACCGAGGGGTTTTGACATCCACGCACATCCCCGAGCAATTTCTGTCGTCGTGACGGCGCCCTGAACGCGTCGGACGCATCAATGAAAAAAGGCTTGCCGAAGCAAGCCTTTTTCAAACTTCCAAATCTTGGTGCCCAGGAGAGGACTCGAACCTCCACAGTGTTGCCACCGCTAGGACCTGAACCTAGTGCGTCTACCAATTCCGCCACCTGGGCAAGTGAGCTGCGCATTGTATCAAAGGATCTGGAAAATGCAAGCGGTACCTCGCATTTTCCGATCGTGGCGCTACGCTTGCCCTTGCAGCAGGTACTCCTGAAGCTGCGAAAGCTCGATGGCGATACCGCCTGGAAAGCCCTGGCGCCCGCCGCGCTTGTCGATCAGCAGGTCTTCCAGATAGGCGCGGATCGCGGTGGGATGCGGCCACAATGCAGCGAGCTGATTGCCGATGCGCGGATAGCGGCGGCACAGTTCCATGGGCCGTGCTCCGGCCGGCAGCGAGGCAAGCCAGCGCATGGCGGTGACGCTCAGCACCCGCGATTCGGGCGGCTCGGGCCGCCGCAAAGTGGGCCAGTGTGGCTCGGCCTGCGCGGGCGGCGCGCCGTCCAGGATTAGTTTCGCTTCCTCGACGGAAACGAATTCGAATGATAGGGGTTCCATGCCGGTAGGAAATACGGTGCGGGACAAAAGCAGGCGAAAGCCCGCGTCATACAGTTACGGCCTTTCCGGCAATTTCTTGATGCCGCGTTCCGCGGCAACGTGTGATGACTCGCAGCAACTCCATACTGTCTGCGCTATTGCGCCTTCGCCATATTCGGGTTTGTGCCAGCTAGCCCGCGTGAGGACGTTGGAGTCTACTGGAACTGCGCACAAGACGTGGCTGGATGGAAGATCGGGCTGCAGTGCTGGCCCATCGCAATCCGGTCGGACTTAGATCCCTACGGAGACTACACCATGGTGACCAAGCAGGAAGACGCCTTCATTGTGAAGAACCTCATCGCGCTGGCAGCAGTGGAAACGATCGGCGCAGCGATTGCGCTGGGCCTGGTCTTCAACGTTCTTACCTGAGTCTCAGAGTCTCCCACTGGCCCGCGCCATCGGCCGCGGGCCACATCCCCACATCGCTACATCACTTCATTTCGCTTCACTCGTCATTGTCAATCAGAAGATTGACAAATCGCCCCGGGTCCGACAAGCTTTCGTCCATGGACCGCCGTCACAACGACATCGCGCTGATTATTATCACCATTCCTGGAATGGTGGGTTAGCGCGCGTCCTCAGATCAGTTACCGCAAAACCCGCCCTGAGGCGGGTTTTTTGTTTCCGTCTCCTGGGCACCCATTCAGCACAGGAGCCCCGCCATGCCGGCACAAGCCGCCGATCTTGCCACCGAATATTGCGATGTCCATTCGCCGGACGTTGCCGACCAGAACAGTTATCTCAGGCGCATCCTGAACGCGCGGGTCTACGACGTCGCGCGCGAGACCGAGCTTGAGCTGGCGCGCAACCTGTCCGCGCGCACTGGCAACGCCATCTGGCTCAAGCGCGAGGACAACCAGCCGGTGTTCTCGTTCAAGATCCGCGGCGCCTACAACAAGATGGCCAATCTGGATGCGCAGGCGCTGCAGCGCGGCGTGATTACTGCGTCGGCGGGCAATCATGCGCAGGGCGTGGCGTTGTCGGCCCGCCACCTTGGCGTGCGGGCGGTGATCGTGGTGCCGACGACCGCGCCGCAGGTCAAGGTCGACGCCGTGCGTGCGCATGGCGGTCCCACGGTCGAGGTGGTCCAGGCCGGCGCGTCCTATACCGATGCGTGGCGCCACGCAATGCAGCTGCAGCAGGAGCTTGGCCTGACCTTCATCCCGGCCTTCGATGATCCCGACGTCATCGCAGGCCAGGGCACCGTGGGCGCGGAGATCCTCGCGCGCCATCGCGGGCCCCTCGACGCCATCTTCGTGCCCATCGGCGGTGGCAGCCTCGCCGCGGGCGTGGCCACCTACGTCAAGGCCGTGCGTCCGGAAGTCCGCGTGATCGGCGTGCAGACGCAGGACTCGTGCGCAATGGCGCAGTCGCTGCGCGCGGGACAGCGCGTGGAACTCGACGATGTGGGCCTGTTCTCGGATGGCACCGCGGTGAAGCTGGTCGGCGAGGAAACCTTCCGTCTATGCCGGGCGTATCTCGACGATGTCATGACGGTCAGCACGGATGCCGTGTGCGCCGCCATCAAGGACGTGTTCGAGGATACGCGCAGCGTGCTGGAACCCGCCGGTGCGCTGGCCGTTGCCGCCGCCAAGCAATACGCGCAACTGCATGGCCTGCAGGGCCGCACGCTGGTGGCGGTGACGTCGGGCGCCAATGTCAACTTCGAGCGCATGCGCTTCGTCGCCGAGCGCGCGGAAATTGGCGATGCGCGCGAGGCCGTGTTCGCGGTGACGATGCCCGAGGCGCGCGGCACGTTCCTGCGCTTCTGCGATCTTGCAGGCAGCCGCAGCATCACCGAGTTCAGCTACCGCATTGCCGATGCGCAAACCGCGCACGTGTTCGTCGGCATGCGCGTGAAGGATCGTGCCGAGGCTGCGCAGATTGCTGGTGCGTTCAGTGCGCAAGGTTTTGCCACGGTCAACCTGACCGGCGACGAACTGGCCAAGCAGCACCTGCGGCATATGGTAGGTGGGCGCTCCGTACTCGCCGGCGGCGAACGCCTGTTCCGCTTTGCATTCCCCGAGCGGCCCGGTGCGTTGATGACCTTCCTGCGCGCGTTGCCGGCGGACTGGAACATCAGTCTCTTCCATTACCGCAACGATGGCGGTGACGCGGCGTCGGTGCTGGTCGGCATCCAGATGCCAGAGGCGGCTGCACAGCGCAGCGATGCAGTGCTGGCCGCGCTCGGCTATCCGTACTGGGAGGAGAGTGCCAATCCGGCCTATCGCCTGTTCCTGGCGTAGGCCGGATTGGCGCGAGATCGCCGTCGGGCTTTCTCAATGCCGGACCGCGGCCGGGCCGCAGTCGTCGGCGCGATGCATCAGGCGGCGCAGGCTCGGGTTCATCGGCTTGAGTGCCGCGCGCTCGGCGCACAGGGCCTGGGCCAGATTTGCGCGCCCGCCGCGCAGCGCGGCTTCGATGAGCGTCAGGTTGATGACGTCGCGCTGCGCATGGCTGCCGCCAAAGCGGTTCGCGATCAGGCGCGCCGGCATCAGCAGGTCGACGGCCGTGGCGTAGTCACCGTCCTCGAAGGCGATCAAGGCATCGGCGACCGGCACGCCGACCTCGCGCGACATCATGGCGTTCGTCCCCGTACCGGCTGCGGCGCCGGACAGGGCTGCGCGCGTTTCCGCCGCCGCGTCGGGCTGGCCGGCGCCCAGGCTGGCCATGATCGCGTGGACATCGTTGAAGGCGTAGTAGCCGGCAGCGCCACGCCCCTGCCAGTCGCTGGCAAGCGGCTGCCAGCGCGCGCCCGCCTCCACGCCGCGAAGGTGCAGCCGCCACAGCAGCGCCGAGGCGTCGACAAGGTCCAGCGCAATCGCGGGGGCAGGGCGGCACACGTGTTCGTCATAGAGCGCGAGCACCGCATCGGTATCGCCCTGTTCCAGTTCGAACAGCGCCAGATGCCACCAGTTGTGCACGGCCAGCATGTTGTCGTCGGCCCAGTCCTCGCGGCGCCCGCCGAGCCAGCCGATGCCTTCGTCGAGCCGGCCCTGCATTTCCATGACATGCGCCACGGCGTGGATGGCCCACGGATCGCGCGGGTTCAGGTCGAGTGCGCTACGACCGCGGTCTTCGGCACGTTCGTAGAACTGGGTTTCCTCAAGTCCGAACGCATGCATGCCCAGCAGGAAGCTGAACCCCGGCATCTCGGCGTCCCAGTGCGGCAGCACGCGGGCGATGCGGTCGCGCAGCATGCCGGACTGCCCGAGCAGGAAATCGCCGATATGCGCAACCTGCACGGCAAGCAGGTCGCGGGGGTAATCGATGGCGATATCGCCGTAGAGCGCGACGGCACGCGTGAACGATCTGTCCAGCCACGCGCGTGCTGCAGCGATATGGCGGCGCTCGCGGTCATTGGCACTGGCCTGCAGTGCCTCGCCGGCCTCGACGCTTTGGCGCAGCATCGGCTCGGCCGTGCCGTCGCCTGACGTTACCATCAGTCCCGCACGCAGCGCGTGGCCCATGGCGAAATCGGGTGCTTCGGCCAGCGCTTCGTCGATGGCGGCAAGCGGGTCGCCGTAGTAGCCGTTGAGCAGGTGCAGCGCCGCGTCGAACTGCTCCAGCGAGCGGGCGCCGCCGGTCGACACTTCCAGGCCGCGGGAATCGACTGTTGCCATGGCTTCCTCCGTGCATGTGGAACCAATCGTAGGCCGGCATTCGCAGGATGCAACGTACCGCACCGGGAATGCCGCGCTGACGCCGCATGCGCGCACGGGCTGTGCGTCATGCGCCGCTGGAGCGGGCGTCGGAGCGTCGGTTACACTGCCCGCTCTTTCCACTACGCCGTTGCAACCGGATTCCCCATGAAACGCATCGCCCTGCTTCTCAGCGCCATGACCTTCGCCTGCGCCGCCTTGGCGGCCGCGCCGGGCGCGTCGGCACCGGCCGCATCGGCCGCATCGGTCCCTGCGGCAGCCCCGCAGACGCTGCCCTCGGGCATGACCATCCAGCATCTGGTCAAGGGTACCGGCCCGTCGCCCAAGGCCACCGATACGGTACAGGTCCACTACCGCGGCACGCTGGCCGACGGCACCGAATTCGACAGCTCGTACAAGCGCGGCCAGCCGATCTCGTTTCCGCTGAACCGCGTGATTCCGTGCTGGACCGAAGGCGTGCAGACCATGCAGGTGGGCGGCAAGGCCAAGCTGACCTGCCCGGCGGCTACCGCCTACGGTGCGCGCGGTGTGCCGGGCACCATCCCGCCGAACGCCACGCTGACGTTCGAGGTCGTGCTGCTCGGCATCGGCGGCTGAGGACAGCGGACGCGCTGATGCTTATTGCTGCGGCGTTCCCGTTGCGGGCGCCGCAGATCCCGCCGGCTCGGCGGCCGGCGCGGATGCGGGTGCCGGCGAGGTCATGGATCCGCCGTCCGACTCTTCGTCATCGCTATAGTCAGGCAGCTTGCCGCTGCCGCCGTCGAGCAGGTAGCGCCGGCGCTGCATATAGGCATCGCGCACGAACGCGTACTTGTCCAGCGCTGCCAGCGTGAGCAGGTCGGTCGCGCCGAGCAGGTTGGTACGCACATCCACCACGTTCATGCCGTACAGCGAATTGCGCACGGCCGGCTCCGCGTACGTGGTCGGGTCGAACCAGAAATTCACATACAGCCCCACGCCGTCACGGAACGAACTCGGGCCGAATATCGGCAGCACAAGGTAGGGCCCGGACGGCACGCCCCACGTGCCCAGCGTCAGCCCGAAGTCCTGCGAATGCTTTTGCAGGCCGGCCGGCGTGGCAATGTCGATGAGGCCGCCGATCCCGAGCACCGAATTGATTGCCACGCGCATCAGGCTCTCGGCCGCATCCACGCCCTTGCCCTGCAGCAGGTTGTTGGCAAAATTGCCCACGTCCGCAATGTTCGAATAGAAATTGGTCACCGCGGTGCGCACGGGCTGCGGCGTGACCGCCTTGTAGCCCTTGGCGACAGGCGTGGCCACGTACTGGTCAAGCTTGTCGTTGACCTGGAAGACCACGCGGTTCATCGGTTCGAGCGGGTCGTCGGGATTGGCCTGCGGGCCGGTGGCGCAGCCGGCCGCGAGCAGCGGAACGAACGCCAGGAAAGCCAGCCGTGCGGGCTGGCGCGGAATACGGGGGAGCAACATGATGCAGCGGTGGATTCGAGGTTGTTATCGTTATGCGGCGGGCCGTGCGGTGGCTGTTCGGTGACTACTCCGCAGGGCTCGCCTGGTGCCGATTCGTGCCTTCGCGGGGTCGGCCCATCAGGATAGGTTGGAAGAACACGGCGCCCACCAGCGTGCACACCAGCGCGAGCGCCAGCAGCTTGCCCATGCTCGCAGTGCCGGGATGCTGCGACAGCCACAGGCTGCCGAATGCGGTGGCGGTGGTGGCGGCGCTGTAGAGCACCGCGTGCGTGAGGCTGGACTGCAGCAGCTTGGTCTTGCCGTGGCGCCACGCGATCACGTAGTAGATCTTGAATGCCACGCCGATGCCCAGCAGCAGCGGCAGCGCGATCACGTTGGCGAAGTTCAGCGCAATGCCGAATGCCGCGCACAACTCCAGCGTGACGATGGCCGACACCAGCAGCGGCACCAGCGTGCGCAGCACGTCGCCAAAGCGGCGCAGCGCAATCCACAGCAGCACGGTGATGGACAGCACGGCCCAGGCGCCGGCCTGTGCGAATGCGCCCATGATCGTGTCGGCGGAACCGCGGATCGCTATCGGGCCACCTGTCGCGTTCGGTTCCACGCGCAGCACGGCGTCCATGAACCGGTTGAGCGCGGCTTCCCGTTCGATGCCATCCTGCTGCGGCAGCCGGGGCGTGATGCTGACGAGTGCGCGGCCATCCGGAGTCAGCCAGTCGCGCACGATCTCGGGCGGCAGCGTTTGCTGCGTGATGGGCCGCGGCTCCAGCATCAGGCGCAGGCGGCCCAGCGCCAGGCGCAGTGGCAGGGCGATGGCCTGCTCGGCGCGGTCGCGCGTGGCGGCATCCGCGTCGGCGAGCCGCTTCAGCACCTTGGCCAGCCGCGCGGCCTGGGCCGCGCCGGTTTCGGGATGTTCGTCGGCCGCGATAGCGAGCTGGCGCGACGCACTGCGCAGCGCATTGACGCGGGCCATGTCGGTGGCCGGGGTGGCGGTCTGCTGCGTGAGCACCGGCATCAGCGCCGTGCGGGCGGTTTCGATGGCTGCGAGCTTGGCGGGCTGGTCGTCGGGGATGAATGTCTGCAGCGTGACCACGCGCGACACTTCCGGCAGAGGCGACACCTTGTCCGCAATCTGCCGCGCCGCTGCCAGAGACGGCGCCAGCACGGTGACATCGTCGGTGCCCGCTTCGGGCGCATCCTTGAGCGCGAGCAGCGTCGCCATCGATTCCGAATGCGGATCCTTCAGGTGCAGCGGATCGAAGTCAAAGCGCAGGCGCAGCAGCACCGGCGATCCGAGCAGGATCGCCGCACAGGTGAGCAGCAGCACGGGCTTGCGGTGGCGCTCGAAGAACTCGTCCGCGGGAGCCAGCCAGGCAAAGCCCGGCGCTTCGGCTTCGCCGCGCGGCTGCATGACCTGGATGAGCGCGGGCAGCATCGTGAACGTCGTGAGGAACGCCACCAACATGCCGACACCGGCAATCTGGCCAAGCTCCGCCACGCCGCGGAAGTCGGTGGGAAGGAAACAGAAGAATGCGGCGGCCGTCGCCGCAGCCGCCAGCGTCAACGGCATCGCGGTGCCCTGCGCGGCATGTTCCAGCGCTTCGGCGATATGGCCGCGGTCATGGCGCTCGGCGCGATAGCGCACGCCGAACTGGATGCCAAAGTCGACGCCCAGGCCAACGAACAGCACCGCGAAGGCCACCGAGATCATATTGAGCGCGCCGACCATGGCCAGGCCCAGCGCCGCCGTGATCAGCAAGCCCGTGATCAGGCTGGCCAGCACCGCCAGGATCAGCCGCTTTGATCGCAAGGCCATCCACAGAATCAGCACGACGACCAGCACCGTAAGCAGCCCATTGAGCGCGGCGCCTTCGCTGACGGAGGCGAACTCGTCGTCGGCCAGCGGCTGCGGTCCGGTCAAACGGACGCTGGCCTGGTAGCGCTCGCCCAGTTTCAGTTCGGCGGCCGTCGCGCGGATGGCATCGGCGGCGGCGGAGCCCGCCTGCAGGTCGCTGTAGTCGAGCACGGGGCTGACCGTGATGAAACTGAAGACGCGGCCTTCCTTGTCGGGCTTGAGGCGGTCGTCGAGCAGACCGGCCCACGACATGGCCGCCGGCTTGCCGGCCAGCACCTGTTCGAGCGCGCCGGCGCTGGCGCCGAGCAGGGTGTCCGTATCGGCCAGCTTGACCTGGCCCATCGTCAGCGGCAGGCCCAGCATGGTCGTCAGCGTGTCGGAGAGGCCGCGCAGGGTTGGGTCGTGCGCGAGCTGGTTGAGCAGCGGGCGCGCTTGGACGAGCTGTTGCGTGACCTGCCCGACTTCCTCGGTGCGCGCGAACAGCAGGCCGTTGCGGGAAAAGAATTCGCCTGCGCCGGGCTGGCTTACCGAGCGGAAATGCTCGGGGTGCTTGCGCAGCGCATCGGCCAGTTCGCTGGCGGCGGCATCGGCCAGTTCCGACGCGGGCGCCTGTACCACGGCCAGGATCATCTGCCCGCGCTGCGGAAAGGCCTCGCCGATGGCCGCATCCCGTTTCGCCCACGGCGCATCCGATTCAAGCAGCCGATTGATGTCCGTATTGATGGCGAAGTGCCGTGCCACATAGACGCCGCTGGCGGCGGTGAGCAGCAGGGCCGCCACGATCACCAGCCAGGCGCGGGTCGTGGCGAGCCTGACGAGGCGGGTCAGCAGCGAAGTCAGCATGGAGTGCTCGGGACAGGGCTCGAGCCGCGAGTATACCGGCTGGCGTCCGATTGCCGGGCTGGCGTGGCGCATGCGGCTCAGCCGGCGGCCAACCTCGTTCCGCTATACTGCCCCGGCATCCCGGGCGCCAGCCGAGACGGGGCCCCGGGTCCCTTTCAAACGCTTCTTGCAGCACACATCGGCATGAACAGATTCGGTTTGATTTCCCTGGCACCGGTCGCGGCGGTGGCCATGATCGCCACGGTGCAGGCGCAGACGGCGCAGCCCAACGATCTCAAGGCAGCGCCCGACCGCCTGGTGCAGGCCGCCGTGGAAGGCGTGATCACGACCATCCAGTCCAATCCCGAAACCCGTGGCGGCGACATGGCGAAGATCACTGCGGTGGTCCAGAAGCAATTTCTGCCCTACACGGATTTCGGCCGCACCACGCGGCTCGCGGTCGGCAGCGCCTGGCGCACGGCCACGCCGGAGCAGCAGAAGCAACTCAGCGAACAATTCACGCAACTGCTCGTGCGCAGCTATGCGGTGTCGCTGGCGCAACTGCGCGAGCAGAACGTCAAGTTCCGCTTCAAGCCGGCGCAGACTGCGGGTGGCTCGGGCGACGTGGTGGTGGAGTCGCGCGTGCTCAACAACGGGGACGAGATGCAGATCGACTACCGGCTGCAGCGCACGCCCAGTGGCTGGAGGATCTACGACATCAACATGATGGGCGCGTGGCTGATCGAGGTGTACCGCAAGCAGTTCGCCGATATCGTCGCGCGCGGCGGCGTCGACGGGCTGGTGCAGTACCTGGTCAACCATAACGCGCGGCAGGCGGGAGCGAGCTGACCCGCCGGGACTTCACCGGGCAGCGCTTTCCGCCACCCCGCGCCGCCAGCGGCGCAGCTCCACCCACTGCCACGACAGCAGCGCGGGCACGCCGAACAGGATTTCCCGCGCGCGCTTGACCAGTGCCAGCGCCAGCGACACATGGGCGTCCATGCCCAGCGCCTGGCCCAGCAGCAGCACCACGGCCTCCTGAACGCCCAGTCCGGCCGGCACGAAGAAGGCCACGTGGCGCACGGCCTGGGTGAGGGCTTCGATCGCCATGGCTTGCCAGAACGGCACGGGGTGCCCCAGCAGCATCAGCGCAAACCAGATTTCGAGCGTGCCACTGACAAGGCCCACGAACTGCCAGCCCAGCGCAGCCAGCAGTTCGCGCCGGCGCCGGTTCAGCGCGCGGATCTGCGCATCGAGCCGCGCACCGTCGATCATGGTCACGATGCGGTGGTCTTCGCCAAACAGCTTGCGCGCGGCGCCTTCCAGCTTTTCGAACAGCGCCGTATGGTGCAGCGACAGCGCAAAGGCCACCGGCACCGGCAGTGACAGCGCCAGTCCGGCCAGGATGATCCAGGCCTGGCCGCTGTCCTGCAGCGCGGCGACCAGCATCAGCACGCCCAGCGCCGAAAACAGGTACTGCGCGAACAGCGTGATCATGACTTCGACGACGATGGAGGCCGTGACCGCGGTCGTGTCGTGGATGCGCAGCCGGCTCAGCCGCACGCCGACCAGTTCGCCACCGATGCTCATGGTCGGCAGCAGGCGGTTCACGGCTTCGCGCACGGTGGCCACCCACCACAGGAAGCCCAGACCCGCTTTTTCTTCGGGATCGGCCGAGGTCAGCAGCACGCGCCAGCCCTGCGCATCCAGCAGCAGGGGCAGCGCGTGCAGCGGCACCAATAACAGCAGGAGCCAGCCGCCCTGTGCCATCACAGTGGCGATATCGCTGATGCCCTCATGTACGACCAGGGCAGTGAGCGCGAGCAGGCCCAGCAGGCCGGTCAGGTAAGCAATGCGTTTCATGTAAGAGGGGTCAGGCTGGTGCGAGCACGTCGGCAAAGCCGCCGCGCCGCACACCGGCCGCATCGAGGGCCGCGCGCACGCGCGGCGACAGCAGCGCGGCCAGTTCGTCGGCGTGGCGGTAGCCGGCCATGGTCGGCGCGATGGCCGCGCCCGATGTGACGGCCGGATGCAGATAGATTTCGCCGATGCCTTCCGGCAGCTTCGAAAGCGCGGCGAGCAGCACCGCCTCATCCATTGCGCCGCTGCGTGCGATGCCGACCACGTAGTCATTGTGCGCGATGCCGGCACGCTGCAATCGTCCGCGCAGCAGCGCGAGCCACGGACGCAGCAGCAACGGCGCATCGGATTCCAGCGGCAGGCGCATGGCGCGCAGGCCGAACTCGCGGCCGATCGACAGGATCAGCGACAGCACGGTCGGATGCAGGTGGAAATGCTTGTGCGTGTTGATGTGGTCGAGCGGCAGGCCGGTGGCCGCGAACGCTTCGAACTGCGCGCGGATCTCGGCGGCCAGTTGCCGGCGCACATGCGGCAGGAAGAAAAATCGGCAGCCGTCGCGCGCCATCGCCGAACCAAAGCGGCCTTGCGCATCGACGAGATCGGGAATGGCCGCGCGCGGGAGCATGGCGGGGCCATCGGCGAGGACCACATGCAGGCCCACGCGCAACGATGGCAGGCGTCGTGCGCGCGACACCGCATCGGCGGCTTCCGGCGCGGACACCATCAGGCTGGCGGCGTTCAGCACGCCGTCGCGATGCGCGAGTTCCACCGCTTCATTGACGGCGGTGTGCAGCCCAAAGTCGTCGGCGGTGATGATCAGGCCGCGCGCGGGGCGCGCGGCGGTGGCGGGGCTAAGAGACTGCAGAATCAGGCCTCGTGGGATCGCAGGAAACGGAAGAACTCCACGCCTTCGCGCAGGCGCCGCTTCATCATGTCCCAGCTGCCGAGCATCTCGCGCACGATCTCCCAGATCTTGCCGGGGCGGAAGTAGAACTGCTTATAGAAGCGCTCCACGCCGTGGTAAATCTCTTCCTTCGACAAATGCGGATAGCTGATCGCCGCAAGCTGCACGCCCTTGTCGTTGACGAGGTTGATGACCTTGTTCTCTTCGAGCCAGCCGTTGTCGACCGCCTGCTGGTACAGCGTGGTGCCGGGGTAGGGCGCGGCCAGCGATACCTGGATCGTGTGCGGGTTGATTTCCTTCGCGTAGGCGATGGTTTTTTCGATCGTTTCCTGCGTCTCGCCGGGCAGGCCCAGGATAAAGGTGCCGTGGATCTGGATGCCGAGCTTGCGGCAGTCCTCGGTGAAGCGGCGCGCGATATCGGTGCGCAAGCCCTTCTTGATGTTCAGCAGGATCTGGTCGTCGCCCGACTCGTAGCCGACCAGCAGCAGGCGCAGGCCGTTTTCCTTCATGATCTTGAGCGTGTTGTATGGCACGTTGGCCTTCGCATTGCACGACCACGTAACGCCAAGCTTGCCGAGCCCGCGCGCGATTTCCTCCACGCGCGGCTTGAAGTCGGTGAAGGTGTCGTCGTCGAACATGATCTCCTTGACCTCGGGCATGTTCTCCTTGATCCATTTCACCTCGGCGATCACGCTCTCGGCCGAGCGCGTGCGGTAGCGGTGCCCGCCCACGGTCTGCGGCCACAGGCAGAACGTGCAGCGCGAACGGCAGCCACGCCCCGTGTAGATCGATACGTACGGGTGCTTCAGGTAGCCGATGAAGTAGTTCTCGATCTTCAGGTCGCGCTTGTACACGGGCGCCACGAACGGCAGCTCATCCATGTTCTCGATCATCGGCCGCTGGCCGTTGTGTTCGAGCGAGCCATCGGGCAGGCGATACGACAGGCCGAGGATGTCCTTGAGCGGTTTGCCTGCGGCGACATCCTGGCACGTGTAGTCGAATTCCTCGCGGCAGACAAAGTCGACCGCATCGCTGGCGCCGAGCGTGCCGCCCGGGTCGACCGCCGGCTTGGCGCCGACCATGCCGATCATCACGCCGGGTTTGCGCTTCTTGAGTTCCTCGGCGAACTTGGCGTCGGTCGGGAACGACGGGGTGCTCGTGTGGATGATGACGAGGTCGTAGTCGACAGCGATATCCAGCGTCTGCTGCGGCGTCAGTTCATCGGCGGGCGCGTCGAGCACGCGGCTGCCGGGTACCAGCGCGGCCGGCTGGGCCAGCCAGGTCGGATACCAGAACGACTTGATCTCGCGCTTGGCCTGGTAGCGCGAGCCGGCGCCGCCGTCAAAGCCGTCGAAGGAAGGGGCCTGGAGGAACAGGGTTTTTTTCATGGAGGCCTCGATGTTGTCAGGTCAGGTCAGCTGCGGCTTGTTGGTGTGGAGCCAGGCCTTGACGTCAGCGATCAGTGCGGTGGCACTGGTAATGCACTCGCGCACGGCCGAAGCCGGCACGAGGTCGCCGGAATAGTCAGAGAGATTGCGCTGCTTGCGCAGGGCGTCGAGCACGATCATGCGATCGGCTGGCCAGCCGATCGTCTTCGTCAGCGATTGCAGGGTGGTCTGGTGGTGGCCGGGGCGGCTTGTCAGCGTGCGGTAGCCATTGGCATGCAGCGCGGCGAGCGCGGCTTGCATGATCGCTTTGTAGGCTGCGTCAAACCGGTTCTCATTGCTGAGAGCTTCGATGCCGGCATCGCTGAGGTTGCGCTCAGCCCCTGCCAGCAGGCGCGCTATCTGCTCACGGTCAGGCCGGATCGCGTCCAGGCTGATTCCCAGCAAGTTCTCCAAGGTCATGGTCGCTTCCGATCACGAATAACTTCGGCTTCGCCAGCACATCGCGCAGGAACGCATCGTTGTTCGCCAGCCCCGCGCGCCATTCTTCGCGGGAGAGCACCTTCGGATTGATCTCCCGCGCCAGGACGGCCTGCGCGGGGTAGAGCTGCTGTACAGCACGCGCGAAGCCGATGTCGCCGATCAGCATGATATCCACGTCGCTCTGCGCCGTCTCGCGTCCGCTTGCCGTCGAGCCATAGATGAAAGCTGTATCGATCTCGTGCGCGCAAGGTTGCAGTGCCTGGGCCAGGACGTCGGTCAGGCCCGAGGTCTTCCGCATGATGCTGGACAGCTCCTCGAACACCGGGGAGGCGCGATTGGCCCGATATGCGAGCTGGTTGCCGCGCGGTTCCCGGATCAGGATACCGGCCTGTGCCAGCTTGCTGAGTTCCTTGTGGAGCGTTCCCGGCGCGGTGTCCGTCAGTCGCGCGATTTCGCGCACGTGATAGGACGCCTCCGGATGCAGCAGGAGCAGGCTCAGCACGCGGCGGCGATATTCGCCGAAGAGAGTGTCGGAGAGTGTTTGAAGCATTTATGGCTACGATTGTAGCTAAAAAAGCTTCATTAGCAAGGGACGGGCGTGCACATGACATGGCGATCACAGTGGGGTGCCGTCCTGGACCGGATCACGCACGGACAGGATCTGATCGCGCCAGCGCACCCTCCTGCCGGCCAGCGCAGCGCCCCATCCGGCGAGCAACAGCGCATCGCGCAACGGCGCCCTGGCTGCGGGCGCCAGCGAGCCAGCTACCGCGCAGCGCGCAAGCACGCCGACCAGCGCCACGGCAAATATCACCGGCGTTGGCGCCAATACCACCCCCGCCACCAGCATCGGCCACGTAAAAGTAATGAACGTGAACGCAAATCCCGCTGGGTTCAGCGACCGGATGGTGCGGAGCCAGCGCAGTTCATGCGTCCACAGTTCGGGCAATCGCGTCTCGGTCACGTCGGTGGTGACCATCACGTCGGACAGCACGGTGCGCAGGCCCGCCTGCCGTGTCAGCTCGCCAAGCCAGAAGTCGTCGGCGAGCCGGTCGGACAGCGAGGCGAAGCCGCCGATCTGCGCCAATGTGTCGCGCCGCAGCGCAATGGTGGCGCCGAACGCGAAGCGGCGCGAACCACCGGCGTGGGCAATGCGTACAGACGGCGCGAACCAGTCGTCGATGAACTGCGCCCCAAGCTTCGCCCAGAAAGCGTCAACCGGACGCCCGCGATACAGGCAGGTGACGATGCCGACGCCAGGGTCGGCCAGCGGTGCGGCGACGCGCGCCAGGTAGTCGTGCGGTACCGCGATATCGCTGTCGGCCACAACCAGAACGTCATGGCGCGCTTGCGCGGCCAGGTTGATCAGGTTGCTGACCTTGAGATTGCTGCCGTGCACGCGCGGGTCGATGACCAGCATGATGTCGATATCCGGAAAATCCTGCTGCAGGCGTCGCACCATGGCAATGGCGGGATCGTCCGGGTCACGCACGCCGCACACGACCTGGTAGCCGGTGACGGACTGGCGGCACAGCGTAGCGAGGTTGTCGTACAGGCGTGGCTCGGCCCCGCACAGCGGCTTGAGCACGCTGGCGCGGACTTCGCCGGCCGCGGCGGCAGCCGGCGCACGTGCGCCGGCGCGCCGCGTCAGCACCGCGGCAGCCACGGCATAGCCCGCCGACACGCAGGTCAGCGCACTGCCAAGCAGGGTCGCGGCCATGGCCGCTGCTTCCGCGGGCATGAAGACTTAGTGGGCTTCGGAGGTCTCTGCTCGGGCCGGCCGTTCCTTGCGCGGCTGGGCCCGGCCGATCTCGGCCAGCTTGATCTCGACGTGGCGCGAGAACACGTAATCGGCAGGGCGCTGGTTGTCGAGCGAGATGTCCGGGGCCATTGCGCCATCGGTCTTCACGCCCCGCAGGCTCACGCCGAGCGCCTTGAGCGGATGCGCGAATGTATCGGCGACCGCGGTAGCCTCGTAGCCGCTGTGGACCATGCAATCGGCGCACTTCTCGTAGTTGCCGGTGCCGTAGGCGTCCCAGTCGGTCTCGTCCATCAGCTCCTTGAAGGTCTGCACATAGCCTTCGCCGACCAGATAGCAAGGCCGCTGCCAGCCGAACACCGTGCGCGCCGGGTTGCCCCACGGCGTGCAGTGGTAGGTCTGGTTGCCGGCCAGGAAGTCCAGGAACATGGTCGACTGGCTGAACGACCACTTCTTGCCGCGGCCGCGGCTCAGGATGTCGCGGAACAGCTGCTTGGTCTTGCCGCGGTTCAGGAAGTGCTGCTGGTCCGGCGCGCGCTCGTACGCGTAGCCGGGCGAGACGGTGATGCCGTCGACGCCCATTTCCTTGACTGTGTCGAAGAAGCTGGCCACGCGGTCGGGCTTCGCATCGTTGAACAGCGTGCAATTGATATTGACGCGGAAGCCGCGCGCCTTGGCGGCACGGATGGCCTCGACGGCGCGGTCATAGACGCCTTCCTGGCTGACCGAGTGGTCATGCATTTCGCGGTCGCCGTCCAGGTGCACGGACCAGACGAAGTAGGGGCTGGGCTCGTACTGGTCCAGCTTCTTCTCCATCAGCAGCGCGTTGGTGCACAGATAGACGAACTTGCGCCGCGCGACGATGCCGCGCACGATTTCGGGCATGTCCTTGTGCAGCAGCGGCTCGCCGCCGGCGATCGACACCACGGGCGCGCCGCATTCATCGACGGCGCCCAGGCATTCCTCGACCGACAGGCGCTGGTTCAGGATCGGATCCGGGTAGTCGATCTTGCCGCAGCCATTGCAAGCAAGGTTGCAGCGAAACAACGGCTCCAGCATGAGCGCAAGCGGATAGCGCTTCTGGCGCGCCAGATGCTTGCCGACAATGTAGGCGCCCACGCGGGCGACCTGCAGGAACGGGATAGGCAAGGGGACTTCCTTTTTATTCTGGTTCAGCCGGGGACTTTCTCGACAGGCTGGGGCGCGGCTGCGGCAGGCCGGACATCGGCCAGTTCGGCGGGCAGGCGGAATTCGGCATGCTCCTCGCGGCCTTCCATGGTGGACACATCCACCGGGCCCAGGCGGCGCAGCGCGTTGATCACGTCTTCGACCATTTCCTCGGGCGCCGAGGCGCCGGCGGTAATGCCGACGATATTGGCCCCCGTCACCCACGCCGGATCGAGTTCGCTGCCGTCGGCGATCAGGTAGCTCGGCACGCCGCTTTCAGTGCCGATCTCGCGCAGCCGGTTGGAATTGGAGCTGTTGGTGGCGCCGATCACCAGGATCACGTCGGCGCGCTTGCACAGGTCACGCACGGCGCTCTGCCGGTTCTGCGTGGCATAGCAGATGTCGCGCGTGTCGGGGCCGACCATGTTGCTGAAACGACGGGCGAGCGCAGCGATGATATTGCGCGTGTCGTCGACGCTGAGCGTGGTCTGGGTGACATAGGCGACCGGGGTGTCGGCCGGCAGGTCGAGCCGCTCGACCTCGGCCTCGTTCTGGACCAGGATCACCTTGCCCGGGATCTGGCCCATGGTGCCTTCGACCTCGGGGTGGCCGGCATGGCCGATCAGGATCACGGTCCGGCCGCTGGCCGCGTACTGGCGGCCCTGGTTATGCACCTTGATCACCAGCGGGCAGGTGGCGTCGATGGCGTGCAGCTGCCGCTGGCCTGCATCAGCTACCACGGCGCGCGATACGCCGTGCGCGCTGAAGATGGTGACGGCGCCCGCAGGGACCTCGTCGAGTTCTTCGACAAAGCGCGCGCCCTTGTTCTTCAATCCCTCCACGACATGCTTGTTATGCACGATTTCGTGGCGCACGAACACCGGAGCTCCATGCTTGACGAGGGCGCGGTCGACAATTTCGATCGCGCGCACGACGCCGGCACAGAAACCTCGGGGTTGAGCAAGAATCACCTGCATACGGTAGGCCCCCCGACCCGTCAATGGGTTTCAGTGAATGGGATGGTGTACAGAAATCACATTTCCGACACATGGTGGTTACTATATACCCGCCGCGCCGGAAATGTCTGGCAGCCCTCTCAGTCGGGCGGCGTTCCCATCTCACGATGAAACGGGGTTATGACCGTAAACGATTACGCGCTGGTGACAGGTGCATCGGGTTTTCTCGGATCCGCGGTGGTGCGGCAGGCGCTGGCACGCGGATGGCGCGTGCGCGCGCTGGTGCGGGCCACGAGCCCGCGTGCCAACCTGGCGGGTTTGACCGTCGACGTGGTCGAGGGCGATATGCGCGACCCGGCCGCGCTGGCGTCCGCCATGCGCGGGGTGCGCTACCTGTTCCATGTGGCGGCCGATTATCGGCTATGGGCCCCTGACCCCGAGGAGATCGTCCGCACCAATGTCGACGGCACCATGGCTGTCATGGAGGCCGCGCAGGAGGCAGGGGTAGAGCGCATTGTCTATACCAGCAGCGTGGCGACGCTGCGGGTGGCGGGCGCCTCGGCGCCCGTCGACGAGACGGCCGCTCTGACACCGCACGAGGCCATCGGCGCGTACAAGCGCAGCAAGGTGCTGGCCGAGCGCGTGGTCGAGCGCATGGTCGCCGAGCGCGGGCTGCCGGCCGTGATCGTCAACCCGTCCACGCCGATCGGGCCGCGCGACGTTCGGCCTACGCCGACCGGACGCATCATCGTCGAGGCCGCGACCGGCAAGATTCCCGCATTTGTCGAGACCGGGCTCAATCTGGTCCATGTCGATGACGTGGCTGCCGGCCACTTTCTGGCGCTGGACCGAGGGCGGATGGGCGAACGCTACATCCTTGGCGGCGACGACGTGATGCTGCAGCAGATGCTGCGCGATATCGCCGGCCTGTGCGGGCGCCGTCCGCCGTCGGTGCAACTGCCGCGCTGGCCGCTGTATCCGCTGGCGCATGCGGCCGAGGCCGTCGCGCGCGTGACGCGCAAGGAGCCGTTCATCACGGTGGACGGGCTCAATATGTCGAAGTACCGGATGTTCTTCCGCTCGGACAAGGCCCGGCGCGAACTGGGCTACCAGCCGCGCCCCTATATAGAAGGACTGCGCGACGCGCTGGACTGGTTCCGCAATGCCGGGTATCTGCGCTGATTGTCAGGGCCGCACGGGCGCCTGGCTGCGTCCCTTCCATTGCCCGCCACGACGCAGCCAGTAGCGCCGCGCGGAATCCAGCGTGGCGCCCAGATAGAACAGTGCGGTCAGCGGCAGCAGCGGCGCCAGCCACCAGGGCTGGCGGTATTCGCGCAGCATCGGTAGATAGGCCACCGCCATGGTCGCCCATGCCAGCCACGCCGGCCACAGCCGTGCGCCGCCGGCCAAGGCCAGCACGGGCGGCGCCAGATAGGTCAACGTCATGGCGACGGCAGTTCCGGCCAGCAAGACTGGCGAATAGCGCAGTTGCGTGTAGGCGCTGCGCGCGATCATGTCCCAGAGGCTGCGCCAGTCGTCATACGGACGCAGGGACTCGCTGTCATCGGCCAGGTCAAGCGCGATAGGCCCGCCGGGCTTGATCTTCGCCGCCAGGCTGCAATCGTCGATCAATTCGCCGCGAATGGCGGCGAATCCGCCGATACGCGCCAGTGCCGTGCGACTGGCCAGCATGCAGCCGCCTGCTGCGGCAGCCACCGGGGTGCGCGGATTGCGCACGCGCTCGAACGGGTACAGTTTGGCGAAGAAAAAGACAAAAGCCGGCACGATGAGCCGTTCCCACGCCGAAGCGCAGCGCAACCGCACCATGAGCGACACCAGGTCGCGTCGTTCATGCACGGCGCGCGCTACCAGCCCCCCAAGAACCTCGGGGCCATGCCAGATGTCTGCATCGGTCAGCCATACGTAGGCAGCGCCCGGTGCGATGCGATCGGCGGCGGCGAGCCCCTCGGACTGCGCCCATACTTTGCCGCTCCAGCCAGAAGGCAGATCTCGGGCCGAAACGACCGATAGCGCATCGGGCCGGGGCGTGGCAGCCGCAGCGGTGGCCGTAGTTTCGGAGGTGCCGTCATGGCTGTGGTCGTCCACCACTACCAATGACAGCTTTCCGGGGTATTTCTGGCCGAGCACGCCAGCCACACATCGCCCGATGACTTCCGCCTCATTGCGCGCCGGAACGATGGCTACCACTTCGGGCCATGCCGGAGGGGCGGGTACCGGCGCGGGCTTGCGAATGCGCCAGAAGCCCGCACGGCCGAACAGCAGGACACACCAGATGGCCAGCGATGCCAGGGACAGTGCGAACGCGGCTGTCATGATCACTTTACGAAGCGGCGCGCGAACCGCGCCAGACGCGGCACGGTTTCGGGCCGCAACAATCGTTCGTCGTAGCCGGCCATGCGCCGGTCGTTCTCGGCCAGGCACAGGTCGATCATGGTGCCCGGCGACAGCGAATCGCCGAGCGCTTCGGAGCCGTTCATCGTGAAATTGGCATCCTGCGCGACGCCATCTGCGTCGATCCCGCGCGCAATGCCGATGCGCTCCCAGATCAGGAACGCCCACACGCGCGCCACCTTGAGCGCAAACAGCGGCCGGCGCCACCAGGGCAGGTTGCGCCGATACCACGCGGCCCAGTTGACGAAGAAGAGGATGTGCCGGCCTTCCTCCTGGATCACCGGCTCGAACGTCTCGACCAGCTCGGCCGGGAAATAGCCCGAGCGTTTGGCCATGGCGAACAGGCCAAACGCGAAGAAGCTGTCGATGCATTCGCTGTAGCCGGTCACGAGCCAGCCCCATTCGGGGTCGTCCGGCGGCGGGTAGTCGGGTTCCGGCGCGAGCGGAATGCCATAGGCCTCGACCAGCTTCGACAGTACAACCTTGTGGCGCGCCTCCTCGCCGCCGTCCATGTCCAGCGCGCTGCGCAGCAGGGGGTCGGTGACGGTTTCGGCAAAGGTCTTCACGCGGATCGAGGCGCGGCCCTCGGTCTGCACGGCAATGTCCCAGATCGGCAGCGAGGTCACGCGCGCGAGCGCGTCGGGCGACAGCGTCGGCCATTCGATCACGGCCGGTTTATAGGGATTGTGGGTCTGCAGCAGCATGTTGCTGAACATGCGCAGATGCTGCGCGGAGCCGATCCGTACCGGACCCGGCGTGGGGTCGGTCCAGTGGCGCATGGCGAGGTCCGCCTGCTCGACCGCGGTGCGCGCGACCGTATCGGCCACGGCCGCTGCGCGTGCGACGGCATCTTCCGCCGAGTTGGCTCTTGCGGCAGTCACGCCGCCACGGCGTGCGTCTGGGTCGAGCGCCCCGTCATGGCGGCGCGGCGCGGCGTAGAGTTCGGACATCTGGCCCCCTGGCGATGGATTGCCCGGGGGCCATTGTAGCGGCGGGCGTCCGCTGGCGCACCCGCCGGGAATGCCGGTCAGGCCTGGTAAGTAACCGGGCCGCGAGCCTGCATGCCAAGACGGTAGTACAGCACCGTCAGCAGCACCAGCCAGGCCGGGCCGACGTACAGGGCGATGCGCGTGTCCGGGAAATAAGCCATCAGCGCAATGACCAGCGCCAGGAAGGCCAGCGCAATCCACGAGCCATACGGCCAGAACGGCATGCGGAACGCCAGCTTGTCGCGCTCGGCCGCCGACAGGTTCTTGCGGAACTGCATCTGCGTGACAAGGATGATGGCCCAGGTCCAGATCGCGCCGAAGGTCGAGATCGACGTCACCCAGACGAACACCTTCTCGGGCACAAGGTAGTTCAGCAGCACGCCGCACAGCAGCGCGCCGATCGAGACCAGCAGCGCGCGGCGCGGCACGCCGTTGCGGTCGACCTGGGCGAATGCCGCCGGGGCCTGCCCTTGCTGGGCCAGGTTGTAGAGCATGCGGCCCGTGCTGAAGATGCCGCCGTTGCATGACGACAGCGCGGCGGTCAGCACGACGAAGTTGATGATGCCGGCCGCGGTCTTGATGCCGAGGCGCTCGAACGTCATCACGAACGGGCTGCCCTGCGCGCCGATCTCGTTCCACGGATAGAGCGACAGGATCACGAACAGCGCGCCGACGTAGAAGATCAGGATGCGCCAGAACACCGAATTGATCGCGTCCGGGATCGACTTGCGCGGGTTCTTCGCTTCGCCGGCGGTCAGGCCGATCATCTCCACGCCCAGGTACGCGAACATCACCATCTGCAGCGACATCAGCACGCCGCTGGCGCCATTGGGCATGAAGCCGCCGTGCGCCCACAGGTTACTGATACCCGTGGCGATGCCACCATTGCCCAGGCCGAACACGATCATCGCGCCGCCGCCGAACAGCATCAGCACGATGGTCACGATCTTGATCATGGCGAACCAGAACTCGAACTCGCCGTAGGCCTTGACCGTCAGCAAGTTGACCGAGCCCATCGTGGTCAGCGCGGCGAGTGCCCAGATCCAGCGCGGCACGTCGGGGAACCAGACGCCCATGTAGATGGCCACGGCCGTGATCTCGGCCACGCAGGTCACAAGCCACAGGAACCAGTAGTTCCAGCCGGTCAGGTAGCCGGCCAGCGGGCCCATATGATCCTGCGCGTAGCGGCAGAACGAACCCGCGACCGGGTTGTGCACGGCCATTTCGCCGAGCGCGCGCATGATCAGGAAGATCATCGCGCCGCCGATCAGGTAGGCCAGCATGATGGCCGGCCCGGCCATCTTGATGGCATTAGCCGATCCCAGGAAGAGCCCTACGCCAATGGCCGATCCCAATGCCATCAGGCGGATATGGCGTTCGCCGAGCCCGCGCTGCAAATGCTCTGAATTTGCACTCATGTGTCGTTGTCTCCGTTCATCAGAAGGCCGCGCCGCCCTTGTGGGGCGATGCGGCGCAGTGAGCTTTGCTGTTCCGGCCAAAACGCGTGCGCGGCCAGGTCATGGCCGGAACGCGAAATGTCATCTCGTGGAGGTTGACGCGGGCAGGGGCGGGAAGGGCCAGGCAATGGCCACCCGCTTAACAGCAAAGAGCGGGCAGATTAATGACAATGCCTTGGCATTTGTTGCTGAAATCGCTGATGATTTCAGGAAACATTGCGTTATATGACGAAAAAGGCGCCCAGGGGGCGCCTTTGGGTACCTTGAAGTCTGTCGCCGGTGCCGTCAGCGCTCCATCCCCGGCATCATGTTCGAATTCAGGTGGAACATGACCCACAGCGTGCCGCTCAGCGTGATCACCACCAGCACCAGCGTGAACATCAGCGCCAGCATGTTCCAGCCGCCCTCGGACTTGGCGTTCATGTGCAGGAAATAGATCATGTGCACGACGATCTGCACGGCCCCGAGCGCCAGCAGCACGAGCGCGGTGGTGCTCGACTTCTCGAAGACTTTCCCCATGACCAGCCAGAACGGGATCGTGGTCAGGATCACCGACAGCACGAAGCCCGTCACGTAGCCGCTCATCGAGATGTGGATGTGACTGTCGTCATGGCCATGCCCATCATGCCCCTCGTGGCCGTCATGGCCATGGGCGAGCGTGTGGTCCGATGCACTCATGGCAGCACTCCCATCAGGTAGACAAAGGTGAAGACGCCGATCCAGACCACGTCCAGGAAGTGCCAGAACATCGACAGGCACATCAGGCGGCGGCGGTTCTCGGGGATCAGCCCATGCAGCCGCACCTGCAGCATCAGCGTGATGAGCCAGATGGTGCCGAAGGTCACGTGCAGCCCGTGCGTGCTGACCAGCGAGAAGAACGAGGTCAGGAAGCCGCTGCGCCACGGCCCCGCGCCTTCGCCGACCAGGTGGACGAACTCGTAGATTTCCACGCCAAGGAAGCAGGCGCCCAGCACGCCGGTGATGGCCAGCCAGCCTTGCGTGCCACCGACGCGGCCCTGCTGCATCTGCAGCATCGCGAAGCCGTACGTGATCGATGACAGCAGCAGGAACGAGGTGTTCAGCGCCACCAGCGGCAGGTCGAACAGCTCGGCGCCGGTCGGGCCGCCCGCGTAGCTGCGGCCGAGCACGCCATAGGCCGCGAACAGGCAGGCGAAGATGAGGCAGTCGCTCATCAGGTAGACCCAGAACCCGAGCAACGTGCCGTTGGGCGCGTGGTACTCGCTGGTCATGTAGAAGCGCAGTTCGCCCTCGTCGGTGCCATGGCCCGACTGCGTGGCGTGCGGCGGGGCGGACGGGACGGCCTGCGCGCGGCCGGCGGGGAAGGAGGCAGTCGTATCAGGCATGGCGTGCCAGCAGCGCCGAACGCGCCGCCTCCGTGTTGCCGACCGTATCGGCCGGGATGTAGTAGTCGCGCTTGTAGTTGAAGGTATGCACGATGGCCGTGATGATCGTGGCGGCGAACGCCAGCACAACCAGCCACCAGATATGCCAGATCAACGCAAAGCCGCACACGGTGCTGAGCCCCGCCAGGATGATGCCCGCGCCGGTGTTCTTCGGCATGTGGATCGGTATGAAGCCCTGCGCCGGGCGCTGGAAGCCGTGCGCCTTCATCTGCCACCAGGCGTCGGTGTCATGGACGATCGGCGTGAAGGCGAAGTTGTAGGCGGGCGGCGGCGATGACGTAGACCATTCCAGCGTGCGGCCATTCCAGGGGTCGCCGGTGACGTCGCGCAGCGCTTCGCGGTGCATGAAGCTCACTACGAGCTGGATCAGGAAGCAGCCGATACCGAGCGCGATCAGGAACGCGCCGAACGCCGCGAGCAGGAACCAGACTTGCAGCGACGGGTCTTCGAAATGGCTCATGCGGCGGGTCACGCCCTTCATGCCAAGCACATACAGCGGCATGAACGCGAAATAGAAGCCCACCAGCCAGAACCAGAACGAGCACTTGCCCCAGAACGGATCGAGCTTGTAGCCGAATGCCTTCGGGAACCAGTACGTGATGCCGGCCATCAGCCCGAACAGCACGCCGCCGATGATCACGTTGTGGAAGTGGGCGATCAGGAACAGGCTGTTGTGCAGCGAGAAGTCGGCGGGCGGCACCGCGAGCAGCACGCCGGTCATGCCGCCAATCACGAAGGTGACCATGAAGCCGACCGTCCACAGCATCGGCACTTCGAAGCGGATGCGGCCGTGGTACATCGTGAACAGCCAGTTGAACAGCTTCGCCCCGGTCGGGATCGAGATGATCATGGTGGTGATGCCGAAGAACGAGTTGACGCTCGCCCCCGATCCCATCGTGAAGAAGTGGTGCAGCCAGACCAGGTAGGACAGCACCGTGATCACGACCGTGGCATAGACCATCGACGCGTAGCCGAACAGCCGCTTCTGGCAGAACGTGGAGACCACTTCGGAAAACACGCCGAACACGGGCAGCACGAGGATGTACACCTCGGGGTGTCCCCAGATCCAGATCAGGTTCACGTACATCATGGCGCTGCCGCCAAGATCGGCCGTGAAGAAGTTCATGCCCAGGTAGCGGTCCAGTGCCAGCATGGCCAGCGCTGCGGTCAGCACCGGGAACGCGGCCACGATCAGCACGTTGGTGCACAGCGCGGTCCAGGTGAAGATCGGCATGCGCATCAGCGTCATGCCGGGCGCGCGCATCTTGACGATGGTGACCATCAGGTTGATGCCCGATAGCACTGTCCCGACCCCCGCAACCTGCAATGACCAGAGGTAATAATCGACGCCAACGTCCGGGCTATGGACGATGCCCGACAGCGGTGGATAGGCGAGCCACCCGGTGCGCGCGAACTCGCCGACGAACAGCGACATCATCACCAGCACCGCGCCGCCGGTGGTCATCCAGAAGCTGAAGTTGTTGAGGAAGGGAAAGGCCACGTCGCGAGCGCCGATCTGCAGCGGCACCACGAAGTTCATCAGCCCCGTCACCAGCGGCATGGCGACAAAGATGACCATGATCACGCCGTGCGCGGTGAAGATCTGGTCATAGTGGTGCGGTGGCAGGAAGCCCGGGTTGTCGCCGAAGGCCACCGACTGCTGCATGCGCATCATGACGGCATCGGCGAAACCCCGCAGCAGCATGATGATGCCGAGGATTACGTACATGATGCCGATCTTTTTGTGGTCGATGCTGGTGAACCACTCGCGCCACAGATAGCCCCACAGGCGGAAGTAAGTCACCGCGCCCAGCAACACCAGTCCGCCAATGACCACGACGATGAAGGTGCCCAGCAGGATCGGCTCGTGCAGCGGTATGGCCTCCCAACTCAGGCGGCCGAAGATAAGCGTGGCGAGTTCGGATCGCTCCTGCATGTTGTCCTCCAGGGCCAGGGTGTAGGTCTTTCGGTCTTTCGGGGCGATTGCAACCCGGTTCTGCTACGTGCTACTGCAGCGCTACCGCACTGCGTTCGCTGTACGGAGCGGCCGGATCGAACGGCGCTTTCGGCGTATTGCTGGCGGTGCAGACGGCGCCGAGCGCGCCGCCCGCCTGGCGGCGTGCGTCCATGGCCATCATGTCCTTGGTGCACACCTGTCCGGCGCGCACGCAGCGGTTCAGGATGGCGTCGAACAGGTCGGGCGCGACGCTCCCGTAGTGGCGCACGGGATCGCGCTCACTGGGCTGTTCGAGCTGCACATAGCCGTCGCGCGACAGCGGGGTGCCGCTGTTCTTCACGCGCTGGACCCAGCGGTCGAAGTCGTCATGGCTCATGCCGTGGAAGCGGAAACGCATGTGGGAGAAGCCCGCACCGCTGTAGTTGGCGGAGAAACCTTCATACTCGCCGGGCCGGTTCATCACCGCATGCAGCTTGGTTTCCATGCCTGGCATGGCATATACCTGGCCGGCCAGCGACGGGATGAAGAAGGAATTCATCACGGTGGAGGCCGTGATGCGGAAGCGGATGGGGCGGTCCACCGGCGCGGCCACTTCGTTGACGGTGGCGATGCCCTGCTCCGGGTATAGAAAGAGCCACTTCCAGTCGAGTGCAACTACCTCGACCGTCAGCGGTTGCGCATCGGCGGGCACGGCCCGCTGCGGATCGAGCCGCTCGATCGGGCGGTACGGATCGAGCTTGTGGGTGCTGACCCAGGTGACCGCGCCCAGCGCGATGATGATCAAGAGCGGTGCCGACCAGATCAGCAGTTCCAGCACCGTGGAGTGGTCCCAGTCGGGGTTGTAGGGCGCGCCGGGGTTCGAGTCCCGGTAGCGCCACGCGAACAGCAAGGTCAGCACGATCACCGGCACGATGATCAGCAGCATCAATCCTGTGGAGATCAGGATCAGGTTGCGCTGCTGGACGGCCAGGTCGCCGCCCGGCGACATCAGCACGGCACTGCATCCACAAAGGGCCGCCGCTGCCGGAACCAGGATGGTCCAGCGCAGCGCGCGCACTACTGCCATCGTCGCACGGTCGGATCGCATAGGCTTGGGTCCTCTGTTGCCATCCTGTACGCTTAAGCGTACGTGACTTAGACTGTTCAGAGCAACTATGGCAGTTTAGGCGCTCAGGGGCAATCGACGGGAAGCAAATTCCAAATTCCTGATGAGCCCCGATTCTCCATTGGAGGTATACGGATGGCCAGCATGACCCACCAGCATCGTGCGTCTCCTTCTGCACCTCCGGCGCCCGGGGCCACGCATATCGCGCCCGCGGAAATCGCCACCGGCGTCGTGATTGGCCGCGCATCCGAGTACTTCGACTTCTTCGTCTACGGCATTGCGTCGGTGCTGGTTTTCCCGACGGTGTACTTTCCCTATGCCGACCGGCTCGACGCGCTGCTCTACTCGTTCTCGGTTTTCTCGCTGGCCTTTGTCGCGCGGCCGTTCGGCACGGCGCTGTTCATGCGCATCCAGCGGCGCTGGGGGCGCGGCATCAAGCTGACGGCGGCGCTGTTCCTGCTTGGTACGGCCACGGTGGGCATTGCCTTCCTGCCCGGATATGCCACGCTGGGCCACACCGCCATCGTGCTGCTGGCCGTGTTCCGCGCGCTGCAGGGCATTGCCTTCGGTGGTTCGTGGGACGGGCTGCCGTCGCTGCTGGCACTGAACGCGCCGCCCGAGCGGCGCGGCTGGTACGCGATGATGGGGCAACTCGGCGCGCCCACCGGCTTCATCGTCGCCGGCTCACTGTTCCTGTTCCTGAACCTGAGCCTGGACCGCGGCGAGTTCCTGGAGTGGGGCTGGCGCTATCCGTTCTATGTCGCCTTCGCCATCAACGTGGTGGCGCTGTTCGCGCGGCTGCGGCTGGTGGTGACGCACGAGTACACCCAACTGCTGGACGAGGACGAGCTGGAGCCGATCAGCACCGTGGAGCTCATCAGCAAGCAGGACTACAACATCTTCCTCGGCGCCTTCGCCGCGCTGGCCAGCTTTGCGCTGTTCCACCTGGTCACGGTGTTCCCGCTGTCCTGGGTGGAACTGCATCAGACCCAGCCGATCACCGACGTCCTGACCGTGCAAGTGGCCGGCGCGTTCATCGGCATCCTGAGCACCATTGCCTCGGGCCGCATCGCCGACAAGATCGGGCGACGCACCACGCTCGGGACCATGGCGGTGCTGATCGGCGTGTTCGCACTGTTCGCGCCGCTGCTGATGGGGGGGGGGCCGCTGGCGCAGGACCTGTTCATCCTGATCGGCTTTGGCCTGCTTGGCCTGTCGTATGGGCAGGCGGCGGGCGCGGTCACGTCCAATTTCGAACGCCGCTACCGCTATACCGGCGCTGCACTGACCACGGATTTCGCGTGGCTGTTCGGCGCGGCCTTCGCGCCGCTGGTGGCGCTGGGGTTGTCCGCCAAGTTCGGGCTGATTGCGGTCAGCGCCTACCTGCTGTCCGGCACCTTCTGCACGCTGCTGGCATTGCGGATCAACCGGGCCCTGGCTTCCGAAGACTAGGAAGTTCCAAGGCGCGGGCGCATGCCCGAATACTGTGCGCGGCGGGGTCCACTGCACCGCCGCGCAGCGTCTGCGTGCCCATTCCCATGCACTGCATGCACGCTGGCGGTGCGCCGGGCATGCCTGATCGCTGGCACACCCCTTGCTGAATAGTGACCAGGGAAGCGATGCATCATCGCTCACCGAAGGGTCGCTAGGGTTCCGGTCGCGCTGCGCGCGATGCCTGGTCCAAGAGCAACCGGCCTCAGGCGCGCTCGACCGCGTCCAGGCTCCACGGCGGGACAAAAGCCCGGGAGGTTCACTTCGTTGCGAGGTGTCTTCCCTGCCTTTTTGTCACCGATCGAATGGAGCCGCCCCATGTCCCGCCCGTTGTCCGCGCTTTCCGCGTTGTCCGCATTCCCCCTTGCCAGACGCCTGCATGCCGCGCTGATCGGCCTGGCGCTGAGCCTTTCCCTTGTCGCGAGCGGCCCCGCGCGCGCAGAGATCCGTGTCGGCGTGTCCGACTGGCCCGGCTGGGTAGCTTGGTACGTCGCGCAGCAGAAGGGCTACTTCGGCAAGCACGGCGCGGACGTCAAGCTGGTCTGGTTCGCCAACTACAGCGATTCCATCGCCGCGTTGTCGTCGGGCCAGCTCGACGCGAATTCGCAGAGCTGGTCCGATACCCTCGGTCCGCTCGCCAAGGGCGTGCCCGTTAAGGCCGTGCTCGTCAACGACAACTCGGCCGGCAACGACGCGCTGGTCGCGAGCGCGAAGATCCGCGCCGTCGCCGATCTCAAGGGCAAGACCGTCGCGCTCGAGCAGTACAGCATCTCGCATTTCGTGCTCGTGACGGCGCTGGCCAAGGCCGGGCTCAAGCCCGCCGACGTGAAGATCGTCAACCTGTCCGCCGGCGATGCCGCTGCCGCCTTCATGATGGGCCGCGTCGATGCCGCCGTGGTGTGGAACCCGTGGATCGACCGTATCGTGAAGAGCGGCAAGGGCCGCGCGCTGTTCACCTCGGCCGACATGCCGGGCCTGGTGCCCGACCTGCTGGTCGCGCAGCAGAAAGCCATCGCCAGCCACCGCAAGGACCTGGTCGGCATGATCCGCGCATGGTTCGACGCGGAACGCTTCATCCGCGAACAACCTGCCGAGGCGGCCGCGATCATGGCCAAGGTGGTCGGCATGAAGGCGGACGACTACAAGGTCTTCCTGCCCGGCACGCGCTTCTTCGACGCCAGCGCCAACCGCGCCGCGTTCGACGCCGCGCAGCCGGCTTCGCTGCAGGCCGTGGCGCCGACCATTGCCGCGTTCCTGCACGACAACAAGCTGCTCGACGGCAAGCCGGACGCGACGCGCGGCGTCGATGCCACGCTGCTGGCCGAGGCACTGAAATGAGGGCCGCCATGCAAGACGAAAGCGCCCTCGCTGCGCCGTTGCCCATGACGTCAGCCACTGCGTCCGATCCGCGCGAGCCGCAATGGATCGACGTGCCGAAGCCCTGGTGGCAATTGCGTACTGCGCTGCCCGCGCGGCGCGTGGCACTGCTCGTCGGTGCCGGCCTGATTCTGCCCTTGCTAGGCTGGGCACTGCTGGCCGCGAGCGGATGGGTGGATCCCGTCTTCATGCCAGGGCCGGCTGCCATCGTGGCGCGCCTGCGCGAATGGGCCTTCGATGACGACCTGGCTGGCGATATCGCCATCAGCACGGCGCGCGTGCTCGCGGGCTGGGCACTGTCGGCGTTGCTCGCACTGCCGCTCGGCCTGCTGATCGGCAGCTTCCGCACGGTGCAGGCGCTGCTGGAGCCGCTGACCGATTTCATCCGCTACATGCCTGCGGTCGCGTTCATCCCGCTGGTCATGGTGTGGGTCGGCATCGACGAAGGCGCCAAGGTCGCGATCATCTTTATCGGCACGTTCTTCCAGATGGTGCTGATGGTGGCCGAGGACGTGCGCCGCGTGCCGATGGCGCAGGTCGAAGCCGCGCAGACCATGGGCGCCACGCGCGGCGAGATCATCCAGCACGTGATCGTGCCGTCGGCCAAGCCGGCGCTGCTGGACACGCTGCGCGTCACCATGGGTTGGGCCTGGACCTACCTCGTCGTGGCGGAACTGGTCGCCGCCAGTTCCGGGCTGGGCTTTGCCATCCTCAAGGCGCAGCGCTTCCTGCAGACCGACAAGATCTTCGCGGGCATCCTGCTGATCGGCGTGATCGGGCTGGCGATCGATCAGCTCATGCGCCGCCTGCACCGGCTCGCCTTTCCCTATCTCTACGCGGGACGCTGATCATGAACGCAACATCCCAACCCAAGCTCAGCGCGCGCGGCGTGTGGAAGTTCTACGGCCCGCGCAACGGCCAGCCTGCCTTGCAGGACGTGAGCCTCGACGTGCCCGAGAACGGCTTCGTCACGCTCGTGGGCGCGTCGGGCTGCGGCAAGTCGACGCTGCTGCGCACGCTGGCCGGCCTGGAAACACATGACGCCGGCGCGCTGCAGTGCGACGGCCATGCCATCGCGGGCCCCGCGCCGGAGCGCGCCATGGTGTTCCAGCACTACAGCCTGTACCCGTGGCTGACTGTTGCCGAGAACATCCGTTTCTGCCGCCGCCTGAGCCTGTTTGCACGCAACCGCACCAGCGCCGATGTGGAAGCGGCTTCCGGCCGTGCCGATGCACTGCTGCAACTGATGGGCCTCGCGCACGTGGCCAGCCATTATCCGGGCCAGCTTTCCGGCGGCATGCAGCAGCGCGTGGCGATTGCTCGCGCACTGATGAGCCGCCCGCGCGTGCTGCTGATGGACGAGCCGTTCGGCGCGCTCGACGCGCAGACGCGCGAGGTCATGCACGACCTGATCCTGCATGTGCACCGGCTCGAGCGGACCACGATCGTGTTCGTGACCCACGATGTCGAGGAAGCCATCTACCTGGGCCAGCGCGTGGTGCTGATGGCGCCGCGGCCCGGCCGCATCGACACCATCTACGACGTGCCGCTGCCAGCGCAGCGCTCGCAGGACATGAAGCACTCGCCCGAATTCCTGCAGCTCAAGCGCGACATCCTCGCCCGCATCCGCGCGACGTCCGGCATGCAGACCGACCTCGAACTGCTTGAACAGCTTTCGCGCGAGGCGCGCGCGGCCTGACATCCGGACCGACCCGCAACGATTCCCAAGGAGACCATCGATGTCCCACCCCGACCATACCCTCGACAACCCGCCGTCTCTCGCGCCTGTCGACGCCGCTGCTCACTGGCAGCGCTTTGCGGCGGATCTGCCCGCCACGCGCGTGCTGTGGAGCGAAATCGTGCCCGGCGGCGGCCACTGGAGCTGGCGCGTGACACGCGGCACGTCGCTGCGCTTCGCGGCGCTCGGCGAGCGTGCCAACTGCTCGGTGGTGCTGTACGCCGCCCATGACAAGCTTGAACGCTACAGCACGCCGGACACCTGCAAGGCGCTGCACACGGCCCACTTCACGCGCGGCCATGTGCTGATGAGCGATATGGGCCGCGCCATGGTGTCCGTCACGCACGACACGCTCGGCTGGCACGACCCGTTCGGTGCGGTGCTCGACACCGCGCGCATGCGCGACAAGTACGGGGAATGCCGCTTCGAAGCGCATCGCAATGCCATGCATCGCTCGGGCAGGGACGGCCTGCTGATCGAAGCCGGCAAGTACGGGCTGACCGCGCGCGACCTGATTGCGCCGGTCAACCTGTTCAGCAAGGTGGCGGTCGACGAGCAAGGGCGCTTCGCGTTCGATGCCGCGCGCTCCGTGCGCGGCAGCAGCGTCGAACTGCGCTGCGAGATGGACCTGGTGATCGCCATTTCTACCGCGCCGCATCCGCTTGATCCGCGCGATGGCTATCAGCCCGGCGCCATCGGCGTTGCCGCGTGGCGCTCCGGCCCTGCGCCGGCCGACGACTTCTGCCGCGGCTTCCGGCCGGAATGCGCGCGGGCCCTGCATAACGCCGACGTATTTGCCCTTTCCTGAACCGGACCATGACCCCTTCCATGACCATGCCCGCCGAGGCAAGCGCCTTCGTGCCACACACCAGCCTGCTTGATCCGGCTGCCGCCGCCTTGCGCCATCGCCAGCCCGCCGGTGAGCCATGGCTGGCCGAGATCCGTGCCGGCCAGACCGTGCGCATCGTCGACCTGCTCGGCAACCAGGCGGCCGACGTGCTGTTCTACAACCGCCATGACGTGGCCGAGCACTACAGCGCCACCGATACGCTGCTGCGGCAGGGCGGCATCTATTTGACCACCGGCTCGGCGCTGGTGTCGAACCTTGGCAACCCGATGCTGACCATCGTCGCCGACACCTGCGGCCGGCATGACACGCTCGGCGGCGCGTGTGCGGCCGAAAGCAACACCGTGCGCTACGCGCTGCAGAAGAAGTTCATGCACTCGTGCCGCGACAACTACCTTCTGGCGATGGCGCAGGCCGACGTGGGGCTGGGCAAGCGCGATCTCGTGCCCAACGTCAATTTCTTCATGAATGTGCCGGTGACGGCCGATGGTTCGCTGCACTTTGCCGATGGCGTATCGGGGCCGGGCAAGTATGTGGAACTGCGCGCCCACATGGATGTGTGGATGCTGGTCTCGAACTGCCCGCAGCTCAACAACCCGTGCAACGGCTACGACCCGACGCCGGTCGAGTTCATCGTCTGGGACGCCGCCGGCGCCTGACACCTTCCTCTCGCGCCAACTCCACTCCATTGGCGCCGCCGCGGGACGACCCGTGGCCGATACGCAACCGGCAGGACGACCTGCCCGACATCGAGAGGGAACACCCCCATGTCCGCGAATTCCACTCCAGCCTTCGGCGCCGGCACGCCCGCGCCGCGCTTTGACACCGTCCTGATTGCCAACCGCGGCGCCATTGCCTGCCGCATCATCCGCACGCTGCGCGAACTGGGCCTGCGTTCCGTCGCCGTGTATTCCGAAGCCGATGCCGAGTCCGCACACGTCGCCATGGCGGATGAGGCGGTATGCATCGGCCCGGCGCCCGCCGCACAGAGCTATCTCGATGCAGCAAGATTGCTTGAGGCCGCGCGCGCTACCGGCGCAGGCGCCATCCACCCGGGCTATGGCTTCCTGTCCGAGAACCCCGGCTTCGCGCAGGATTGCGAAGCGGCCGGCATCGCGTTCATCGGCCCGACGCCCGACCAGATGCGCGCATTCGGCCTGAAGCACACGGCCCGCGCGCTGGCGGAGCAGCATGACGTGCCGCTGCTGCCGGGCAGCGGCTTGCTTGATGGCCTGGACCACGCCCGCACGGAAGCCGCGCGCATCGGCTATCCGGTCATGCTCAAGAGCAGCGCGGGCGGCGGTGGCATCGGCATGCGGCTGGTGCGTAGCGAGGCGGAGCTGGTGCCTGCGTTCGAAGCCGTGGAGCGGCTCGCGCGCGCCAACTTCAAGGACGCCGGGCTGTTCCTGGAAAAGTTCGTCGAGCGCGCGCGCCATATCGAGGTGCAGTTGTTTGGCGACGGCTGTGGCAATGTGGTGGCGCTCGGCGAGCGCGATTGTTCCGCACAGCGCCGTAACCAGAAGGTGATCGAGGAAACGCCGGCGCCGGGGCTGGACGCCGCTACACGCGACGCACTGATGGCGGCGTCCGTGCGGCTTGGCCGTGCCGTCAGCTACCGCTCGGCTGGCACGGTGGAATTCGTGCTCGATGCCGACACGGGCGCGTTCTATTTCCTCGAGGTGAACACGCGGCTGCAGGTCGAGCATGGCGTGACCGAGCAGGTCACTGGCGTCGACCTCGTCGCATGGATGGTGCGGCTTGCGCGTGGTGATGCGCTTGCGCTGGAAGCACCCGCACCGCGCGGTGCATCGATTCAGGTACGGCTTTATGCCGAAGACCCGGCGCGCAATTTCCAGCCGAGCGCCGGCTTGCTGACCGAAGTGGCGTTTCCCGACGACATTCGCGTCGAAAGCTGGGTGGCCGCCGGCACCGAAGTGCCGGCCCACTACGATCCCATGCTCGCCAAGCTGATCGTGACCGGTGTCGACCGCGCGGATGCCGTGCAGCGGCTCCAGCGCGCACTCGCCGCCTGCCGCGTCGGTGGCATTGAAACCAACCTGCGCTACCTGCGCGACGTCGCCGCGAGCGAGGATTTCGTCAACGGTCGCATCGTCACACGTTCGCTGGGCCAACTGCATTTCGTGCCGGATGCCATGGAAGTGCTCGATGCCGGCGTGCAGACCACCGTGCAGGACTGGCCGGGCCGCCTCGGCTACTGGGACGTGGGCGTGCCGCCGTCGGGTCCCATGGACGACCAGTCGCTGCGGCTGGCCAACCGCCTCGTCGGCAATGCCGCGCATGCCGCGGGCCTCGAATGCACGCTGGGCGGCCCGACGCTGCGCTTCTGGCGCGAGGCCGTGATCGCGGTGTGCGGCGCGCCGTTGCCGCTGATGCTCGACGGCAAGCCACTCGCGCCGTGGATGGCGCATCGCGTGCCGGCCGGCAGCACGCTGGCGATCGGCGCGGCGCCCGCGCATGGCAGCCGCGCGTACCTGGCCGTGCGTGGCGGCCTCGACGTGCCGCATTACCTCGGCAGCCGCTCCACGTTCACGCTGGGCCAGTTCGGCGGCCATGGCGGACGCACGCTGCGCGTGGGCGACGTGCTCCATATCGGCGCGGATGTGGAAGAGGAACCGTCCGCGCTGGCGGCCGAAGCGGTGCCAGCTTTCCCGCAGGCAGGGCAGGCATGGGACATTGGCGTGCTGTACGGCCCGCATGGCGCACCGGATTTCTTCACCGACGCCGATATCGATGCGTTCTTCGCCGCCGAGTGGGAGGTCCACTACAACTCGAGCCGCACGGGCGTTCGCCTGATCGGCCCCAAGCCGCAATGGGCACGGCCCGATGGTGGTGAAGCGGGCCTGCATCCGTCCAATATCCACGACAACGCGTATGCGATCGGGGCGATCGATTTCACCGGCGATATGCCGGTGATCCTCGGCCCCGACGGCCCCAGCCTCGGCGGCTTCGTGTGCCCGGCCGTGGTGGCCGCGGCCGAGCGGTGGAAGCTCGGACAGCTGCGCCCGGGCGCCAAAGTGCGATTCCGGCGCATCGCGCAGTCGGAAGCTGCTGCACTGCACGCGACACAGGACGCGCTGGTGCGCACGCTCGCGCCGCAGTGCGCCCCCGAGCTGGCGTCGGCATCGCCCGAATCGCCCGTGGTACTGGCCCGGCCGGCGGCGTCGGGCCGTCCGGCGCTGGTCGTGCGGCAGGCCGGCGACCGCTATCTGCTCGTGGAACTGGGCGAGGCGCAGCTCGACATCGGCCTGCGCATGCGTATTCATGCATTGCATGCGGCTGTGCAGGCGCTCGGATTGCCTGGCATTGTCGACCTGACGCCCGGCATCCGCTCGCTGCAGATTCATTTCGATCCCGCGCGGATGGAACGCGGTGGGCTGGTCGATGCCATCGTGCAGGCCGACAATGCGCTGGGCGACACGGACGATCTCTCGGTGCCGTCGCGCACGGTGTGGCTGCCGCTCTCGTGGGACGACAGCGCGACGCGGCTGGCCATCGACAAGTACATGCAGTCCGTGCGCCCCGATGCGCCATGGTGCCCGAGCAATATCGAGTTCATCCAGCGCATCAACGGACTCGACAGCATTGAGGCCGTGAAAGACATCGTGTTCTCGGCCAGCTATCTCGTGCTAGGCCTCGGCGATGTCTACCTGGGCGCGCCGGTCGCGACGCCGCTCGATCCGCGCCATCGGCTCGTGACGACGAAGTACAACCCGGCGCGCACCTGGACGCCGGAGAATGCCGTAGGCATCGGTGGCGCATACATGTGCGTGTACGGCATGGAAGGGCCCGGCGGCTACCAGTTCGTGGGCCGCACGCTGCAGATGTGGAACCGCTGGCGCGATGCCGACAGCGGCGCGCCAGCGTTCGAAGCCGGCAAGCCGTGGCTGCTGCGCTGCTTCGATACGATCCGCTTCTACCCGGTCGGCGAGGACGAACTGCTGCAGATCCGCAAGGATTTCCCGGCGGGCCGCTATCCGGTGCGCATTGAAGCGGGGCGCTTTTCCATGCGTGACCATCAGCGCCTGCTCGAGGAGAATGCCGGCGACATCGCCGCGTTCCGCGTGCGCCAGCAGTCGGCGTTTGCAGCCGAGCGCGAGCGGTGGCGCCTGGCGGGACAGGCCGAGCATGTGGACGAGCCGGTCGCGGCTGCATCCGCTGCAGATGATGCGGGCGAGCGTCCGGACGGTGCACGCGCGGTCTGCAGCGCCGTGCCCGGCAGTGTCTGGAAGGTGTTGGTGCAGCCCGGCAGCAGCGTCGAAGCGGGCGACACGCTCGTCGTGGTCGAGTCGATGAAAATGGAGTTCGCTGTGGTGGCCCCATGTTCGGGCACCGTGTGGCATCTTGGCTGCGCCGAAGGTGCGCCGGTCGGCGCGGGGCAGGAGGTGGCGGTCGTCGTGCCGGATGCCGTGCAGGTCTGCGCCGATACGGCAAGCGAGGTGGCAGCATGAATACGCCCGCTCGCACCGTGCCGTTTTCGCTGGATATCGCCTCGCTGCAGGACGACTATCGCAGTGGCAGGCGTACGCCGCTCGATGTCGTCGAAGCGGTGATCGCTGCCACGGGCGAGGATCCGCACCATGCATGGATTCACCGGCTCGATGCAGGACAGTTGCGCGAGCGCGCCCGCGCGCTGATGGCGCGCGATCCCGCGACGCTGCCGCTCTATGGCATTCCGTTCGCAATCAAGGACAACATCGACCTGGCCGGTTGCCCGACCACGGCAGCATGTCCCGACTACGCCTATGTGCCGCAGCAGAGCGCGTTTGTCGTGCAGCGGCTCATCGATGCCGGCGCGATTGCCGTCGGCAAGACCAACCTCGATCAGTTCGCGACCGGGCTGAACGGCACGCGCTCGCCTTATGGTGCGTGCCGCAATGCGTTCGATCCGGACTACGTGTCGGGAGGCTCCAGTTCGGGCTCGGCGGTGGCAGTGGCGCTCGGCCACGTGAGCTTCGCGCTCGGGACGGACACCGCGGGATCGGGCCGCGTGCCGGCCGCGTTCAACAACCTCGTGGGGCTCAAGCCGACCTGTGGACTGTTGTCGGCGTCCGGCATCGTGCCGGCGTGCCGCTCGCTCGATACCGCGTCAATCTTTGCCTTAACTGCGGACGATGCGCACCGCGTCTTCGCCGCGGCGCACGGGTTTGACGAAGCCGACGCGTTCTCGTGCAAGGCCTTGCCACATGGCTTCGATTTCGGCGGCGCGCCGTCCTTCCGCGTGGGCGTGCCGGCGCTTCAAGCGTTGGGCAACCTGGCGCCTGATTATGCCGAGGCCTGGACGCAGGCACTTGATCATGCACGCAGCCTTGGCGCGGAGCTGGTGGAGATCGACATCGCTCCGTTCCTGGAGACCGCGCGCCTGCTCTACGAAGGGCCATGGGTGGCCGAGCGTTACCAGGCCATCCGCGCCTTCATCGACGCGAACCCGGAGGCCGTGTTTCCGGTCACGCGGCAGATCACGCTCGGCGGCGCGGCACCGCTGGCCGCCGATGCCTTTGCCGCGGCGTATCGACTGCGCGAACTGCGGCGCCGGTGCGATGCGGCATGGGGGCAGGTGGATGCCATGCTGCTGCCGACGGTGCCGCAGCATCCGACCATCGCGGCCATGCTGGCGGACCCGCTCGGGCTGAACAGTGAACTCGGCCGTTTCACCAACTTCATGAACCTGCTCGACTACACCGGCATTGCGGTGCCTGCGGGCTTTACCGCGCGCGGCCTGCCGTTTGGCGTCACCGTGGTGGCGCCCGCGCAGCAGGACGTACCGCTGCTGCGGCTGGCACGCCGCTGGCAGCAGGCGCTGCAGGGTCGCGAAGCGACGCTTGGGGCGACGGGCAGGCCAATGCCGCAAGGTTGCGCAGTCCCCGCTGCCGTGCCCTCCGGCCAGATCCGCGTGGCCGTGTGCGGCGCACACCTGCAAGGCCAGCCATTGCACCACCAGCTCGCCGACCGCGGCGCCCGACTCGTCGCGCGCACGCGCACGGCGCCGTGCTACCGGTTCTATGCGCTGGGCGGCGAAGGCCCGCGCCGGCCGGGGCTGGTGCGCGTGGCCGAGGGCGGCGCGGCGATCGAGGTGGAAGTCTGGGAGTTGCCGCAGACGCAGTTCGGCAGCTTCGTCGCGGGCATTCCGGCGCCGCTGGGCATTGGGCGCACGCTGCTGGCGGATGGTGCCGAGGTGACGGGCTTTATCTGCGAGCCGGCAGGGGTGTCGGGCGCGACCGACATCACCAATTGGGGCGGATGGCGCGCGTGGCTGGCACGGGCCGAGGCGGCCTGAGCTGCCTTCAGGCGCGCACCGATGCACGCCACGCACCGGGTGGCTGTCCGAACCGGCGTGTGAAGCTGCGCGTGAAGGTGGTCTGGTCGGGATAGCCGGAGGCCAGCGCCACCTCCACCAGCGGCAGGCCGCTGTCCGCCAGCAACTGCACCGCACGGTCCAGCCGCAGCCGGGTCTGGTAGCGGTGGGGCGTGTCGCCGAAGGCATCGGCGAACAGCGTGTGGAAGCGCCGCACGCTCCAGCCGAAGTGCCCGGCCAGATGGTCCGCATGCAAGGCTGACGAGAGGTTCGCGCGCAGGTAGGCGTCGATGGCCATGACCGGGAAAACGCTCGCGGCCTCATGCACGTCTGGCGTACCGAGGCTTTCGGCAAGATCGCCGGCCAGCGTCGCCGCCACGGTCCAGTTCAGAGGCGTGGCGCGCGGGTTTGCGGGACGCAGCGCGGCCAGTGCCTGCACGCGCGTGCCAAGCGCGCCGTCCAGCACGAACGCGCGGGGCCGCTCCATCAGCCGTGCGGGCAGCGCGACCGACGCGCCGGGGAAATCCGCCACGACCTGCAGGTTGCCGTCCAGACCGAGAAACTCGTGGTGGCTGCCGGCCGGCACGATCAGCCCGTGGTCGCGGTCGACCCGGTACAGGTGGCCGTCAATCTCAAGCTCGGTGGCACCGTCGAGCCCGAACAGCAACTGGTGATGGTCATGCGCATGCCCCGCGGGCCACGGGTGGTAGCGGCGGGGCTCCACCAGGGGGTTCGCGGCGCGGGCGCTTTCCATGCGCATTGGCTCAGTGGGCAGTGGCATGCCTCTGCTTTTGTTGCGGCTGCCGCGTCTGGCACAGCCAGACTCCGGCACCGGCGACGGCCATGCCGAGCCACTGCAGCGGCCCGAGGCGGTCGCCGAACAGCAGCCAGGCCTGCACCGCAGCCAGCGGCGGGGCCAGGAACATCAGCGCCGAAGCGCTGGCGGCCTGCCCGCGTCGGACGATGCCAAGCAGCAGCCAGGTGCCGGCGCCCGAGATCACCAGCGCCGCCCAGCCAAGCGCGGCCCACAGGACCGGTCCGGGTTGCCAGTGCGGTGCCGGCGACAGCCACACCGCGACGCCGGCCACCAGCATGGCGCCAACGTTCTGCCAGGCGGAGCTGGTGCGCAGGTCCGAAGCGGCGATCGACATTTTCTGCAGCAGGGTTCCCATGGTGATCGAAACAATGGCAAGCAGCCCGGTCAGCACGACCCAGGGCGACACGGCCTGGCCGATGCCGGCCTGCATGGCCGGCACCACCACCAGCGCCACGCCGGCGGCGCCGACGGCCAGTCCTTGCCACGTGCGTCTGGAAGGTAGCTCTTTCAGCAGGGGAATGGCAAGCAGTGCGGTCAGCAGGGGCTGCAACGCGCCGAGCAGCGCCATCACGGCGGGCGGCAGGCCGTGTGCGACGGCGCCGAAAGCGGCGCACAGGTACAGGCCCTGCATCAGCGCGCCGGCCAGCAGATGGCGCGGCACGTCGCGCCATGCCGGCCAGGCGGCGCGTGCGGACAGTGCTGCGATGCAGAACATCAGCGCTGCCAGCGCAAAGCGCGCGAGCAGGAACAGGCTGGTGTCGGCCAGCGGTACGATGGCCTTGCCGACGATGAAGCCGGTGGACCAGATCAGGACGAAGAGGAGGCCGGGCAGCCAGCTGGCTGAAGGGTGAGGGCGAGACATAGGGGGGGCACCTGCGTTTTAACGGAGTTCGGCACCTGTGGGGGATATCCACGGCGTCGGCATGCTGGGGAAATTAATGCTGCGCGGTGGGAATGTCTTGGCGATTTCGGCAATTGGGGGGGGTATGTTGGCTGGTTTGAGGGGTTCTGGGGTGGGGTTGGGTTGTCGTTCTTGGCTGGCGCCGCGGTTTCGCCGGCGTAGCCGGCGAGTCACTTTTTGTCCGAGCGACAAAAAGTAACCAAAAAGCGCGTCGTTGCCGCTGGCCATCAATTCCACGGTGGCAGTCGTTCAAACGGCTTTGGACGCCTGCGATGGTGGTCGGCCGTTCGACCCTGCTACGCCATGTGAGTCAGAACCTGTGCCTGGCGCGGCACGGCTTTTGGACGATCCCCAAGACGGACTCGGGTACAGCGTTTCAACCCGGTCAGTGGTGGGACGCCTTCGGCTGCGCTGCGCGCACGGCGTCGTCTGGATGCAAGCTCATCAACGTCGCTGGCGCCCGAGGCCTGTTTCCTTTCTCTACGCGCATGCAAGCGCGGGCATCTTCACCGAGGCGTGGTTTGCCCTGGGCCTGCGTGCTCAGACTAGGGCTCTGCGCGTAGCGCAGCCGAAGGCGATTACACGATACCGGTAGTAGCAGGGGCCACAGACGCTTGCAGGGCTCGTTCAATCAGCGCTGTAATTCTGACCACGGTCGTGCCCCACGCGGCAGGCAGCGTAACTCACTCTGAAGCCCATACCCGTACAACACCCTCAGCACACTACGATAAAAATTCGCCCCTTTGGGGCAACCAAAACGCGTTTTTGGTTACTTTTGTCGCTCGGACAAAAGTGACTCGCCGGCTACGCCGGCGAAACAGCCGCGCCCGCCAAGCACGACCAACCCTCTCCTAACCAGAATCCGGCTACACCAGCGAAGAAACAGTGGCGGCGCCCGCCAACCACGACCCCGCCGGCGATTCGAGCGGAAAACCGAAATCCTTTGTAACGAACAGCCAAGCCCAGCGCTGTCAACCGCGCCCCCTCGGGACACGTAAGATCACCATATCCCCGCATCCCCAAGCGAAGGAGCCTGGCATATGTCCCCTTGGCGGCAGACCATCCACGCCGGCGTCCGCATCCACCCCCTGCGGCGTGTGCTCGCCACGCTGCTGGCCGCTGCGTCCATCGTGTCACTGGCGTCTTGCGCGCTTCAGTCGCCGGCGGCGTCAGGCCCGCTCAGCGCCGCGGACCTCCACTGGCTCAATACCGTGAGCTTCGGCGCCGACCAGGCGAGCATCGCCCGGCTGCGCGAATTGGGCCGCAAGCGCTTTCTGGAAGAGCAACTGCGCATGCCGGCCACCGATCCGCCCGATGTGGCCGCCGCCATCGCGGCATTGCCGAACCTGCAAGGCACGGCCGTGGACCGAGTCCGCGCGGCGCGGGACGAACGCCAGCGCATCGCCGGCCTGCCGGACGAGATGGCCAAACAGCAGGCCCGCCAGGCACTGAACCAGCAAGGGCGGCAGACGATCGCCGACACCGGCCGCCGGCACCTGCAGCGTGCGCTGTATTCGCCGGCCCAGTTGCGCGAACAGATGACCTGGTTCTGGATGAACCACTTCAGCGTCTACGGGTACAAGGGACAGGTGCGCTGGTCCTTGCCGGACTATGAGGAGAACACCATCCGCCCGCGCGCGCTCGGCAAGTTCGGCGATCTGGTCCTCGCGACGGTGACCGCGCCGGCCATGCTCGAGTATCTCGACAACGCGCAGAGCAGCGCCAACCGCGTCAACGAGAACTACGCGCGCGAACTGATGGAGCTGCATACGCTCGGCGTATCCGGCGGCCCCAGCGGATCGCGCTATACCCAGCAGGACGTGCAGGAACTGGCGCGCGTGCTGACAGGCTTCGGCGTCAACTTGCGCGGCGAGCCGCCGCGGCTGGGCCCGGCGCGTGCGGCGGCGTACCGCAGCGAAGGCCTGTTCGAGTTCAACCCGAACCGCCATGACTTTGGCGCCAAGACGCTGCTGGGGCAGCGCATCGAGCCGACCGGGTTTGACGAAGCCGCGCGTGCCGTCGCGATCCTGACGCGCGATCCGGCCACGGCCCGCTTTATCAGCGCGAAGCTCGCCGCGTACTTCGTCGCGGACAATCCGCCGGCCGCGCTGGTCGACCGCATGGCCGCCACCTTCACGCGCACCGACGGCGATATCTCGGCCGTGCTGACCACGATGTTCCTGTCGCCGGAGCTCGATCGCATGCTCGACGCACCAGGCCGCAAATTCCGCGACCCGATGGCGTTCGTCATGGCGTCTATGCGCCTCGCCTACGACGGCCGCACCGTCAGCAATCTGCGCCCGGTCCTGAACTGGCTGAACCAGCTTGGCGAGCCGCTCTACGGGCATGTCACGCCCGACGGTTATCCGGCTGCCGAAGGCGCGTGGGCCAGTTCGGGGCAGATGGTCAAGCGCTTCGAGATCGCGCGCGCGATGGGCTCTGGCCCGGCAGGGCTGTTTGCCGGCGATGCCAATGTGCCGCCGGGCCCCGCGCGCTTCCCAGTGGTGGCGGGCAAGGCCTACTACGACACCGTCGAACGAACACTGGGCGCGCAAACGCGCGCGTCGCTCGCGCAGGCGGAAACGCAGGCCGAATGGAACACGCTGCTGCTCAGTTCGCCCGAGTGGATGCAGCGTTGAAGATTTTCGTAGGGGATCCGAGATGAAACGTCGGGAATGGCTCAAGACGATAGGCAATGCCGGGCTCGCGCTCGCATTGCCATCGGTCGTCTCTCGCGTCTATGCGTTGCCCGCGCAAGCGGACGCGCGCTTCCTGCTGGTGTTCCTGCGCGGCGCCTACGACGCCACCAGCGTGCTGGTGCCCGCGGGCAGCGATTTCTACTACGCCTCGCGGCCCAATATCGCGATCCGCCGTCCGGTACCTGCGGGCGCCGAGCCCGATCCCGCGGCAGCTGTTGCGCTGGCACCTGCATTTGCATCCGACAGCAGCCGGCGCGGCATCGGCGATTGGGCGCTGCATCCGGCGCTGGCCGACACCATGCTGCCGCTGTGGAACCGTCAGCAGCTCGCGTTCGTGCCGTTTGCCGGTACTCACGACATGTCGCGCAGCCACTTCGAGACGCAGGACAGCATCGAAGCCGGCATGTCGGGCACCGGCGATGCGCGCCATGACGCGGCTTCGCTGCGTGGCAGCGGCTTCCTGAACCGGCTGGCGCAGTCGATGGGCGGGCGTGCGGCGCCCGTGGCCTTTACCGACGGATTGCCGATGGTGCTGTCAGGCAGCCAGGATGTTCCCAATGTCTCGCTCAAGGGCACGGGGCGCACACCGTTCGATGCGCGCCAGACGCGCGCGCTCGCGCAGATGTACCGCGGCACGCGCTTCGAATCGCTGATCGATGAAGGCTTCGAGCTGCGCCAGACGGTTGCCGAACAGGCGCAGGCGATGCAGGCCCGGACAGCGATGGGCACGACGGCGGGTGGGATGGACAGTGCGGCCGCGCGCATGCAGGACATGCAGGCGGCCAACCGCCGTTCGCTGAGCGCGCGCGGCTTTGAGATCGAGGCGCGCCGCATGGCGGGGCTGATGCGCGACAAGTTCAACCTTGGCTTCGTCGACGTGGGCGGCTGGGATACGCACGTCAACCAGGGCGCGGCACAAGGGCAACTGGCGAACCTGCTCGATAACCTCGGCCGCGGACTGGCCGGCTTTGCGCAGGAGATGGGCCCCGCATGGAACAAGACCACCGTGGTGGTGGTCTCCGAATTCGGCCGCACGTTCCGCGAGAACGGCTCGCGCGGCACGGACCATGGCCATGGCACGGTCTACTGGGTGGCCGGCGGCGCCGTGCGCGGCGGCCGTATCGCCGGAGAGCAGGTAGCCGTGGAGGCGGCTACGCTCAACCAGAACCGCGACTATCCGGTGCGCAACGAATACCGTGCCATGCTCGGCGGGTTGTTCCGGCAGCTGTATGGCCTCGACGAGGCGCGGCTGGCACAGGTGTTTCCCGGCGTCCGCGCGCAGGATCTGGGCCTCGTCTAGGCGGGTTCAGCCGCGCCCCGTCCGCACGGCGTGGCCCGATGCCGGCTGCGCGCGATGGCGGTCCTTCAGTTCGCGGCGCAGCAGCTTTCCGGTAGGCGTGCGCGGCAACCGTTCATCGAAGACGATGGTGCGCGGCAACTTCAGGCGGCCCAGCTTGCCCTGGCAGAAGTCGACGATCTCCTGTGCCAGTTCCGGCCTGGCCGGCATGCCGTCGCGTAGTTGGACCACGGCCTTCGGCACCTCGCCGAATTCCGCGTCGGGCACGCCGATCACTGCGACGTCGGCGACGGCCGGGTGCTCCATCAGCACGCTTTCGATCTCCTGCGGATAGACATTCACGCCGCCCGAGAGGATCAGGTCGGCACGGCGGTCGCTCAGGAACAGGTAGCCTTCCTCGTTGATATAGCCGAGATCGCCATAGGTCGCCCAGCCCTTGTCGTTGTAGGCGGAACGCGTCTTCTCGGGATCGTTGTGATAGGCGAACGTTGCTACGCCGGAGAAGTACACCAGCCCGACCTCGTTGGGCGGCAGTTCGGCGCCGTCTTCGCCGACGATATGGATCACGCCGGCCGAAGCCCGGCCTACCGAACCCGGATACTTGCGCCATTCGAGCGGACCGATGGCGGTGGAACCGGCGCCTTCCGAACCGGCGTAGTACTCGTACAGGACGTCGCCCCACCAGTCGAGCATCGCCTGCTTGATGTGGACCGGGCACGGCGCGGCCGCGTGGATGGCAATCTTCATCGACGACAGTTCGTACCGTCGACGCGTCTCGTCGGGCAGCTTGAGCAGGCGCACGAACATGGTCGGCACCCACTGGCTGTGGGTGACGCGGTAGCGTTCGATTGCGGCGAGCGCGGCTTCGGCGTCGTACTTCGCCATGACCACGCAGGTGCCGCCAACGTCGAGCGTGCGCAGGATGTAGCGCAGCGGCGCGGCATGGTAGAACGGCGCCGTCGACAGGTACACAGTGTGCTGGTCGAAGCCGAACGCGCGGCGCCAGGCCTGGACTTCCACGTCGGGCTTGTCACGGTCTTCGTAAGGGACCAGCGGCCGGCGGATGCCTTTCGGGTGGCCGGTGGTGCCCGACGAATACAGCATGTCGCGGCCGAGCGGGCGCTGTGGCAGCGCGGCGTTTGCACTGAAGGCGGCGATGGCCCCTTCGTAGTCGCCGAATCCCTCCGGCAACTGCGCCGCGCCGGCCAGCACGAACACCGGCAGCGTACGCGCATGCGCGTCGGCCGCGCGGATGGCGTCTACCAGCGGCAGCATTGCGGGCGATACCACCAGCAGCTTCGCGCCGCAGTCGGCCAGCACATAGGCCGCCTCGGCGGGCGCGAGGTGGGTGTTGATCGCCGTGTAGTACAGGCCGGCGCGCCGGGCACCGGAGGCCAGTTCAATCAGCCCCGGGTGGTTTTCCACCAGCAGCGCGATGCCGTCGCCGGCCTCCAGCCCGCGCGACACCAGCCATTGCGCGGCGCGGGCCGCGCGCGCGTCGAGTTCGCCATAACTGATGGTGTGGCCGGTCTCGGTCTGAATCAGCGCCGGCTTTTGCGGATGTTGCGTGGCCCAGTCGTGCAGCGTCGTCATGACGGGTCGTCTCCTCTGATGAATCTGAAATTGCCGGCGGCACGCGCCTGTGCGCCTTCGTTTGCTTGGTCGTAGTTTTTCGATACAGTGGTCTCACAACGTGCATTGTGATTGTCGAAAAATGGACCAGTCAAGCTAAATATTGAGTGAGTTCGCTGGACTTTTTGGTCCAAATCAGTCAAAGATACGGGCCGCGAGCTTGGATTTCGAGTCTTGCGTCTCATTTTTTCGAGCTATCGACGTGACGCAGAGGCACATCCCGGCAAAGAAAGGCAAATAGCCATCCAACACCATCGCAGGAGACAGACAATGCAACGCAGGCAGTTCCAGACGCTCGCCGTTCGCGCGGGCCTCGCGCTGGCCACGGCGGGTATCGCCACCTTCGCCGGCCAGGCCAATGCGCAGGCATGGCCGGCACGGCCCATCACGATCATCGTGCCGGGGGCGCCCGGTGGCACCACCGACATCCCGACCCGCATCGTGGCGCAGAAGCTGTCGGCCCTGCTTGGCCAGCCGGTGGTGGTGGACAACCGCGCCGGCTCGGGCGGCATCATCGGCACCCAGGCATTCCTGCAGGCGCCGGCGGATGGCTACACGTGGCTCGTCGGCAATACCGGCTCGCACGCGATCAACTACACGGCCTACAAGAAGCTGACCTACAAGCCGCAGGACTTCGTGCCGGTCACGGACATGATCTCGTTCCCGAACGTGCTCGTGGTGAACGCACAGTCGCCGGTGAAGACCGTATCCGACCTGATGGCCGAACTGAAGAAGCAGCCGGGCAAGCTGTCGTATGCCTCGGCCGGTATCGGCCAGACCACGCACCTGACATCGCTGATGTTCACGCAGCGTACCGGCACGTCGGCCATCCACGTGCCGTATCGCGGCTCCACGCCGGCGACGACATCGCTGATCGCTGGCGAGACCACATTCATGTTCGACAACCTGACGCAGGCGCTGCCGCAGATCCGCGCGGGCAAGCTGCGCGCGCTCGCCGTGACGAGCGACCAGCGCCAGGCCAATGTGCCCGATGTGCCGACCATGGCCGAGGCCGGCGTCAAGGACTTCGTCGTGCAGGGCTGGCTCGGCGTATTCGCCGACGCCAGGGTGCCGCGCGAGATCGTCGCGAAGATGCAGGCGAATCTGGCCAAGGTTCTGCAGGACCCCGACGTGGCGCGCCGCTTCCGCGAGATGGGCGGCATTCCCGGCGGCGAGCCGCAGGCAAAGTTCGCCGAACTCGTCGGCATGGAACAGAAGCGCTGGGGCGACACCATCCGCCTTGCCAACCTGACGCTGGACTGATGGCGCGCTGAGCGTCGCCGGGTCATATCAAGACATTACGGAATTCAAGAAAGGACAAGCAGCATGGTTACCCCTCAGATGCCCTGGATCTCGGGCGACCTGGAGACGTTCCAGGATGCCATCCGCAAATTCGTCGAGCGCGAACTGGCGCCGAACGAGGAGCGCTGGTGGAAACAGCAGCACATCGACCGCGAGGTCTGGTACAAGGCCGGCGAAATGGGCATGCTGTGCGCCAGCATTCCGGAGGAGTACGGCGGTGGCGGCGGCACGTTCGCGCACGAGGCGATCCTCACGCTCGAGCAGGCACGCGCGGGGGTGAGCAGCCTGGGCACGAACGTGCACTGCGGCATCGTCGCGCACTACATCCTGCGCTATGGCACCGAGGCGCAGAAGCGCAAGTGGCTGCCGAAGATGGCCACGGGCGAGATGGTCGCGGCCATCGCCATGTCGGAGCCGGGCGCGGGGTCAGACCTCAAGAACGTCAAGACGCGTGCGCTCAGGGACGGGGACCACTACGTCATCAATGGCTCGAAGACCTTCATCACCAATGGATACCACGCCAACCTGATCCTGGTCGTGTGCAAGACCGATCCGGAGGCGGGTTCGCGTGGCGTGTCGATCGTGGTGGTCGAGACCGATGGCCAGGAAGGCTTCCGCCGTGGCCGCATCCTCGAAAAGATCGGGCAGAAGGGCCAGGACACGGCCGAGCTGTTTTTCGACGACATGCGCGTGCCGTGCGAGAACCTGCTCGGCACCGAAGAGGGCAAGGGCTTCTACCAGCTGATGCAGCAGTTGCCGCAAGAACGCATGATCATCGCGCTCGGGGCACTCGCCGCGATGGAGCGCGCGATCGGCCTGACCGTCGAGTACGTGCGCAACCGCAAGGTATTCGGCGAAGCGTTGCTCGACCTGCAGAACACGCGTTTCAAGCTTGCGGAGTGCCAGACAAACGCCACCATCGCGCGTAGCTTCGTCAACGACTGCATGGCCAAGGTCCTGCGCGGAGAGCTGGATCCGGGCACCGCGGCCATGGCCAAGTGGTGGTGCACGCAGCGCGCCTGCGAAATCATCGACGAATGCCTGCAGCTGCACGGCGGCTACGGCTACATGATGGAGTACCCGATTGCACGGATGTACGTGAACGCGCGCGTCAGCAAGATCTTCGGCGGATCGAACGAGATCATGAAGGAGCTGGTCGCGCGCGAGCTGTGATCAGAAGCGGTGCCGCAGCCCGATCACCGCGCCGAACTGGTTGTCCCGGGCCCCGATCTGCTCGGTCGGGCCCGACAGCGCCGTCGCGTACGGATTCAGTGACGGGCCGAAACCGGTCAGGCCCATGGCCGGGCTGTTGCGGCTGCGGGCAAATCCGAGCGTGGTGAAGACGTCGGTGCGTTTCGAGTACGCATAGGACCCCGTCAGCATGAAGCTGTACGGATCGCCGGCGCCGGTCTGGGCATCGTTGTAGTAGGCCGCGCCCCCGACCTGGATCGCGGACGTGACCTGGTACTGCACGCCAAGCCAGTACAGGTTGGTGCGCAGCCCGACGGTATTGAAGCTGTCGTAAGACCAGCGGTACCCGGCGATCGCCCTTGCCGGCCCGAGCGAGTACGCGGCGCCGATGCTCGCGCGGTTAGCCAGGTTAGTGCTGCCGACATCCGGGTAGCTGCCGTTTTCGACCGCCATGAATGCCTTCAGGCCGGTGCCCGGTTCACTGCCATGGCGCAGCCCCCAGCGTGATTCCGACAGTTCCGCGGCGTATTCGCGCATGACATAGCGGCCGCCTGTGCCGGTGGCGGCCGCGCTGGCGGTGTATTCGACCCCGGCATCGGCAATGCCGTAGCGCACGGCGCTGGTTTGCGCATGGGCGGCGACGGCCAGCATCGACAGTGCGGCCAGGCAGGCTAGACGGATCTTCATGTTCGGGCCCTCGTCATGTGGGACAGCAAACCGGTCAATGGTGCTATGACGCAGAAGATCGTCTGCGCTGACCGTCTGTTTTCGCACATGGAGATCGCACATCGGCACGCGCATGCCGGATACGGCATGTCGGGCCAGTCCATGTGTCAGGCAATGCGGTGCAGCAGGCGCCCGCCCGGTCAGGCCTCGGGCGGGATTTCACTGATGAAGCAGGTATGTCGCATCAATCGGCCGCGCGCGTTCCACGAAGGCGCGGTACGAATGCTGTCAGCCCAGGCAACCGATGCCGTACTGCAGTGCACGCAACTCGTCGGCGTGTTCGCGGTAGCGGTCGGCACGGCTCCAGTATTCGGTGGTCTGCATCGCGCGCTCCGTCGCGCGTATCCGGTAGTCGATGATCAGGCACTGGTTCCAGAATGCGTTCTGCAGGCGCATGTCGGCTTCGTAGTCGGCATCGCGCAGTGCTGCCGGCTGCAAGCCGAGAGACGTCGCGGCCCGGGCGGACTTCTGGTTTTTTGCGAGGCCCGGAACCGTCTGTACATGCGAGCGCATGGTGGCCGTGACGTTGCGGTAGCCCGCGGGGCACGATGCCGATGTGTAGAGCGTTTCATTGCCGCTCTGGCATTTGGTGACTGCCTGCGCCAGGCCGCTGGCGGCCAGCAGCAACGTCATCACGGCGAGTTGTCTGACCATGGCCGTGTCCTCCCGCGAACATCGATGGAATCAATGTAGGCAGGGATCGACGCGGTTGCCAGGAGTAGTTTCCGGCCTTTGTGAAGCGCGGCAGTGTGCAGAGCCGCTTTCGCGTCACACCGGAAACCGGGGTGAAGGTCAGCCAGGCGTGCCGGAAGTGGCTGGCACGGCTGTCGCCGGTACGGAGGAGGGCTGAGCCGGCAAGGCGGCCGGCGATGCCGGTGTCGTGGTGGCCGCCGTGTCTGCCGATGGCGACGATTGGGCCGGAGCCGGAACGGGAGTCGGCGCCGGTTCGGGCGCCGCGACCACGACTTCGCCGCGATCTAGCGCCATGCCGGAAGCGTCGGACGCTTCCGGGGCATTGGCCAACGGTGCCGGTGGCTGCGGCGTGACGTCGGCTTCCGGGGACGGCAACGCCGGGCGGCGCGGTGCGGGACGCGTGGCCGGCGCGTCTGGCGTGGCCGTCCCGCCGAAGAGGCGCTTGAACCATCCGCGCACCTGCGAGGCCAGCGCGCTGAAGACGCCCGATTCCTCTTGCTCGGCAAAGCGCGCCCGGCCATCGATGATGCGGCCGCGCAACGAACGCTGGTAGAAATCGCCGACGATCGGCAGCGCGCTGTGGGCGCCTTGGCCCCAGTAGTCGCTGCGCAGCGTGACGCGGCTGTCATTGAAGCCGACCCATGCGCCCGCCACCAGCTCGGGTTGCATCAGGATGAACCAGCCGTCGGCATTGTCCTGTGTGGTGCCGGTCTTGCCTGCCACATCGGCGCGGATGCCGAAGCGCGAGCGGATGGCCGCGCCGGTGCCGCGGTCGATGACGTCGCGCATCACGTCGAGCAGCGTCTGCGTGGTGGCGGCGGGCAGGGCGCGCTCGGCGCGCGCCGGCTGGAATTCCTGCAGGACCTTGCCGTCGCGGTCTTCAATGCGCGTCACCATGGTCGGAGCGATGTATTCGCCCGCGTTGGCGATGGTGGCATAGGACGCCACCATTTCCTTGAGCGTCACCGGGCTCGTGCCCAACGCCAGCGAAGGGACCGTGTCGAGCTTGCTGTCGCGCACGCCCATGGCGCGCGCGAGCTTGGCCACGCGCGCGGGACCGACTTCCTGCATCAGTTGGGCGGTGATGGTGTTGCGCGAATAGACCAGGCCGTCGCGCAGCGACATGGCGCGGCCGCTGGGGCGGCCTTCATCGGTCGGACGCCACACTTCGCCGCCGGCAAGCTGGATCTCGACGGGCTGGTCCACCAGCGTATCGTCAGGCGTCTTGCCTTGCTCAAATGCGGCGCCGTAGACAAAGGGCTTGAACGTGGAGCCCGGCTGGCGTCGCGCGCTCTGCACGTGGTCGAACGCGTCCTGGGTGTAGTCGCGGCTGCCGACCCATGCGCGAATCTGGCCCGTGCGCGGATCGATGGCGATGAAGCCGGCCTGGATGCGCGTCTTCTGCTGGCGCAGCGCCTGCATGAACGCGGTATCGGCAAGCAGGTGCTTGAGGGCGTCTTCGGCCGGCGTACCAGCGGCCACGGCGTTGCGGTACTCGGGTGTTTCGCGCACGAAAGCCTGCACCAGGTCCTTGCTCGCGGCCCAGCCCGCACGCGGCGCCCATGCGGCATTGGCAATCGACTGCAACCGGTTGCCCTGCGCCGTGACGGCCTGCGTGGCGAGCGCCTGCAGGCGGGCATCGATGGTGGTGTGCACGACCAGTCCATCGGCATAGATGTCATAGCCGTTGCGGTCGGCCCAGCCGATCAGCCACTTGCGCAGTTGCTGGGCAAAGTGCGGCGCTGGTCCGGGCGGCTCGGTCTGGCGTTCGAAGTCGATGCGCAGCGGCCGCTTGCTGAGCTGGTCGAGGCGGCCCGCGTCGAGCTTGCCGCGCTTGACCATCTGCGCCAGCACGGTATTGCGGCGGTCCAGCGCACGCTCGGGGTTCAGCACCGGGTTGTAGTAGCTGTTGCCCTTGAGCATGCCGATCAGCGTGGCGCTCTGCAGCACGTCGAGCGAGCGCGCCGACTTGTCGAAGTACGTACGCGCGGCCATTTCGATGCCGTAGGCGTTGTACAGGAACGGCACCGTGTTCAGGTACGTCTCGAGGATCTGCTCCTTGGTGTAGAGCGCCTCGATCTTGAACGCGGTAATCGCTTCCTTGAGCTTGCGCGTCATCGTCGGCGCACGGCCGATCTCATCCGGATACAGATTGCGCGCGAGCTGCTGGGTGATGGTCGAGCCGCCCTGGCGGTCGCCGGAGAACGTGTGCAGCGCCGCCGAGGCGGTGCGCCGCCAGTCCAGCCCATGGTGCTGGTAGAAGCGGTGGTCTTCGGTAGCGATCAGCGCATCGACCACATTGGGCGAGATCTCCGACAGCTTCACCCACTCGCGGTTGGCCCACTTGAAGACCGCCAGTTCCTTCCCGTCGGACGACAGCACCTGCGCCGGACGCTCGAACCTGGCCTTGCGGATATCGCTGATGCCGGGCGTGAACGGGATCAGCACCAGCACATAGAGCAGGAATGCGGCGGGAACGGCAGCCACGGCCAGCCAGACCTGCCGGCGCGTCGGGCGCCGCAGGGACGACAGCGACTGGAGCGATGCCTGGGACCGGAGGGACGTGAGGCGCTGCACCGGTTGCAGATGTCCCCAGGCCCGGGCAAGCGGAGGGACGAGCAGGGACTTGATCTTGTCCAGCCTCATGACGCAACCACGATCATCGCAAGGCGGGGGCAAAGGACTGCGCGGGGCACTGGGAATACCGGTCTTCGAAAAGTCTGAATCCTACCAAAACGACCGGGTTTGCACTGAGAAGACTAGAGGGAGAGAACTGCATACGTCACTTTTTAATCTTGAATTGTGAGCGTTGCGTCATAAAGCTTTCATAACAGCCCGTCAGAATGCGCAGGCCTCCGAGGTGGCCGGGTATGCCACGCATCCCAGGCCGTTCCAGGCAGGTTCTCCCTAGAACGATAAGTTGGATAAAACACTGAAGAAAGCTCTCCTGGCAATGACGGTAGCCGCGGCGTCGGCACCGTGGTGCCGGGTGAAAACCAGGCCGGTGCCACCATCGGCCTGCGTCACCGGTACTAAGCGCAGCGCCCCGCCTGGCATGGCCTGGCGGGGCAGTGATCATATCGGCTCTTGCGTTTCGACGGCCGCCTTGAGTTTCAGCAGCGCGTGATCCCAGTGCTGCGAAATGGTTTCGAGCGATCGCCGCGCCAGTTCGACTTGCGCGGGATCGAACTGCCAGAGCCGTTCGCGCCCGACCTTGAAGTCGTGCGCGAGCCCGGCTTCCGCGAGTACCTGCAAATGTTTGGTGACGGCTTGCCGCGTCATGGCGCTGCCTGCCGTGAGCTGGGCAATGGACATCGCCCCGCCAGCACATAACGCGACAACCAGCCTCAGGCGGGTTTCATCGCCCAGCGCTGCAAACACTGCGGCGCGTGCCCGCAGGTCGGGCAGTGTTTCATGCGGGATGATCGACATGGCCGGCGATATTGCGCATCTGTTCGTCCCAGCCGCCGCTGTTCATGCGGAACGCTTCCAGGCGCCGACGGGGCGGGATCTGGTCGAAGCCGCTTTCGACGACGGTCAGCAACGTGCCGCCATCGGCAGGTTGGAGTTCGAACACCACCAGCGTGGTCGGCTCGTCCGAGTAGTCACGGCCGCGCTCGACCGCAGCGGGGTGCCAGCGCCATGAGAGCCGCCGCTGCGACTCCATCTGCTCGATCCACGCTTCGAACACGACGTGTTCGTATCCGGGGTAGGTCACATGGCCGCGTACCTGCGCACCGGGGGCGAAAACGACGCCGTCGTCGAATTTCACGCCAAACCAGCTGCCGAAGCTCGCGGCATCGGACAGCGCGTGCCACACACGCGCCACCGGCGCCTTGAGCACAATGCTGCGTTCAATGCGGTCCGTGGATGAAGTCATGGCTAGCCTCCTAATATGCAACTACTTGGTTGCATATTAGGAGGCTAGCCTGTAAAGCGCAACTCGCAGGCTGCGCTTTCTTGCGTCAGGCCGCTTGCTTCAGCGTGGCGAGCGCGCGGCGGCCCGCGGCGAGTTGCCGTGCCACTTCGGCGACGCGTGCGCCCAGATGCTCGGCGGTGCGCAGGTCAGCCAGCGGCGGCACCACATCGGCGCTTTCATCGGCATTGGACTGCGCGGCGGCGCCCAGGAAGAAGCCGTGGCGGTTCAGCGAATCCTCGGTCGACTTCGAATTGTTGTGGCCCGGAGGCAGGCCAAGGTTCACCCAGTGCATGCCGTGCTGGGCCGCAAAGATCGAGATCTGCTGCAGCGTGGCGAGCTTGTCGCCCGAACGCGATGCCGAATTCGTGAAGCCCGCCGCCACCTTGTTTGCCCACTTGCCACCCTTGGCGAAGACATTGCGCGAGGTTGCGTCCATGAAGCCCTTGAACTGCGCCGAGGCGCTGCCCATGTAGGTCGGCGATCCGAAGATGATGCCCTCGACCTCTTCGAGCGTGTCCCAGTGCTGGTCAATATCGTCGACGCTGATCAGCAGGCTTTCCACGCCTTCGACGCTGCCGGCGCCGCGGGCAACGGCCTGGGCCTGCTTGGCGGTGTGGCCGTAGCCGCTGTGATAGACGATGGCGATGCGGGTTTGGTGGGTGTTCATGGTGTGTTGCCTCACTCGATAAACAAAACAGTTGAATCTGGTTTCTGCCGGCTATGCGTTGTATTTGCTGCCGTTGAAAGAAGTCTAGACGGCAGAATAGGGGCGGCGATGGCTCATCTATAAATGAGTTCTTGAAATTTTTTGATAAATTGCCGTCGCACAGGAAAGGGGTTTTCCCGCAACCCGTCGCATGGCAAATCCGGCGCAGACCATATAAAGTTATCCCGCATCCACCCAACCCGGCGCAGGATGGATTCCACGACCGCGCCAGCTCGCAACCGCTCAATAACGATGACGACAGGCGGCAGGCAGGTACTGGCAGTCCGGCGTATCGCTACCCGCCATTCGGCGGTATCCGTGTTCAGTCTGCTGGCCAGTCTCGCCGCCGCGGGCAATGCGGTAGCCGCCGAGCTTGAGGTGGCACTCCCCGATGTCGTGGTCAGCGCATCGCGCAGCGAACAACGACGTTTCGATGCCCCGGCGGCAGTGGACAGTGTTCCCGTCGATGCGCTGCGCGCCATGTCGCCGCTCGTGAACCTGTCCGAAGTGCTGACCGGCGTGCCCGGTGTGGCGGTGCGCGACCGCCAGAACTATTCACAGGACCTGCAGCTGTCCGTGCGCGGCTTTGGCACGCGCTCGACGTTCGGCGTGCGCGGCGTGCGCCTGTATGTGGATGGAATTCCCGCCACCATGCCCGACGGGCAGGGACAGGCCTCGACCGCCGACCTCGCCAATGCGAGCCGCGTAGAAGTCCTGCGCGGCCCGTTCGCGCAGATGTACGGCAATGCCTCAGGCGGCGTGGTGCAGGTGTTCACGCCTGACCCGCCCAAGGACGGTTTCACCGGCCGTGCCTCGACCGGGTTCGGTTCCGACGGCCAGTGGCAGGCCGGCGTGTCGCTTGGCGGGGGCAACGACAAGCTCGGCGGCACGCTGGATGCGTGGACGTACCAGACCGACGGCTATCGCGACCACAGCGCCGCGCGCCGCTACCAGCTCAATGCCAAGGTCGTGGCCCAGCCCACCGATGCCACGCGCGTGACCGGCCAGTTCAATTACTTCAACCAGCCGCTCGCGCAGGACCCGCTGGGGCTCACGCGCGCGCAGGCTGATGCCAACCCGCGCCAGGCCGTGCCCGCCGCGACCCAGTTCGATACGGGCAAGACCGTCGAACAGACCCAGGCCGGCGTGGTGGTGGACCACAAGCTGAGCCAGGCCGACAGCCTGCAGGGACGCATCTATGTCGGCACGCGCCAGCTTTACCAGCGGCTCGGCATGAGCGGCATCGCCGCGACGTCTTCCGGCGGTATTGTCGATCTGGACCGAAGCTACGGCGGCGCCGCGCTGTCGTGGACCCGGCGCACCACCGCCGGCGGCCTGCCCCTGCAATGGACTGCCGGCGTAGAGGCCAACGGCATGCGCGACGGCCGCACCGGCTTCGTCAACAACAACGGCACCCAGGGCGCACTGCGTCGCGACGAAACCGACAAGGCCAGCGACCTTGGCGCGTTCGCGCAGTTCGACTGGACCCTGCATCCATCCTGGGAACTCGTGGGCGGCGTGCGCGCCAGCCGCGTGAAGCTCAGCATCGACGACCATTTCATCACCGCCGCCAGCCCGGACGACAGCGGGTCCACGACGTACAACAATGTCAGCCCGGTGCTCGGGCTGGTCTGGCATGCGCTGGACACCTTGAACGTCTACGCCAACCTCGGCCGAGGCTTTGAATCGCCCACGCTGACTGAAGTGGCCTACGGACCGGGCGGCGTCGGCAGCAACCTCGGGCTGCAGGCTTCCACCAGCCGCCAGGGCGAGATCGGCGTCAAGTGGCAGCAGCAGCGCCAGCGGCTGGAGGCGGCGCTGTTCGATGCCGACAGCCATGACGAGATCGTGCCCCTGTCGAACAATGCCGGCCGCACGGTCTACCAGAACGTCGATGGCGTGCGCCGGCGCGGGCTGGAACTGGCGTGGCGCGGAGGGTTTGGCGAGCAGGTCGGCGGGGCCTCGAATGGCGTGGCCGGCAGCCGGTACGAAGCCGGACTCGCCTATACATACCTGTCCGCCTATTTCGGCGAATCCTTCCTCAACGCGCAGGGCCAGACGGTGAATGCCGGCAACCGGCTGCCGGGAACGGCGCGCCACAGCCTGAACCTCGATGTCGCATGGCGGCCGCTGCCGCCGCTCGTGCTCGGCGCCGAGATGCACGTGGACAGCCGCATCTACGCCGACGACCTCAATACCCAGGCCGCGCCCGGCTATGCCACATTCAACCTGCGCGCCGGCTACGAATTCCGCCTCGGCAAGACGCGCCTGTTCGCGTTCGGTCGCATCGATAACATTACGGACCGCAAGTACATCGGCTCGGTCATCGTCAACGAGGCCAACGGCCGGTATTTCGAGCCCGCGCCAGGCCGCCGCTTCTTCGTGGGCTTGCGCGCGTCGATGTAAGACACAGGCGGACTTGCCACGCCACCCTCCGCCGGCCTAAGGTTGCGGCTTTGGCCGGCGCCCCGGCCAGCCTCGGAGTACGCAGCCATGACCACGCCCATGCCTGACGACCGCACCCGCCGCATCATGCTGTGGGTGGTGGCGGTCGGCTTCTTCATGCAGACGCTGGATTCGACCATCGTCAATACCGCGCTGCCGTCCATGGCGCGCAGCCTTGGCGAAAGCCCGCTGCGCATGCAGTCGGTCGTGATTGCGTACTCGCTGACCATGGCCGTGATCATCCCGGCTTCGGGCTGGCTCGCGGACCGTTTTGGCACGCGCACCATCTTCCAGACCGCCATCGCGCTGTTCGTGCTCGGTTCGTTGCTGTGCGCGTATGCGGGCACGCTGCCGTTCCTGGTGGCCGCGCGCGTGGTGCAAGGCGTGGGCGGCGCCATGCTGCTGCCGGTGGGCCGGCTGTCCGTGCTGCGCACGTTTCCGCGCGACCAGTATCTGCAGGCGCTCAGTTTCGTCGCCATCCCGGGCATGATCGGGCCGCTGATCGGCCCGACGCTCGGCGGCTGGCTCACGCAGGCGCTGTCGTGGCACTGGATCTTCCTGATCAACGTGCCGGTCGGCATCCTCGGCGCACTCGCGACGGTCCGCTACATGCCGAACGCGCGCCAGTCCGGCATCGGCCGCTTCGACGTGGCCGGCTATGTGCTGCTCGCCATCGCCATGCTGGCGCTGTCGTTCTCGCTAGACGGGCTTGCCGAAATGGGCTTCCAGCACGCCACCGTGCTGATGCTGCTGATTGCCAGCATGGCCGCGCTGACCGCTTACGTGCTGCACGCGGGCAAGCGGCGCCAGCCGCTGTTTCCGCTGCGGCTCTTTCGCATCCACAGCTTCGCGTGGGCTTGCTCGGCAACCTGTTCGCGCGGATCGGCAATGGCTCCATGCCGTTCCTGATTCCGCTCACGCTGCAGGTGAGCCTTGGCTATTCGCCGTTCGACGCAGGCCTGATGATGCTGCCCGTCACCGCTGCCGGCATGGCGTCCAAGCGCCTGGCCACGCGCCTGATCGAGCAATATGGCTACCGCCGCGTGCTGGTCGCCAACACCTTCGCCGTCGGCGTCGTGATGGCCGCGTTCGCACTGATCACGCCGCAGCGGCCACTGTGGACCGTGATCCCGCTGCTCGCGCTGTTCGGCATGGTCAACTCCATCCAGTTCACCGCGATGAATACGGTCACGCTAAAGGACCTGAGCGGCACTGGCGCCAGCAGCGGCAACAGCATGCTTTCGATGGTGCAGATGTTGTCGATGAGTCTTGCGGTGACGTCGGCGGGCGCGCTGCTGACCACTTTCGAGCAGGGCTTCGGCAACGGGCCCTCGGGCGTGCTGCCGGCGTTTCACGCCACGTTCATCTGCATGGGGCTGATCACGTGCGCTTCGGCGTGGATCTTCATGCAGCTCTCGCCGCAGGAGGCGCGGGCGGTGGTGCATCGGACCGAAAGGGCGGAGGGGTAGGGCTTCGTGCCGCCGATTCCAATGAATGCCTATCGCGCTTTGTTCGCCACGGATGCGCCCGACTTGCCAACAACGAAGATCCGCTCCGGCATCTGCAGGTCCCGCAGCTCCAGCATCTCCAGCGGCCCGCTGCCCACGTCTGCACGCAACTGATAGCGGATCGGGTAGACCATGCCTGATGGAGCCGGCACTCTGGCTTCACGAGCGATCAGGCTCGCCGGGCTGTCGGGCCGTGATGGCTCTCTGGCCTCGGGCTCGCTGTCGTTCACAGCAGCTCGTGCCGCGTCGGCATCGGGAACGGCTTGCCAGGTGAGCTGGAACGTAGCACTGTCCAGCGGCACAATGCGGGCCCGCTCCAGCATGCGAACCAGACCCCAGCGGCCGCCGAACTCGTAGTTCGCGCTCGTGCCCGCGGCTTCCGCTTGCCATTGCAGGATGGTGCGGGGCGCCTGAAGGTTATCCACAGGCCACGTCATGGTCTGCCAGCTCTCGCGCTGGTTGAAGTAGTGCAGCTTCTGGTTGTCGATGGTGAGCAGCGTATCCGTCAGGCCGGGTGTCGGGATTGGCTTGAGCTCGAAGCGGTATCGCGCATCGCCCTGTGTCAGCATGTGAGCACCGATACGCTGCAGTGTGGCGATGGTCTTGAGAAACGCCGGGTCGAATGCCAGCCCTTGGGCGTTGGCGGCAGGCAGCCACTGGTCGCCGTGCTGTTCGAGTACGCCGCCAAGTTGCGCCACGAGGAAGGTGTGGATCAGTCCGCTTTGCGGACGCAGGTAGCGCCCCAGCTCGGCGAACGACGCGTCATTCGCCGAGTTGGTGAACGGATAGCGTCCTGCAAATGCCGTCTTCCATGGCAACGCGATGCTCTGCCGCCAGTCATCATTCAGACTTGCCTGAGCGGGCTGCAGGACGGTTTGGGTAGCCTGGGCGATTGGCCGCACGAACAGTGCATCTCCCATACCGGCCCACTGGCTACCAAGGCTCGCGGCGATGAGTTGGGCGTAAGCCTGGGTATCGGCCAGCTCCGAGCCCTTGCCCTGGAACAGCGCCATCGCAAGCTGGCGTGCCTGAGCGTCGGCATCAGGGCTGTTCGAGACCTGCTGCAAGCGCAGACGAAGTGCTGTTGCACGGTCTAGGAAGCGTTGCAGGCTTAGTTCTCCCGCGTTGCCCTGGCCGGATTGGCTGATGAGACGCAGAACAGGGCCGAAGCCCGCGGTGAGCGGGCCTGCCGGCTCAGCGGTGGTTGCTTCGGCGCCTTCGCGCTTCTTGCCCAGCAGGTCCTTGGCCTTGTTCACCAGCGCATCTGGCAGCGACTCCTTGCGAACGCCGGCGCTGCCTTGGTACTCGAGCGACTTCATCAGCGCGATGACCGGCGACAAGCGCGCATCGGCCATCAGCTTGAGCTGGTCGATCACGCCGGGCAATGTTGGCGCGGCTTCCCACTGCAGGGTGTTCATGAACTGTTGCCAGTGTTCGGCATAGTCGGCGAAGTACTGGTCAGTGAGTGCCGTTTGGAGGTCCGAGCCCGAACTGGTGTCGTTGCCTGTCCTGCCTTCGGTGAGCACCCAATCGCTGACCACATCGCGGCGCTTGGCGGCTTGCTCAATGGCCGGAGCGACATGCTCTTCGTAGGCCTGTCTCGTGAAAGCGCCGGGCACAATCGCCGTTGTGCGCAGCAGCCCACGTGCATCCGTGCCGGCGGTGAGACTGGCCAATGTCAGGTCTGGATACTTGCGGCCGACCCCGTCGAGGATGCCCTCGTAGATGGTGTCCTGCGCGTTGCGCTCGCCGATGACGGCCAGCAGGGTCTGCCGGGTGCCGGCTACCAATTCTGCACGGGGCGTGATGCGCCACTCGGGATTGGATTTCAGGTGCTCGGCATAGAACCGGGCAAATCGCTCGGCCAAATCCTGCTTTTGTCCGGGCGTGATTCTCGCGTCTGTGGTCCAGTGCTGTGCCAGTTGTTGTGAAAGGAATGCCGCATCCGCGCGCTCTGGCTGGGCGAGCATCAGATAGGTCTTGAGCGTGTCGTGGCCCGCCAGTGCCCACTTGCTGGCTTCGGCACTGAGGCCGCTGGTCTGTAGTTGCGAAAGGTCTGTCAATGTAGCTTCGAGATCCTGCGTGACCGGTGCAATGAGGATGTCTCGGCTGGACTTGGCGTAAGGCTTCCACAGGGCCGCCAGCACCTCGTCGTCTCGGTTCAGGCCAAAGCGGGTTGAAAGGGGCGCGTGGTGGTGGATGCGGTACTCGTAGCGTTGGATTTGCTGCTGCAGGGTATCAAGGGCCTGTAGGCGTGCGATGGCATTGGGGGCCGTCCTGATGTCGTTTGCCGACTCCTTTGCGGCCTGCACGTCCTGCGTGTTGCGGAGGCCGGACGACAACATCCCTATGATCCACAACGCTGTGCCCGTGAGGATAAGCACCCCGACGAGCGTGATCGGATGCCATGCCGTACGACGACCGGGCAGGTTTCGCACGGACTCCGCTACGTAATGCCACAACGGGAGATCGCTAGGCGGTGCCGTCTGAGCTTCGCCGCCAACAGGCGCAAACAGAATGCCTCGAATTGTGGAGTGCCGGCTGTACGAGCTCATTAGCTTGGCAAGCCAATTGGCCAGCGACTCGGCCCGGGTATCCAGCTGCTGGGACAGATACCCCAGGTACCGTTCTCGGGCTTGCTGTGGAAGTCGCGCCAAACTGTGTTGGCCGAGTTGCCCACGCAAGGTCAGCAACTGCGACTGGATTGCCGCGGCGTCGGCCTGCTGTGGAAGTTCGCAGGCAATCAGGGGCACATCGCTGGGGGCGTCCACATTGGACTGCATGACCTCAAGCGCATAGACGGGGGCGGAGTAGCGCAGCGCATCTGTGATACGTACGAGTTGGCCGCCATCGTGGGTCCCTTTGCGATCCGTGGTCGTTGCCTCGATGCCATCAGTGACAAGAAGAACAGCATCAATCGGGCGACGGCGCCGCAGTTGGTAGATCTGCTTCAGGACGGCGGTGTCGAGTTGGCCATCGGAACTCGCTTTACACCATAACAGGACAGCATCTGGCGTGATTCGCCAGCCAGTTTCGACCAGCTCGGGGACCAACTGGCCGATCAGCTTGTCGTTGCCGGTCAATAGCAGCCAGGGTTGTCGATAGCGCCACCGCCAGCCATGCAACAGACGGAGCGCATCGCGCAAGGTCCGGCCTTGATGGCGTGCCTGGTCTTGCGCTTCGGCTGTCGACTCATGATCACCCGGTGTCCCCTTGCTCTTATCGTAGAAGGCGATCCACCGCATGGCCTTCAGCGACGCAATCTTGAGCAGAATCGTCTCGAAAAACCGAATGAAGATCAACATCAGCAGACCGACCGAGAACAGACCTAACTCAATGGCCACCAGTTTGTAGCCTGTCCAGCCGATCTCGGGCCCGTTAGCGAACGCAGCCAGCATCAGACCTGCGACGATGATCCCAATAACAACGCCGAAATAGAGCGCGACGCGCTGAGGCTTGTATTCATTCATGTTGATGTCTTGCAAACAAGGGCGATCAATTCATCGCCTTGCTGAGAGAGAACAAGTTCAGGACCGCCGGTAAGCCGCGCGTGCTCCAGGGCCAGTACGAGGGCGAGCCACGGTCCCGCGCCGTCGCACTGGCCGACGGTCGCGCTGACATCCGTCCACTGAAGGTCCTGGCTGAACTGCGGAGAGGCACTTACGGGATGGGCTAACTCGTCGGCCAACGCATGACTCCAGATCGTGTGAATCTGAGACGCCTCCACACCACCCCAACGCAAAGCGCGTGCGAAGGGTTCGCCTTCGGCGTCGAGAGTGCCCGTGGCCGGCCGGTGAAGACGTAACGACGTCTCGTTACGCATCACGCCAGGACGTGCGACCAATAGCGCGACACCGGCTTCGGCGTCACCGTCGTCGAGCAATTCACTGATGGACCTACGAAAATGGAGAGACAGAAGCAATACCGCCTCGCCCGGTCTGAGCTGATCGTGCCAGTCGTCCACGCGGAACAGCGAGACGTGGTCCGGACTCCCAGTGATCTTGATCTGAAGCGAAGGCGCCTTTGCCAGAATGAGTTTCTGCAGGGAACCCTCAACGTGATCCGGCTTCACCAGTGATTTGAGGCACAAATCCACGTGAAGGATGGTGAGCGACGGGAGCACCTTCAGCGCGCCGCCGATGCGTTCGATCAGCCGGCCCAAGACCCAATCGCACAACGCTTCGTGCCGGACGTTTTCGAGCAACACGTTGCCGGAGTAAAAAGGGTCGCCGGGAATTTCAAGCCAGCGCGCCCGTACATCGGTGCCGAGTTGTCCCACGCTTGGCTTGAAATCCAGATGCAACGTGCCGTTGAACACACCTTGGGCGTCATTTTCTTCATCATTGGAGGAAAAGCACCATGCATGTCCCAGCACAACGAGTGGCTTGCTTGACAGTGCGTGGCGTTCTTGTTCGATGCCGTCACTGACACGGTTAATGGCCATGGCTTCGCTGCGACGGGCATAGCCGATGCCGAGCGAGCAGCATAGAAGGGCCGACCAGACGAAGATCGGGTAGATGGCGGTGCAGCACCAGAACCATAGCGTGTTGGAAGGCGTGCTCTTTGGCCACAGCATGACGGTAAGGCCTGCGCCTAGAGCGAGGATTAAGGCGAGCAGGAATGTCCACAGGATGATGGATGGGTGCGGCGGCGGGGGGACTGGTACCTGTGGTGGTATGCGTTGGAAATCGATGGACATTTGTCGCTTGGATGTGCGGAGCGAGGTGGCAATCAGGACCCAACTGCATTCGGACAGGTTTCCTTCTTTGGCCAGGAGCACGCCTGGGTCAAGTGCGTGACCTCTTCAAGACTTCCGCTTGCGCTAGATCCGGCTCCAGACAGAGTCACTCGATGCACCCGTCAAGACCGCGCTCGATTATCTTAATTTCAGTCATTTATTTAGAAGTCCTTTCACCGAATCTGCAGTTTTGTAGGCAAATACAATCGACTTACTATCCTTTCGCGACGGCGCACGACATGCAACGCCCGCTCCGACATCTGCATAGACCGACATCCACATTGACGCTAACAGCAGGCACGCCGCACAAGACATAATGCGAACAAGTATCCTCATATCCAAAAAATACCATATCGAAAATCTCTCTATAGATCGAAAGCGATGGCCAAATTTGACCATCCACTGGTGTTACCGAATTTTTCTAAATCTCCTTTCGATAAAAACAGCGTCAGAGATTCTTCCCTCAATCCTGAGTTGATTAGCAATCCAACCATATACATCCATATTTTCACGACTTGGGGGGTGGCATGCAACAAGATTCCCCACACCAAGGTCGTCGGAAATTCTATCGCTCAACTTGTATCTTGTCGGCTTGAACTCTTGTGAATCGCGGAATTCTAGCCAAAGCTGGTTTACAGGTTTGAACTGAAGCTTAATCATTGCATCAGTAGCCTCATCGACCCGATCGCCCAGTCCCACCACCCAGAGATCCTTCTCTTTGTCCCATTCACCACCGCAAATTCCACCGGTCTGATTGCTTAGCAGGCAGCCCGTTTCCGTTGCCAGCACAGGACAGTATTGCCTACTGGAAACACTTGGATCTTTTTCTCTTGGTTCGTAATCAAGAATCCCGGATCGGATTATCGGCAGGACGATATACTTTCCACTTGGAGATACGCGTGAATCGGTCGGCCCCGAGAAAATTGTCCCACCCAGCTTGGATAGCCGTTCCTGAGGTAGCAAATTGAATTTTTCGCCCTTTGGCGTGATAGCTATCACCGTCTTCCACCCTTGCTCAAATAGCTTCTTCTCTTTCTTACTAACTGGATCAGAAAAGATAACCTTGGAGCCATTGCTAATGGATAGAACGACATCCTGTGCATGCGCATTCATTACAACAAAAAATACAAGGCCGCCCAAAAATCGATATGGTTTCTGCATTTTAAGTTAACCGTTCTCTTAGGTGCATGAAGCGCGGTGAAGCGACGCCAGTCGTCATATCGCGATGATGTCCGTAGTGCTCAATGATTTCCCTCTCGATTACCGCTCTCTGCGCACCCCATTCGTTGGGGTTACGCGATACGTCAGGATGACTTGTGAAAAAATGATCTAAAGATCTCCCAATATCTCGCTCAAGATAACCGGGTCGGTTTACATGATGATCCAATGCCGTTGCACGACCGAGATCAGTTTGAAAATAGCTCCCGATTGAGTACATATATCCATTTGGACGATGAGGGAGAATCTCGTTTCGGAGTCGCTCGAGAAAATCCATGATCTGTCGACGTTCAAATCTGACGTCTGAGATAGCGTGTACGATGACAGCAAGAGGGGTATTCTCGACAAGTTTTCGATTGTTCTCCGCTGAGCAACCTGCACGAATGATTTCCCGCAGATCGCGGCCAGTCTTTTTTCTATCGCCAGTCAAGGTTGGGTGCGTGTAATGCATTTTTGCCGAGCCCCCGCCCCCCTCCACACTCCAACCGCATGCCTCAAATAGCTCTCGATATGCGCCTTCGTCATCTTGTCGAAACCGTGCTACTTGCGTGGAAAACTCGCCCAGACCATCGGATTTGATCGTTTTTTGCATTGCTCCTGCTGTCAAAACTTCGCTGTCATAGGACTGAACCGAGTCAAGGTTCCCTTCGTTCGGGGACATTGCAACCAGTATCCGTTGCTCACTTGACGAAACCTCGCCTTTTCTGACGAGGTCGATAAGAACTACGGAACGTTCTAGAGGCCTATTCCCGGAGTATTGGGGACCGTATTGACTGCGATATTTGACACACTGGAATTTTCCGATATAGCAGCAGCCACATTCGCACGCCCCCTGCCCGTTTGCGAAGTTCCCCAACAAACCAACCAAGTGAATATGAAAGACATTCGGCGCTGGCAGATCCCTCACCCCTACCTTCACTGCATCCCACCACACTAGCCTCTCAATACGTTTTTTCTCCTCTCCGAATTCCGCCCGTTGTCCTGTCCGCGCCTCCATCTCCCCAATAAGCTCCTGCCACTTCCCCGGATTAGCCCATTCACTTTCATGTCTAATAAGCAACCGCGACACCCGTAGCGCCCGCCACGGATCATCAGCCACCTGGCAAAGTTCGTCCGCAGCGCGGCTGCCATCGCCCCGGGGAAAAATGGCTCGGTACACTTCGGCCATCAGCGGACTAAGCTTCCCGAGCGCGGCGCGCCCTGGCACGTCCTCCTCCCTCCGGTAGTCGATGTACGCTTTAGTGGTCGCAAACATTGTGTGCGTCGGGTCATGCGGCTTTTCAAAGATCCCGAAGTCGACCCACGACTGCGCAAACTCCCGCGTCACCCGTCCGCCTGAGAAGCCCTCCTGCCTCACCCAGCCGTCGATGTCCCGACCGAACTCGTCAACACCTTTGACATGCCACCAAGGGATCTTCCTGCCGTCGCTTTCGAGGCGCTTGTTGTCAGGATTCTTCTCCAGTTCGGAAATTGCGATGACCTGGATGACGTCGGTCACAGGGGGGCGCTCCCCTTGGTTGAGCGGCGCCCTGTACAGCGTCGTGTTCGCCGCGACGCGCAGTATCGTCGGCTCGCTAGAAAGACCTAAAGCTCTCCATTTCGCTTGGTCGTGGCCATGCGCCGCTACCCAGTCGCGCGCCTGTCTGATGAAATCCTTAATACCGTCGCCGCAAAACACCTCAATGTGTACCGTGCGGTTCTCCGCTCGCCGACTCAGTGAGTCATACCGTCCGAGGTGGCCGATCAAGTCGCCGGCCTTGATCTGAAAGGGCGTTTCGAGCGTGACCACACGATCGACCTTGGAATCGGGCATAACCTCCTCAGCGGCGTAGTGACCGCCTTCCCTGCCGAGAAACACCCAGCCGTTGTTTGCCGCGTTCGGCTCCACATAGCCGCCGGCAGACGGTGCGATCAGTTGGGTGCCCTGTGTGTCCTTGATCTGGCCCCAGTCGCCCTCGCGCTTGCTGATGCTGAACTGCGCCCCCCGCGGCAGAATGCAAAGCGGTGTGCCGTGCGGCTGTGTCGCGCGTACCTTGAGCCCTATCTGATCCGCAGGGACCACACGACCAGAACCCGCAGTCGGCTTGTCATGCGCGAACTGTGTCACCTTGAAGTCCGGCATCCAGTACGCAGGTTTGGGCAGCGCCCTGTCGCTCTCGTACCCGGCGAGATCCTGCAAGTGCATGTACAGGCTGAAGAACGTCAGTTTGTTGTTCTTCGGAAACTCCATCGTGTGCCGCACCAGCGCGAATCCGGTGCTGTAACGCGCCTCCCCCGCCGGCTCGGCGCCCTGCGCCGGCATCTGGCTGACCAGATAGGCGCGATTGATGCGGAAGGCCACCACCTCGCCATCGGCAATGCAACGAACGCCATATTTGAGGTCCAATGCCGCGCCAGCGCCAAGCTCGGATACATGGATGCCGCCGTGCCACATGCCCTTGGAACTGACGGAGTAGTTGCCGAGCGACTCCCTCTTCAGGAGCTTGTGAAACTCATGTTCATCCGTGAACTCGGCACCTGCCACGTTGCCTTGCCCTTTCTTGCGGAACGGATAGGCGAAACGCAGTTGCTTGACGCGGGCGTCCGAAGAATTCGTCGGTGTCTGATTTGCCATGCTCTGCGCCTATTCCGAGAAGCCGAAGTTCACGTCTTGCTTAATGTCCTTGACCGGCAGTTCAGACCAGCTCGGGAAAGTGAAACTGCCGCCGGCTGGACCGGCGATATTGAGATGGCCCTTGACATCGATCTTTCCGGCGGGGCTTGCCAACTCGATCCGTCCGTTGGCAATCTTCACGTAGGCCCCCGCGCCGTCGCCGAGCGTGATGCCATTGGCGGCGGTGATGACCACCTCGCCCTTGGTTGAACTGACCACGACGTTCCTGAGCGCCATGAGTTCCAGCGCGTCACCTTGGGCCTGGACTTGCACCTTGCCTTTAGCGGCGAAGATCCGGATGCCAAGCTTCGCAGCGAAGAGCGAGATGGCCTCGCCGGCCGATGCGGTGATCCGCTTGAGCACGCCGATATCAAGGCCGCTGCCAGCCGTTACGAACATCTGCTGACGCGCGGCGAGTTGCATATCCTTGCCGCTGGCGATTCCCACGCCCTCCGGCGCATTGGCGAGAATCGCGGGCTTTTTCAGACCGAGAAGCCGCTGCTCGATCAACGTGCGCTGCTGATCGACCTCCGCCAGCCAGGCTTTTGCCGCACTCGCCGAATCATTCAGCGAGTGCAACAGGTCCACGGCCTGTCGCAGGGTGGCCTCGGCGGACTCCATGTCGAGTTGCTGGCCGCCGGCATTCGGCTGGTCGTCCGCTGTGATGAACAGCCCCTTGCCCCCACGCAACGCCCCATACCCAGACGTCCTCAACTCAAAACCCTCCCCCCGCTTCTGGCGCTGTCGATCAACCAGATAGCCCAGGTTCAGCTGCGTCTTCCCCCCATACTCCGTCGACAGCTTGATGCTCTCCTGCCCCTCCCAATCCTCCATCCGCAACTTGTTGTTGCTCTGCGTCCGGATGACGTTGCGCGACAGCCAGCGATCCTTGGTCGTCACCAGGTCTTCATGCTGACTGTGATGCAGCGCGTGCGCGATATAGGGCTTGTTCGGATCGCCATCCCGAAACGCGACGGCCACTTCAGTACCGTCAATCAGCGGAAAGTGGAACCCAGTCTGTCGCGCCCCTGCGAAAGGCTTGGCCAGCCGCAGCGGGACACTCTCGGCGCCCTTGGGCCACTCGTCGAAATCGAGGTCCAGCCGCACAACGTAGTGACCCTGCTGCGTCAGGTAGGCGTACTTGTAGTTCTGTGGCGAGGTGACCCGCCCGCTCAGCGTGCCGGCGATACGCGGCCATTTGTTCTCGTCAATCGGCAGCCTGAATCGACGATCCGACGGAATGGCCTTGTAGCTATTGCGGTAGGCCCTGTCACGCCCGCCGCTGTGGATAACTTCGGTAATGACTTGCCCGTTCGGCGCATCAGGCAGATCCACATCCATCCGCAGAATTCGCGCAGGGCGCAGATCCAGGATATTGCTCTGGCCTTCATAGATGACTTGCCCGGCCAGCGCGGCCTCGTGGCGCAGTTGCGCTTCCCATTTGGCGACTGCCATGTCGAGATGGTGTGTGCCGTAGACATAGGCCTGTCCGTGCGTGGTCTTGTCCTGGCGCGCGATGTTGGCCTCGGCCCTGAAGCGCTCGTACGACTGATCCGGGTTGTAATCGGCCGTGACGAACGAGGCCGGTACGGTCTCCACGTGTGTCTGGAGGTCGAACACAGTTTCCAGCCCCGATTCCAGACCTGCCGTCTCCCGATAGGGCACGCGCAACTCGGGCTGGTAGATGTAGTGATCGATGTCATCGCCCAGCGTGAACAGATCCCCGAATTGCGTCCCGAACTTGCCTGGCACGAAGTAGCTGTACAAGCCCTCCTGTTCCATCAGCAGGCGAATATAGTCCCAATCCGACATCTGGTACTGGAGCCGGAACTTGTGCTGTGGATACTGCCGCCGGATCCTGAATGCGAACTGATGGCCTTCCAGGCCGTGCCGCCGCAGGATGGCTTCGATGATCCGCGGCGCGGTCATGTTCTGGTAGACGCGGCTGGCCTTTGCCAGTGTCAGCAGGGCCACCTTCGGTCGCAGCTCCATTTCGTAGGCGCAGAAGTCCCGCGTCGTCCTGGTTTTGGAGAACCGCATGATGCAGCCGCCGAACGTCCGGCGTTCCGAATCCTCGCCCGGGTCGATGACGAACGTGGCGTCCTTGCGCAGGTAGTCCGCGCGCGCCAGCTCCATGGGATGCGTCAATGCCACCTTGACGCAGTAGGGCTCGCCCAACTTCTCCACCGCCGTGAAGGACACCACAGAGAGCCCGGCGGCGCTGCGCGCGCTCGGCACTTCAAGGAAATACGCCTGCCGTCCTGTCACCGCGTTCGTGCTGCCGTCGATTGCTTGCGCCATGGTGGATCCCAAGGGAGTCGTGCTGGTTTGGGCGCTGTGCGCCCGGCGCAATAGATGATTCCAAGTCAGGCAACAGCCGGATATAGGGAAAATTCGAAAGATCAGTGTGAAATTTCGTATTCGGTGCTGTTTGGACGGCTTCGGCGGTCAACGTCCGTTGACGGCTGCGTCTGGAGAATGGGGTGCGACAGGGAATGCCTTGTTGTCACCCCGACCTCCGGTGAATGCGGGGAAAAGCTTGGGCAAAGCGATGGGGCGGGGTCCGACGTGTGCCATTCGTCGGCAAAGGGAAATGCCGGTTCCGCTTCGCCGATGTGGAGTTGTGTCAATATTGCTGGCATTGACCCAGGCGGGGAGGCCGCGACTGCTCTCTGCCATTGATTCGAGCCGCAGCCGGTTTCCATGCCATCGTATCCACTAGTCTTACTGTGTCACAAATATAGCCTGACATCCCAGCAACACGGACAGCGCGGAAGCTTGCTGGTGATCGCGCGGGCGATGAGTAATCGCAACGTGGAAATCGAGTCAG
>NZ_CAJPVI010000045.1 GCF_905397435.1 Cupriavidus numazuensis
CACGTTGCCACGCTGGCGAGGCAAGCAGTGTTCAATCTGTCGATATTGGGCTTCGGTGATTTCCATCACCGAAGCATACAACTAAATCAAATTAGTGTGAACAGGCCCTAGGAAACGTCCATGCAGTGGTAGGCCATAGCCTTGGTTCCGCTGCGAGCTTGATTGCCTTCCGCGATGGCTTGCGCGTTAACGCGAGCGTGCACCTGGCAGGTCCCTCTTCGATGTTCGCTGTGGCTTACAACCAGTTGGCTGCTGTAGGTGCGACCTTTGACGTTAGGAGACGATATTTTGAATGGATTCAAGATTTTACTAAGCAATCGGTGCTGGATGCTGACTTGCCATCCCTTACCCAGGGCCTTCTTCATCCAGGTCTCATTCTGCATGGTAGGGCGGACCGTGTAGTTCCGTTTAGGGCATCTGAAGCGCTCTATAGCGCATGGCCTCAGTCGACATTCGTTCCACTGGAAGGACTAGGTCATAGACAATTAATCACCGATACCAAAGTGATATCTGGCTGCGTTGATTTTATCCGTGCGAGGAGTCGGCCGACTCATGTGTAGGGAAGGTGCAGACGCGCTCACTGGGGGATATGGCTGTAGGAATCGCAGCTTCCGCGAAGAGCTATAGATTCGTGGAATCGACTGTCCAATGGTGAGGTGGATGGCAGACGACTGAGCACGAAAATGCCTGCCCGACGCTATGGAGATCAAGACGCCGTGACGTCTTGTGTTGCGATTCTTTTCTGACCCCGACCCGCCGAGCAGGTCGTTTGGCGCAAAAAGACCTCCCCCTTGGCCGAACTTCACCTTTATTGACTCGCTACTTCGGACCACTATTGAGACCAACAAAGTAGCAATTGACGTATATAAAAAGTGTCTAAAGAGGCGCTGAATGGGGGCGCAACATGGTTACCTTCTTCTTTCCTCGAGCGGTAGTTGTTCCCGTCTTGGTACTGGCCGGCACTGAGACGTGTGTCAACGCGCAGCCCTACGATCAGGCGGCACACACTCTTAAGCCGAAGAATCGATTCGGACATCAGCGGCCACGCTGGTTTTGCAGAGCCGCTCGCACAGTCCTCTCGCGGACATAAATCTTCAATAATGGTTTCGTCCGAACAATGAAAGTCCGCGGTCGGCTCGATTCACACATTTGCATCGGCCAAGAAACGAGACCGCTTTCGGGCGAATCGGCAGAACATTCCGTCGTAATGTTCTGCATCAGGTGCTGCACAGCCCGCATCTTTCCGCCAGTATCTCTCCAATTGCTAAAGCAAGCAAATTGACAAATTACTTCGAGGAATCTTTGAAATGAGTACCGAAACAATCAAAGCTGTGAACGAAGGTGACATTCTTTGGCAGCCGTCGGCGGATATGGTGGAGGGTGCACAGATCACTCACTATATCCACTGGCTGCGCAGCGAATATGACAAGTCATTTGACAGCTATTCTGACCTCCACGCATGGTCGGTAGATAAAAATGGCGAGTTTTGGGACTCCATTTGGCGATATTTCGAAATCATCTCAGATACGCCGTACACTGCAGTAGTCCAGGGCGAAATTTCTCGTGCCGCATGGTTTGAGGGTGCAAAAGTCAACTACGCTGAGCATGTCTTGAGGGCTGCAAAGCACGGAGGCGACGAGCCAGCCATTTTGGGGCTTAAGGAAGGTGGCGACATCACCAGCATGACTTGGTTCGAGCTGGCGTCAAATGTTCGGAAGCTTGCAAGTTCGATGCGGAGCATGGGTATCGGCTCCGGTGACCGCGTGGCGGCCTATTTGCCGAATTCACCTGAAGCTGTCATTGCCCTTCTTGCTACAGTCGCTATTGGCGCTATCTGGTCTTCAACTGCGCCAGAATTCGGCACTGGCGCCGTTGTCGATCGGCTCGCACAAATTGCCCCAAAGCTCATCTTTGTGGCTGACGGATATCGCTTTAACGGCAATCAGCATGACCGTCGACAAGCGGTCGAAGAGATCATTAAGGCGCTGCCGTCTCTCGAACAAGTCGTGTTGGTGCCGCAGCTGAATCTGAATGTTGGTTCCCCTAATACGCAAGGCAAGCCAAGTCGTCGCACCTTTGACGAACTTATGCAAGGTGAGCCAGTGGGGGAGAACGAGTTTGTCTTTGAACGAGTTCCGCACGATCACCCACTGTGGGTTTTGTACTCCTCTGGGACAACTGGTCTTCCGAAGGCCATTATGCATAGCCATGTTGGCATGCTTGTGTCGCATTACGTAGTAAACAACCTACATTTGAATCTTTCTACCGAATCCCGCTTGTTTTTCTACACGACAACGGGCTGGATGATGTTTAACTCGGTCGTAAGTGCGTTGTTGTGTGGTTCCAGCATTATCACCTACGACGGGAGTCCGACTTACCCCAGCGGAGCCGCGCTTTGGCGCTTGGCAAGCGAGACGCGGGCTACGGTTTTCGGCGCTAGCCCCACCTACATTCAGGTCATGGACCAAATGAGTGTACGTCCCAAGGACGAATTTGATTTGTCTGCGCTCGAGTTGATTCTTCTCTCGGGTTCGCCCGCCCAACCTGAGCACTTTGCATGGTTCCATGACAATGTGAAGTCCGATCTTTGGGTTGGTTCTTCGTCCGGAGGCACTGACATTTGTGGAGCAATTGTCGGTGCACTTCCGACGCTTCCGGTGCGAGCTGGTCGCATCCAATGTCCGATTCTAGGAATCGATGTCCACGCCTTCGATTCAGAGAACCGTTCAGTTGTTGACGAGGTTGGGGAACTCGTGATCGCGTCGCCTGCGCCTTGCATGCCATTAGGATTCTGGAATGATGAACGTCGGGACCGCTATGTTAGCGCATACTTTAAGGATATCCCAGGCGTTTGGAGGCATGGTGACTTCATACAGATCAGTTCTGATCTATCGTCGAACATCCTTGGACGCTCTGACTCCACTCTGAACCGTCACGGAGTTCGGATTGGCACTGCGGAAATATACCGCTGCGTGGAAAAAGTCGATGGTGTACGTGACAGCCTTGTCGTTGCATTGGAGCGATCGCCTGGCCATTACACGATGGAGTTGTTTATTGCCCTGATGCCCGGCTGGATTTTCGACCAATACCTCGTGAACGCGATTAAGGCGGCATTGCGGTCCAATTGTAGCCCCCGTCACGTTCCGGACGTGATTCACCCGGTTCAAGCAATTCCATACACGCTCTCCGGCAAGAAGATGGAGGTGCCAGTTCGGCGAATTCTACAAGGTGAGCCGGTTTCCAAAGTTGCTAGCGTTGATGCAATGAAGGACCCGAGGGCAATCGACGAATTCGTCAAGTTTAAAGTTTAATAACGGCCGATCTTTTGTGAGAAAAAATGATTGAAGTAATCGTAAAATTTACTCCAAAGTCAGGGAGTGAGAACGAGGTAGAGCGAATTCTTCGCTCTATGATAAAACCCGTGACCAATGAAGAAGGCTGTCACCGCTACGAACTCTACAAGAAGTTGAACGGGGCAGAGTTCTACCTCGTAGAGGCTTATGAGGATGATGAAGCCATCGACGCACATCGCAATAGCGACCACTATATTGCGTACCGAGAAGCTATCAAGACGCTGCTCGATAGAGATATTGATGTTTCGATCGTTGAGCGTCTTCACTCCTAGGGTTATTCCTCTCCTGGGATGAAGGGCAGGTACCCATAACCGACAAAATTGCGAGTTCTGGGTGCCCGCTACTCAAATCGACTTTGTTGTCTTGCTCACTTGACACGGCAGACCCCATTGCCGACATCGCATACGACGTCGGCTTTGACAACCCTACGGCGTTCCATCGTGCGTTCCGCCACTGGACCGGCAGCACGCCAAATACCCATCGCCGAATCATCTGATTCGATCGCGACTTGCGGCTGAGTGTGAAGCCAACAGGCTTCTCCTACGCGGCAGGATGGTTTTGCTCTGTCGACTTTCACACAGATACGCGGTCGAGTGAAGTGTACTTGCTTGTCATTGTGGCGGGATTCGTCAGTAAATGGGCAGATTTTGGTAATCATTTATTCTCCATCGTACCTTACGATTCCTTAATTAACGTCGCAACACAGGGCCGATGCGCCAGTGCACCGCATTCCTGGTTTCAAAGGAAAAAATGAGCTATACCGCCCCAACAAAAGACATGCTGTTCGCCATGCAGAATTTGGCCGGACTGGCAAGGATTTCAACGCTTCCTGGCTTCGAAGATGCCACCCTTGAGACGGTCGAGGCTGTTCTCCATGAAGCTGCGAAGTTCCACAGCGAGGTGGTTGCGCCGCTGAACGTCGTTGGGGACAAGGCACCCAGCAGCTGGCATGACGGTGAGGTAAGGACTACGGCGGGTTTCCGAGATGCATTCCGCCAATTCGGTGAAGGTGGTTGGCAAGGTATCGTCCATCCGACTCAATTTGGCGGCCAAGGCCTGCCCAAGCTTATTGGTACGCCGTGCACCGAAATGTTGCATGCTGCCAATATGTCCTTTGGCCTATGTGGGTTGCTGACCGATGGTGCCATTGAGGCGCTACTCACCGCGGGTTCTGACGAGCTCAAGCAGCGTTACCTGCCGCGCTTAATCGCCGGCGAGTGGACCGGGACGATGAACTTGACCGAGCCCCAGGCAGGATCCGACCTGGCGCTTGTACGCACGCGCGCTGAGCGCCAAGCGGATAATAGCTACAAGGTGTCGGGCACCAAGATCTTCATCACGTATGGGGAGCACGACATGGCGGAAAACATTGTGCACTTGGTGCTCGCGCGTACGCCTGGGGCTCCGGATGGCGTGAAAGGAATCTCGCTGTTCCTCGTACCCAAATTTCTGGTCAACAGCGATGGCTCTCTTGGTGCGCGCAACGATGTCGAGTGCGTGTCAATCGAGCACAAGCTTGGTATCAAGGCCAGTCCCACTGCCGTATTGCAGTTCGGGGACAACGGCGGCGCAGTGGGCTATCTGGTCGGCGAAGAGAGCCGTGGTCTGGAGTACATGTTCATCATGATGAACTCAGCGCGCTTCGCGGTGGGGGTGCAGGGCATTGCGGTCTCCGAGCGGGCCTACCAGCAGGCCGCAGCCTACGCGAAGGAGCGCATCCAAAGTCGTCCGGTGGATGGCTCGGTAAAAGAGGCTGTGCCTATCATCCGCCATCCCGACGTACGTCGGATGCTGACCGAGATGCGCGCGCTGACGGAAGGAGCGCGGGCTCTGGCGTTGGTGGCGGCCAGCTACTCAGATATTGCGCATGCCGCAGCCGAGGACGAAACACGTGCCCAATATACTGCCGCCTATGAATACCTAGTGCCTATCATTAAGGGATGGAGCACGGAGATGTCAGTGGAAGTGACCAGCCTTGGTGTGCAGATTCACGGTGGTATGGGCTTTATCGAGGAAACAGGAGCGGCGCAGCACTATCGAGATGCCCGAATCCTTCCCATCTATGAGGGTACCACCGCCATCCAGGCAAACGACCTGGTTGGCCGTAAAACTGTACGCGATGGTGGTGCGGCGGCACGGGCGATCCTTAGCCAGATCGACGATATGCTCGCTGCGCTGGCAATGCGTGGTGCGCAGCCGGTATGTAGCGTGATGTACGCACGCTTGAGCGCGGGGCACACCGCACTGGCCTCAGTGGTGGATTTCGTCGTTAATAACGCACGCACCGATGCCAACGCGGTGTTCGGGGTAAGTGTGGCTTATCTGAAGTTGGCAGGTATCGTATTGACCGGTTGGCAGATGGCGCGGTCGCTTCTCGTCGCTATCGAGAAGCATGACGAAGATCCGGATTTCTACAGCGCAAAAATCGCCACCGCTGATTTCTTTGCCAACCAGATCCTCGTACGCGCGCCGGGAATCGAAGCGGCGATCACCTCCGCTAGCGGCACTGACGGATATCTTACCCTTAGCGACACGCAGTTCTGAGAGTAAGCAGCCAAATTCACTTTCCATTCTCGATGGTGCGTTCGAACGACGACGCTTCGCACATCGCGATGGGGGCAGAACGTTTTGCGATAACTTTGACTAGGCGCCAGGACCGATACGGCTGGGCACCTAACGATCGCCGGCGCACACTGGGCATACGCAGCCATCTGGAGCGGCGCATGCCATTCCTTGCCGCCCGCTCGATAATTCAAACCGCGTTGCGCCTACAGAGTTAGGGGGGGCGATCGATCTTGGAAAGCATAGGCGGATGAAAGATAGTTCGCGTCGCTCCCGCCACTTCGGTCAGGAAGCTTCTCGATCGACCGTCGATCAGAATGAGCGTGTGGTTTTTGCTTCCGCAGGGGGGATCGAATTGGCTGTGCACACTTTCAAAATTGGACGTCGAGTTACCAACACAGTGCGCGGCTCGGGATGGCGGCCTCTACTCCGGCTTAAGATTGATAGCTCGAATAATTTCCTGCATTTGAAGGGACTGATTCTGGATCATCGAGGCAAATGCCCCGGAGTCTAGCGTAAGAGGCTGGCTGGCGCGCGATGCTGCAAAGGTTGCAAACTCAGGCGACTCAACCACTCGGCGAGATGCGGTTTGCAGGTAATCGACGACAGCTTTCGGGGTTTTTGGAGGGGCAAAGATACCTGCCCATGTAGGCAAGTCAATCTCAGGATACCCGGCCTGGGCGGTGGTTTGCACGGTAGGGAGATACGGGTCAGGCTTGTTCTGGAATACTCCCAGGCCCTTCAGTTCACCGTCCCGTATCCGCGGGAGCGCACTGATGGTCGTGATCACTCCCAAGTCGACCTCTCCGGATTTGATTGCGAGCAGGGGGGGCGAGTCTCCCTTGTACGGAATGTGCTGTACCTCAATGCCGCTTTTCCTCTTGAACATCTCCATGGCGAGATGGGCGGCCGATCCGATTCCAAGCGAAGCGTAATTCAGCGACTGTCTGCGACTCCTCGATATCTTCACAAGCTCAGAAAATGACGATGCCTGGAACGACGGCAGAGATACGAGAATATTGGCTTGTGCAGTAATAGGTGATACAGGAATGAATTGCCTAGGGTCATACGGCAGGTTTTTATAAAGATTTGGGCTTATCGAATGACTTCCAGGATTCCCTGCGACAAGGGTGTAGCCGTCGGGAGGACTATTTAGCGCCGATACCATCGAGACGATCTGTCCCGCCCCGGGTTTATTATCAATTACGACAGACTGCCCGATTTCGCGGGCCAGACGCGCGGCGAACTCTCTCGAAATGGAGTCGGACGCGCCTCCTGCAGCGTAGCCAATAATGATTCTAATAGGCCTTTCAGGGAATTTTGCCGCGCGAGCGGATGGAAGCGTTAGCGACGCTGTTGTGACCGCTAGTGCTTCGCAAAATCTCCGACGAGAATAATTGATGTTCATAAGAAGTTACTATTCATTCTGAAGTTGTGATGATGCAATGAGCGGTAATAGAGATAATTACACTTTGTAACTTCTTGGTTTGTGGCGATCTTGAAAAGTTTTGTGAACAGGAGGTTAGTGCACACCGTCACTGACGGCCCTTTGAAAGTGAGTCGTTAGCCGTTGATGGCGCTATATAAGCGCGCGATCTGATTTTTGCCGTTTCGACGACAAGGCGGCGGCCCCGCGTCGCCCGAATTGGGGTGTGCGGGGAGTAATGTGGCTTATAGCTCTAGCAAAGTGTCGTGCACCAATTATTGGCTGCTAGGGTACCGCTACTACAGTACCCGGCAAACGAAGCTATTTGCGCATCCATATGCGCAATGCAATCTGGGAGGCCTCAAGCCGAATCAGAATATGGAAGTGACGAAAAGGAACGCAGCAGGGGTATCTAGCTGTCGTGGATAGGCTGCGCAAACCTGATCTTGCGCGTTTGAAAACGCATGCCTATACCCGGTTATGATCAAACCGGGAACAAAACTTCCATCAATCGATGAAGCGGCAGCTGCGCTCGGCGTGGCCGCCGCCACATTGCGGCATTGGCATTGCCAGGGCCGCCTGCTGCCTGCTCTGCGCACCGTGGGCGGCAATCGGCGCTATGCGTCGGAGGCAGTCCCAACCGCTTGCCGGGCACAGATGTCTGCGGCCGGCAAGACCATTTGCTACGCCAGCGTCTCGTCTCATGACCAGAGCGCACTGCGGCGCAAGCATGGGGACTGCCATATCGCCGGCGTGCAGCTTCGATGCGGCCATGAAATGACGGCGCAGCACCTCCACGAGAGGTGGTAGCAACGCTGCGCGGTGACCGATAGTCCCGCCGGTGCCGTCTTATTGCTACACGGCCTGCAGAGCGCACGGATAGAATCCAGTGCAGGAAGCAGGTTCGGGAATGCCGTCTTCAGCGCGGCAATACATTCGCGAGCCGGCGCAGACTTTCGTCCACAACACTACGCGGGCAAGCCAAATTGATGCGCATGAATCCCTCGCCTTCGGGCCCGAACTTTGGTCCGTAGTCGAGCCAAAGGCGCCCGCTGCGCAGCAAGAAATCGTGCAGATCCGCTGGGCGCATGTTGAGCTTGCGGAAGTCCATCCACGCGAGGTACAGCGCATTCGTTGGAGTGACTTTCACCGGCAGGCCGAGCTTCTCAACCTGCGTTGCAAAGTGTCGGTGATTGTCGCTCACATAAGCCAGCATGGCATCGACCCACGATTCGCCGTATCGGTATGCGGCCTCGCCGGCGGCGGTGCCCATGGTATTTGAAATCGACACGCCGTTCCTTTCACACTGCGCTTGATATGCCTGACGCAGTCGAGCGTTAGGGATGAAGATGTTTGCGCACTGCAGGCCCGCGATATTGAATGTCTTGCTCGGTGCGGTGCAGACGATCGAATTCTCGGCCGCAGCATGATCCAGCTTTGGGAAAGGGATGTGCTGTTGCCCATCTCCGAATACCAGGTCCTGATGGACCTCGTCGGACACAACCAGAATGCCGTGGCGCTCGCATATCGATGCCATCGTCATCAGCTCATCTCGTGTCCACACATTGCCGGTGGGGTTATGCGGATTGCAGAGGATGAACAATTTCGTGCCTGGAACAATGGCTGCTTCGAAGACCTCGGGGTCGAACCGGTACACGCCGGTCTCGTCGAGACTGAGTGGGGCTCTTGCGACGCGCCTGCCGTTGATGATCACATCGTGATGGAAATGAATATAAACAGGCGTCTGGATCAGCACATGATCGCCAGGTTGCGTGAACGCCTGGACGACCATGCTGAGCGCACTGACGACTCCCGGGGACCGCGTGAGCCATTCTGGCTTTGCGTGCCATCCAAAGCGTCGGGCTTGCCAGTCGACGACTGCCTCGAGATAGGCGTCCGGCGTAATACCGTATCCGAGCGCGCCCGTTTCGATCGCGCGATGCAACGCTTTAGCAATCGGCTCAGCAACTCGAAAGTCCATGTCGGCAAGCCACATCGGCAGCGGATCGGCTGCGACCTGTTCCGGGGTCAGACGCAGCTTACCGGCTACCCACTTGGCAGAGTTTGTATTGCGCCTGTCAATGATTTCATCGAAATCAAACAGCGTATTTTGATGGGTGTGCATCGTTTTTCCTTATCTCCCCAGGGAAAATCCTTCAGCTGCCGAGAGCGACGTAGCAACTGGGAGCTCGAGTCTTAAGTGTCTGTGTGATCAGGCGGATCACAACGAATGTGCGTTGGCCGCTCAGCGCGCGTTGCCTGGATAGCTGGCGCTCATTCCTGCTCGGACGTCCATTTGGATACCATAGGCAGGGAACGGGTAACGAAGCCCGTTTTCCCCTAGCGCTTTCATACCCTCAATCGCTCTAACGATATCTCCGGGCTTCAATGCCATGAGCATTTCTTCATCAAGCACTCCGCCGTACCTGCGCTCCGCAAAGCAGGGGATAGAGAGGCTCGGCTCTTCTGTGCACAATGCGCGTCCCCAGGCGTCTGCACACGATGATTCGCCAACAACGCTCCAGTCAAAGCGCTTGTAGGCTTTCCACTGCAGGCCATTAATGAAGTACATCATTGCACCGGGAGTTGCATAGAAGAGAGCGATGTCCGGTACGCCCATGATGTCGGTCTGCTGACCCGACCATTTCCTTAAAGGAGCCGCAATCAACGCTCGGTAACGCCCAGCAGGGACACAATGCATAGACGCTTGGTGCCGCGATGCATCTTCAACGGTAGCAAACCACACACCTGCCATGTGCTTACCCGTGGACCATTCTGCGCTAGGCGTTCCGAGGCCTACCACGTTGCGGCATTGGTCTCCGACGAGATCATCGGCGGTAATACCAACAGTCCAGCCGAGTCGGGTAGCCTGGGCAACAATCTGGTCCATTGTATGAACGGCGGTCGGGCGCCGCAGCCGTGCAATCTTGTCCAGATCGTCTGCGGCTTCAAGAAGCTTCAAGCCGACTACCGGGAATTTCAGCTTCAAAGTCCCCTCTAGCTGCGACGAGATGTCTGCGAGTTCGATCATGGGTCACTCTCGTGAGTTTGGTTTTTCTATAGTTGGAACGACTGGTATCCCCTCACTCAGGCTTGGGTCCTGATTGACGGATGACGGTGCGGACCTGTCGGGTGTTGCACTTGTTCGCCGATAGCTTCTCGCGACAGCAGCGCGCTAACGCCTGCACCAGCAGAGGCCCCGAATCCCGCGGGCTGACAGCGTGGTGTACTGCTTTGACTTGTTCACCGACGTCGCCGTTGGGGTGCCGGACACGGCAGGCTTCATCGCCAGTGCGTGGCGCTGATCGAAAGCATTGAATTCGCTGGACGCCGCTGGTCGCACGATGCCCTTGGGCTTGCCGGCAGAGTGGGAGGAGTGGAGCAGGACTTCGCCGCTGATCGGGTCGGTCAGCGGCGTGTCCGTGCAGACCGCGGCAGCGGCGCCCCAACTCGGGTATCCCTCCAGGTCTTCGCCGCAAGCCATGGGATGTACCCGGTCCTCGATAAGGGCATCCAGAGTTGGTGGTGCCTCAGCCTTGGTGGCCGAGAGCGCCGGCACGCCGGAGCCACTGCCGGTGGCGAAGTGCGCCAGTTCCTCCGTCGTGCTGCAAGTGGAGACTGGCGTGAAGTAGACGCCGACGTGCTGGGCGGCCAGTGCAAGTTGTAAGGAAGGACTGGTCATTGTCCAAGCAGAACACCAGCGAGCCTCCGTTGCGCAAGCCGAGGCTGCACAACGGACGTGCGCTGCGGTTGGCACGCTGTTCCGACACCCAATACGTCAGCGTAGCGCCGCCCGCCGCAAAGACTGTGCAGACGGCGTCGGGCGTTGCTTGGCGAAATACGACGGGTGCTTCCCAACTTGCTGTGACACCGTGTTACTCCTCGATGGTCACGCCCGAGCGACGCACAGCATCTGCCCAGAACGCCAATTCCTTATGGAAGAAGCGGGAAGATTCATCAACATCGAGATCCAGTGGGGCCAGGTTGATGACCGCTGAGTTGCTCTTGCTCTCCTCGGACACGGCTTCCCGGAAGGCCTGGTTGAGCTTGGTCAAGACCGGTTTAGGCGTGCCAGTCGGCGCGTAGAGGCCTACGTGGAACCCCACAGCGAACTTCTCCATCCCGGGAGTTTCGGAGACCAGCGGGATACCAGGCATACTCGGGCTTCGCTTGCTTCCTGTCTGGGCGATAATCTTGACGCGGCCGCTCGGCAGCAACGAAGTGAAAGCGTTGTAGCTGTCGAAATTCAAGTCGATGATGCCTGAGCCCAGGTCGTTGAGCAGCGTCGGGCCGCCCTTGTACGGCACCTGGGTCAGCTTGATGCCGGCCATTTGTTCGAGCATCACAGCGCCGAGGTGGTTGCTGCCACCGGTCGTGGAGGTGCCGTAGGTGAGGCTGCCCGGCTTCGCCTTGGCCAGCGCGATCAGGCCCGCGAGATTACTCACGGGCAGTTTTCCGCTCACGGCAATGGCGAACCCGTCCTGGCCGAGATAAGCGACCGGCGTAAAGTCATTGGCGGTGTTGTAACCGAGCTTGCGGTATAACGCGGCGTTGGTGAGCAGTGTATTTACGCCGATCAGCAGCGTGTAGCCGTCGGGTTCGCTCTTGGCCACGGCACTGGACGCGATGATGGTATTGCCGCCGGGGCGCGGCTCAATCACCACGGGCTGACCGAGCTTCTTGCCGACACGTAGGGCCACTGGGCGGAGGAAGTTGTCGGTGGACCCACCCGCCGGGAACGGTGTGATGATGCGAATGGGTCGGGAGGGGAATGCGGCGTCGGATTCGGCGCGGGCGCAGTCTAGTCCGACGGACAATGACAGTGCCAGCGGCGCAAGCAGAAGGAAGCGGCGGCGGGCAGTACGGTGAGGCACGACGTTCATGGCAATGAACTCCAATGAAGGTATTGGCGGTGTGGGGCGGCTGGCGTGTAGCGTGTCCGGGCGTCAGAAAATATGACGGATACCAAGGGCTACGCCGACCATGTTGTCCTTGCCGGCGCCAAGGAAATAGCCGTTGGCGAAGCTGATGGCCGAGGTGTCGAAGTTCAGGCCGGAGTTGCGCACGTAGGCAGTACTGAGGTACAGGTCAGTACGCTTGCTGAGGCTGTAGTCCGCCACGAAGAGAACTTGCCAAGGGTTCTTGATATTGGTGCCAGCCAGTTTCTTCACGTCATCGTAGTAATAGGCGACCGTGAGTGCCAGCGGTGCGCTGAGCTGGTAGACCAGACCGGCCCAGTAGTAGTCGTCGCGCAGGAGCAGGCTGCTGTCCGGTGCCTTGTTCTGGCCCCAGCGATAGCCGCCCATAATCTTGGCGTTACCAACGGCGTAGCTGGCGGCCACGGCGGCTTTTTTGAACGTGCCGGTGGCGCCGGCGGCGTTCAGTGTCGGATTGAACTGGCTGTAGACTACTGCAGCGCCGACGGGCCCGGAAGCGTAGGTCAGGCCGGTGCCGTAGCCGGTGTCCCGGCGGAACTGACCCGGCACCTCACCGTTGCCTGTTACGCCGGTGCCAAAGGACCAGTGTGCGATCGCGCCCACCGGACCGAAAGTGCCGCTGTACTTGACGGTGTTGTCGGAGCGTGCGTCGAGCCCCAACTGAGCCACGAGCGGCTCGTACTGGCTGGCATATGCCGTAGGCGAGAAGTTGGCCAGGGCGGAGAACATCGTGGAGTACTGTCGGCCGAAAGTGACCCGGCCAAAGCTAGCGTGGTCGAGACCGAGATACGCCTGCCGCCCAAAGATGCGGCCGCCTTGTTGCAACTTGCCGTCATCGCTGCCGAAGCCATTTTCCAGTACGAAGAGGGCCTTCATGCCACTGCCCAGGTCTTCGGTGCCACGCAGGCCGAAGCGCGAGCCGGACAGCGCGCCGGAAGTCAGCCGGACGGCGTTGCCACCGGGCCCAGCGTTGAAACCGTTGGCAGCCGACGGCGCCTGGGTGCCTAGGTTGCTGACGTATTCGATGTTGTTATCGATTGCACCGTACAGGACCACACTGGTCTGGGCGTGGGTGGCGGGCGCAAACAATGCCAGGCTCGCGATCAGGACGGGTAGGGCTTTGACTCTCATCGTTCGTGTTTCCTCATTCTTTTTGTCATGGGTTGTGCGCGGCCACACGTCGCGCCTTTGCGCTGCCTCGGCCGGGTTTTTTGCGGGCGAGCTGAGAGGCGGACAATCATCGGAGCGACCGCAGGGCAAAACTATTTCATGGCGGGCCCGCCCCAGTCCAATGACAGAACGGAGATTATTGATGCGCAACTGGCATGAGTGTGAGCAAGGGCCAAATGCCACCGGGCTGGCGTCGAACTCATTTTGATCAATCCTGCCTACACGTCGAAGATCGCGACAGTGAAGTACGCCGCACGACGAGGTTGGACCGTGCATGCTGCCGCAGCGGATGTGATTGCCCGCCGCGGACAGGAGTTGTCTGAACGTGCGAGGATGCCATGACGTCCTGCGGTTACCTGTAAGGAAAGACCGCAGATCGCGACAAGGTGCCTGGGGCGAGGTTCATACCGCGTACAGGAGTCTGGTGCGCGAGCAATGGCTCGCAGTCGGTCGCGCATCCACGTGGCAAGGCGTCAGCACCGTTGCCCGAAGCCCTCCGGCTTCGCCCTCCAGGAAGGACGACCGTTCGCCTTGCGCCTCTTAGGGAATCGCTGATTAAATCAGTGCGCGAGTCATCGAGGCATTGGACGAGCGCGTTGTCAGAAGGGTGTCCATGATTCAGCTCCTGTGATGAAGCGACAGATCAGTTTTGCGGAAGCGGAAAGCCACGGCAATAAGCGTGTGACGCGCCGCCAGCGCTTCCTGACGGAGATGGAAAGCGTGGTGCCGTGGGCGCGCCTGATTGCGGCGGTCCAGCCGTACTACCCGAAGGGCAAACGTGGACGGCCGCCGATCGGCCTGGAGCGAATGCTGCGCATTTATTTCCTCCAGCAGTGGTACGGGCTGTCTGACGAGGCCCTGGAAGACGCGCTGTACGACAGCATGGCGATGCGGGCGTTCGCCGGGATCGACCTCGCAGTCGAGGCGGTGCCAGACGCGACCACGCTGCTGAAGTTTCGCCGCCTGCTCGTCGAGCATGAACTGACGCGAACGCTGTTCGACGAGATCGGCATCATGCTGTGCGAGCGGGGACTGATGATGAAGGAAGGCACGATCGTGGATGCCACCATCATCGAGGCGCCACCGTCGACCAAGAACAAGCAGAAGAGCCGCGATCCGGAGATGCACCAGGCCAAGAAAGGTAATGCTTGGCACTTTGGTATGAAAGCCCATGTCGGCGTGGATGCTGCCTCTGGGCTGGTACACAGCGTCGTGGGCACAGCGGCCAACGAGTCGGACGTGTCGCAGGCGCATGCGTTGCTGCATGGTCACGAGGAGCATGCGTTTGGCGACGCGGGCTACACGGGCGTGGACAAGCGCGAGGAGATGCAAGGCAAGACCGTGAAATGGCAGGTGGCAGTCAAGCGCGGAAAGATCAAGGCGATGCGTGACGGAACCGTCAAGGACTTGGTGATCGCCGTCGAGCGGGCCAAGGCCCAGATTCGGGCGCGGGTAGAGCATCCGTTCCACGTCATCAAGAATCTGTTTGGTCATCGCAAGGTTCGCTACAAGGGCCTGGTCAAGAACACGGCGCAGTTGTTCAGCTTGTTTGGTCTGGCGAATCTGGTGTTCGCCAGGAAGCTGTTGTTGGCCTCAGAGGGGAGCAAGCCGTCCTGAGCGCGCGAAGCGCGGCCGGGAAGGGTGCGAAACGCGAGAAAGACGGCTTGAATCGATCAATCTCTCCCGCATTGCGAAAACTGAAGTCCTTGGCTTGTGCAACATCAAGCGCAAACCTCATTGATCAGCGATTCCTTAGGTAATGTCCAGATTTGCTTAAAGTAACGGCAGGGGCTTAGTCTCGCTGTTCCGGAGGCGCGACGTTCGTTGTTGCCGCCTAGACCGGCTGCCTCGGTCCATCGCTGTATTTTCGTCGCAACAGGTTGATCATGCTGCGCACGATCGGCGACGTGTTGGATTTGCGCCAGATGCAGACATTTTCCAGTACGAGGTCGAGGTCGGAAATGCCCACCAGGTTCACGCCTCGTGGTAGCACGAAATTTTTGCCAAGCGGATGGATGCCGATGCCATCGTGCTCGATGATATGTTTGAGCACGATTTCCAGGAAACTGCTCTCATATCCCACAGTGATGTCCGCATCTTGCTTCGCAAGGCGTTCATCAAGCTGATCGCGCACGCGCGGCCACGTCTTCGCACTCACCAAGCTCAGCGCCACGTGGTTCAGGTCCTTCAGCTCCAGCTTCGGGCGCTCCGCAAGCGGATGCCGCTCCGACACCAGCGCGCAGTAGCGGGTCTGCTCGATCCGGATCAAGCCCAGCTTGTCATCATAGACGGGGCCGCTGCAGAAACCCAGGTCGAGGACTCCATTGCGCACGCAGAATGCGACGTCTTGGGAAGGCATGTATTCGATGCGCACTGTTACGTTGGGAAACGCCTTGGCGAACTCGTCGCTCAGGTTCTCCCACTCGCCCCAGCGTGAAGTCGAGCTGACGCCGAGCTGGAATGGTCCGCTGAGATCGAAGTCCGGCGAACTGACTTCCGCCAGACCCGCCTGGTAGTGTGCGAGCGCTTCGCTCCAGTGGCGCGCCAGCGTGAGTGCCGCCCGAGTCGGACGCACCAGCCGGGTCGTTCGCTCGAAAAGGCGCTGGTCCACGCGCTCTTCTATGGCGTTGATCCTTCGTGAAAGGCCAGATTGCGTCAGATGCAGACCTTCGGCCGCTGCATGGAAATTGCGCTTCTCCAGCAATTCTAGGAAAGCGTAGATATGGCTGATATTTAGCATGCTGCGGGTCGGAGGGCGGGACGCAGGCAGTTTGGCCGCCCGCGACGGGTAAGCGACACCCCCGTCTGCCGGGTTTCAGGCTGCCGGCGGAATCCGTAGATCCACTGTGGTCGCATTGCTCTCCCCGCATAGTTCTGCCAACCCAATAGACCCGTTACGGGCGTATTAACCGAAAAGTCATTGGGCTCGAGATCGACCGGCATGTGAGATCGCTTCGTCCAATGCTACGGGGTCCAAAAGGCGGACGTAACATTGAGCCAGCCTCTCGTATGCAATTGTCGACTGGAGCTAGCGATCTAGGACGCTGACCTTCATAGCCATACAAAGGCGCTGTGTCCTCGGATGGCTCAACGTCGACCGCCTGCGGCACACCCATCCGGCGTCGCACTACACGGACCTTCCTGCTTACATCGTTTGATATCCGTATTGCCCTAGATTGCGTCGCTCTGCAGACAGTCTCCATACGGGACGACTCATTCCCGCATGGAAACTCTCTTGTAAGAAAATAGGCCCGCTTACTGGGGTTCCAAATTAATATTTCGCGCAATCCTCTGAACCTTCTCAAGTTCACTTTGATAGAACGATGCAGCCTCCGACAGTGTCATTGGTTGAAGTGGCAGAGCTGCTGTATCGTGGAGATAGCGCTTGAAGTCATCGCGCTGTGTCACCTCAGTAATGCTCTTATTTAGCTTGATAGCCACAGCGTCGGGTACGTTGGCGGGAACGAAGATACCTCCCCAAATGTTGTGGAAGAAGTTTTTGAGATACTTCCCCTCATTGAGGGTTGGAACGTTTGGCAAGTGCGTATTTCGCTTCTGACTCGCCACCCCAATCACTCGGACCTTACCCGTACGAATGAGCTCCGCCACATTTCCAGAGAATGACAAGAACGCAAAGTCGATCTCCTGACTCAGCAAGGCCTGAACCTGTGGCGCCGCACCCTTGTACGGCACAGTGAGATACTGCACGCCGATCTTTTCGCCAAAGTCTGCCGCAACAATGTGGGTCGACGAACCATACCCCCAAGTCCCAATACTGAAAGCCTTTGGATCCCGACGGCTATGCTCGATTAGCTCATCGATACCTGTAAAGTTGTGCTTTTTGCTTGTAACCAAGACGACGTCGGAGTCGCCGAGCGGAGCCAGGAGTTTGAACCCTTCCGCTTTATATCGTGCCTGCGAGATCGCAAGCGGAGCAAGGATAAGATCATTGCCTGCAGCCGCCAGAAGAGTTCCGCCATCGGCCGGCGCGTTTTTTACACTGACGGCAGCGATGGAGCCACCCGCTCCGGGCTGGTTCTCGACAATCACAGCCTGACCTAGCAAGGTTTGAAGCGGTGCCTGTATCCGACGCGCGGAGGTATCGGTGGGGCCTCCGGCCGGGAACGCAACCTTCATCACGATTGGTTTGTTGGCCTGCCCCAGTGCCGGCGTCGCAGTCAGAAAAACAGTTGCAGATGCGAACATCGCACCGGCTACAACGCGAAGGGTTCGTTTTGACGAAATCTTCTTCATTTTACGTCTCCTCATTGATTTCTATCTTTGCACCTCGTTTTGGGCGCTTGCTTTAATAGAGCGAGAATCGCTCATAACTGCGCTGAATAATCCGTTAAAATCTCCTTTTTTATAGCCGTCCCACTCGGAGCCTTCAATGAATGATGACTCCGTAGAACATGAAAATCGTTATTCATGGGGGTAGATTTCTACCATCTATTTAACAGAAGTGCGATTCCATATTTTTTGGAAACGGATCAACAAATCCCGTGGAGTCGAAACGGCCAAAACCCCGCGTTTGGCCAGAGGATCTCTTGATTCATACCTGTCGATAAGCGGTATTAGTCCTCGATCCGATTTCAACACGAAAATAAGGAAGATTCTTCTCGACGACAGCCGGGGGCAAGTAGATCGCAGTGGAACTTGTCGGCTGCCGTAGTGGACGTCTGCCGCCAACGCCCCTTCGATCGTTTCAGGGCAGTGAGCAGACATCCACCAAATGCATTTGTAGGTCAGTCGACGAATGGATAGTCGACGTAGCCATGACGCCCAGTTCCGCCATAGGGCGGAGCGTCCTCGAAGGGCTTGTTGAGGGGGTGGTTTTCCCGGAAGCGTCGCGGCAAATCTGGGTTGGTGATCATCATGCGACCAAACGACACCATGTCAGCGCGACCGGTACGGATGGCGTCTTCCGCCATCTCCTTTGTATAGCCGTTGTTCACCATCCAGACACCGCTGTACAAGCTTCGCAACGCCTCATAGTCAAACGGTACGTTATCGCGTGGACCGCCTGTATGGCCCTCAACAATGTGAAGATACACGGGATGCAGCTTTTCTAGTTCACGGACGACATGCTCGAACAGCGGCTGCGGGTTGCTCTCTACCGCGTCGTTTACAGGCGATACTGGCGCCAGCCGTACACCAACTCGATCTGCCCCAATCTCGTCGACAACTGCGGCGGCGACTTCCAGGAGAAAGCGCGCACGGTTCTCGATACTGCCGCCATAAGCGTCTGTACGTTTGTTCGTACCATCGCGAAGGAAGGAGTCAAGGAGGTAGCCATGGGCGCCATGGAGTTCCACGCCATCGAAGCCCCCGAGAATGGCGTTCGCCGCTGCCTGTCGGAAGTCTTCGACGATGCCGGTGATCTCATCGATTTCGAGAGCACGTGGGGGTGAACAATCCTGAAATCCCGAACCCGTGATGTAGATTTGAGACTTTGCGACGATAGCCGAAGGAGCGACTGGCGCTTGATTGTTCGGTTGGAAATGCGTGTGCGACTTCCTACCGGTATGCCAGATCTGCAGAAAAATGCGGCCGCCCTGTGCATGCACCGCATCAGTCACCTTCTTCCAAAGCTCGATCTGCGCAGGGGTGTAAATGCCGGGCGTATGGCTGTAGCCTTGTGCTGTGATTGATACTTGTGTAGCTTCGGCGATGATCAGACCCACGCTCGCACGCTGGCCGTAGTACTCAGCCATCAAGTCGGTAGGCACGAGGTCATCGTCTGCCCGGCTACGCGTAATCGGTGCCATAGCCATGCGGTTGGCCAAGTCCAATTTCCCAAGCTTGACCCGCTGGAACAAGGCATCGGCCGGGGCGAGGTTAGTTTGTGCGCTCATGAATTTTTACTCCGTGGTTTGAACCGACCGATTGGGAGGCAACAATCAAACGGGTCATGCCGCCCCCCCAATTCAAAAGAAAGTTAGTCGAAAGTGGCGACCAGGCTGCGGCGGCTCAGCAAGATACGGCGCTTCTTCAGTTCTTCGACTTCGTCTTTGTGAATACCGATCTCTTCCATGATCTCGGCGTTGCACTCTCCTTGGAAGTACGGCACTCCCGGTGCAGGCAACTCGGAACGACTGAATCGCCAAGGCCGGCCGGGCATGCGGACCTTGCCGCCCGCGCGGTCATCTACTTCCACGATTGCGCCCCAATCTTTCGCCCATTCCGACGACGCCAGATCGTTGACACTACGTACAACGCCAATTGCAAGACTCGCCTCGCTCACTTGAGCCTGGAGCAACTCGAGATCAGAGAACGTCAGGATCCAGGCTCGCACTTCTTGCATTAGGCTTGCGAGGTTCTCGCGGCGGAGGGTCGCATTTGCATAGCGCGGGTCCTGAAGCAAGTCGGGACGCCGCATCATTGAGCAATAGCGACGGAAGGTGGGCGTGAAGACAGGACTGCCCGACAGGGTGAGGCGGCTGCCATCTGGCAATTCGATGATCGGCGACTCGTTAGCGCTAAGTGCATATGGCTCGTCGTTTACATCGATGCCCGACAACAGCGCACCGGCGCGCTCATTGACTGAGAGCATCGTCGCAGCCATGGAGACGTCCACATGCTGGCCTTCGCCGGTTTTCGACCGGTGTTGCAGACCAGCCAAAACCGCAATGACCCCTTGCAGACCGGTGTACACATCTGCGTGACTGCAAGCGTCGTTGCGCAACTCTGTCATTGCACCCGCATAGTGCTGCTCCAGCATATGGGTCAAGCCCGTCTCCGCATGAACCGTCGGGGCATAAGCAGGTCGGTTGCGCCACGGCCCGGTCTGACCGTAACCAGTAATCGACACATACACAACCCTCGGATTGAACTGGATGACGTCTTCATACGCGAGCCCAAAACGGTTCAGGGTTCCAGGCCTGAAGTTTTCGACAATGACGTCCGCATCCTGGCACAGTTCGATAGCTACTTGGCGTGCCTCGGAATAGTTCAGGTCGAGGCTGATTACTCGCTTACCTGCGTTCTGTTGCACGTAGTAAAGCGACATCGGCCCAACGTGCGGTACGCCTGCACGCCCAACATCGCCCGAGGGCGGCTCCACCTTAATGACTTCCGCGCCCAGATCACCCAGCGCCTTGGTGCAGCTAGGGCCCGAGAGAACACGGGTAAAGTCGACGATTTTTACGCCGGCGAGAGGTGCGGTACTCATGTCAATTCCCCTCGAAGACGGCAGTGCCCGGCCCGGTAGCGAGGAATGCAGTCAGGCCGCGCTTCTGGTCCTGGCTCTCCCACATCACACTGTTCACTTCCTCCTGGATGGCGTCCGCCGCCGCAATACCATGGCGAGCAGTGACGTTGGCCAGTCGCTTGATTCCACCCAGTGCAATCGTCGGACCGGCGGCGAGCTGCCGGGCAAAGGACAGGGACGCGCTGCTCAGGTCGCTCTCTTCCACGACGAGGTTGATAATCCCCCAGCGTTCCAGTGCACGCGGCTCGTGTCGACGCGCGAACATCCCCATTTCCTTCGCTCGCGCGACACCCGCCCGCTCAGTCACACGTTGAATTCCGCCAAAGAGCGGAAGCAGGCCGAGCGTGGCCTCTGCAAATCCGAATGACGCTGTATCCGCGGCAACAATAAAATCGCACAGCAGGGACAGTTCAAAGCCGCCACCGAGCGCTGCGCCATGCACCGCAGCTACTGTAGGAAGAGGAACGTTCTCGAGTGCGTTCCAGGCCGTCTCCATACGCTTGGTATCCATCCGGTCGGAATTGACTGCGTTTGTGTCAGCACCGGCACAGAAATGACGCATAGAACTGCGCAGGAGGATCGAGCGGCATCCCTCCTCAACGGCCTGTTCGTACGCGGCCATCAGTTCCGACATCAGCGTCTGATCCATCAGGTTGTGGGGAGGCTTGGCAAGCGTCACGATGCCGACGTTACCGTCTTTCACGAATTCAACTACTGGCATGGATTCCTCTACAGGTAGACAAGGGAATTTTCAGCCCATGTTTGGGCCATCATATGGTCGAGCGCGCTTGGTCATGGAAAAAGAACCAGTCGGTCGTGGGACCGGCGCGACGACGTAAGATTGAATCGACCGCGCTGCAACAGGGCCAACTCGCCAGTCGCATTGCATCTATCGACTCCCGCAAAGAGATCAGGTGGCCTCAGCGGAACGCCAGCAGACGAGCGGCTGACAATAAATCCAGCGCGATCACGCGTAGATCGGATAAGGGTGCTTAATGAAAGTCTCCTGAAGCACTCCGACTCCATTCAAGCGTGGACATACCTCCGAGCGAAAAAGTGAAACTGCCCTACCGAAACACTCCTCGCTCGCGCCAACGCCGTCATGTCGCAATCCGTCTCCGTGCCTTAATTATCAGAGGCCTTTGCCCAGTAAGTGAGGTCGCCTTCTGCCAACGATGCGGTGATTTTGTGTCAGCGCTTTGAATAGTGCATCACGCGAATGCTCCGCGTACCGCCCTGCGCGGGCGTTTAGATGGGATGTGGATCCGAAGAAACTGGAACGAGCTGGGATGCAACCACACTGCGTGCCATTCCAACGGCACTCAACGTCGTTCGCCTGGTAGATCCAGGTTGAATAGGGAGTCATTTTCTGCCATCATGAGGTCATAAGATGACAGGAGCCAATCGATGGCCTCAGTTCCTACCCCCTCGAGCACCGACGTGCTTGTCGGCAACTTTAGTGGCCTTCATGCGCCTACGATGGTGCTATTCGATCTCAAGTCACTCCTTACTGAATTGGAAAGTGAGGGGGTTCCTGCGCGCCAAGTGCTAGCAGGTACCGGAGTGCGGCTACAGCAGTTCGAGGAACCGCGGTCACTGATTTCGCGTCATCAGCGGATTGGCATCTATCGCAATGCCTACCGTCTCGCTACACGCCCTGATGTTGGGTTGTTAGCTGGCGCGCGACAGCGTATCAGCGGCTTTGGAATTTATGGGTACGCAATTGCGAGCAGCCGCACCCTGGGTGCAGCGCTCGATATTTGCATGAAGTACTTACAACACGCGGCGGGGCCGGTGTTACAGATCAGCTCGCGCATTGAGGGTGAAGTAGGCATTTTTCAGAGTCACGATCCGTGGTCGGTCGGCGACTTACTACCCTTCGTAGCCGAATTTTGGCGCAGTTCCAACAATTCGCTCCTCAGTCGTGCGTTGGAGGCGCCCGTTCCTTCCGTACGTATGCTGTTTCCGTATCCGGCGCCGGCTCATTGGAGAGCGTACTCAAAGATGTTTGGTTGCCCAGTCGAGTTTGGCTGCGATGTCATGGAATGGCACTATGACGCAAAGGCGAGGGAGCTGGAGTTGCCAAATGCCAATCCGATGACCGCGCTCATGTGTCAGAATCTCTGCGATGAGATGTTCGCAGGGGTCGAAAATGAGTCAGATCTGATACCCTCAATTCGCGCTTTTCTAGTTAATCAGCCCGGGCGCTTCGAGAACGTTGATGGACTTGCCGAACGTATGGGCGTGTCGGTGCGCACGCTGTATCGGCGTCTGTCTGCCGAAGGAACGTCATATCAAGCAATTGTCGACGACGTCCGATTGCGTCTCGCGCGGCAGTATCTTGAGCACACATCTATGACCATCGAGCAGATCGCCGAGCGACTAGGGTTTTCCGACGCGTCAAACTTCCGCAAGGCGTTTAAAAGGTGGACCGGATCAGCTCCCAGCGACCAGCGAACTGAACAGGCAGTCTAGCAGGCTGTTGAGTGCAAATGTCCTACATGGCGAAGTGCTTTTCGACAGCCTGTTAGCGTTGCTACTCAAGGCGGCAAAGAGGAAAGGCTTTAGATGCGCTCAAAGATTGCCGCAATGCCTTGACCACCGCCGATGCACATCGTGACAAGTGCGTAACGGCCTTGCACACGCTGCAGTTCATGCACTGCTTTAACCGTGATCAAAGCGCCCGTCGCGCCAATAGGGTGCCCGAGGGAAATGCCTGATCCATTGGGATTGACCTTGCTTGGATCCAAGCCGAGCTCCTTGGTCACAGCGCAAGCCTGTGAGGCAAAGGCCTCATTGGCCTCGACTACATCCAGATCCGACACTTGAAGTCCGGCTCGTTCGAGAGCGATCTTCGTTGCTGGTACAGGCCCGATTCCCATCATCTTAGGATCTACGCCGGCGTGGCCGTAAGAGACCAGGCGGGCAAGGGGCTTAAGGCCACGTCGTTCTGCTTCCGTGCGCTCCATCAATACAACCGCAGCTGCAGCGTCATTTAGCCCAGAGGAATTCCCTGCGGTAACGGTGCCATTCTCTTTGACGAATACAGGCTTGAGCTTGGCCATGTCATCCAGGGTGGCATCATGGCGGACATGCTCGTCGCTATCGAAGATTACGTCGCCCTTGCGGCCCTTAATGACGACCGGGACAATTTGATCCTTGAAGTACCCTGCCTTGATAGCAGCCGAAGCACGACGATGCGATTCCAGCGCAGTTTCGTCCTGCTGGGCGCGCGAAATGCCGTACTCTTGGGCAACGTTTTCTGCAGTGATGCCCATGTGAATTCGATGGTAAGCGCATCGCCAGCACCGTGGTTGACGACGAGACAGGAATGGTCCTGCTTTAGGCTTGCAACGCCAGTTGAGGGGCGACGTTCCACGGCATGAGTTCGTCGATCCGGTTGACCGGATGATCGGCGATGTGGGCCAAGACGTGACGCAGATAGGCCTCGGGATCGATGCCGTTGAGTTTGCAGGACCCGATGAGCGAGTACATGGCGGCCGCACGCTCGCCGCCACTGTCGGCGCCGGCGAATAAAAAATTCTTCCGACCCAACGCGACACCGCGCAGCGCATTCTCTGCGATGTTGTTGTCTATCTCTGCCAGGCCATCATCACAGTAGTGGATTAGTGCTTGCCACTGGTTCAGCATGTAATTGATGGCCTTGGTCGTTTCCGACTGTGTCGAGAGCGTCAATAGCCGCTCTCGCAACCACACTTCGAAGCTGTCCAATAGGGGCCGGGATCTTTGCTGCCGCACCTGTTGACGCACCGCAGGTGGCTTACCCCGGATTTCCGCTTCGATGGTATAGAGCTCGCCGATCCTGCGCAATGCCTCCGTGGTGGTCGGCGTTGCCTTGCGGACATGCAGATCGTGCACCTTACGGCGCGCGTGGGCCATACAAGCTGCCTCGCGCACACTGCCATCGGTAAAAACAGCGTTGAAGCCCGCATACGCGTCTGCCTGCAGGATGCCGCGGAAGCCGGCCAGATGCGCCTGGGGATGTTGGCCCTGGCGATTTGGTGTGTAGGCGAACCAGACCGCCGGCGCAGCATCCGAACCCGATGCGCGATCGTCCCGCACGTAGGCCCATAGTCTTCCCGTCTTGGTCTGCCCCTTACCTGGCGCAAGCACCGGCAGCGGCGTGTCGTCCGCGTGAACCTTGCCGGGCATCATCACGTATCGGTGCAAGGCCTCGACCAGCGGGCGTACCAGTGCACCACAAGCGCCGACCCCGCGAGCCATGGTCGTGCGGTCCAGATCCACGCCCTGCCGGGCATAGATCGCGGCTTGGCGGTACAGCGGTTGATGATCAGCGTATTTGGCAACCAGTATGTGAGCGTGCAGCCCCGCCGTGGCAATGCCGCGCTCAATCGGCCGACTTGGCGCTTCAGCCTGGACGATGCAATCACAACAGGCGCAGGCCTTCTTGCGCCGCACCTGCCGTATCACCCTGAATGAACTGCTGATGATATCGAGTTGCTCCGAGATGTCCTCGCCCAGCGGCTTGAGCTTACCGCCGCACTCTGGACAGGCTTCGGTTTCGGGCTCGAGAATGCGCTCCTCCCGCTCCAGGTGCTCCGGCAACGGCTTGCGTACCGCTTTCTTCCGGACTGGAGGGGGTGCCTGCGGACCGGCTTCGGTGTCGGCCGCACCTTCCTCGGCCAGCAGATCTTCCAGTCGCGTCTCGAGCTGTTCAATCTGTCGATCCAGCTTCTCGGACTTCTGGCCAAACTGCATCCGCCTTAGCTTTGAGATCTGCAGATTTAGCTGCTCAATCTCCATGGAACGGACCGCCAAGGCCCGTTCCATGAGTGCGATCGATTCCCGCTGTGCCAACACCAACGCCTTCAGGGCCTCAATATCGTCGGGAAGGTCGCTGGGGTCGATTGGCATGCGCGGCAGTTTACGCACATGCCGCAAGGTTTACAACACCGATAATGGCGGCCAGGTGCGCTCTGGCTGCTTCCAGTTAATTCCCTCTAGCAGCATCGACAACTGCGCTTGCGTCAGGTGGATCTTGCCGCTGTCGGCCTGCGGCCAGACGAAACGTCCACGCTCCAGGCGCTTCGAAAGCAAGCAAAGCCCATCGCCCGTTGACCACAACACCTTGATGACGTTGCCGCGCCTGCCGCGGAAGACGAAGACATGGCCGGAGAACGGGCTCTCCTCCAGAGCCGCCTCCACCTTCGCTGCGAGCCCGTTGAATCCACAGCGCATGTCGGTCACGCCTGCAGCGATCCAGATGCGTGTTCCCGCCGGCAACCCGATCATGGCGTCAAACGGTCCAGTACCGTACGCAACGTGGTCGGGTCGACTGCCCCTTCAATGCGAATCACCGCTCGGCCCAAACGGATCTCAATGGCGCCGTGCGGCGGCGTCGGCTCGCAAACCGCAGCGGCCGGACTCATCGGCATCGGACCGGGTGGCGAGCTTGGGTGTTCAATGGTCACCGGTAACAACACAGCGGCTTCCTGGCGCTGCTCCATTCGATAGCGTCGGCGCCAGGTGAACAGCATGTTCGCGTTGATGCCGTGCTCGCGCGCCAATTTAGATACCGAGACACCCGGCTCACACGCAGCGGCTGCCAACCGCCGCTTGAATTCCTCGCTGTGGTTCGGCCGGCCTTTGCGACTGCCGGCGACTGGTACTTCCTGTGACTGTGACAAAGTAGTTCCCATCACTATTTGGTGGGAACTACTTTGGCGCCACTCTACTAAACGGTACAGACGGTGCTGGCGACTCGCTTACATTCGATGGAAGGGGTCGTGCAGCGCCCCGAGCATCATGTCGACCAGTCCGGTATCACCCATGCGTGCGCCCCAGCGGGCCGCCGAAGTCACGTACGGCGCACGGCTCATACTTTCGGCGCCGCCAGCGATTGCGACGTCTGCATCGCCGAGAAGGATGCTCTGAGCGGCGCTGATAACGGCCTGAAGCCCTGAGTCGCACAGCCGGTTGACGTTCACGGCCGGCGTGTTGATGGAGACGCCGCCGTTTACCGCAGCGACACGGCCCAGATACATGTCTTTCGGCTCGGTTTGGATAACGGTGCCAAAGACGACGTGGCCAACATCGTCGCCAGAAGCCTGCGCGCGGGCCAAGGCCTCGCGGACGACGATTGCACCTAGTTCAGTCGGAGGGAGATCCTTCAGGCTGCCACCAAAGGTTCCAATTGCGGTACGAACCCCGCTTACTACCACGACTTCGCGCGTCATACTTTTTCTCCAGTACATCAATTTTCGCCGCACAAATCATGGCTGGCGGCGAAGCAAAAAGAGGATTACTTCGTAGGGGGAATGAGCTACTGCTCCAGCGGTGTTACAGGTTATAGACGTAGGCCCCACGTCCTGTCTTGCGCCCGAGATATCCCGCCGCCACCATCTCACGCAGCAGCATGGCGGGACGATACTTTGGATCTGCAAATTCTCGGTACAACACTTCCAACACGGCTAGAAGAGTATCGAGCCCAATCATGTCCCCCAATGCCAGCGGACCGATTGGATGGTTGCATCCCAGTTTCATGCCCTCGTCGATTTCCTCAGGGGAAGCAAGGCCTTCTCCAAGGACGCAGAAGGCTTCGTTGATCATTGGGCAAAGAATGCGGTTGACGACGAAGCCGGGGTTGTTCTGTACAGTGATTGGGTACTTGCCCAGCACCCTTGCTAGAGCCTCTACCGCTGCGTGGGTAGCATTGCTGGTTTGCAGCCCGCGGATTATCTCCACGAGGGTCATCAGCGGAACCGGGTTAAAGAAGTGCATCCCGATAAAGCGGTCCGGGCGGGAGACTGTCGAGGCGAGCTTTGTAATAGAGATCGACGACGTGTTTGATGCCACGATGACGTCTTCGTCAACGATGCTGTCAATCTGCTTAAGGATCTTTACCTTGAGGTCCTGGTTCTCCGTGGCGGCCTCGATGACGATGTCGACCGCTTTGAGGTCCTCGTACACGGCGCTGCCCTTGATGCGTGTCAGCGCATCTGTCTTCTGTCCCTCGGTGAGCTTCTCTTTCTTGATCAACCGATCCAGGCTCGCCTCTACTGTGGCCAAGCCCTTTTGGACTGCGGTGGTGCTTAGATCAATCATCACAACGTTTAGACCGGCCTGCGCACAAGCCTGCGCGATGCCATTGCCCATGGTGCCGGCACCCACGATGCCCACTGTCTTAATTGCCATTTGTTGAACGCCTATAAAGTTTGTAGAAAATTCGATGAGATTGCTTTGAGAGGAGCAAGGCCGCATGGCGGGGTTGCTCCAAGACATATCGCGTAGCCACAAAGAAGGAGTTTGCCTTTGTCTGGGTTAGGCGACATGTGTTCTTGTGCTGAGGGGCGCTCGCAACACGTGTGGCGGGCTTGGCCTCTGAGCCAAGATACTGCTGGTTTCAGACATCTAATATTGCTCAGCCGTGCCGCAACGGCGCCGTAGCCGTGTGTGCCCGAATCAGGCGACCGTCGAAAGCTCTACGCTCGGCTCCCGCCCGCGCGCTTTCGTCTGCGCACGCGGGTAAGCGACGAGGAAAGCAGGGCGGGCCGCCACGCCGCCGAATGGGTGGCCAAACGCGACGGCGAGAGGCAAGCCGGGGGCAGATGCCCCCCCAAGAATGCCGATCTCAAAACTTGACGCCCGTGCGAGGATGTACAAGGCACGATGTTGTAGCACTCAATCTCAAAACGCATACCGTATTGTTGGCAAGTCTTGAGGTTGTACTCGATGTCTGCGAACGTGCTACGAAAGAATCGTCCGCGCGGGCCCTTCCAAGTATGGCACTTCATGTGCACGTGTCAGCTTTCGTGTGCTCTATAGAATGGTCGTCGCTGGGGTAGGTTCCAACAAGGTGGAATTCGGTCAGCATCCCGGTGATTTCGCGTCACCGAGCGATTGGTCAGTGGCAGGCCCTTTTTTCATGTTTGCGAAGGGCAGCATTCAGCGTCGGAAGCGACTTTCTCGTACTCTTGGCGATCCAGCTAAGGCGTGCAGACGCCTTGTGATCGCGGGAGATCTCGCCGTGGCGTTTGCCGTGGCAACTGCGCCATCGGCGGACCTTGTTGCCTTCCAGGTCTTGCGGGTCTGGAAGGTGAATTGATGAGCCCCATCTGTTCGTTCGGGTGACGCACGAGGCCTATTTTTGAGAGTGACCGCGTCAACCACGGCCTTCCGTGCGCGCAACACCGACCCAAAGAGTTGGGAGCATTGAAGTTGCTTTTTTTGTGGTGTCGCGCTCAACGACTTGGCCTGATGAGCCAGATTGCACCAGATTCACGCTCGTAGTACTAAGCGACAGTCTGGCGGGATGCCTTCCGGTCAGGATGACCTTTTCATGGCGCCATGGCGATGCGGATCTTTAGCGCCAGAAAACGAAGCTTGATAGGTTCAAAGAGGTTTGTGCGGCCCATACTATCCCTTCTTTAATGCCAGCTAAGAAAGCTGGGAAACGACTTGAGGTTGTTGGAGAAACTCAATCAACAACCGTGATGTCTGTTCGGGCTTTTCCTGTTGTATCCAGTGGCCAGCGTCGGGAATCAATGTCTTCTTCCAGAGCCTCGGTACGTTGATCTCGAGGGTTTCGTACTCCATCTTCGCCATGCGGATGACTCCATCCAACTCGCCTGCAGCGAACATCGTTGGTTGCCCAATCCGTGCGCCGTCAAGGAACGCCGTCAGAGACCAGTTTCTGTCAATGTTCCTGTACCAGTTGATCGGCCCGGCGAAACCGCCGCGCGTAAACTGGTCGACAAACGTATCGAGGTCCTCGTCGCTAAGCCATGTCGGCAGGCCGTCGGGAAGCGCGAGGTTGTCAACGAAGCGTGTCGACTTCTCAAAGGTAATGAATCCTTTACGCCTATGTTCTGGATGCAGTCGGGACGCAGCGCTACCGGTGTACAGAATGCCAAGCAGAGCGCGACGCATGTCGGCTTCGATTTCTGATTCGATACGTCCGAAGACTTGGAAATACTCTTGGTAGAAATGCCGCTCCTGTGTGAGTGTGTGGAACTGCGCAGATGGTCGTATTCTTCGACGTGGCATGTAGGGGACGCTTAACAGCGCCAAGGCACGAAACATGTCAGGTCGAAGAAGGCTCGCCATAGCCGCAAGCATCGAACCCCAGTCATGCCCAACGAGGATGGCGTGCTCCTCCCCGAGGGCATTGACCAATCCAACCAGGTCGGCGGCCAAGGTGAGAATGTCATACGCTTCGACTGGCACGGGTTTTTCGGTGTCTCCGTAACCTCTTAGGTCCGGCGCGACAACACGGAAGCCAGCATTTGCCAGGGCGGGGATTTGGTGCCGCCAGGAGTACCAGGATTCCGGCCATCCATGGCAAAGCAACACCAGGGGGCCTTCTCCTTGCTCCACGTAGTGCATCCGAATCCCGTTGGTGAATGTGTAACTGTGTTGCCACTCCTCAGCCATCGCCTTGTCTCCTCGGTTTCATTTCAACTAGACTATATGGTCTAGTTGATTCTGCGGCAAAGAAGCATGGCATCAGTGAATACCCCTACGCTATGAAAGCGTCCTTCAGGTGGCATTCTAGAAGAGCAAGACGGCCTTACTTCATACATGAGTATGTCTTACTAGACGTATCGGTCTAGTGCAGATAAGCTTGCCCTCTTCATTACTGAGAGAACTGGGAGACGAAATGCTGGGTGTCGTTGCACAAATCACTGTGAAGCAAGGAGCTGAGGCACAGTTCGAAGAACTGGCTAACCAAATGGTCCAGGCGTCGCGCCAAGAAGAGGGGTGCCTGGAGTACGGTCTTTGGCGGACGGAGGTCGCAGGCCAGTACGCCTTCGTGGAGCGCTATAAGGATGAGGCGGCCGTCGAGGCGCACCGGAAGTCCGATCACTTTCGTCAAATCGGCCGTGCAATGGGAGCCTTCATGGAAGGCGCGCCCACCGTCCTGCGCTTGACGGCGGTCTGAAACCTAGCTTTGTGAGACCCGCTTCATGCGGGTCTCAGGCGCAAGCGGGCGAAGTAGCGCTGACATTACGGCCGATATGCTTTGCATCGCCTGTATGCGCCGCTGCGCGAGGTCCAAGATTAGAGCACCCTGGATTGTGGCAAGAATTGTGTCGGCAAGCTGGCCCGGCGGCAAGTCATCGCGAATAGTGCCTGCATGCTGTCCGCGGGCGATAACTTGCTCAACCGAGGTCTGCCAGTTGCCCAGCATGGTGCTGATAAGAGACCCGAATGCTTCGGAAGTGTTTGCAAGCTCAAGGGATAGCTTGCCAATCAGGCATCCGCGCTTGCACCCAGTCCGGGTAAAGTCGCTGACTAGCTCGTCCAGATATCCAGTGAGCATCTCATACTCATCCATGTCCGGCGCGCTGAACCATCTTTTGCGACGCTGCTGTTGCTTCTCGTAATAGAGCTGAAGCACGGCCAAGGCAAATGCTTCTTTTGAGCCAAAGTGGTGATAGAAGGAACCCTTTGGTACCCCTGCTTCGACGAGGACTGTGTCCACGCTCGTACCGGCGAAACCATGCGCGTAGAACTGCTTGAACCCCTGTTTTAGAAGGCGCTCTTTATGTGTGGGTGCGCGCGGAGCTGGATGATTTGACATAACGCTCAAGGATGCGGATTCTGGCGAGGGCAGTCTAGCACGAGGGTGTCGGCTGGCGAGCTATGCGCTCCGCGGAAATCGTTCTAGCCTCCTACTGGTTTTCCCCTTGTCTGTCAGATTTTTCCTTATCTGCGGGCACCTACTCCATGACGTAGAAACCGTCGATATAGTCGAAGTCAGTCGAATTGTATTTTGAAGGACTATCCGATGCCAAATGCATGCGAGCAGCTCAGCCGGGTCTCGCTGATAAGGTCTGGAAACGGGCGATACACAGGGCACGTGGCCGGCGAAGGCAATGGGACCGAGCCATGTGCTTTAGCGGCCGCTATGCTGTCGGCTGTGCTCGACCTCAGTGGGCCAGACGTCTTACCGGTATCTATAACCACTTACTTGCTGGCTGACTTACGGCCGGGTCCTTGCGAAGTTGCTATCAAGTGGGTCCGTGGCAACGGCAGCCTGCAGTGCTGGCAGGCAGAATTTCGTCAGGAATCTCCGGTGGCATCGAGCCAGATTGTATTGACGAGCGACTTGCCATCATCCTCATACGTTCCCTCAGCTTCGGGTATTGCTAACTCGGGGAGGGGCGATGCCACGATGCCCGTGGACTCGCCATTCTCGGATATGGCAAGGGCTCTTACTGTGTCACCTCGAGACTTGACGGGGGAAGACTGCGCGCCCTGTTCAGTGGCGATTCGGTTCCACGTAGACAACGAAGACTCCCACGCTGCTTCCTCGCTTGCTATCGAATATGAAGCGGCGCGATCATGCGGTGAGGTTTTGACCAGGGATGTGCGCCTGGTAGGCCCAACAGGACTTGCTGCGGCAGCTACCTACGCGTTTCTCCGAAGCCCGCGATGAGCAGCCAAGTCGAAACAAATGGCGTGGTCGTGACGCTCGGTGACATCAGGCAAAAGAAGGCTGGCAGGCCTCCAGGCTCCGCCATTCGGAGGTCTGACCGTCGTCGTTTCTTGGAGGTTGGCACGGCACTGGTCCGGAGCAACGGTCTAAGACAACTCACTATTGGCGAATTGTGTGGCCGCGTTGGGGTAGCAAAAAGCACCTTCTATATTCGCTTCTCTTCGAGGGAAGAGCTTCTGGAGACAGTGCTACACGAGTATTTGTCCTCGCTCCTCCGCGATGCGAAAGCAGCGGCTCGACTTGTACCGCGAGGAGTGCTACGGCTCATCAGAATGATCGAGGTGTGGGTTCAACACTACGTGCTGAAGCATGGCGGATGCCTGCTGTTAAGCAGCAGTGTCGAGTATGCGGGCGTGGCTGACGACAAGACGCGCGTTATCGTAGTAGAGATGGTGCGCACCTGGCGAGCCCTCCTGGCTGGCCAGATTCAGGATGCCATTCAAACCGGCGAACTTCTGTCCAACGTAGACGATGAACAGTTGCTGTTCGAGATTTTCAGCGTCGTCCTTGGGGTTCAGCATGACTGCAGATTCCTAGGGGAGCCGATTGGATTTCGAGCAGCAATGTTGTACTCGATATTCAAGCGGCACGGTGCCGAGTTGCCCCCCGGAACACCGGCACTGCTCCGTTGTGAGAACGGCTAGTCAATAAGCTTGTGGCGCAGAGCGTACTGCACCAGTTCCGCGTTAGTCCCGACGCCAATCTTCTTGAGAATCCGAGAACGATAGGTACTGACCGTTTTGACGCTGAGGAAGAACTGCCTGCCGATTTCAGTCAAGCGGACCCCCTGGACGATTAGACGCATGATTTCGTACTCGCGGGAGGAGAGATCCCTGTGCGGTAACTGCCCGTTCACGCGGTCCAGGTTATACATGACGCGCTCCGCCACCTGAGGCGAGAAGTAGCGCTTACCCTGTACGACTTTTCGGATAGACGCTACAAGCTCAACAGCGTCCATGTCCTTCGTGACATAGCCACTCGCACCCGCTTCGAACGCGCGAACGGCATACTGTTCGGCAGGGTACATGCTGAGTACGACGATAGGCAGCAAAGGCTTCTCGCTGCGGATGGAAGGGATGAGGTCTAGGCCACTGCGACCGGGCATGCTGATGTCGAGCACGAGAACGTCAAATTCATGCGTGCGAATGGCCGTGAGCGCATCGGGCCCGTTGCACGCTTCCGCGACAACTGAGAAGCCACCTTCGTCCATCAGGAGCCTCTTGAGGCCCTCGCGGAAGATGGTGTGGTCATCAACCAAGGCAATCCGAATCATTCCAGCTCCATAGGGGTGTCGTCTACGACAGTCGTTGGGATGCGAACCGAAACCCTCACGCCACCGGCGCGGCCAGGTCCAATCTCCGCAGTACCTTTCAGGTCACGAGCTCTTTCTCGCATTCCGAGTAATCCCAGATGGGCACCCTTAGACCGAACCGACGCAATGCCAACGCCGTTGTCCACCACATCCAAAGCGATGACGCTGGCGTTCCACTTAAGCGTCACGTCAACGGCGGAAGCATTAGCGTGGCGCGCGATGTTCGTCATTGCTTCTTGGAAGATTCGGTATAACCCGAGCTCCCGGGATTCGCTGATGGGGAGCGGTGCGCGGTCGCAATCGAAGCTGCATGCGATTCCATAGCGGGCCTCGAACTGGTTCAAGTCCTGAGCGAGCGCATCCTGAAGCCCTAAATGGTCCAAAGCGCCTGGCCGAAGCCCCTCGGCTATGCGCCGTACGGCTTCGATAGATTCCTGGACTAAGTCCAACAGCTGCTGTGTGGTCTCTTTCGCTGTGCCGGCGTTCGCGGGCAGCGGATCCTCTCCGCGCTCCTGCCGCTCCAGGCGTCGGCCAAGGCGCGAGATGTCGAATTTGATGGTGGTGAGCATCCCACCCACAACGTCATGAAGCTCTTGGGCGACAGTTGAACGTTCGCGCTCTCGCACTGAGTTCAGCCGCATCATTAGCTCGCGTAGTTGAGTACGTGACTTGCTTAATTCTTCCTGTTTCTGGATACGGTCAGTGACATCAAGACCCACTCCAACGATGGCAGGCTTTCCCCGGTACTGAACTGTGTTGCCGTGGATCTCAACATAGCCACGAGACCCATCGGGGCGCTTCGTGTGCAAGACGAACGGGCCAGGCCGCTCACCGCGGATTCGCCTGTGATACTGCTCCATTAGTGCATCGACTTGATGCGGCGCAGCAAGATTTGCGACCAGCTCTCCGGTCATGAGGCTTCGCGGCACGTGGCACATGGCAGCGAACGTTTCGTTCACGTACTGCAGCCGTCCATCCTGAAGGATGTAGATGCCGGCTACGGACTGCTCGACGATCCCCTTGAAAGGAATCTCGTAGTCGTTCAAGAACTCTTCCATCTCATCCATCTGGCTTTACCTGCGGTCTCCGGTGCCTCGTAGCGGCACTTGCCTTGGATTACAGCAGAACGCCGCCCGGGACACAACGGCATATCAGAAAACGCTGACAAGCCGCGCGGGGAATTCTGACAAGCCCTGCCAGAGCTCACATGCCAGACTCCACTCAACAAATTCACACAAACATCAAGGGGACAAAATGAGTGGTAACTACATTCCGCCGCTACGCGATATGCAGTTTGTGCTGCACGAGTTGCTCGACATGGAGGGCGTGCTGGCACGGCATTGCGCCGACAAGGCGATCGACCGCGAAACGGCCCACCAGGTGCTGGATGGTGCCGGGCGGTTTTGCGCGGAAGTTCTGGCGCCACTCAATTCCGTTGGCGACCAGCATGGTTGCGAATACAACGCCGGGGATGTCAAAACAGCCCCTGGCTTCCGTGAGGCGTTCAACCGCTACGCTTCTGATGGATGGAGTGGCCTGGTGTGTGACGTCGAGGACGGCGGACAGGGCCTGCCGCACATCATGGGAACAGTAGTCAGCGAAATGCTGGCTTCGAGCAATTCTGCATGGTCCCTGTACCCGAAGCTTTCGGAAGGTGCGTATCGCTGCATCCGAGCCAACGGTACCGACTGGCAGAAGGATACGTTCCTCACACCGTTGGCAACGGGAGAATGGACTGGGACGATGTGTCTGACTGAGCCACATTGCGGCACTGACCTCGGTCTGTTGCGAACTCGTGCGGTACCAAACGTCGATGGTTCGTTCGCGATTACCGGAACGAAGATCTTCATCTCGTCAGGAGAACACGATCTAGCGCCAAACATCATTCACCTCGTCCTGGCCCGGTTGCCAGATGCACCTGCGGGCGTGCGAGGCATCTCTCTGTTCATCGTTCCCAAGTTTCTTCTCGACGACGCCGGTAAGCTTGCGGCGCGCAACGGCGTCCAATGTGGCTCCCTGGAACGCAAGATGGGTATTCATGGCAATGCCACCTGCGTAATGAATTTCGAGGCGGCGACGGGATACCTTATCGGTGAGGCGGGCAAGGGACTAGCAGCGATGTTCGTCATGATGAATGGCGCTCGGCTGGGAACCGGTACGCAGGCGCTGGGCCTGTCGGAGACTGCCTACCAGCGCGCGCTTCGCTACTCGCAAGAGCGGTTGCAGAGCCGCTCCCCCGCGACCCCTGCCAGTTCGACCGGCCCGGATCCAATCCTGTCGTTGCCCGATGTGCGTCGCATGCTGTTGACGCAACGCGCGCTCGTGGAGGGCGGTCGTGCGTTCGCGTATTGGCTGGCGCTGCAAATCGACATTCACCAACACAGCGCGGATGCGCAAACTTCGCGGGATGCGGAGGGCTTGCTCGCGCTCCTGACGCCGGTCGCAAAGGCGTTTCTGTCTGACAACGGGGTAGATGTCACCAGTCTGGGGATGCAAGTGCATGGCGGTGCGGGGTTCATTACGGAAACCGGCGCGGAGCAATTGCTGCGCGATGCTCGCATTCTCCCAATCTACGAAGGCACCAATGGAGTTCAGGCAAACGACCTGGTCGGCCGGAAGGTCTTGGCCGATGAGGGGTTGCAGATTCGTAGACTGCTCACAATCGTGCGAGAGACCGCCACTGAGTGTCTCGCTCGGGACGGCAGCGCCGAGAGCAAGGTCGATGACATGGGACGTGCCATCGCGGAGCTCTGCGATGACGTCGAGGCAGCGACCCAGTTCATTCTCGACTCGGCCCAACTTGACCCATGCCAGCCCGGGACATCGTCCGCCGCTTACCTGCGCTTGATTGGCCACCTGATGTTTGCGCACTTCTGGGCTAGAGCGGCCCTGGTAGCAACGACAAAGGCCGCGGACAGCTTCTATGCGGGAAAGTTGGTTACCGCCCAGTTCTACTTCGCAAGTCTTCTCCCGGAATCGCGCTCATTGTTGCCGAGGATTCGACTGGAATCGTCAGCTGTAATGAACCCGCTGGCCTTCGCAGCATAAGCCCAGGATAGGGCCCGACGGTTCCGCGTAGCGGTTCGTCATTTGGAGCGAGACACGATGAGACAGCAAGCTGGCTACTGGGTTGACGCCGATTTATCGACCCTTGCGAAAATCCGCGCATTTGACGCTATACCGCTACCGGACAGGAAGCTTCCGACGAGCGTCTACGAGATGCTGGCGGATGCATGCGTGCACAGTCCAGACAAAATCGCCATTCACTACTTCTCCGACGCGCAGCGTTGCTACGCCACCGGTCAAGCGGTGACCTACGGAACGCTTTGGCGTCGCATCAACCAGACCGCAAACCTCTTCCATAGTTTGGGTGTCGGTCCGGAGGACGTTGTGGCCTTGCTTGCACCCGTAGTACCGCAGGCGCTGTACACGATGTGGGGGGCTCAGGCCGCCGGCATCGTTATGCCAATCAACTGGATGCTGGAACCGGGCATCATCGCCCAGTTGCTACGAGCGGCCGAGGCGAAAGTATTGGTGGCGTATGCGGGTGACGACTTGGTCAACACGTGGCCGAAGGTTCAGGCCGTGGTGGATCTCTTGCCCGCTTTGCAGGCAGTCGTCGTGATTTCGGATGCGACATCGGTGGCCTTGCCGTCAGACTTACCATCATCGGCGCGCGTCATCGCCTATGAGGACGTCATCGAGTCTTTCGATGGAGAGGGGTTGGCGTTCTCCCGCAATTTCGCAGGCTCCGACACCGCTGCGCTTTTTCACACGGGCGGAACGACCGGTGTGCCTAAGCTGGCGCGCCATACCCATGCCGGACAGGTGTTCATGACCTGGTCAACGGCAGTGAGCCATCGTGCTACAGCAGACGATGTGCGCTGCTGCGGACTCCCGCTGTTTCACGTATCGGGAGCGCTGCTTACCTGCCTACTTCCAATCGCGAGAGGCTCGTCGATTGTATTGATGACTTCTGCGGGCTGGCGGCATCCGTCTGCAATCCCAAATTTCTGGGATGTTGTGGAGACCTACGGTATTACCGGTGCGATGCTGGTACCTGCAGTCGTCGGGCAACTACTCTCCGTGCCGATTGGTGCCGCCGATATCTCGTCCCTGACAGGCGTCAGTTCGGGCTCTGCGCCGCTCTCACCCCATATCGCGGACTCATTCGAAGCACTGACGGGAATTAAGATTCGTGAGGGCTATGGGATGACCGAGACGACTGCCGTCACGGTTGTCAATCCTCTCGAGGGATGCATCAAGACTGGCTCGGTCGGTCTTCCCATTCCATACCAGCATGTTCGTGTGGTACGGCAGCAGCGATTGGATTCGGCGGCGGTTGATTGTGATGTCGACGAGCCGGGCCTCCTGCTCGTGCGTGGGCCCGGACTTTTTCCAGGATATCTGGACGAAAAAGCCAATGCGCGCGTCTTGGTCGATGGCGATTGGCTCGACACCGGAGACCTCGCCTACCTCGACTCGGATGGATACCTTTGGATTACCGGCAGAGCGAAGGACCTGATTATCCGTGGTGGCCACAACATCGACCCAAGAATCGTCGAGGAGGCAATCTATGCGCACCAGGATGTACTGGAGGCGGCTGTAGTCGCTGCGCCGGACGAAAAGGCGGGTGAGGTGCCGTTCGCGTACATCTCTCTGAAGCCGACCGCGAGGAGCACCGGCGAAGAGATTCTTGCCCAATCTGTGAGTCGCATTCCCGAGCGCGCAGCCATTCCCAAGGTCTGTTACGTCTTGCCGACGCTTCCAAAGACCGCCGTGGGGAAAGTGCAAAAGAATGTGCTGCGCGCGGATGCTGCGGAGCGCGTCATGAGCTTGGCAATTGCGCAGGCGGAGCTGGGGCCTGTAGTCGGCCTTCGAGTCGAGGACCGTGGAGCAGCAGGGATTGTCTGCATCGTGGAGCTCATGCTACTGACAGACCAAAGCCACGACGAGTTGAGCAAGAAAGTCCGTTCTGTGCTGGGAGCATTTCCCATCCAGCTTCTGATTCTCCCCTCTCCCGGCGCCTGAGTAAGACGCTGCGCGAGAGAGAAACCCACGAAATTCACCATGAAACACATTCAAGCGAAGTACGAGGACGGCGTCCTGACACTGTCGATGACCCGGGCAGAAAAGAAGAATGCCCTTACGCAGGAGATGTACCTGACGTTGGCGCTGGCGCTGGAAGACGCTGGTCAAGACGACAGCGTACGCGTTGTGGTACTGCGGGGAACGCCGACGGTATTCAGCAGCGGGAACGACATTCAGGACTTCGCTGACGATGGCTCCGGAAAAGAAAAGCTCGCCTCGGTCCGGTTCATGAAGGCCGTGACGTCCCTGCAAAAGCCCATGGTTGCCGCCGTCTGCGGCTATGCAGTTGGTATCGGTGCGACCGTCTTGCTCCATTGCGACTACGTGGTGGCATCGGAAGACGCTCGCATTCGGTTCCCATTCGTAGACCTGGGACTGTGCCCGGAGTTCGGCTCCACGCTCTTGCTTCCAGCCCTGGTTGGGCAACAGAAGGCAAGTGAGTGGATGCTCCTTGGCTCGTTCGTCTTGGCAGGGGAAGCACAGAAGGCGGGGTTGGCAAACCGCGTGCTACCGAACGACATGGTGTTCGAGGAGGCAGAGTCCATTGCACGCGCGCTCGCCAAGAAGCCCCCCGCGGCCCTGGCCGCTACCCGGCAATTGCTGAAGGCTGCGTCGCGAGAACTGGTCGAGGCAAGGATTCAGAAGGAGCGCGACATTTTTCAGACGTTGCGGAGTACAGAAGACGCTCAATCCATCTTCAATAGCTTTCTTTCCCGCGCGCGCTGAGCAACCCACCGTTTAGCCAAGCGCTCGGTCATCCCATCACCCGGAGTTCTTAGTCATGAGTACCGAATACCAGGTCACCGACGGCGTAGCCGTCATCTTGCTCGCGAATCCGCCTGTCAATGGACTCGGCTATTCCACCCGCGTTGGAATCGTCGACAGCATCGACCGTGCTGTCAAAGACCCCGAGGTCAAGGGCATTGTCCTGTCAGGATCGGGCAAGGCATTCTCAGGCGGCGCTGATATGCGTGAGTTCAACACTCCGGAGGCGCGCCGCGACCCGGGTCTGAATACCGTACTCGCCGCGATTGAGGATTGCCCCAAGCCCGTTGTGGCTGCCATCCATTCTGTTGCCATGGGCGGGGGCCTGGAGCTGGCCCTGGCCTGCCACTACCGCGTAGCGGTTCCCGGCGCACAGATTGCGCTGTCGGAGGTGCGTATGGGGCTGCTTCCTGGCGCAGGCGGCACGCAGCGCCTGCCGCGAATCATTGGGCTGGAACGCGCCACCAACATGATTGTCACTGGCGCCTCGGTGAAATCGGAAGCGCTAAAGGACAGCGGACTCTTCGACCGCTTCTTCGATGATGAACTTCTCGCTAACGCCGCGACCTTCGCCCGCGAAGTTGCAAGCCGACCCGGTCCGTATCCTCGCATTCGCGACCGACGCGTCGAGCATCCGAACCCCGAGGCATTCCTCGAGTTCGTGCGCACCTCCGTCGTGGCGAAGCAGCCGCAATACCCGGCGCCACAGCACGCGCTCCAGGCTGTTCATGCAGCCGTGTTCCAGAAGTTCGACGAAGGCCTGGCCCAGGAACGCCGCAGCTTTCTGGAGTTGATGGAAGGCAGCGTCTCTAAGTCGTTGCGCCATGCCTTCTTCGCAGAGCGCACCGCGCAGAAGATTGACGACCTGCCGAACGGCACGGCCCTGCGCACCATCGATAAGGTGGCCGTACTGGGCGGTGGCCTGATGGGCACAGGCATTGCAATGTGCTTCCTGAACGCCGGATTCCCGGTGAAGCTGTCGGAAACCAGTGATGAACTGGCTGCCAAGGCTGTGGGAACGATTCGCCGCAGCTACGAGGCGACAGTCAAGAAGGGCAAACTGTCCCAGGACGTGGCCGAAAAGCGCATGGCGTTGCTTCAGGCGGTCGTCGGCCTGAAGAATATCGGCGACACGGATTTGGTGGTGGAGGCAGTCTTCGAAGACATGGACCTCAAAAAGACGTTGTTCCGAGAACTCGACGCGGTGATGAAAAAGGGAGCAATCCTTGCCAGCAACACGTCTACGCTGGACCTCGACGCGATCGCGGACGTCGTATCGCGCCCTGCTGATGTGGTGGGCTTGCATTTCTTCAGCCCGGCTAATGTGATGCGTCTTCTGGAAGTCGTTCGCTGCGCGAAGACGGCTCCGGACGTTTTGGCTACCTCCATGCAAATTGCCAAACGCATCGGAAAGGTTGCAGTCGTATCCGGCGTGTGCGACGGCTTCATCGGCAACCGAATGATTGCGAAGTACGGCCAGCAGGCGCAACTGCTCGTTCAGCAAGGTGCCTATCCCGAAGAAGTTGACCGTGCAATGGAGTCGTTCGGCATGGCGATGGGTCCCTTCCGGATGAGCGACTTGGCTGGCAACGACATTAGCTGGGCAATTCGAAAGCGTCGTTATGCGGAGAACCCGTCCGCTCCCCGCTCGGAGGTAGCAGACCGACTGTGCGAAGCCGGACGCTTTGGTCAAAAGACCGGCGCAGGCTGGTACGACTACAAGGCCGATGAGCGCAAGCCCATTCCTGCGCAGGCCGTCAAGGAGTTGCTGGAAACCTACTGGGCTGAGAAGGGCGTTACCCGCCGCAAATATTCCCAGGACGAAATCGTCCAGCGACTCATCTTCGCCCTTGTGGACGAAGGTGCGCGGATTCTCGAAGAGGGGATTGCAGCCAGGGCATCGGATATCGACTTGGTTTACTTGAATGGCTACGGCTTCCCCACCTGGCGCGGCGGTCCTATGTTCTACGCCGACACCGTTGGCCTTTACAGCGTGGCTCGCGCGATGGAGCAAGGTGGCCAAGCTCCCGCTGCGCTTATTCAGAGCCTGGTAGCCGAAGGCGGCAGCTTCATTTCCTGATATCCCATCAATAGCGAGTCTCATCATGAAAGAAGCAGTTATCGTTTCCGTGGCACGTACTGGCCTGGCCAAGAGCTGGAAAGGAGCGTTCAACAGCACGCACGGAGCGTCGCTGGGTGCCCATTCGGTCAAGCATGCGGTACAGCGCGCTGGGGTCGACCCTGACGCAGTAGAAGACGTAATTATGGGCAGTGCGCTGCTTGAGGGCACGACCGGCGGAAACATCGCACGGAGTATCGCGCTTACCGCGGGCCTCCCCGTCCATGTTCCAGGTGTGTCCGTCAATCGCTTCTGTGCATCAGGTCTGCAGACCGTGGCGATGGCATCGCAGCGCATCCTGACCGGCGAAGGCGATGTGATTGTCGCAGGCGGCGTGGAGAGCATCTCTTGCGTGCAACCGCACGTGAATCGCTTCATGGCCCAGGACCCCGCCCTCAAGGCTGCCAAGCCGGAGGCGTACTGGAACATGATGCAAACCGCTGAGCAGGTGGCCAAGCGCTACGGCATTTCACGCGAGAGGCAGGACGAGTACGGCGTACAGAGCCAGCTCCGGGCCGCAGCTGCACGACAGGCCGGCCGGTTCGATGCGGAAATTGTGCCGATGACCACTTCGATGTCGGTCTACGACCCGGCGCTCGGCGGCTTCGCGACCCGCGAGGTCACCATCTCGGCTGACGAGGGCATCCGGGCCGACACCACTATGGAAGGTGTGGCGAAGATTCGTTCGGCCGTGCCCGGTGGGGTCGTGACAGCGGGCAACGCGAGCCAGTTCTCGGATGGCTCTGCCGCAGTTGTGGTCATGGACGGACAGTATGCGGAGCGACATGGTCACACGCCGCTCGGCGTGTTCCGCGGTTTTGCTGTCGCCGGCTGCGAACCCGACGAAATGGGTGTCGGTCCCGTCTTCGCGGTGCCGAAGCTGCTGAAGCGCGCGGGCCTTAGTGTCGACGATATCGGCCTGTGGGAACTGAACGAAGCTTTCGCCGTACAGGTGCTCTACTGCGCCGAGAAGCTGGGCATTCCCCTCGACAAACTCAACGTAGACGGTGGTGCAATTGCAGTCGGCCATCCGTACGGCGTCTCGGGTACCAGGCTGGTTGGCCACGCGCTGATTGAGGGCAAGCGCCGTGGTGTCAAGTACGTGGTCGTCACCATGTGCGTCGGCGGCGGCCAGGGCGCTGCCGGTCTGTTTGAAGTGTTGTGATGCACGGCGAGATGCGCCGAGCAGCAATCCATTAAGCGTCATCTAGGAGAAGAGACATGGGCAGCATCAAGAAAGCGTTGGACCTGACTGGCAAGACGGCACTCATCACGGGTGGCTCAAGCGGTCTTGGCCTGCAGGTTGCGGAAGTGCTCGGCGAGCAAGGCGCCAAGGTTCTGATTACGGGGCGCAAGGCAGATGCCCTCGAGTCGGCTCAGGCTCATCTGCGTCAGCTCGGTATCGAGGCCGACTGGGTGGTTGCCGACAACCAGAAGGAGTCGGACATCACCAAGCTGGTCGACGAAGCGCTGGCTCGCCTGGGTCGCGTCGACATCCTCGTCAACAATGCCGGCGCAACGTGGGGTGCACCCGCCGCCGAGCATCCTGTGGAAGCGTGGGACAAGGTATTGAACCTGAACGTTCGCAGCGTCTTCCTGTTGACTCAGCAGATTGGAAAGCGCTCGATGATTCCAAATCGCTACGGTCGAATCATCAACCTGGCATCGATTGCGGGACTAAAGGGTAATGGCCCCAACTCCATGGGGACTCTCGCCTACAACACCAGCAAGGGCGCGGTGGTCAATTTTACCCGAGGTCTGGCCGGCGAGTGGGGCCCGTTCGGCATCACTGTCAATGCACTGGCCCCTGGCTTCTTCCCCTCGAAGATGACTCGTGGGACGCTCGAGAAGGTGGGTGCGGACAAGTTGTCGGAGCGCGCGCCACTCCAACGCATCGGCGACGAGGATGACCTGAAGGGCGCAGCCCTGTTGTTCGCCAGCGATGCGGGCAAACACATTACTGGCCAGATTCTGGCCGTCGACGGCGGCCTCACCGCAGTCTGACGCATTTCACACCACGATAACTTGGAGAACAGAATGAGCAACGAACAAGGCGATGTGAAAATGACCATTGACGGCCACGTGGCCATCATTTCCGTCGACAACGTCGCAAAAAAGAATGCCATCACCCCGGAGATCATGGAAAAGCTCTGGGACCACTTGACTACGTTTGAGAATGACCCGAACCTGTGGGTCGCCGTGTTGGCGCCGGAAGGTGAACACACCACGGCAGGTCTTGATATGCCAAAGTTCTTTGGCCCGACTGCGACCGCCCGACCGGTTCCGAACGACAAGGTGGACCCGTTTGGCCTGCGCAAGCGCTCCACGAAGCCTATTATTTCCGTGGTTCAAGGCATCACCTACACCATCGGTATCGAGATGATGCTCGCCGGCGACATCGTGATTGCAGCCGATACGGCTCGCTTTTGCCAGATGGAATCCCGTCGTGGCATCGCGCCGCTGGGTGGCGCCCACTTCCGGTACCTCACGCGTACTGGCTGGGGCAATGCGATGTACCACCTCTTCCTGTGCGATGAGTTTGACGCGAAGCGGGCCCTCGAAATTGGCTTTGTCCAGGAAGTCCATCCGTTCGGCAAGCACCGCGAGCGTGCTATCGAACTGGCGCACCTCATCTGCAAGAACGCTCCTATCGGCCTGCGCGCAGCTAAGGAAGCTGCTCTGACGTACACCGAACAGGGCGAGAAGGCGGCAATCGACTGCATTCCGCGCATTCGCGACACGGTTTTTGCCACGGAAGACTTCAAGGAAGGTATGCGGTCTTTCGCGGAGCGTCGTGCCGCGAATTTCCAGGGCCGTTGACCGGAGCCAGCCATGAAGGAGATTGCGTCTCTTGACGCGTTGAAGGCTTTGGTTGGGCAGGACGTAGGCAGTAGCGAATGGATTGAAATCTCGCAGAATGACGTCAATCAATTCGCTCAGGCTACCGGTGACCATCAGTGGATTCACACTGACCCGGAACGCGCTAGGAAGGAGTCCCCATTCGGCGGCCCGGTCGCTCATGGGTTCCTGACTCTGTCCCTGCTTCCGGCATTGATGGCCAAGACCGTCAGGGTAAATGGAGTTCGCATGGGGGTGAACTACGGGCTCAATCGCGTTCGCTTCACGGCGCCGGTGCCGGTGGGCGCAGCAGTCCGCCTTCACGCCAAGCTGGTTTCGGTCGAAGCCCCAGACTCCTCGGTCGCCACCCTCACATGGGCTGTCACGATGGAGGCACGTGGCGCGGCCAAACCGGTTTGTGTGGCTGAGACGCTGAGTCGACTGTACTTCTGACGAGGGGTGGGCACTCGGCGTCTGACAATGTCTCTCCTGTGTAACCCAACTTACGGGTCACAGCTTTTCCCCGCGCAGAGTCGCGGGGATTCTTTTGTCCGCCATCAGTAGAGAGAAGGAGGAGACTGGGATGGACAGATGTAGGCAACTTACGGAAGACAAGCGAGTTCGACGGACCTTGGAGCTTCTGGGGGAACGATGGACTCTCCTTCTTCTGGGCGAAGCCCTCTTGGGACGCACTCGTTTCGACGAGTTTCAGCAATCGCTGGGAATGGCCCCAAGCACGCTTGCCGTTCGACTGAGATTGTTGGTCGAAATGGGATTGCTCGAACGCCGCGGAGTGCGTTGCAACAGACTCACATACCACCTGACAGAATCAGGCGCAGCCATGAGACCTTGCTTTGACATGCTGGCTCAGTGGGCAAATCAGTGGATGACCCTACCAGACGTTCTATCCGTACCGGCAAACGGTAGACCGGCCAATGACCATGAAACGAGAGGAGAGTTTGATGAAGCAATCTGATAATTCCCCAGCAGAGCAAGGGAGCAAGAACGACGACGGCGTAAGTGCTCGCGATGCTCTCGTGACCTCATGGCTGCACCACTTCGGCGTCGAATACCTGCAGGAGTTGGACCTGGGCACCTTGGAGATGCTGGGGCAACTTATACGGGACGGTTGTACTCCCCCCACTCGCGCGTGATGAAGCACTTCTGAAAGTCAAAAGAGGAAACTATGAAGACACGTATCACAGAATTGTTCGGAATCGAATATCCCATCATCCAAGGCGGCATGCATTATGTCGGCTTTGCCGAGCTTGCGTCGGCTGTATCGAACGCGGGTGCGTTGGGCTTCATTACGGGGCTCACACAAAAGACGCCCGACGATCTGGCGCGAGAGATTGCGCGATGCCGCGACATGACGGACAAGCCGTTCGGGGTCAATCTGACGTTCCTGCCGACGTTCTCCGAGCCGCCATACGCCGAATACATCGATGCTATCAAGCAAGGGGGAGTTCGAATCGTCGAGACCGCGGGCCGCAATCCCAAGCAGTACATGAGCCTTTTGAAGGAGGCCGGAATCAAGGTCATTCATAAATGCACGTCGGTGCGCCACGCGCTCAAGGCGCAGGAGATTGGATGCGACGCCGTCAGTGTTGACGGCTTCGAATGCGGCGGGCATCCCGGCGAGGATGACATTCCGAACTCTGTGTTGCTGCCCTTGGCAGCTGAGGCGCTGACGGTTCCGTTTGTGGCTTCAGGCGGCATGGCTGATGGTCGAGGCCTGGTTGCGGCCCTGGCACTGGGTGCTGACGGTATCAACATGGGTACTCGCTTCATCGCTACCAAGGAAGCACCGGTGCACCAGAACGTCAAGGATGCCATTGTCGCTGCGACTGAGTTGGATACGCGACTCGTCATGCGGCCGCTTCGGAACACTGAGCGCGTGCTGACAAATGCTGGCGTTGAACGCCTTTTAGAGATTGAGGCTGAGAAGGGCGAAAGCCTGCAAATCACTGATATTCTCGACCAGGTCGCGGGTGTCTATCCAAAGGTTATGATCCACGGAGAGATGGACGCCGGCGCCTGGAGTTGCGGGATGGTCGCCGGGCTCATCCGTGATGTGCCGAGCGTAGGCGAACTGGTTCGCAGGATTGCAGATGAAGCGAATGACATTGTCAAAAAGCGACTGGGCAGCATGATTACCGCTTGAGCGCGATTAGACTCAGCGTTCGTTGGATGGGCACGCAGATGCCCACCCAATCCAACTCTTGAGGAGCTATTGCACGATCGTGATGTCGTAGGGGATGGTAAATGCGCTGAGCGCGTGGCGAATGGCTGCCGTTTCGGACTGCTGCGCGGGTGTAGCCCGTAGTGATACGCGACACCGGACGCCAGCGCTGCCCTGGTCATAGGCTTCGACCCTTTCAAGGGATGCGATACCTAGCCCCTGGACAATACGGGCATACTCCCGTTGCGTGGCATCCACGCGTAGCGCGGCCTTATTCACCTTGCCGAGTGACGTTTTGGGCAGTTCGTCGACCAGGAAGTAGTGCTTTGGCACCGCCGCGCGCTCTGGGATGTTCGCTGCGCCGAATTGGAGCAGCTGTTCGGCACCGACCTTCGCGTCTGCCTTCACCACGACATAAGCGCCCGGCATCTCTCCTGCATAGGCATCCGGCACGCCGATGGCCGCCACTTCGATAACGTCGGGGTGCTTGAAGAACGCTTCCTCAATCATGCGAGGGTCGATGTTGTGCCCTCCACGGATAATTAGGTCCTTGGCCCGGCCCGTAATCCACAGATAGCCGTCTTCATCGATGTAGCCGAGGTCCCCGGTGTCGAGCCACTTTCCGACGAGGAATACCTGCCCATTGGCGGCGGCGTCCAAATAGCCGTCAAAAACGGCCGGACCCTCGATTACGATGCTTCCCGCCTCGTTAGGCGCACAATCGCTAAAGGACCTGGTTTTAGCATCAATGCGCACGGCTTTGATGCTCTGATATGGGAATGGGAGCCCAGCGGAGCCAGTCTTCTTGACCCCAAAACGAGGGTTGGATGTCGTGACAGACGTGGATTCCGTCATCCCATAGGTTTCGAGGAGCGGAATGCCCACCTTCGCCTTGAAACCTTCAGCAACGTGCGCGGAGAGCGGGGCCGTCCCTGTGCTGGCCACACGGAGACTGCTGATATCGGCGGCTCCAATCGGCAGCCTCAGCAACTGATTGATGATGGTCGGTACGAGTGCGGCTGCGGAAATGCGGAAGGCTTCCACAGTGTTCCAAAAATTGGATACAGCCGTGGGGTGGCGCCAGCCAATCGACGTCATGAGCACCAGCGTTGCGCCTCTCACCAGAGTATGCAAGCAGCCAGCGAGGGCGCCGCCAACGTGGAAGACGGGCAGCCCGGTACTGCGAACGTCCTCCGCTTTGGTTCCATAGACCATCCCATAGGCCCAGGTGCTGAAGACTTCGGCACGGTGCGTTTGCGGCGCGAGCTTCGGTGTTCCCGTGGTCCCGCCCGTGTGAAAGAGTGCAGCAACATCCGTCCCTTGGATCTGCCTGCCGCTGGCGAGGTGGTCGTCGGGAAACTGCTCGATGACGGCTTCAAAATCAATTACCGGTACACCGTGGAGCTCCTGAACTGCCGGGCGCCGACCGCCGACGCTCACCACTGCCTTGATGTTCGGCAGGGATGGCAGCATCTCGGATACCTTGGGCCAGAGGTCGATATGCTCGTCGCCGCCATACACGGCCAGAACGCGAGCCTCGGCGGAGCCAATCATGTGTTCCAGGATGTTCGAATCGAGCATCCAGTTGACTGGATTGATGATGCCTGCAGCCTGGCCACCCCAGAGTAAGAATTGCGATTCCGTTACAGTAGGGACCAGCAGAGAGACGACGTCAGTCTTGCCAATGCCGAGGGACGACAGCAGATTGGCTGTCTGGTTGACCCGACGCCAAAGCTGTCGGTACGTTGTCGCTTCAGCATTTTCCGGAGTGTCGCACCCAGTGTGCATGTACCAGATGGCGACCTTATCGGGGTCAATCGCGCAGCCATCGCGGAGCATCTGATATGTCGTTTCAGGCAAGCGGCGCTCGGTGAGCGGGATTTCTTCGTACGCTCGAATCTTCTCACGGGAAGAGAGGTCGGCTTCAGACCAGTAAGTATTGGATTGAGGTTGCATGGCCACCTCACATCTCAGGCTTGTAGCCAATGCGATTGACAAAGCTTGACCACTTCGCTTGGTCCTCTCGAACCCTCTTCGAGAATGATGCAATCTGAGTAGTTTCAGGCTCCATGAGACCGAGTTCCTTCACCTTGCTGAGATATTCCGGCGAATTGACGGCGCGACGAGCGAGCGCCTCAAGTCGGCCGGCCAGCGCAGGGGCGAGACCAGCCGGAGCATACAAGCCGAAGTTGCCATTAAATTGCTCCATCTCTGGGTAGCCGAGTTCACGGAATGTAGGAACGTTCGGAGCGAGGGGCGAACGCTCTGTGCCAGCTGTGGCCAGCGCCAAGAGCTTTCCTGACTTCACATAGTTCATCGCAGGAAGCAATGCGTCGAACATCACCTGGACTTGGCCGCCGAGGAGATCTTGCATTGCAGGTGCCGAACCTTTGTAGGCGACATGCAGCATATCGATACCGGCAAGCTGGTTCAAGCGAATGCCGGCGAAGTGGCCTTGGGTACCTACGCTATAGGAAGCGAAGGAAAGCTTTCCCGGGTTGGCTTTCGCCCACTTCACGAGCGACGGAAGGTCTTTGGCGGGAATGTTGGGATTGGCGTACATGACCTGGGGCGTTCTTGCCAGTTCCGAGATGGGCAGGAACGCATCGGGCTTGTACGGCACCTTGGTCGTAAAGGGGACTAGGGACACTGTGCTACCAATGGACACCATCAACGTGTAGCCGTCTGGCTTGGCGCGGGCAACTGCGTCGGCTCCGATTGCTCCCGAAGCGCCTGGGCGATTTTCGACAATGAATGGTTGGCCGCTCGCCGATGCGAGGCGCTCAGCAAGCATGCGTGCCATGCTGTCCGTCGCTCCGCCCGGGGGAAGCGGAACTACGATGCGGACGGGCTTGCTGGGGTAACTTTCGGGCGTTTCTGCGCGGGCTTGGCTGGCAAGGAACGCTGCGAGAACGAGGGATCCACTAAGGACGCCTGCGAGGAGCTTGATACGTCGTGACGCTGCCATGTCTATGGTCTCCAAAATTTATAACGACGCATGTCATTTGCATGCGCTCACCGGCAATGATGGGGGACACCGAGCTGACATCGGACTATTCAGACTGAAATGGGAAAATTCCTACACTGAGTCTGCCGTGCAGCATAGAAAGCTGCGGCTGGCTCGGAGAAGTTTTCGGGAGCGATACGTCAGGCCGTCAGTCTTGTTGCTCTCAGCCTTCATCCGCACCGAGTGCGCCCGAAGAGCGGTTCCAGGCGGACAAAATTCTGAGTGATGAAGGCGGCGTCGAGGGAGGTTGCCGGCGGATCTGTCTCTTGTAGACATCCCGCCGAGCATCTACGGTTAGACTACCTGGTGGAACTCGTAGGGAATCGTTAGAGCGCGTAGACGCTGATCTGCATCCTTATCGTCGGGTAGTTGTCCCTTGACGTGAATCTCGACAAGAAAGCCTCGCGCGCCACGGTCAATGGCCTTGATAGTCGAGGCAGACCGCCACGAAGCGTCGCCTAGTGCAGCGGCAAACATCCGTTCGATAGCGTCGACCCTCAACAGATTCTTCTGGATCTTACCCACAGCTGTCTTGGGCATCTGGGGCAGGATGTAGCACTGCTTTGGTACGGCAGCTCGTTCGGGCACATGTGCTGCCGCAAACTGCAACAGATCAGTTGACGAAGCCTCGGCGCCGGGCTTCAGGACGACATAGGCGACGGGAACCTCCCCAGAATGGGCGTCCGGAGCACCAACGACAGCAGCGTCCTGAATTGCTGGATTAGCAAAGAGAGTCTCTTCGACCATCTTGGGGTCAATGTTGTGTCCACCCCTGATAATCAGGTCCTTTGCTCGTCCGGTGATCCAGAGCCAATTGTCTTCATCGAGATATCCTAGGTCTCCGGTGTCGAGCCATTCGCCATCGACCCAATTGGTGGATTGCTCCTGCCCCAGATAACCTGGAGAAACCGCAGGGCCCTTGACGATGATGAGGCCGGCCTCTCCAGGCGCGCAATCGCGGGCGGTAGATTTCTCGGAACCGGGCTGTACGACTCGCACTGATTGATAGGGTAGCCGAATTCCAGAACTCCCCACTTTAACCACGTCCAGGGGGGGCGTTATACAGGTGACGGCGGTCGTCTCGGTAAGCCCATAGCTTTCCCGGATACGATGGCCGGTCATTTGATAGAACGCTTCAGCGACGTTGGTCGAGAGGGGCGCTGTTGAGGAAGCAACATAATTGAGGCAGGAGACATCCGCCGCGCCGATGGGTATCGACAGTACTTGGTTGACCAACGTTGGAACGAGCGTGAGCATGGTAATTCGAAACGAATCAACGATCTTCCAGATGTTGGGAAGTACGGATCGGTGACGAAAGCCGGCTGACGTCATCAACACGATACTCGCGCCGCGAGAAAGCGGCGAGAGGCAACTCGCAATGGCACCAGCGCTGTGGAAGATTGGCACGCCAACAGCACGAACCTCCTCACTGCCGAGTCCGGTCATGTAGCTGCTTGCCCAAATCCAGAAAACCTGGTTTCGATGCAGGTGCTTCGCCAGCTTTGGCACACCAGTTGTGCCGCCTGTGTGAAGCAGTGCGGCAGTGTCATCCGGAGAAAATACTCGGGCGGACACCAAGCGGTCATTTTCCTGCTCTGCGATAGACGACGAGAAATCGATTACCGGCACGGCGCCGATGCTGGTGCGTGGTGTGCCTACGCCGCCAACGCGAATCACCGCTGCCAAAGATGGCAATTCTTTGACAACAAGTTCAATCTTCGGCCAAATTTCGGTGCTCTCGTCTCCCGCATAAGCAATGATTACCCGCGTACCGGCAGCCTTGAACATCTGGACTAAGATGTCCGCCTCTAGCATCCAATTCACCGGATTTACGACGCCTGCCGCTTGCGCACCCCAAAGCGCGTACAGACCTTCAGGAACTGCTGGCATGAGTACAGAGGTCACGTCATCCGTTGTGACTCCCAGTTCGTAGAGAAGGTTGGCAGTTTGCAAAATCTTCTGCCTCATTTCTCCGTAGGTGACCGAGACTGCTGTCTCCTTGGGACGAGTCCCATCGCTGAAAAACTGGATGGCTACTTTGGATGGATCAATGGAGCAGGCGTCCATCAACATTTCGTGGGTAGACGTCGGGAGGTTGCGGGCGGAAAGAGGAGTCTTCTCGAAGCGATTGACGTCTTCTTCGGAGCACAGAACTTCCGAGGTCCAGTAGGCGGGCTGGTGAGATGGCATGCTATTGGTGGTGTTCAAGGGGTTTACTCGCGTTCAATCTTGATTTCGCGGGCGAGACGTTCGAATCGGCCGGACTCGGCCAAGAAGTACTTGGCCGACTGCTCCAAGTCCATAACTGCACCTGCCGAGTTGCCGCGCTCGCCTACCCATTCGCGGTAGGCCGGTGTCGCCACAATCCTGTTTGTTGCCTTTCCGATGATGTCAGCCGTTTCCTTCGGCACCTTCGAGGAAACAAAAAGGCCGGTCCACATTGAATAGTGGAATCCTCGAAGGGCGGGTACCGTGTCGACGGAGGGAACTTCAGGCATTCCCGCGTGCCGTTCTGCGGACATGATGCCAAGCACCTTGATTTTTCCTTCCTTTGCCGCCTGGATGTAGCTTGGGATCAGCGGAAGGAAGGTGATGTCGACTTGGTCCGCCATGAGGTCCTGAATCGCGGGAGCACCGCCTTTGTAGGGTACGTGAGTTGCACGGATGCCCACGCGTTTGGCGAAGTCGGCACCGGCAAGATGAAAGACGGAGCCAACGCCCGTGCTGGCATACGCGAGCGGCTTCGCGTCGGGCCGCTTGGCCTTGTCGACGAGCTCGCTAAGGCTGTTTGCCGGAAAGTGCGGGCGCGCCATAATCGCCAACGCACCAATCGACAACTGCGCCACCATCCTGAAATCTTCTGGCTTGTATCGGACGCTTTGCAAAGTCATTGGGGGCAGCGTCAGTTCATTGGGCGAACCAATCAACATTGTCAACGTTCCAGGGTCCGCGTTTAGCAGGCGTTGGGCCCCGAGAGAGCCGCTGGCACCGCCGAAGTTTTCGACGATGATGGTCTTCGCGAGGCTATTCCCAAGTTCGGGTTGGATGCGGCGCGCAACGATGTCGAATGAACTGCCAGCAGGGTAGGGAACGATTATCGTGGCCAGGTTGCGACCAGGTAGTTGTGCTTGCGCACTTGCACCCGACTGCAGCAGAAGGCTTGTCGTGAAAATCCCGACACACTTCAAAAGTTGTACTATGGTCCTCGAAGTCATGTTGTCTCCACTCGTAGTTGCACATAATGATTTGTGCATCGGTAGAGTGTGAGAGAGGACGACGGTGATGAGATGTCAGAATTGCCTCTGACATTTGTCAGGCTTTTCTGACTTGTTCGGTTGGCAACGGTTCTCTAGGAAGAGCCGCGGCACACTAATGCAGTTACAGGCTAGATCAAGCGCTTGGCCACGCGCCGTCGTCGGCAACCTGAAGGCAATCCAGCCTACGAATCGACGATCGCGGCAGTGAAGTAGGCCGCACGAGGGGGCTGGAGCGTGCATGCTGCCGCGGCGGGTGTGATTGCCCGCAGCGGGCAGAAGTTGTCTGAACGATTGCCACGCGCCGGCACGGAGGTTCGTGTCCCGGTGCGAGGGCGCCATGAAGTCCTGCGGTTCTGCACCTCTGACTAGACTGCTTAGTCTAGCGCGGTTACTATATTTTGGCGAAGAGTGCCCGCCTGCTGGTCCTTGGCGAGCACGCTCTACATCCGAATGCCTGTTGTCTAGAATTATCCAGAGCAATAATGCGAGAGTTTTAGATGATGTCGCCGACAGTGCCAGTGGTCATCTTTCCGCCAAGCAACCGTAGCGCCCACGATGTAGCTCGACAGCCGAGTATCGGCTCGGAAGCGGCGATCGAGTCTGGCAGACCGCCGCGGCGAAATAAGGCGTGACTTCGGCGATCCACGAGGGCTCGTCCCCTCCTGCAAGGCAAGTATGTCGAAAGCGGTGAATCCTATCGAGAACGTGGCCGACCTGGATATGGAGGCCGTGCAACTGCTCGTGAGCGTCAGTAAGCTTAAATCTTTCAAGGCTGCCGCGGATCAACATCGCATGACTGTCTCGAACGTCAGCAGCCGGATACGAAAACTTGAAGGAACCTTTGGCGAGCAGGTGCTCCGTCGAACGACGCGCAAACTGGAACTTACCCAACTCGGATCGCGCCTCGTCGCGCTCGGAGAATTGGTGTCACGCGAATTGGCTTCAGCGGAAGGCGAGTTGGCACGTATCGCGGGGGAATTCGCCGGCACCCTGGAATGTTCCGTTTCGCACAGCACACTTCTGCCGTTCTTAATGCCCGTCGTATTCGATCTCGCTGAAACCAATGCGAGACTTCGAATAGAAGTTAAGGTTGCTGACGACGCTCTATCCGACCACAGTGATGTCCGCTTAGGGATAGTACCAAGAGACTCCGAGAACGCTTACCCGCTCGCAATGGTGGTCTGTCAAGCCATTCGATCGGCGGTGGCGCCAGAGTTGGAGTCGGCGTTGCAACTCAATGAAGTGCCCATATGCATCCTGGGACATTCATTAATGCCGCTTACTATTGACGCCGTCCATAAGGACGGAAAGATAGTTCGCCTACAGGTCGTGCCCAGCTTCATGTCGACGGACGTCGAGATTCTGCTTCACGCAGTGGAGCGCGGCATAGGTCTAGGTTTTCTGCCAAAGATCGTCTTCGACGCATCGGCATCGCGAGACAGGTTCCGCGTGTTGCTTATGGAGCACACAATTCTGTCGGCGGACACCGCGCTCTCCATTTCAGTGGCGCCCCACATTGGTGCAAAGGCGGCAGCAATCTTTGCTGCTCACCGGCTCTCCGAGCGCCTTACGGGCGCAACCTCGTAGCCTGTTAGCTTTAACTTCTATTACACAATGCATTGAATGGGTGGAGATTGTAGTGGTCGCCCGCCTGTTCCAGAATGTCCAAAAGACATCTGACCTGCATGCGGTATAGCAACAGTGTTTCGCCCTGCGGCACACGCCGGCCTTGTACGGCAGACGCATGGCCCGAGGAGAACTTCGGCACGGTATGCCGACTTGAGTAGGTCAAAAAGATAAAATCGGAGACTTAATGTGACCTCATCGATCAAAACTCACCGTGAGGGCGGAGTGCTCACCCTTACCCTAGCACGCGCCGACAAGAAAAATGCACTGACCAATGCCATGTATGGCGCTCTGGCTGACGCTATCGACAGTGCGTCTAGCGGCGATATTCAAGTGATTTTGATTGAGGCCGACGGTGATACATTCACAGCTGGCAATGATCTCGGGGAGTTCGCGGCTCAGGGAGCGGACAGCAACGAAGAACGGCATGTCGCGCGATTCCTGAAAAATCTCGCCACAACGTCGGTCCCTGTGATCGCTGCGGTGCAGGGAAAGGCCGTGGGAGTTGGTACGACAATGCTCCTGCATTGCGATTTTGTGGTCCTCGCCGAGGACGCGCAATTAATTACACCGTTTGTTAATCTCGCGTTGATTCCCGAAGCTGCCTCGACTTATCTGCTGCCGCTCCGTGTTGGCTATGCCCGTGCATTCGAGATGTTCGCTTTTGGTAAGCCCGTGCTTGCCGCGGATGCCATGAAGTGGGGTCTAGCCAACAAAGTCGTTCCCAAAGAAAGCCTCGGTCGCGAAGCGAAACAGGTAGCTGATGAAATTGCAGCGAAGCCTGCGGGTTCGATCTCCGCGATGAAGACACTTATGCGTGAATCCGACAAGGTTTTGACGCAGATGCGGACCGAGAGCAGCATCTTTAGCGAGCGACTGAAAAGTGCAGAGGCACGCGAAGCATTCGCCGCCTTTGCGGAAAAGCGAAAGCCCGATTTCGCCAAAGTGCGTAGCAAATAGCGCGCCGTTTTTGCCTGTTCAAACGACGTCGTCGAGACGGGCCTCTTTTCTCCAGAACACGCCCGCGTAGGTCGTTCATCGATGCTTTGTTTCCTGTTCGCTCGCCATTCGGCGAGCGAAGGGAGCGCTTTGTCAAAATCCAAGAACGACTGACCATGCCGTCCGTCTCTCGGCACGGAGAATAGTCACTTGCAACGAGTGGACTTGCCTCTTTGGTTGTGCAGATCACAGCCCGCGGAGCAGACAATTATCCCAGCCTGTTAGCCTGATGCAGGAGTAATACAGTGATTAATAAAATATCAAAAACGGTACCGGAAGCGATAGGCAACGTGCGCGACGGGTCCACTATCCTCGTGGGCGGATTTGGTACCGCAGGAATTCCCAATGAACTTCTCGAGGGATTGATCCAGATTGGCGCCAAAGACCTTGTCATTGTGAATAACAATGCCGGCAACGGTGATACAGGACTCGCCGCGCTGCTGCGTGCTGGCTTGGTCCGGAAAATCATATGCAGCTTTCCGCGCGCGGCAGATGGCTACGTGTTCGAAGAGTTGTATCGAGCTCGAAAGATTGAGCTGGAGCTTGTGCCGCAAGGCAACCTGGCGGAAAGAATTCGCGCGGCGGGCGCTGGCATTGGAGCCTTCTTCTGCCCAACTTCCCACGGGACGCAGCTCGCGGCTGGCAAGGAGACACGCGTGATCGACGGCAGGCCCTATGTACTTGAGTACCCGATTCACGGTGATCTCGCGCTGATCAAAGCCGAGGTTGGCGATCGATGGGGCAATCTCCTCTACCGAAAGGCCGCCCGAAATTTCGGACCAGTCATGGCAATGGCCGCTAAGCGGACGGTGGCGTCGGTTCATGAGGTCAAGGAGCTCGGTGCGATTGACCCCGAGTGCATCGTGACGCCGGGCATCTTTGTCAGCAGCATCGTAAGTGTGGACCGCGTACCGAGTCAGGCAGGCGGCTTTACAAACAGCAATTCATGAGCACTGCAATGAGCTATCAAAAGCGAACCAAGCATGAAGTGGCTCAACGCCTCGCCCGAGATCTCCCAGATGGTGCATATGTGAATCTCGGCATCGGCCAGCCTACGCTCGTCGCAAACTACATCCCGACGGGCATCGAGATCATCCTGCATAGCGAAAACGGAATCCTTGGCATGGGTCCGGCGCCAGAGGCGGGCGATGAGGACTTTGATCTCATTAACGCAGGCAAGCAGCCGGTCTCCCTTATCACAGGGGGCGCGTTCTTTCATCATGCCGATAGCTTCGCAATGATGCGCGGCGGGCATCTCGACATCTGCGTTCTGGGTGCTTTTCAAGTTTCCGCGACGGGAGATTTGGCGAATTGGCACACGGGCGACCCCGAGGCGATCCCAGCAGTCGGAGGTGCGATGGATCTCGCCGTCGGGGCAAAACAAACGTGGGTGATGATGGACGTGCTCACGAAGCAGGGCCAGAGCAAGGTCGTCAAACACTGCACGTATCCGGTGACAGCGTTTTCCTGTGTGAAGCGTATCTATTCGGATCTCGCGACACTGGAATGCACAAGTGAAGGCGTGCGCTTGATCGACATGGTGGAAGGCATCAGCCTTCCTGAGCTTGAGGAAATGGTGGGGCTTCCAATCTCACCTCGTTGAGAATCGTGTGATTGCGCAGACCGGCAAACAAGGATGGAGAAATCAATGACGACGAACATTCGCCCTTTGGAAGGGATCCGTGTACTTAATCTGGGTGGCATCTGGGCAGGCCGCGTTGCGGCAATGCTTCTTGCAGACCAGGGCGCCGAAGTTATCGAAGTAAATCATCCCGAGCGGGAGGACAAACTAGAAGATGCGGCGCTAGCACGTGGGAAGGTTTCCGTTCGCGCAGACTTCAAAGTAGCGAAAGATCGTGAGGATGTGTTGCGTCTCGCGCACCAGGCCGACATTATCATCGACAACCTGGGCCCTGGTCGCGCGGCAACGTACGATCTCGACTATGCCCGTATTCGGGAACACAACGAATCGGTCGTCTATGTTTCGCTCCCAGGCTTCGCGCGCGGCAGCGAATGGGACGGTGTCCCTGCATATGAAGGGACAGTCGCCGCTTCGGTTGGCGTTTATACAGACATCCATGCGCTCGGTCCCATCGCAGGCGGGCGGCCGATCTTCTCGTCGGTGCCTATGGCCTCTGCATACGCCGGCGTACATGCAGCGATCGCCGCGACGCTGGCTCTCTATCGGCGGATCGAGACCGGTCTTGGATCTGAAGTCGAGGTGCCGCTGGCCGACGCGTTGATGTCTGCTATGGCCTTGTTGATCATGAAAGTTGAAGGCCAGCCGCAGCGCTTTGACTTGCCACCTATCGACAAAGCCATGACGGAGGTCGCGTTCCCAATTCTCCGCGGGCACTCGGACAACCTAGATGATGCCGAGCGCGCAGCAATCCAGGCGTATCTCGCCAAATTCCGGCGTCCGCAATTTGCGAACTATCTGTGCAGTGACGGCAGGATGGTGTTCGTCAATGCGGTCGACCACGTTCAACACGCCAAGGCGTGCTTGGAGACACTTGGAGTTCTCAACGATCTGATTGCCGAAGGAATGATCATCGGCAGCCCCTATCAAGAGGGCGGTGAAGGGAACAATATCAGCTATTCCGCGGGACTAACCCACCACTGGAGTGAGCGGATGGGAAAGCTGATGGCGAAGCGTTTCCTGACCAAGCCTGCCCATGTCTGGGAGCGCCTGTTGCAAGAGGCGGGCGTGCCTGCGGCGGTTGTGCGTACCACGAACGAATGGCTTGCACTTCCAGCGGCGCTGGCCGGCGGCAATGTGAGCGAAATGGTCGACGAGAAGCACGGCGCGGTCCGTCAGCCCGGACGCTACATCTCGATCGATGGGACCAATGTACAGTCGGGGCCGCTGTTGCCTCAAGCTTTCGGGGTCGCTGCCGCGGGCTGGCGGTCCTCAAGGGTGTCGCCGAGCAGTGCGCGTCAGGATGGCCCGCAAGGAAAAATCCTGGCGGGTGTAAAGGTCCTGGATCTTTCGAACGTAATTGCCGGTCCAGCGGCATGCCGAGTCCTTGCCGAATTTGGAGCAGACGTTACCCGCATCGATGCGCCAGCTCCTCAAGCGGGTCCCCGCATGACGATGTGGTTCGGTCTCGATGTGAATCAGGGCAAGCGTGCAATGATTCTCGACCTGAAATCAACGGAGGGCCGGGCGGAGTTCGAACGTTTGGTGAAGGATGCCGATGTTGTGTTGCATAACTTCTTGGATCGGTCGGCGGAAAATCTAGGGATCTCGATTGCACACTTGCGGCGTATTAACCCGGAGATTGTAAGTTGCCAAATTAGCGCGTGGGGCGGGCCGACGGGCGGCCCGCTAAAGGATTTCCCCGCGTTCGACCCCGTATTACAGGCAGGAACAGGCATCACGGCACGCTATGGCACACTAGATGCGCCTGTGCTGCATGGAGTCGCTTCGTGTGTCGACTACATTACGGGCTTTACCGCCGCACTGGGCGTTGCACAAGCGCTCGTTGCGCGCAAGCTCGGTCGCGGTGGATCCTATGTCCGCACGTCGCTATCTATGGGCGCGCAGCTTGTCCAATTCCCGTTCGCGGTGCATGCCGAGGGTTTGGCCGCTCGAGAGCCATCCACGCAAGCAGCAGTCGGGTATGGGGCGAACTATCGTCTCTACAAGACGAAGGATCGTTGGGGGTTCTTTGCGTGTCGTCGTGAAGATCTGCCCGCTATCGCCAAGACCTTAGGAGCGGCGCAGACCGATGAACCGGGTTTGGTGGATGCCTTTGCCGGACAAAGTTATGCAGCGATCGCCGCGTCGCTGAAGCATATCCGCACGGCATCGTTTGTCCCGGTTACCCGCTTGGACGAACTGCGAGAGGCGCGAACAATTTCGGAGCACTCTGCAGGCTCTCAGCCTGACTCGCTTGTCATGCGGAGCGCGGAGCACCCAAGCGGTCACCGCGTCAGCCTGCCGCTGACAACATGGTATCGATTCGGCGGAAAGGGGTTCGAACCGCTCTCGCCCGCGCCATCGCCTGGCACTCATACGCGAGCGGTTCTGCGAGAGCTAGGCAAGTCGGATGAGCAAATCCGGGATCTTATGGATCGCAATATTGCAAGGGATCATTGGGCGGTTTTGAAACACTATCTACCCCGCCAGTAGAGGTTGGAAAGCCGAGGCGCGTCTACATTTCGCCTCGGTGGGTGGCCGGTTTGAAAATCGGCTGCCGAGCCCAGCTTTTCTCAGGCGCGCAATCGGAATGTCGTTCCATTGCGATGGCCTCATCAGTATGACCGCCTTGATCCGGCGGACCGGACAGTACAGACCAACGGCCGGACATATGTCTCCGATCCGAAGTTCGGCGGCATCGGACAACGCTCGTTGCGACTAGCTTCTACGGAGGAGAGAATCATGAAAAAGAATATTACTCGGCGAGATTTCTGTGGGTCGCTGGCTGCGACAGGCCTGGCCCTCGCGATGCCTAGGGCGTACGCCGGAAAGTTTCCGGACCGGCCGATCAGAGTCATAGTCGGCTACGCACCAGGCGGTGCGACAGATTCCATCGCCAGAGAGTACGCGGCGCGTCTGTCCAAGGAAATCGGGCAATCTGTGGTGATTGAAAACAAGCCGGGCGCAGGTCAGATTATCGCAATGCAGTCGGCGCTGAACTCTGGCTCAGACGGCTATACGTTGGTATTTGGCACCCCGGGAAGTCATTCGATCAGCCCGAGCCTGTACAAGGACTTGCCATATGACCCTCGCAAGTTCGTTCCAATCTCGCCGGTCGCGACACAGCCCAATATTCTGGTCGCGCTCCCCTCGTTCCAGGCGTCGTCATTCACTGAGTTGGTAAAGCTGGCCAAGGGCCGCAAGCAACCTCTGAACTACGGCTCTATCGGCATTGGATCGAGCGCGCATCTCGTAATGGAGATCTTCAAGAAGAGGGCCGGTATTGACGTCCAGCACATCGGATACAAAGGGGATGCACCTGCGCTCATGGCATTGAAGTCCGAAGAGGTGGAGTTGGGCATGATTACACCGTTCACTGCCGCTCCTCGTATCCGAAATGGAGAGCTGAAAGGAATTGGAGTGTTTCAACCGAAACCCGACCCTGAGTTTCCAAACGTCGAGACTGCGGCCCACGCGGGCTTTCCCGACATTGATCTTCCGTCATGGATGGGAGTGTTTGCGCCGCCGAACACTCCGAAGCCGGTCGCCGACTACCTGGAAGCGGCGTCACGCCGTGTGGTCGGCTCTCCCGAGTTCAAAGCGTTCGCGACGGGACGCGCGAACCAGCCATGGACGGCGGATACTGCGACTTTCATGTCCATGATTCAGAACCAATCTCGTCAGCTGGGGGACATCATTAAAACCCTGCATTTGAAGCCGGAGTAGGACTGATTTTTGGTCGAGGGCATCCTAATGGAGTGCCCGACCCGAAATGGATGAATGAGTGTAAGAGGTTTTTCGGAGATTCATGAAATGAAAGAGCAGAACACAGATACCGCCGAAGACGTTGTGCATCGTCAGATCCTGGCCGCAGACAAGAAGCGAGTCGAAGCCATGATCGCTGCGGACGAGGCGGCGCTTATCGACATCCTCTCCGACGAGCTGATCTATGTGCATTCGTCCGGTCGTAAAGAATCGAGAGAGTTGTATATCAGCAAGGTTCTGGACGGCACGTACGGTTACCGATCGATCGTCACCACACGCCGACAGCTTAGCTTCTTCGGCGATGTTGTCATTGACAATGGCGATTCCGATGTTGATATCGAAGTCGGCGGAACGCTGCGTCAGATTGCTAACCGTTTTCTGATGGTGTGGAAGAGAGAGGGAGGCAATTGGCGGCTTCTGCGATTCCACGGCAGCCCGATCGCACGAGAGGCTTCCGACCAGTAACGCTATGGCGTAGAGGGTGTGGTGGCAGGCCGTTAGCCTCGCATGCTACTGCGCCCATCGGCGCTGGATTGCGTAGGCTCTCGGCATGAACCTGAAGGCGCTGGCGAACTGCGCAGGCGACCACCCAGACCCGCCGGCGCCTGAGCGACGAGGAAGAGCATCTCCTGCAGCGCTATGGCACGTTTAAGCGCAAGCTGTACGCCCTTGTGGCCGCTGGCGGCGGCAAGGCGATTGCGTACAAGACCGGTTTCTGCCGCACATATGGTATCCCGCGCGCCTGTTCAATAGCCTGGCGTGCGACATCCAAGAGCCGTTACCAAGAGCGGCTGCCTTTGCCTTCTCTTGTGCAGTCATTGACAACTTCAGACCCATGACTCAATATGAGACGACCGGTCATGATAAGTTGCAACGGAAATGGTGTCCGAATCGAAGGGGGCGCGACGCGGCCCAAAACCTAAGCCTCACACGCGAGACAATCTGATTCGCGCCGGCGTGCAAATGCTTCATGAGGATGGCTATACAGCGACTGGCATCAAGGATATCGTGGATGCGGCGGCAGTGCCTAAAGGTTCCTTCTACAACCATTTCGAAAGCAAGGAATCGTTCGGAGCCGAGATCGTCGATTTCTATTTCCAGAGTGGCTTCGATGAACTGCGCCAGCTGTTGACCGGTGGCGCTCTAGCACCATTGGAACGCCTACGTGCCTATTTCGAAGGGCGTATTGTTCGTTATCAGGAGGCAGGCTTTGTGCGCGGCTGCATGCTGGGAAACCTGAGTTTGGAGGTTGCGGATCACAGCGCACTGATCCGTGAGCGGCTGGACGCTCATTTCAAGACCTGGAGTGGTCTGATAGAGGATTGCATCGTAGAGGCGCAGCAGCGGGGTGACATTGGCAACCGAATTCATGCGTCCATGCTCGCCCAGTTTTTGCTGAATAGCTGGGAAGGCGTCCTGTTGCGTATGCGGGTTGAGAAAAGTGCCGCTCCATTGAGAGAGTTCGTGGAAGTAGTGTTTGATTCGCTTCTCGTGTAAGCGTTCACGTGCAGGGTACTGGATGCAACGCGGAAGTTGATACAAGCTTCCTGCCGCACATCATTTCACGAGGGGACGGTTAGAAACATGCAGCGATTCCGGGGAGGGGCATCCTTTCGGGGGACGAAATCTTGCTGACCGGAATGACTACACTGCGATGATCGACAAGGACAGCCTCACGGCTAACGCTGCACTATTTGTTGCCGATCTACTGAAAGCGGGGAGTATCTCCAACCTTGCCCGTAAGCAAGGCGTCTCAGCGGCAAGCGTTAGTGTCAAGCTTAGTAAGCTTGAGCGCAGACTCGGCATTTGCATCGTGAATCGGACGAGCACGACGTGGCAGCCAACGCCGGAAGGGCTGGTGATTGCAAGAGCAGGTGAGTCCTTAGGGGTGGCGGTCGCCTCGGCGATATCCAGGCCAGTCGACGATACCGAAAAGCAAAGCTGGGTAAGAGTATGCGCTCCCACTGGCTTGGGACGACTAGCAATCGGCGATATCGTCGTTGACTTCGCAAAGCTGTTTCCGCACATTGGCGTCTCGCTGCTGTTCGAGAATGCTGTGACGGACCTTATTGAGAAGGAGGTGGATTTGTCCGTACGCGTGACAAATTCTCCTCCGCCGTCGATGATTGCCCACCAGTTGTTCTCCATCGAGTATGTGTTGTGCGCGGCCCCGCGGCTGCTCATGCGACATCCATTCATCGAGAAGCCGGGCGATATCGAGACCGCGCCGTTTGTCGGTGCGGCGTTCATCGGCAATCACGGCCGGGTCATGGGACGCCATAGGCGAACGTCGTCTACCATTGAACTGCAGCTCGCCCCTTCATTTCAAGTGGGGGAGTTTAACTACGTCAAATTCGCTACCTTGCACGGACTTGGATTTTCCTTCATGCCTCGATATCTGGTGCGCGAAGAACTGAGGGTCGGCACGCTACGCGAGTTTTTGACAGAGTGGGAATTTGATCCCTATGGAGAGGCAGTCTATCTGCTCAGGCTGCGCGAGCGCTACGTGAGCCCGGCCGTCTTGGAACTCGCACGGTTTATCCGCGCAGAGTGCGCCACGCGATTTCCGCATCTCAAGGCTAAGCAAGTGCAGCCACACAGGTAGACTTCCCTGTTGCCGAGCAACAGAAAAAGAAGGGGCCGCTCCGCACGCTCAGTTGGACCCCAACAGGGGCCCAATGTACGACCGGTGGGCCCATAGAGCCCGGTCGTCAGCTGGTCTTGTTAAAGAGTGCTATTGTCTGCCGCGCGATCAAGACAGGGCGCCCTGCAGAGTTCCAGATTGTTGTGCCCTGCGTGGAGTAGCCATGCCGCACATAGTCAGCCGCGCACTGGAGTAACCACCATCCGTCTGAGGAGACTGGGCAATCCGCTGGCAGGAAGTCGATCTCCCAAGTCATTGTGCTGAGTGGCACGGCATGCTGGTACATCGCGAATGCGGCCGGGGATAGCGCATCGGCAAGGGCAAGCAATCCCACGTAGTCAGCCGCCACGTGCTTGTCGCGATGCCGCATCCAGACGAGCATTTCCGGACGACTGCTGGGATTTCCCGGTCGTCCGCCTCTTACCAAGCGGCCTTCAAAGTGCTGCCTAAATTGGGGTTGATTGGGCCACGTGAAAAGTTCGGGGCACGCTTGCGCTGGAGAGGCCGCTGGCCAAGGTACGTCCAGAAAGTCTTGATCGATATCCCGTGCCAAACCGAAACAGAAATGAGCCCTGGCGCAGACCCCCGCTTCGCTCTCGATGTCGACACCGACGAAAACTGCAGACTTTCCGCGCCGCAGCACACTCGGCGTCAGGCGCAACGCGCCCGTGGCAGGAGCAAAGAAAATGAACTGCGCGGACCTCAGCGGCGGCAAGTCAGCAAACGCCTGCTGCGTAGCGTGTAGCCCCAGCGCTGCTAGCAGGCCCCCATAGGCAGTGCGGCCCTGCTGCCAATCGGACGGCAACGAGATTGAGAAGCAGCCACTATCCCGCGCAAGGCGCGTCAGCAGCTCTGAAAAATTGGTCAGTACCCGATTAGTATCGTCCATCGCGTTGCGGTTACCACGAACAAGGTTTAGCGGATCCACTATCTGCCATCGCGGATAGTGTGAGATGCCATCGCAGGCGGTGAAAGTCAGCCCGGATTGAATTGTAGTGTGACCGGTCGTCTTGTATTAATCAAGCCAATTGAACGCCTTGATGTCCACTCCGCCGTAAAGGATGAAGATTCCTTCTGCAAGAGGGGCACGACCGCCCCCCCCCCCCCCCCCGGTCTCTGATGAGACCTTATTCACAGCGGCTTGACCGGCGAAGGGGGGGCGGGGTGGTCGCCTGCATCAGTTCGCCAGCGCCTTCAGGTTCTTCCGGCTACGCGAGCCGTAGAGTCAGGACGAGAAGACGGTGAGAACCTCGACCAGATCCTAAGTGAGCTGCTGCTCGCGGGAAACGTCTGTAGCCGCATCGAGCACCACGACCTCAACGCCAAAGAACTGGCAAATCTGGAACAGCAGCTCGCTGCCAAAACGCAGCAGTCCCCCTTCAACAATAACTTTCAAAAATACATAACTATGACGTCGTCGGATAGATGGCGTGAGCGCCGTTGAAGCTCGGCGAGTGTATGCGTTTAGACAGAGGCGTTCGTGAGAAGCAAGTTGCCGGATTGCAGAGCGTCTTACCGCCTTCATACGAGCGGCAACAGGAACCGATCGACCCCGGCTGTCGGTCATCACCGATGGGCGCCAATGGTCTTCAGTCGATCGCCGACCGATTGCCGTTTTGGTGCACGCCTGTGCTCGACTGGTCCCTGCCGCACACGTCATGGGAAGGTGAAGGCTGCGCAAACCTGATCATGCGCCGTGAAGTGTAATAAGAATGGGTCTTCCGCAATTTGTGTGACGACGGCAAGCTCGCGTGGAGGACCTTGTCGTCGTTTTTCCCGCCCCACTACCAACTGTTCCTCTTTCTGATTAACGTGGGCGAGCCCGCCAGCCTCGCCGTGGCTACACGAACTCACGTGCCTGCGATCGCGACCGGACTGGCGGGGCCTGTAGAACAAAGCAGGCCGGTTTAGTTTGGCTTCAACACCCGCAGCCGCAGAAGCTCGATATTTGCGCGGCCATACATTTGGCGCTTGAGGAGCTTGAGCCGGTTGACATGACCCTCGGTCTGGCCATTGCTCCATGGCAACTTGAATGCGGCCCGCACAGCCGGTAAGTCGGCGCGCAGGCTCTGCGCGAATCGACGCATTTTCGCAGCGTCGCAGCACGACAGACGTTTCAACCATCGATCGAAATGCAGCACACTTCGCCGGTGCATGAGTCCGAGAAACTCCCGCGCGAGACTGCGGACCTCGCCCACCACGGGTTCAATCTTGCACAGCGCCTGCACGAAGCGCTCGTGGTCCGCGCTCTGTGGCTCCTCGACGGCGAGCTTTCTCCATCCGACAAGCCATCCGAACACGCGCCGAACCGAAGGGGACGGCATCGTACGCACGGGTACCTGGACAAGCGGTGCCTTGCCCTTCGGAAAGAGGAGGCGAGCCACGCAACTCTGCACGCTGGCGGGACTACCCATATAGATGCTCCGCTTGAGTTCTTGCCAGATCAGCTCAGGAAAGCGACAGCCCTGGGCAGTTCGTTCCTTGATTGACGACCCGCGGTCGTGGTTTGCGCTTGCGCTCAGGTACTCTGCGCAATTCCCGCAGCACAGTGTCGGCACTGGTGCGCAAGCCCAAGGCGTCAGCAAGCCGGGCCGCCGCCTCACCACCGAGGGCGTGGCCCAGCGCGTGCAACGCCCGAGCCTGCGATCGCGTACGACGTTGATACCGGCCCACCAAGGCGTGGATGTTCTCGGCAAACGTACGACGGGGGCAATTGGCGTTCGTACACTTGAAGCGGCGCACCTCAACAGCGAGAACGACCCGCTGCTCGTGCATCGGACGTTCTTCCAGTCTGCGCACATAGCGGCCGTGGAGTCGGCGACTCCAACGATGGCAGGCAGGACAAGGTGCCGCGCGAACTGTACTGCCGGCTTCGACAGTAATGGTCTCCCCTCACGCGTCGCGGGAGACGAAGCGCTTACCCACACGGGCGAGAATACGATCGATCCCACCGAGAACTTGCCTCATGGTAACGATCAACGTACCGCCAAACCGGCCGGAAATCAAGCCCTCGACTCGGCCGTCACACAAAGTGCGGGAGACCCATCTCTACTACACTTCACGGCAGGTCAGGGTCGCGGCTTTGAACGGGGAACTCTCACCCGATCGCATCTCGGCGCTTGAGCTCGCGGCCTCGCGTCACAGCCAATCCATCGGGCCAGCATCACCGAACTGGCGCCAGTCGCCGAACCGAAAAAGCCACGACATGCTCGCGGAAAGTTGGGGCGCCTAACGAAATCGGCCTCCCCAACATTTGCACGCTCTCCTTCACGGTCGACCTGAGGTGTTTTGCGCCACATGCGGCGTCATGTTCTTCTGCAGGCACGCCGAATTCTGAAGCCGCCCCGGAAAGATCGCTGTATAGTGCCTGTGCCAATCGTTCTCCGTTGTCTACCGTCGCTCAGGAAGCTGCAAATGAAGGTCAAATCCCCGAAGCCCTTGGTGGCCTCGATGCTGTGCGCCCTGTGCGTGATGCCATCCGGAAGCCAAGCGACTGATATGTCGACACAGCAGGTCCAGCGGGTCGTGGACGAGGCAATCCGACCGTTGATGGCCAGGGACAAGATCCCGGGCATGGCCGTAGGCGTGATCGTTGAAGGCAAGCGCCATGTGTTCAACTACGGCGTGGCGTCGACAGAGACCATCAGGCCGGTCACCGACCATACGCTATTCGAGCTTGGATCGGTCACCAAGACATTCACGGCTACCTTGAGTTCGTGGGCACAGGAGCAGAAGAAGCTTTCCCTGTCCGACAACGTTGCAACGCACCTGCCGGAACTGCGTGGCAGCCCGTTCGGCACCGTCACCCTGCTGAATCTTGGCACGCATACCCCAGGCGGCCTGCCACTGCAGGTACCGGACGACGTCCGCAATGAAGACCAGTTGATAGATTACTTCAAGGCATGGCGTCCGACCGATCCAGCCGGCACGTATCGAACCTATTCCAACCCCGGAATTGGCACCCTTGGCCTGATTACTGCCAAGAGTATGGGCCAGGACTTCGTCACCCTCATCGAGCAGCGCCTTTTTCCTGAGCTCGGAATCAAGAACAGCTTTATCAAGGTTCCAACCGAGCGAGGGGGCGACTATGCGCAAGGCTATACAAAGGAAGGCAAGCCAATCCGCATGACAGATGGCGTGCTCGGCGCAGAGGCTTACGGCCTGAAATCGACGGCCTCCGACATGCTCCGTTTCGTCGAAGCCAATATGCAACTGGCGAGCATCGACGGGCAACTGCAAAGCGCAATTACGAACACTCACACCGGATACTTCACCGCCGGGCCAATGACCCAGGACCTGATCTGGGAGCAATATCCGTATCCTGTTACGCTGAAGGCTCTTCTGGAAGGTAACGCCCCGAGAATGGCGTTCAATGCAACGCCGGTGCAAGAAATCGAACCGCCGCTCCCGCCGGAGGCCAATGCCTGGATCAACAAGACCGGCTCGACAAATGGTTTCGGAGCTTATGTGGCGTTTGTTCCGAGGCAGCGGATCGGTATCGTGATGCTGGCCAACAGGAATTTCCCGATCGAAGACAGGGTTAAGGTTGCGTTCGCCATTCTCGACTCCGTTCGGCACCGAACAGCGCCAGCCCCCGCGCAATGACAGTGGTGACGATCTTGTCGACGAGTCTGGGGAGCCATCATGCGCCTGTTTGGCATTGCCTGCTTGATGGCGCCTTCGTCTTGGTCTGAATCGGCAGCAGTGTATGTCGACGACTTCTGGCAGGCTGCAAAGCCGTGCTGATGACGCGACTATCGAGATAAGCTTTCGATCAACGATTTATCGCAAGGGTCGCGGTTTTGAACGGGGAACTCTCACCCGAGCGCATCTCCGCGCTCAAGATCGCCTCACGTAACAGCAGATGCGCCAGAAATGATTCGTCCGACTGGCATCAGCCAGAGCACAGATTTAGCCAGGACATCGGAGTCGAACTCCTGGGCGCCTAACGAAGGGGCCTCCCCAATTCTTGCACGCACTCTTCTACGGTAACGCCAGAATATTTCCTTGATGAACCCATGCAGCGCCCGCCGACGGGCGCTGCATGGGCCAGTTCGGCGATTTGTTCGTCGGTGGCGGGCACCTGACGATCGCCGCCTCGCCGCATAAGCAGAACCCTCCCGCTTTGGCGCGGTCTCCTTACCGGGCCAGCGCTGGCAGGATCGTACCGACGCATTCGCCAAAGCCGATCCGCCGGGCGCCTTCACGCTCGCACCAGCCACGCAATGTCAGGGTGTCGCCGTCGGCGAGGAAGGCGCGCATCTCGCCGCCCGGCAGCGCGACTGCTTGCTTGCCACCTTGCGTGAGTTCCAGCATGGATCCAGTCTGGTTGGGTGCGGGCCCCGACAGCGTGCCCGAGCCCAGCAGGTCGCCGGGCTCCAGGTTGCAGCCGCCCACAGTGTGGTGCGCAACCAATTGTGCCGGTGTCCAGTAGGCGGCTTCACGCGCATTGCTGCTGGACAGGCGCACGGCGTCCTGGCCGACTTCGCGCATCCGTGCGGTCTGCAGGCAGACTTCGAGTTGGATGTCGAGCGCGCCGCCGGCGCGGTTGCCAGGCGAGTCGAGGTAGGGCAATGGCTCAGGGTCGCCGGCCTCCCTGATCAGCGGCGCGCGGAATGGCGCCAGGGCCTCCATCGTCACGACCCAAGGTGCCAGGGTGCTGGCGAAGTTCTTCGCCAGAAATGGCCCGAGCGGCTGGTATTCCCAGGGCTGGATGTCGCGCGCGGACCAGTCGTTGAACAGGGCCACGCCAAACAGGTTCGCTTCGGCGTCCTCGATCGCGATCGGTTCGCCCATGGCATTGCCCTGGCCGATCAGGAAGCCCAGTTCCAGTTCGTAGTCGAGCTTTTGGCTGGGACCGAAGTCCGGCCTCTCCGCACTGCCCTTGGTTTGGCCGGTCGGGCGACGCACTGGTGTACCGCTGACCACGATCGACGAGCGGCGTCCGTGGTAACCGATCGGCACCCACTTGTAGTTGGGCAGCAGCGGGCTATCGGGGCGGAATAGCTTGCCCACCGATGTGGCGTGGTGGATGCCGATATAGAAGTCGGTGTAGTCGCCGATACGTGCGGGCAGGGCGTACTCGGCCTCGGCTTGCGCAATCAGGCATGCGGTGAGCGCTGTCTGCGCCGACGTCCCATAGCGCAGCGCGCGCGAGAGCGCCAGGCGTAACGACGACCACGCCGTGGGGCCCAGCGCCATGAGCGCGTTCAGATTGTCCTGCGTCGCAGCCTGAGCCGCGATTTGGCTCTCGCCGGTGAAGATGCCCCCGCCCAGCGCGGCGGCAAGGTCGAGGATTTGGTCGCCGATGGCCACGCCGCCGCGGAAGGACTCCGGCGTGCCTTTACGGCGGAAGACTGCGAACGGCAGGTTCTGTATGGGAAAGTCGGTGCCCGTGGCGTTGGCGGACGCGACCCAGCTGCGCAAGGCCGGATCATGGGTTTCGTTCAGGGTGGTCATGATGGATTTCAAGGTCGAGACGATTAACGGCCGGGCGCGCCCATGCTCCCGTCGTGCATCCAGGCCGCGTGCTTGGGCGCGCGCTTGGTCTTGGACCATTCGTCGAGCATTGCCCACTTGACGTCGTCGAGCTTGCGCATCATCTCGGGCGTGGCGGTATTGGCCGCCAGTTCCAGCCGGTGGCCGTTGGGGTCGAAGAAGTAGATCGACTGGAAGATGGTGTGGTCGGTGGGGCCGAGAACTTCGATGCCCGCGGCTTGCAGGCGCTGCTTGGTGGCAAGCAGCGTCTCCAGGGAGTCGACTTCCAGCGCCAGATGCTGTACCCAGGGGGGCGTGTTGCGGTCGCGATCCATCGGCGCTTGGCTGGGCAGTTCAAAAAAGGCCAGAATATTGCCTTGTCCGGCATCGAGGAAGATGTGCATATAGGGATCCGGCGCCTTGGTCGAGGGCACTTCGTCCTCGGCGATGGCCAGCACGAATTCCATGTACAGATGCTTCTGATACCACTCTACGGTTTGCTTGGCATCGATGCAGCGGTAGGCGACGTGGTGGACTTTCTTGATGAGCATGGGTAACTCCTTGATAGGGTTGGCGGGCGACTCGAGAAAACATGCGCCCCGCCGCCGCGAAAGCGGTCAGCCTGGGTGCTTTACAGACTTTTCAGCGCGACTTGCACGTGCTGCTGGAACTGCTCGGGTGAGCCCAGCGCGTTGGCGTTGAGCAGCGCCAGCTTGACCAGGAACAGTTGCGCCTTGTCGGCACCGGCCTTGTCGATGGCGGTGGCCAGCGTGTCGTACACGTCTTCCAGACCGGGGATGCTCAGGGTTGGGGTAGTCATGGGACTCTCTCCTAATGGATCTTCACTGGGGCAGGGCGGTGCTCAGAGCGGCTTGCAGGCGCGTAGCGTCCAGCGTGAGCCAGCGCGCGCACACGTGTTGATCGGGGCGCAGCAGATAACCCGCGCCACTAGCCTGCACCCCATAGCGATGTCGGAAGTGGCCATCGGCGTCGGCGAACGTTAGATCGGCGCCCACCACTGGGCTGGCGGCCCCGATGGCGATGACGCGCAGTGGCACACCGCGCTCTCGGGCGGCAGCCACTACGCTCTGCAAGGGTTCGGGTAGGGCGTTGGCCTCGGTGAAGTACAACAGGTCGAAGCCTCCACCCAGATGGTCGAGCAAGTAATCGTTCGCCGCCAGGCGGATGTTTTGCGGCGGGGCACCGTGGGCGGGGCCGTGCACGAAGAGCGCGTTGTCGTCACCGGGGCAGTTGAGCATCGAATCGGTGTACTCATGGGGCCGCGAGGTGCGCCAGTGGTACAGCGGACGCACGAACTCCTCGGTGAGCGAGAGCGATAGCACGGCATCCCGCAGCAGACGGAAGCCCTCGCTTGGTGGTGCCATGAAACGCGTGCTCTTGCCCGCCTCCTCGATGATCTCGCGGGCCGCACCGACACGCTCGGCGCTGTGGTTGTCTAGCAGCTTCCGCCCGGCCAGTCCCTTGAGTACGAAGGCGAGGTGCCAGGCCAGCGACTGCGAGTCCTGAAAGCCGGTGTTGGCCCCGCGCACGCCAAAGATCGGCAGCAAATGGGCGGCATCGCCGGTAAAGATCACGCGGCCGTGCACGTAATCGGGTAAGGTCAGCGTGCGGGCGGAGTACACAGAGCACCAGTCCATTTCCCAGGGGGTTCCGGCATGGCCGATCATGGCCAACTGGGCATCGATGCGCGCCTTGAGCGACTCGGGCTTGAGTGCATCCTCGGGCGTTTCGCCGGCCGGCAACTGGTAGTCGACGCGCCAGATTCCATGTGGCTCGCGGTGCATCAGGATAGTGTTGCCGGGGTTCCAGTCCGGGTCGAAGTAGGCCAGGCGCTCGGTTGGCAGCGGAAGGTCGATCTTGATGTCGGCGATCACGAAGAAGCCCTCGTAGGACGCGCCTTCCATCTGAAGGTCCATCGCGGTGCGGATGCCGGAGCGTCCACCGTCGGCCGCAACCAGCCACTCGGTCTCCAGCCAATACGGGCCTTCCGGCGTGTCCACCTCGACCCGCGCGAAATCGGGCTCCTGCTCGACCTTGACTACCTTATTGCCCCAGCGGAAATCGATCAGCGGGTTCGCCGCGCAGGCATCGATCAGGTATTCCTCCATGTACTGTTGCTGGATGTTCAGCATCGGGAAGAAACGGTCGTCGCCGTCGTGCGGGGCTTCCATGCGGAAGACGCGCTGGCCGCGGTAGTAGGAATTGCCGAAGCGCCAGGGCAGGCCGTTCTCGGTCATACGATCGGCCACGCCGACTTGCTGCAGGATTTCCATTGAGCGGCGCGTGAAGACAATGGCGCGGCTGCCCTGGGATACCTGCAGTTCCGAGGTGACGACGACGCTGGGTACACCATGGCGGGCCAGTTCCAGGGCGGCGACCATGCCCGCCGGACCGGAACCGGCAATGACTACCCTCTTGCGGTCCTGCTTCGGGTGTGCGGAAGCCAGCCAAGGCTCGAACACCTGATAGTCGTAGTAGATCGAAGGACGGGCTTCAGTGGTGGGCAGATGCATGATCTTGACTCCGATTCAATGGAATGAGTTGGGCGTAGCGCGCGGCAGCTACGTCGCCTCCCGGTTGGCCAATGGGTAACCGGGAAGGAAGTAATGAAAAGCGGGTGCTGGAACCTGCTGTCCTCAGGTCGTTGGCTTGAGCGTGCGCGGGATCGGCAAGACCAGGAAAATTACGCAGCCTGCAACAAGCAGGACCGCCGCGTAGAGCAGGCCCGTGCTGAAGCTGTGCGTCGTATCCTTGAGCCATCCCACCACCAGCGGGTTAAGGGCAGACCCAATATTGCCGGTGGCATTGATCACGGCGATGCCCAACGCTCGTGCGGCGAAACTCAATGCATGATCTGGGGTCGTCCAGAAAATCGACATTGCGGTATAGGCGCCTGTGGAAGCCAGGCACACGCCCAACAATTGCATTGCCGGCTGCGTTGACCAGGCCGTCAGCAGCCAGCCCGCGGCCGCGCACAACATCGGCAGCACGGTGTGCCAGCGGCGTTCCTGGGCGCGATCCGAGCGCCGGCCCCACCAGACCATGCCGATAATCGTGCAGACCTGCGGGATGGCGGCCAGCAGGCCGATCGTGGTGTTGCTGGCTTCACCGGCAAAGCTCTTCACAATCAGAGGTGTCCATACGGCCACCATGGCCAGGCTGTTCACCAGGCAGAAGTAGGCCAGCGAGAACTTGAGAACGGTGGTCGAAGTCAGTTCCGACCACAGGCTGCGGCGCCGCTCGTCAGACTGCCGTGACAAGGGGTCGGCGCGATGCTCGGCCGCCAGCAAGCTGGCGAGCGTGGTCTTCTCTGCCGGTGTCAGCCAGCGCGCCTGTGCGGGCGTGTCGCTGAGGTAGAAGTACACAATCAGGCCCAACACCGAAGCTGGCACCCCTTCGAGCAGGAACAGCCACTGCCAGCCCTTGAGCCCATATAGCCCGTCCAGGCCCAGGATCACTCCCGAGATTGCTGAGCCGAAAGCAGCAGTGACCGGCATCGCGATCATGAACAGTGCGTTGGCTCGCGCCCGGTAGGCAGCCGGGAACCAGAGCGTCAGGTACAGCAGCATGCCAGGCAGGAAGCCGGCCTCGGTGACACCCACCAATATACGCAGCCAATACAGTGTCCTCGCATCGGTAGCGAACATGGTAGCGGTGGAGGCCAGCCCCCAGGCGACCATGATGGCGGCAATCCAACGCCGGGCGCCTATCCGAGCCAGCACCACGTTGCTCGGCACGCCGCAGGTAATGTAGGCAAGGTAAAACAAGGTGGTGGCCAGGCCGAACTGGGTCCCCGAGAGGCCCAGGTCCTTCATCATGGTGAGCGCCGCGAAACCGATATTGATGCGGTCAAGAAACGAGACCACGAACAGCAAGAACAGGAACCACAGCAGGTGGCGTGACACCTTGGCGATGATTCGCCGGCTCTCGGCGCCGTTGTCGATTGTGTGAGCAGTGGACGCATCACTTGCAAGATCGGTGAGTCCGTTGGGTGTTCTCATGGGGGCTTCTCCTGCGGCGCTGTGCGCCGGCGGATGAATGAATGACGAACGCGCCTTGTCGCGTTGCCGTCTGTCCCGTACGGTCCTGCCGTTCTGGGCAAGGCCACGACGGTTCTATGTGGTTGCGCACGCAACTAGTATGCTTCAGCGAGGCGCCCGCCAATATCGGGGTTTCTACTGGTTGCGTGCGCAACCATGTGAGGGGGATTGGTGGGCGGCTGGTGGTGCTGTGATCGGTACTTGATGACCGTAATTGGTTGTGCCTGCAACAAATCGACCGTATAGTTGCCAAATCGACTCTGCCCCGAAATGAGTGGCTCACCTGTGACATCGAAATCGATTCCCGTTAATCTTGATCGCACCTTGACGCACCGCCTGCACACGCTGTCAAAGCTTACGGACCGTATTACCCAGCTGGCTTATGAAGCTGAGGTAGGGATTCCAATGCATGAAGGACGCTGCCTGGCCGCGATCGGTTCGTTCAGTCCGATGTCGGTCAACGACCTGTCGCGCAGTGCGAATTTGAACAAAGGGCAGGCCAGCCGCGCGGCGCAGTCACTGGTCGACCAGGGCCTGGTACGCAAGGTGGTGAGCGCAACCGATGGGCGCGGTGTCGTCTTGACCCTTACCACGAAGGGAGAGAAGGTCTGGCGACGGGCGATGGCGCTGATCGAGCGCCGCAATGTCGAGATTCTCGCGTGCCTGGATCACGCCGAGCAGGAACAGTTCGATCGCATGCTCGATCGCCTAGTTTCGCATGCGCGCGAGAGAAGCGATGAGGCGGGATAAATCGGCAGATAGCAGGCGCGAGGAGAGATTTATTGACAAGTATCCACACTTTTGATCGCCATACTTTCAACTGAGGACCTCGACGGACGTGTCCCCCAACTTTGTTTCACTCCCAGCATTAGGAAAATACTTCCAGCCCTGAAGCGAGGTAAAACTGGGTCTTCCGCAATTTGTGTGACGACGGCAAACTCGCGTGGAGGACCTTCGTAGAACAAAGCCATTCTGTCACTCCGGAATCTGCCTGGAAGTCGCGTCGTATATGGAGGTCCGGCCGATGAATTGACACTATTGCTTGCACTCTGCGCGAAGCAAAATCGTCAATTCGCATTAGTCCGGATTCATATCGTCAATTGGCGTCCGGGAGTGTTAAAAACCTTGGGGATTCGAAGGCAGGGCGCCTAGGATACCGGCAGATCACATCCGCCGGAGCTCACGATGAAAATCACCATTCGCGTTGAGGTCACCACGGATTATGGCGAATCTGCCACATTTGAGATCTGCGATATTGAGCGCCCTTATCGCGAGCTCGAACCGGCGAAAGTTGGCTTGTCACTGGCTGAAGGGAAAGACGTACTGCACGAGCTGCAAAAGATAGTGGTGGCAATGCAGGCTGAAGAAGTCTGCATGCTGCGACGATTTTGCACTCGCTGTCACCGCTTCCTCGAGCTCAAAGATCGACGGATTCGCAAGGTAGACACAGTTTTTGGTACCGTGCCGTTTCGCAGTGCTCGGATTATCTGCTGTCCGTGCGGGACACCCCTTCCAATGGAATTCCCGTATAGCCCGATGACGGAATACGTCCCGGAGCGGGCGACCAGCGAGTTGCTCGCGCTGGAAGCCAAGCTGTCGGCGCAGATGCCTTACCGGCAGGTTGTCTCAATGATGCGCGAGTTCCTGCCTGTACGGGAGACGCTGAACCATGTGACGGTGCGGAATAGGGCGCTACGGGCGGGGGCTCGCATCGAGGCTGTTCAGCCACGGATGCGCGAACCTTCGAGCGAGGATACCGAGTGGACTCTGACTATAGATGGCGGCTTCGTTCGAGGCCGGCGCAAATCAGAGTGTTCGAGCTTTGAAGTTCTGACGGGGCGGCTGACGGCCAAAGGCCAGGCGTCTCACGTATTCGCGTTCGTGAGAAACAAGTTGCCGGATATTGCAGAGCGTCTTACCGCCTTCGTGCGAGCGGCATCAGGAACCGATCGTCCCCGGCTGTCTGTCATTACCGATGGCGCCAATGGGCTTCAGTCGATCGCCGATCGATTGCCGTTTTCGTGCACGCCTGTGCTCGACTGGTTCCATATTTCGATGCGCGTGAGATATCTTGAACAGATCGTCAAGGGCATGCGGGCTAAGACGGCGACGGAAAAAGCTGCTCGAGGAGTCTTGATCTCCCGCATTGACAGACTTCGCTGGTGCTTCTGGCATGCCCAGCTCGAGAAAGCCAAGAATCGGATGCAGGGTATCCTGACAATCTGTCGGGTGATCGTGCCTGAAACGCCGGGCGTTGCCGACAGTCTCGCACAATTGGACTACCGGGCTCGAGAACTCGTTGCCTATGTCGACGCGAATGGCGGGGCGACGATCAATTACGGAGCACGACATCGTCGAAACAAGCCCATCTCAACCGCGACGGCCGAATCCGCGGTCAATCAGGTGCTGAACCAACGCATGTGCAAACGTCAGCAAATGCGCTGGTCGCCGAACGGTGTCCATTTGCTTGCCCAGGTCCGTTGTGCCGTGATCAACGGAGACCTCGCAGAGAGACTCGCTAGGTATGAGCCACCAACGGAACCCAGGTCCCCCGAACTTGTTGATTTTTTGGAGCAACTGGGGCTCTCGGACTATGAACCCCAAGGTTTTTAACACTCCCCTCGAGCATTGGACGTTCTTCCAGCTTGCGCACATAGCGGCCGTGGAGTTGGTGACTCCAACTATGGCAGGCCGGGCACGGTGCCCTGCGAACTGTACTGCGGGCTTCGACAGTAATGGTCTCCCCTTGCACTTCGCTGGAGACGAAGCGCTTGCCTACACGGGCGAGAATACGTTCGATCCCACCGGGAACTTGCCTCATGGTAACAATCAACGTACGGCCAAACCGGCCGGAAATCAAGGCCTTGACTCGGCCGTCACACAAAGTGCGGGAGACCCGCAATTACTACACTTCACGCATCGCGAGGCACATCGAGCAGCCAGGCTCGCGCCATTCGAAGCCGGCGTTCGTGAAAATCTTGTCGAGGTCTTCGCGCTCGGCCTGCGCCTTCACGAGACCCGAGCCCGGCACGACCATCGCGAGACGAATGTTAGATGCGACGCGCTTGCCGAGCGACTTCACGACATACGCTGCCGCGACCCCAATCGGTTGGATCTACGAAAGACGTCGCCTACGGTATTGCTATCACTGCTTGCTCCTGACTCGCGGCGATGTCTGCTTGCCATTCTGGCGACTCGATTGGCTGAATCCGGCCTTTTCAATGTGCGAGCAACATCCCGGCAAGCTTGAAACGACCTGGTTCTGGAATCTCTATTACCTTGGGAATTTTAGTCAGTTGCTTCGAAGGGCCCACGCAACGCCTCACCGGCAACTTGCATCGCATTGACAAGACACAGTCGCATGAATGTTGACCAAAAAAATGGAACGATCGCAGGAAAGTTGAGCGTGGGTCGCACGATTGTCGATCTTCAACAGCTGGAGTAAAAGAGCCTTAACAGCCACTATTAAATGCAATTAATCGACAAGGCCTCAGACCCAACCGCATCTCTTGCCAGCACGCGGCGAGGCGGTCGAAATTGCCGAGACATACATACAGAGTTGCCGGCCGTCGCCCAGTTCCGGCTATTGGCAAAACCGTTCCGCCGGGAATGATCACGGATGGCAAATCGCCATGCTTCCATGAGCGCGGTTACCTGCCAAATCGTAAGCGCGAAATTAAGCGCACCTAGCTTTCGCGGCTGAGAGTAGGCAGGCTTGCGTCCGCAACCACTATTTGCGGACGCAAGCATCATGGACAACGAATCTGAAGTTCTGCCGCTGGGTGAGGTTCCCCCGGTTTTTCGCCTTCCAGAGGCCTCGGGTTATGCCGCCACATCCTTGGTCTGCTGAGCCTTGATCCAGTCTTGCAGGAACTGAGCCGGAGAGACAAAGCCGAGCGACGAATGACGACGACTGCGGTTATAAAACACTTCGATGTATTCGAACAAGTCCGCCTTCGCTTCCTGATGTGTCCGGTAGCGTGTGGCGTGTACCCGTTCGTTCTTCAAGCTGTTAAAAAAGCTTTCCGTTGGGGCGTTGACGCTCCTATGTCAAGCGGCGCGGCTCGAATCGGCCAGATCGGCCAAGATGAGGGGATACAGCTCCCTGACGATATAGCGC
>NZ_CAJPVI010000046.1 GCF_905397435.1 Cupriavidus numazuensis
CAGGCCGGCGTGGCGCAGCCAGGGCGCAGCGCCGGCCGGACCGCGCAGGCCGGCACGCAGGCCCAGGTTGCTGAGCGCGTCGAGGCAGGCGGCCATCGTCGTGGTGGCAGGCGCCTGCGCGCCCAGCCCCGGCGCGTGCTTGACGCGACCGCGATAAAGGAAAGACAGGAAGCGGTGATTGAAGATGTCGAGCAGCTCCGCCATGGCGTGGTCGCGCGCCGCGCGGCGCTCCAGCAGCAGCTCGGTGTAAGGCAATGGCAGCGGCCCATTTGCCCCCGCCAGCGACAGGGCCGGCGTGGTCAGCGTGTAGGGCGGCTGGCCGGCCCCCGGGGGCAGCTCACTGTCGGCATGGTCGGCATCTTGCGGCGCACCGGCAACCACCGATGCCACATCGCGTGGCTGGAAGGCCAGCGAGACCAGCCCGCGCAGGCGAACGGCCTCGCCGCTGCCGTCGCCGTGGCCGAGCGGATGCGTACCGGGCGTGGCCCGTTCCAGCAGGCCGATGGCCTGGAACAGGTTGAACGCGGCGGGGTTGGCGGCGAGACGGTCGATCACAGCAGCGTCTGGCAGCCGGTCATCGGCTCCCATTGCTTCCATATCTCGTCTCCGCGGCGCACCACCAGCCGCACAAAGGAATTGACCGAGGTGTACAACGCGAAGAAGCGCGCCAGCACGGCGCCCATCAACAGCGGCGATCCCCCGGCAAAGGCGTCGGCATCGAACTCGATGGCGATCTCGGTGCCACGGCAGAAGCCGCGCCAGGCATCGCCGCCGATATGTGCGGTGACACCGCGCGATTGCACGCTGCGTATGCCACGGATCTGTTCCAGTTCGCGGCTGCCGTCGGCGGCGAAGAGGCGCAGCATCTGCTGCACCTCGTGGCGACCGGTAGCACCGCTGGCCAGCGTGCCGTGATGCAGCGTCAGCAACGACACCAGCCGCCACAGTGATTCGCCGCCCAGCGGCGGATTGCGCTGCACCGTCGGCTCGTACAGCAAACGCACGCGCGCGTTCTGCGAGACGTTCTCCACCAGCATGCGCGCGCCCACCGGCACCTGCTCGGCCAGGCGCCGGTTGGTGCACAGCACGTTGGCATAGGCGACCGGCGCTGCCGGCTGGCCGGTGGACTTGCCCGCATCGACAAAGCTCAGGTAGGTGTCGGTGCCGGACAGGCCGGGCCGCAGGGTCGGCTCGCGGCGGGTCCACCAATACACCCCATCGGCGCCCGCGTCGCCGCTGGCCGCGGCAACCGGTGGCACTGCCTGGGTTCGATCGCTGGCCGGATCGGACAGCACGACCGAGCTGACCGAATGGATCTCGGTGGCGGCCTCGCGCCGCTGGTCCGCCACCAGCCGGTACTCGTAGTGACGCTGGTCGAGCACGATCGGCTCGCTGGTCTGCGAGAACAGGTTGATGGCCGGCACGCAGCCGAGACGGAAATTGCTGGCGCCGATGCGCGCCATGCCGCGCGACACGCGCGCCAGACGCAGCACGATATCGCAGCGCGTACCGCGCCCAAGCCGGCCCGCGGGCAACGCCAGATCGAAGAAGTGGAACTTGCGCGGAAAGGCGAAGTACTCCTGCATCAACCCATAAGCCGGTTGCGCATTGGGCGGCTGCGGCAGCACGGCCTCGTCCGCATCGTAGCCGACCTCACGCCAGGCCGAAGCCGGCAGCAGCGAGGCCTCGCCGTCGCACGGCTCGATGCGCACGCCGGCCACCCCGCTCACCAGCAGTTCGTAAAGCGGCATCGTCACCATCCAGTCGCCATGCAGGTGCAGGCGCAGCGTGGTGAGTTCCAGCTCCGAGAAGTCGACACCGTCGGCACAGGCAAGCGTCAGGCGCAGCGTATGGTCCTGGTCGAGCCGGGCCTGCTCGACCGTCAGCGGCCACAGCGTCGTGTCCCAGCTGGTGCGGAAGCGGCAGGTCTGATCGTTCTCGGTGCGGGCCTGCAGTCCGGTATGGCGAGGTACCCGGTAGCCCGCGGTGACCTTGCCCTGGCTCGGGTCGAGCGCGAACTGCACCACGGTCATCGAGGGCAGCGGCTGCACCAGCGCCGGGCAGACGTTTTCCAGCAGCGACGATGCGACCTGCGGAAAGGACTGGTCGAGATCGCGGTGCACACGTGCGGCCAGGAAGGCTGTCGCCTCGATCAGGCGTTCGGTATGCGGGTCAAGCGATTCGGTGCCGTGCAGCGCCAGGCGCGACGCCACCTTGGGATAGCGTTCGGCGAAAGCCGCGCCCTGCGTACGCAGATAGGACAGCTCCCGCTTGTAGTAGTGCAGGATGTCGCCTTCGCCCAGCTCAGCCATGATCGGCCCCGCGCAGCTGGGCCGTCTCGTCGCCTGCGGCCAGTTCGAACGAAACCCGCTCGGGCGCCTGGCCAAGACAAAGCTCACCGTCGATCAGCAGGACCGGCTGCGCCAACGCGGTGTTCAAAGGGGGACTAAATTGCACGTTCACGTTGCGCAGCCGCGGCTCGAACAAGGTCACGGCATGCCGCACCAGCGCGGCAATCAGCGCGCGGTCCGGGCCGGACTGCAGCGAACGCGAAGAGCAGTCGGGCAGGCCGTAATCAAGCACCGTGCCCTCGCTGGCGAGGAAAGCTTCGGCGGACAGGCGCGAGCGCGTATTGAGCAGGCGTCCCAGTTCGCGCGCCACCGATTGGCGCAACTGCGCCCCGTCGAGCAGGTGCGCCGACGGCTCGGTGCCGCCGGACGCCAGCCGTTCGAACAGGGGCACGGGTGCGCCGCTGATGATCGTCGCCATGGGATCGCCTCGGGCTCAGGTCCGCCAGGCAGGCCTGCCGCTCAGGAAACGGCCTTGTTGGTAGCCAGGTCCCAGCCGAAAGCGGCCGTGCCCTGCTTCTTCGAGTCCGAACCCTGCTTGGTGTATTCGACCTTGATCTCGGTGAAGTCCAGGCAGAACGTGTCCATCGCTTCGCTGCCGCCACCGCCGGTGCTGATGTTGCTGACCATGGTGTTCTTCAGCGTGTAGGTCATCAGCGGCATGAACGTGTCGCCCTCGTTGCGCCCCATCAGCAGCTTGACCACGCCAAGGTCCTTGCCGCCGGCGCAGGCGCCGTACAGGCCCGGGGTGGCCTGGTCGGTCATCTTGCTGAGGGTGATGTTCTGGAAGTCCGGGCGACCCATGGTGCGCTCGGAATTGGAGACATCCCGGTTCATGTGCATCGATACACCATTGCTGAAAGACATGATCTGGATCTTGTCTTCGTGGCCGGTGATCTTGGTGTTGCCCTTGATATCAGTGATCTCGAGGATGATGGTGTCCATGGCTTGTTTGGCTCCGGAGAAACTCGGGTAAGGTCAGCAGGCTGGCTGCGGTGCAAGGGGGCGGCATCGTCCCGCCGCCTTGCACCGCGCGACGGTATCGATCAGGCGGCTGCGGCCGGCAATTCGGCCACCAGGCGCATCGATGCGGTCAGCTCTTCCATCTGGAAGTGCGGCTTCAGGAAGCAGGTCGCACGATAGGCGCCCGGCTTGCCCGGCACTTCCGTCACATCGACCCGTGCCTCGCTGAGCGGGAACCGCGCCTTGGCTTCCTGCGACGCCGACGGGTTGATCAGCACGTAATCCGCGATCCAGTTGTTGAGGAAGTTCTCCACGTCGGTGCGGTTCTGGAAGCTACCCACCTTGTCGCGCATGATCACCTTCAGGTAATGCGCGAAGCGCGATGCCGCCAGCACGTACGGCAGGCGTGCCGACAGCTGCGCGTTGGCGTTGGCCGAGTCCTTGTTGTAGATCTTGGGCTTGTTGGCGGTCTGGCTGCCGAAGAAGGTGGCGCTGTTGGAGCCCTTGGCGTTGACGATGGCGATGAAGCCGAGGTCGTTGAGCTCCTTCTCGCGACGGTCGGTGATGGTCACCTCGGTCGGGCACTTGAGCACCACGTCGCCTTCGTCGGTCTTGTAGGCGTGGGCAACCATGCCGTCCACCTTGCCGCCGCCTTCCACGCCGCGGATCGCGGTTGCCCAGCCGTAGCGGGAGAAGGCGCCGGTGATGCGCAGACCGAGCTGGTAGGCCGAGTTGGCCCACAGGTACTTGCCGTGATCGGTGCCGTCGACGTCTTCCTCGAAGTTGAAGTTCTCGACGGGGTTGGTCTTGGCGCCGTACGGCAGGCGTGCCGCGTAGGACGGCAGCACCAGCGACACATAGCGCGAATCCTCCGACTCGCGGAAGGAGCGCCAGGCAGCCAGCTCGGCGCTCTCGAAGATCTTCGAGAGGTCGCGCGCCACGCCCAGGTCGGTGAACGTCTTGAGGTCGAACAGGCTCGGCGCGGCCGAGGCAATGAACGGTGCGTGGGCGGCTGCGGCCACCTTCGACACGCGCTCCAGCAGCGCCAGGTCCTGCGGATGGCGGCCAAAGCTGTAGTCGCCGATCAGCACGGTGTAGGGATAGCCGCCGAAGGTGCCGTACTCTTCTTCGTAGACCTTCTTGAACAGCACGCTCATGTCGTGGTCGACCGCCGACTCCAGGTCCTTCAGCAGGTCGCGCTTGCTGACGTTGAGCAGGCGCAGCTTCAGGTTCTGGCCGGTCTCGGTGCCGTACACCATGTCATGCAGGCCGGTCCACGACGCTTCCAGCGCCTGGAAGTCCGCGTCGTGCATGATCGCGTTGAGCTGGTCGGAGATCAGCTGGTCGATCTCGGCCACGCGCTCGTTGATGGTTGCCACCAGGCTCTTGTCGGGGCTGGTGCGCATGCCTTCGTCGAGAATCTGCGAGGCCAACTGGCCGATCAGCTTCTTCGCGTAGACGCTCTGCGATGGCTCCACGGCCATGTTGCCTTCCTGCACGATGCGCTCGAGCAGGGTCAGTTCGGTTGCGGCAGCGGCCGCCGCCGTCGATTCGGTCGCCGCTTCGGCGATAGGATTGCTTGCCATCTGGATCACCCTCAGGGAATTCGTTGCTTCCTATGCTTCGGACTTAGCTGGCGTCGGCCGGCGTTTCTGCGGCTACTTCGCTCGCTGCGGCCGGCTGGCCGGCGTCGGCTTCGCTGCGCACCTTCTTCAGCTCATCGGCATCGCGCACGATGCGCTCGAGCAGCGAGTCGAGCTCGTCGTTGCCGTCGAGCTTGCCCAACAGGTCGCGCAGTTGCTGGCGCGCCTCGAGCAGCTTGGCCAGGCGCGGAATCTGCCCCACCAGGCTTTCCGGATGGAAGTCGGCGAACTTCTCGAAGTTCAGTTCGACCTTCAGGTTGGACTGCCCGTCCTTCATGGTGTCGGGAACCGACAGCTCCAGGCGCGGCGCGATCTTGCCCATGATCTCGTCGAAGTTGTCGCGGTCGACCTCGACGAAGCGGCGCTCCTTCAGCTTGGGCAGCGGCTCGGCGGGATGGCCCGACAGGTCGGCCAGAAGGCCGACCACCATGGGCAATTCACGCTTCTCGATGGCGTCACCCACTTCGACGTCGTACGAGATCTGGACACGGGGCGGGCGATTGCGCCCGACCCACTTCTGCAGGCTATTGGACATGGAACTCTCCGGAAGGACTTGAATGCGTCCGAACAATCATCGAATTCGCACAAATATCGTGCGCATGGCAAAGCCCCCCGGCGTAGACGAAATCATCGTCCCACGCCGAGGTCGAAGACGGCCTACGCCGCATCAGCCGCAAGGCAAGCCTTCTTTGGCAATCTTTGTGTTTTAGCTACCCGTTCCTATCGGGACGGCGTGCACAGGCAGCGGGCGCTGCCAGCTCGTTCGCCCCGTCAGGCTCTCTTTTTGCCCCGGAACTTGTTGTGTCAGAAACAACACGACATCCCCGGGAAAACCCCTACTTCCGCGCTTTTGACCCCTAAATCTTTGTGTTTCTGTTGGTTGTGCAACGGAAGTCAGGCGAAATTTACGCTGTGCCACTTGGACAGGACAATACCTGTAATCCGGTATTTTCTGTAGTTCGCGCAAAGTTGCCAGAAACGCGAAAGTCGATGGCATCGAATTGCTCATTTTTGGGTATTCTGAGAGCGATGCATTGATGTCAGTTTTCTGCCTGCGGCGTGGACGGCAAAAGTGTGGCTCGCCCGTCAACCCTCATTTCCACATGAATCCAACTATTGCCAACAAGAAGCCTGCGCTGTCGGGGAACCTCTTGCTGGTCGGACACGAAAAGCGTATGCGCGCCCGCCTCTGCGCGATCCTCTCGGATCTCGACTACACGGCAGACGCACTCGCCTACACCTGCTGCCCCGACGAGGCCCATGCCCTGCTGGTCGAACGCCCATTCGACATGGCCCTGGTCGACAGCAGCCTGGCCAAAGGCAATGGCATCGACCTGATCGGCGCGCTGCATGCGCGCGATCCGCGCCTGCCGATCGTGGTGATCTCCGATCCGGCCGCCGAAGCCGACGTAATGAGTGCCTTGCGCGCCGGAGCCAGCGGCTACCTGCTCAAGGAACGCGACGACACTGAACTCTCGGTCTGCCTGCGCAGTGCCCTGCGCGGCGGCATGCCGATCGATCCGTTCATCGCCAGGCAAGTCCTGCAGTCGCTGGTGCCTGCCGACCCGCACGCCGCCTGCAGCCCGGCCGCCGGCCGCGCCGGCGCCGTGGCCAGGGGCCCGCTGAGCGCGCGCGAACTGGAGATCCTGCGCTGCATCGACCGGGGCGCGACCAACCGCGAAATCGCCGCCGCGCTGTCGCTGTCCACGTTGACCATCGAATCGCACGTCAAGAACATCCACAAGAAACTGGGCGTCAAGACGCGCACGCAGGCCACCTTTGAAGCGCGCCGGTATGGGCTGCTGAACTAAGCGGCCATTTTGAAAATTCGCCGCAGATGAGTTCCGGTAAAAGCCGCCCATCGCTTTTAGCTCGTCCGTCCTCGGACCGGTGGCCACTTTCTAGGGCAGATCAATCGGTTCCCTGGCGACGGCAACCGCGCCCCTGAAGTCTTCCAGCACTCCAGATCATCTCGATCCCGCTCCAGTGTCCTCTGGCGGGCGCGGCCCGCAGCCGGTGGGCCGGCACGCTGGCAGTCACCGCGTGCAGTAGCGATGTCGAAGCAAGGCCCGTCGTGGAACAGGTCCCTGCGTGACAAGAACGCCTGAGGGAATCATTCAATCATGACGTGATGCTTTCGGCGCATGTCGCGCCGGTTCCACGCAGGGAGCGTGGACAAACGCGCATGCTGCTTGTCGGGTGGGCTGACCTCGGCTAGCCTGCTATCGATGTCGATTCTTCGCTGCGCTGCGCTGCGATACCCATTTGATGCCAGAACGCTCGACCACCCGATTTGGCAAGGCGCTGCAGCGCCTGCGCCAGGTCTTTTCCCCGTTGAACCTGGGGGCGGCGGCGTGGCTGATTGCAACATGGGCGTTCGCGGCGTTTCAGCTCGCAAGCGAGCGGGACCGCTTGCTGCACGACGCGGCGGAGCGCACCCAATCGGAGGCGCTGGCGTTCGGCGCCTACTCGAAATCGAGCATCCTGCGGCTGTCCGAGTTCCTCCTGGACCTGCGGACCAGCTGGCTGGTCGGCCAGACGGGATTCATCGACCTGGTGCGTGAGCGGGAGAACCTGGTGGTGGACCTGTCGTTCCAGGTGGCGGTGATCGACAAGCATGGCCTGCTTATCTACTCGTCCATCGCCCCGCCCGCGTCCGGCGAGAAGGTCGACCTGAGCGGGCGCGAGCATTTCCGGGTCCATCAGAACGCGGGCGGGCGCGACACGTTGTTCATCAGCGACCCGGTGAAGGGCAAGATCTCGCGCAAATGGTCGATCCAGTTCACGCGTCCCATCCTGCGCGCGGGCCGCTTCGATGGGGTCATCGTGGTCTCGGTCAGTCCCGAGCAGTTCGCCAGCTTTGCGCAATCGTTCACTAACCGCGACGGCGAAGTGGCGTCGGTCATCAAGACTTCCGGCCAGGTCATTGCGCGCGTGCCGGCGCTGGAGGGCTCGCTGGCAAGGTCGGTCAGCAACAGGCCGTACCTGGATAGTGCATCGCCCCAGTCTGGTAGTTATCGCGCGGTGTCGGGTTCCGAAGGCGTGGAACGGGTCTTCGGCTATTACCGTATTCCGGAGTTCGGGCTCAATTTCGTGGTGGGCGAGTCGATCGACCTGGTGCTGGCGCCCTACGAGGTCTATCGCCGCGTTGCGTTCGCCGGTGCCATCGCTTCGACGCTGCTGCTTGGCCTGTTGTACTACAGCCTGCGCCGCTCCATGGCGGAGCGACGGCGCCATCTGGAGGAGATGCGACTGGCTTCGCTGGTCTACTCGTCCAGTAGCGAGGCCATGGTGGTGACGTCGCTCGAGGGCACCATCATCGACGTGAATCCAGCGTTCGCGGCCGCCACCGGCTATACCGCCGAGGAAATCAAGGGCCGCTCCAGCTATAGCGTCAGCGGGGCAAGTAATGCGGCAGCGCTGGTCGAACGCGTGCGGGCTACCGTGAACGCCAAGGGCAGATGGAGCGGCGAATTCCTCATCCGCCGCAAGGACGGCAGCGAGTTTCCCGCCTACCTGACCGTGGATACCTATCTGGCTGACGCGTATGGCGAGCGCCGCCGCGTCGCGCTGATCCATGACATGACCGAGAAGCGCCAGGCGGAGGAAGTCATCCGGCACCAGGCGAATTTCGACGCGCTCACGGATCTGCCCAACCGCCGCCTGTTCTTCGAGCGGCTGGAGCAGGAGATCGAGCGTTCGCGTGGCACGCAGGATGTGCTGGCGCTGCTGTTCATCGACCTGGATCGCTTCAAGGAGGTGAACGATACCCTCGGCCATAACCAGGGCGACCTGTTGCTGCTGGAGGCGGCGCGGCGCATTGGGGCATCGGTGCGCGCGTCGGATACCGTGGCGCGGCTGGCTGGCGACGAGTTCACCGTGATCCTGCCCGCGGTGGGCGATGCCGGTGTTGCCGGGGACATTGCCGAGGCGATCCTGAAGCAGATTGCCGCGCCTTACCGCCTGGCCGGCGAGCTGGTCGTGGTGTCGGCCAGCATCGGCGTGGCGATCTATCCCAAGGACGCCGACAACGCCGAAACCCTGCTGGTGTACGCCGACCACGCGATGTTTGCCGCCAAGGAGGAGGGTCGCAATCGCTGGAAGATCTTCACCCAGGCGCTGCTGCAGGCCGAGAGGGAGCGCCTGCGCATCACGCAGGACCTGCGCACGGCGCTGGCGTCCAGGCAGTTCGCGCTGCACTACCAGCCCATTGTCGATCTGCGCACGGGCAAGGTCTGCAAGGCCGAGGCCTTGATTCGCTGGAACCATCCGGTGCGCGGGCCGATCCACCCTGCCGATTTCATTCCCGTTGCGGAGGAATCCGGACTCATCATCGACATCGGCCGCTGGGTGCTGGCAGAAGCGCTGGACCGGCTTGCGCGTTGGCAGGCGCTGCTGGGCAAGGGCTTCCAGATCTCGGTGAACAAATCACCCATGGAGTTCTGCGCGCCTGCCAACGGGCCCGAGTCCTGGTCCAGCATGATCGAGCGCAGAAACGTCCCGGTGGGCAGCCTTGTCATCGAGATCACCGAAGGCTCGTTGATGGAGCAGAGCGCCGATATCATGGATCAGCTCTCCCGCTTCCAGGCGGCCGGCATCGAGATCGCGCTCGACGACTTCGGCACCGGCTACTCCTCCTTGTCGTACTTGCGGCGCCTGGACATTGACTACATCAAGATCGACCGGTCCTTCATCCGCTCGCTGACGCGGGGCCCGGACGACGTGGCCTTGTGCCGGGCCATCATCAGCATGGCGCATGCACTGCGCATCCGCGTGATTGCCGAGGGCGTCGAAACCGAATCGCAGCGCGACATCCTGCTGGCTGCCGGCTGCGACTACGGGCAGGGCCACTTCTTCTGTCCGCCAGTGGAGGCCAGCGCGTTCGAGGCCTTTGTGAGCACCGTGACTTGAGGCATCCGGCGTCCTAAGTCGTTCGTGCCGAGGCTCTGGCGCTGCCCATGCAATTCCCTCGAAGGGCTGCCGTGGGTGGTAAATCCGGGCACGGTCGAGGCATAATTGTGAAACTGGTTTCAACGAAACCGAATTCGATGCCGACCCTGTGACCCAACCTGCACCCGACGTGAAACCTGCGGAAAAACTCACCATCCAGGATGTTGCCGACTATGCGGGAGTCTCGAAGGCAACCGTATCGCGCTACCTGAACCGGGGCGGCGAGCAGTTATCGGCAGATGTCGAAGCGCGCGTGGCCGCGGCCATACGCGCGCTCGGCTATAGCCCCAGCCCCATGGCGCAGGGGCTCAAGCGCGGCAAGTCGCGCCTGATCGGGCTCGTGGTGGCGGATGTTTCCAATTCGTTCTCGGTGGCCGTGCTGCGTGGCGTGGAAAAGGCCTGCCGCGACGCCGGCTATATGGTGATGCTGTTCAATCTCGGCAACGACGAGCAACTGGAGCGCGAAGCCATTCGCTCACTGTCGGCTTATCGGGTCGAAGGCTTTATCCTGCACACGCTGGGTCACGATGCCGGTGCCCTGGCCGACGCGGCGCAATTGGGCAAGCCGGTGGTGCTGGTCGACCGCAAGGTCGGCGATGCGGAAGTGGACCTGGTGGCCCTGGACAACCTGACCGCGGTCCATGAGGCGGCCGGCCATCTCGTCGATGCCGGCTATCGGCACCTGCTCTTCATCAGCGAGCCGATCAAGGCCATCAGCTCACGCAATGAGCGGGCCCGCGCTTTTCAGGGCTTTGTCGCCGAACACGCCGACACGGTCAGCGGGACCGCCTTTGAAGCCCAGCGCGGTGACGACAATGCCCTGGATGAAGCGCTGCGCGAGCTGCGCCGTCGCGCCGGCACGGCGCCCATTGCCGTGCTGGCCGCCAACGCGGTCATCTCGCTGCGCGTGGCCGCATCCGCCGGCCGACTGGGGTGGCAGCTGGGCAAAGACCTTGGCCTGATTGGCTTCGATGATCCGGAATGGGCGGCATTGGTCGGGCCTGGCCTTAGTGCCATTTCCCAGCCCACCGACGACATCGGGCGCGTCGCCACCAACTGCCTGCTCGAGCGCCTGCAAGGCACGCAGCTGCCACCACGTCGGGTCCTGTTGCCCGGCACCCTGGTCACGCGCGGGTCCACCCGCCGCACCTGATCCCCTCGCCCGCCTGCGCCGGCACTCGCCCGTGCGCGTCCTGATCCACGCCTGGCACCCGCTGCGCACCGCCAGCGGGTGCGGGAAATTGCTGCTTCCCGCTCCGTAAAAAGCGCCGCCTTGCTCCTAAGGGTTTCCACTGCTGGACCTCTGAAACCGGTTTCCTATAATTCTGAAACCGGTTTCAAGACGGTGTTTGCCGAACGCTGCGATGCCAGCGACACATTCCAATTCTGTGCAGGAGACATTGATGAACGTCCAACGCTTGTTGCGCCGCGTAGCCGCGCCCGTGCTGACTCTGCTGGTCCTGACCAGCGCCGCTTTCACCGCCCAGGCACAGACCGTCGCCGAGATCGTCAAGAAGGGCAAGGTCACCATCGGCGTGGTGACCGGCGCCCCACCCTTCGGCACCACGGACGCCACCGGCAAGCCCGCGGGCTATGACGTCGACGTGGCCAACCTGCTGGGCAAGTACCTGGGTGTGCCCGTCGACATCGTCCCGCTCACCTCGCCAAGCCGGATTCCGGCGCTGGAATCCGGCAAGGTTGATTTCCTGGTCGCGACACTGGCACCGACGCCCGAGCGGGCACGGGCCATCATGTTCAGCGCCCCGTACAGCGCGTTCGAGCTGACCATCTTTGCGCCCGTGGCCGCCAAGTACACGAAGCTGACCGAACTCGGGAAGAAAAAAGTAGGCGTGACGCGCGGCACCACGCAGGACACCGCGCTGACCCGGCTGGCCGTGCCCGGCATGAATATCGTCCGCTTCGAGGACGACGCCACCTGCGCGCAGGCACTGATCAGCAACCAGGTCGACGCCATCGCCCTGCCCAATACCACCGGCAACGAGATCATGAAGGCGCGCGGTGCCGGCAAGTTCGACGCCAAGTTTGCGTTCTCGGTGCAGCCGAATTCGATGGCCGTGCGCCGCGATGCCTTCGAGCTGCGCCAGTGGCTCAACACCACCATCTCCTACGTGAAGCTCAATGGCGAACTCGATGCCATTGCGCAGAAGTGGACCGGCAAGGCGCTGCCCGCGCTGCAGGCGTTCTGAACCAGGCAGCCTGATGTTGCGCGCCGGCGCGAGCCGGCGTGCCAGGAGACCCGCATGAACTACCAATTCGAATGGACCCCGGTGTTGTCGCAGCTGGACCGCTTCGCGGAAGGCGCGGCGATGACGCTGGCGCTCAGCTTCGGTTCGATCCTGCTCGGTACCGTGGTCGGCACCGCAGGCGCCATCGCTGCCGCCTTTGGCGGCCCCTGGCTGCAGCGCGCCGCCAGGGCCTATGTGGAAGCCATCCGCAACACGCCGTTCCTGATCCAGCTCTTCATCATCTTCTTCGGCTTGCCGACCGTGGGCCTGCAGATCGATGCGGTCACCGCCGCAGTGGTTGCGATGACCGTGAACCTCGGCGCCTACTCCACGGAAATCATCCGGGCGGGTTTGCAGGCGGTTCACCGCTCGCAGCTCGAGGCTGCCGCCGCGCTGGGCATGACGCGCTGGCAGTTGATCCGCCACGTCGCGCTGGTGCCGGCCTTCGAGAAGGTCTATCCGGCCCTGACCAGCCAGTTCACGCTGATGATGCTGACGTCGAGCGTGGTGTCGGCGATCTCGGTGGAGGAGTTGACCGCAGTCGCCAGCCAGATCGATTCGCAGACCTTCCGCACCTTCGAGAGCTACATCCTGGTCATGTTCCTCTATATCGGGCTGGCCCTGCTGTTGCGCGCCATCTTTGCCCTGATCGGCAACCTGGTGTTCAAGCGGCGCCGCGTGGTGGGGCGTGCACGAAAGCTGGCCCGCACGGCGCCGGCCATGCCGCTGGCGAAGGTGGAATTGACGACAGCGATGGCCGGGAGCGCGAAATGATTACCGAGTTCTCCTGGAATCATCTTGAAATCCTGCTCCTGGCGGCACGCTGGACGCTCTGGGTGACTTTGCTCGCCTTCGTCGGCGGCACGCTGGCCGGTTTCCTGGTGGCGCTGGCGCGCACCGCCAGAAGCCCCCTGCTGCGCCTGGCCAGTACGGCCTATATCCAGGTGGTGCAAGGAACGCCGGTGCTGATCGTGCTGTTCCTGAGCTACTACGGGCTCTCCGTGCTGGGGCTCAAGCTGTCGCCAATGGTCGCGGCCATGCTGGCGATGTCGATCTACGCGAGCGCCTATCTTGGCGAAATCTGGCGCGGCTGCATCGAGGCCGTGCCGCAGGGACAGTGGGAGGCCAGCGAGGCGCTTGCCCTGACCCGCTGGCAGCAACTGCGCTACGTGGTGCTGCCGCAGGCGGTCCGGCTGGCGCTGCCGCCCACGGTGGGGTTCTCGGTCCAGCTGGTCAAGAACACCTCGATCACTTCCATCATCGGCGTCGTCGAACTGACGCGCGCCGGCCAGCTGATCAACAACGCGACCTTCCAGCCCTTCGCGGTCTTTGTGGTCGTCGCACTTATCTACTTCGCGCTTTGCTTCCCGCTGTCGTCGGCAGCCAGGCGCATGGAAAGGAGGCTCCATGTCAATCGTTGAAGCACAGGGCGTGCACAAGTCCTATGGCCACGTCGAAGTCCTGAAGGGCGTGTCGTTTGCGATCGAGCCCGGCCAGGTGGTCGCCATCATTGGCCGCAGCGGTTCCGGCAAGAGCACCATGCTGCGTTGCCTGAACGGCCTGGAGACGATCAATGCCGGCAATATCACCGTTGCCGGGCACAAGCTGGACCACGACCGCAAGCGCCTGCTGGACCTGCGCCGCGACGTGGGCATGGTGTTCCAGAGCTACAACCTGTTTCCGCACCTGACCGTGGGCGAGAACATCGCGCTGGCGCCATCCATCGTGAAGAAGATGGCCGCGGGCAAGATCGACGGCATCGTCGATCAGGTGCTGACCCAGGTCGGCCTGCTGGACAAGAAGGACCGCTACCCCGAGCAGTTGTCGGGCGGGCAGCAGCAGCGCGTGGCCATCGCCAGGTCGCTGGCGATGGAGCCCAAGGTCATGCTGTTCGACGAGGTCACCTCCGCGCTCGACCCCGAGCTGACGGCGGAAGTGCTGCGGGTCATGGAAAACCTGGCCGCCTCCGGCATGACCATGGTGCTGGTCACGCATGAGATGGAGTTCGCGCGCCGCATGGCGCATACCACCATCTTCATGCACCAGGGCAAGGTCCACGAAGCGGGGCCTTCCAAGGCGTTGTTCGCACAGCCGCAGACGCCCGAGCTGCAACAATTCCTCAGCGCGGGAGCACTGAAATGAGCCAGCGGCAAACCAATGACGCTTCACGCCCGCCGGTGCTGATCTCGCTGACGGCCTATGGCGCCGACCTCGCCCTGCGCGACGGACAGGCTGCGCTGGCACGCATTGCAGCGGCCGCGGGCGCGGACGGCGTGGAATTCCGCGGCGAACTCCAGCGCGGGCACAAGGATGAAGTCAGCGAACAGCGCGAGGTCGCCGGGCAGCATGGACTGGGCGTGGTCTGGTCGAGCCCGGAAGGCCTGTGGGATGACGCAGGCAGCGTAGACGCTGCCGCGCTCGACCGCGCCTTCACGACTGCGTCGGCGCTCGGTGCGACCCGGGTCAAGATGTCGCTTGGCGGCTATCGGACAGGTACGTCGCTGGAAGCCTTGCTCCCATGGCTGCGGCACGATGGCATCGAGCTCGTCGTGGAAAACGACCAGACCGCCCAGGCCGGCACGGTACCGCCGCTGCGCGATTTCTTCGCGCGCATCGCGGCACTCGGCGAGACCGTGCCGATGACCTTCGACATGGGCAACTGGCACTGGACCGGCGAAGACCCGCTCGACGCCGCGCAGGTCTTCGGCGCCGGCGTCGGCTACGTGCACTGCAAGGGCGTGCAGCGCACCCCTGCCAAATGGGTCGCCGTGCCGCTCGACCAGTCTGCGGCACCCTGGCGCAGCATCCTGCGCCGCCTGCCCGCCCACGTTGCCCGTGCAATCGAATTCCCGCTGCAAGGCGAAGATCTGGTACAGGTCACCCGCAGTCATGTCGAACTGCTGCGCTCGGTGGAGGTGCCCGCATGAGCCCCGATCTCGACGTGGTCACGCTGGGCGAGGCGATGCTGATGCTGGTCGCCGGAGAAGCCGGGCCGCTCGAAGGCGCGCAGACCTTCCACAAGCGCACCGCCGGTGCCGAGACCAATGTGGCGATCGGCCTGTCGCGCCTTGGCCTGAAGGTCGGCTGGGCCAGCCGGCTCGGCAACGACTCGATGGCGCGCTACCTCCTCAGTGAAATGCAACGCGAAGGCGTGGATTGCAGCCAGGTCGTGTGCGAACCCGGAGAACGCACCGGTTTCCAGTTCAAGGGCCGTGTCGATGACGGCAGCGATCCGCCCGTCGAGTACCACCGCCGCGGCTCGGCGGCGAGCCGCATGACTCCCGGACACCTGGACGACAAGTGGCTGCGGCGCTCGCGGCACCTGCACGTCACCGGCGTATTTCCCGCGCTCGCCGACGGCACGCAAGCCGCCACGCGCCAGGCCATCTCCACCATGCGCGCCGCCGGACGCACGATCTCGTTCGATCCGAACCTGCGGCCCACGCTGTGGGCCACGCCCGAGCTGATGCGGGAGACGCTGAACGACCTGGCGCAGCAGTGCGACTGGGTGCTGCCCGGCATCGAAGAAGGACGCTTCCTTACCGGCCATGCCGAGCCGGAGCGCATCGCCGCCTTTTATCGGGCCCGCGGTGCCAGGTTGGTGGTGGTGAAGCTTGGCGCCGACGGTGCGTACTTCGATGGCGAGTCCGGCACCGGTCATGTCGAGGCATTCAACGTGACGAAAGTCGTCGACACCGTGGGCGCCGGTGATGGCTTTGCCGTGGGCGTGATCAGCGCGCTGCTGGAAGGCCGGCCGGTGGGCGACGCCGTCCGTCGCGGTGCATGGATCGGCGCGCGCGCAGTCCAGGTCCGCGGCGATACCGAAGGCTTGCCCACTCATGCCCAACTGGCGGCAGCCAGTTTGTGAAGCCACTGCGAGGATATCCATGCGCAAGAATGTATTGGTGTTTCGCTCGATACCTGACGACCTGCTCGCCAGGATCGAGTCCGAGCATGACGTGATCGTGGCCGACCCGCGCCAGCCGGCACAACGCCCGGCTTTCCGCGCCGCGCTGGCAAGCGCCCATGGACTCATTGGCTCCAGCGTAAAGCTAGGCGGGGCGGAACTGGCCGATGCCGGCCGACTGGAGGTGATTTCCAGTATTTCGGTGGGCGTCGACAACTACGACCTCGCCTGCCTGCACCGTCGCGGCATCATGCTGTGCCACACGCCCGGCGTACTCACCGAGACCACCGCCGACACTGTCTTCGCGCTCATCATGGCCACGAGCCGACGATTGGTCGAGCTGGCAGCCCATGTGCGCGAGGGCCGCTGGGCTGCCAATATCGGCGAGAACCTGTTCGGCTGGGACGTGCATGGCAAGACACTGGCGATCCTGGGCTTCGGGCGCATCGGCCAGGCGGTGGCACGACGCGCGGCGCTTGGCTTCGGCATGGAAGTGCTTTACGTCAACGAGACGGCGGCGGAGCCGCCCGATCTGGTGGGGCGCGCGACGCGGACCAATCTCGACGATGCCCTGCGGCGCGCCGATATCGTCGCGGTCACGCTGCCCCTCACCGACAGCACGCGTGGCCTCATGGGCCAGCGCGAGTTCGCGCTGATGAAGCCGGGTGCCATCTTTGTCAACGGCGCGCGCGGCCAGATCGTGCAGGAAGACGCGCTGCTCGCGGCGCTGGACAGCGGCCACCTGCGCGCCGCCGGGCTGGACGTCTTCGCCACCGAACCACTGCCGCAGGATTCGCCGCTGCGCATCCATCCCATGGTCACCGCCCTGCCCCATATCGGCTCGGCCACGCATGAGACCCGGCGCGCGATGGCCGAGCTTGCCACGCGCAACCTGCTGGACGCGCTCGCCGGTCGGCAACCGGCCGCGCGCTTCGACGTGGCCGCCTTTGCTCCCCAGGCAGCCGCCTGACTTTCCCCGCAAGGACATCCCGCAATGCCAAGTTCCATTCCCACGCTGTGCGGCTCGATCATGGGCGAGCCCTTTACCTTCAATGTGCGCATCCACAATGCCGCCTACCGCGCGCTCGGAATCGACTACACCTTTGTGTGCTTCGGCGTGCAGGACGTGCCCGGCGCGGTGAAATCGATCCGCGCGCTGGGCGTGCGCGGCATGAATGTCTCGATGCCGCACAAGCAGGCCGTGATTCCGCATCTGGACCATCTCGATGAAACCGCCCGCGCCATTGGCGCAGTCAATACCATCAACAACCTCGATGGTGTACTGACCGGCTACAACACGGATTGCATCGGCGCCGTGCGCGCCTTCGAGGAAGTGACCGAGGTGGCCGGCAAGCGCATTGCACTGCTGGGCGCAGGTGGCGCGGCGCGGGCGATGGCCTACGGCCTGTGCCAGGCCGGCGCCAGCGTGACTGTGTTCAATCGCACCGCGGCACGCGGCGAAGAACTGGCCGCGTCGCTTGGTCTGCGCTTTGGCGGTGGGCTGGCGGACTTCCGCGCGGCGGATTTCGACATGCTCGCCAACGCGACCGCCGCGGGCTTTCGCGCCCCCGACGTCAACCCGGTCTCCGGACAACTCGCCGCACACCTGATCGTCATGGATGCCGCCTTTATCCCGGTCAGGAGCAAGCTGATCCGCGATGCCGCCGCGCTTGGCTGCCGCACCATCGACGGCACACGCATGATGCTGCACCAGGCATGCGCCCAGGTCGAGTTCTACACCGGGTGCGCGCGCGCACCGATCGAGGCCATGGAGACCGCGTTGCTTGAGGAGATTGCCCGCCTGTCCTAAGCGCTCCGCCGCCCTTTGCTTCCTGACGCCTACACGCTCACTCGCTCACTCGCTCCCATGACCCGTATCAGCACCCGCCCGCTTGCCGTCCCATGCTCCACGTTCGACGGAGCCTTCCAATGACCCTCCGACGCGAGCGACACACCAAGATCGTTGCCACGCTTGGCCCAGCCTCTTCCACCGCGGAGATGATCCTCCAGCTCTTCAAGGCTGGTGCCGACACCTTCCGCCTGAACTTCAGCCATGGCACCCATGAGGACCACCAGGCCCGGCTGGCCCTGATCCGCGAGGCGGAATCGCTGACCGGCCGGCCTGCAGGCGTGCTGCTGGACCTGCAGGGCCCGAAGCTGCGGCTGGGCACGTTCCCCGGCGGCCCGGTCCGGCTCAACGCCGGGCAGCCGTTCCGCCTGCAGCTGGACGCCGTGCCGGGCAGCCAGCACGTCGCCCACTTGCCGCACCGCGAGATCTTCGAGGCGCTGCGGCCTGGCCACGCGCTGTTGATCGACGACGGTCGGGTGCGCCTGCGCGTGCGCGAAGCCGGCCCGGACTTCGCGGAAACCATCGTGGAGACCGGTGGCACCGTGTCCGACCGCAAAGGTGTCAACGTGCCAGACTGCGCGCTGAACCTGTCAGCGTTGACGGAGAAGGATCACCGCGACCTGCGCTTCGGCATGACGCTCGGCGTCGACTGGATCGCCCTGTCCTTCGTCCAGTCGGCACGCGATATCGAAGAGGTCCGCGCGATCGTCGGCAAGGACGTGGCGATCATGGCCAAGATCGAGAAGCCCGCAGCGCTGACCGACATCGATGCCATCGTCGGCGCGGCCGACGGCATCATGGTGGCCCGCGGCGATCTGGGCGTCGAAATGCCGCCCGAGGAAGTGCCGGCAATCCAGAAGCGCCTGACCCGCCTCTGCCGCGAGGCCGGCAAGCCGCTGGTCGTGGCTACGCAGATGCTGGAATCCATGATCGGTGCCCCCGCGCCGACGCGGGCGGAGGCGTCGGACGTCGCCACCGCCGTGTATGACGGGGTGGACGCCGTCATGCTGTCGGCCGAGTCCGCGTCGGGCGAGTATCCGGTCGAAGCCGTGCAGATGATGGCCCGCATCATCCGCAATACCGAGCGGGACAAGCTGCAGCGCGACACCATGCACGCCATTGCCACCCGGCGCGACGCCGTATCGGCGGACGCCATCGGCGCGGCGATCCGTACCGTCGCCGACATCCTGCCGCTGACTGCCTGCGTGACCTACACCGTGTCCGGCGCCAGTGCGTTGCGCGTGGCGCGCGAGCGGCCGAATGTGCCGATCGTGGGCATGACGCCCCACGCGCAAACCGCGCGGCGGCTGGCGCTGGTCTGGGGCGTCCACCCGGTCCATACCCATGACGCGCATAGCGTCGAAGAGATGGTTGCGCACGCCACCGAAGTGGCCAAGCGCGAAGGCTTCGCCTCGGACCAGCAACCGTTCGCCATCGTCGCCGGCATGCCGTTCGGCACGCCGGGGTCTACCAACCTGCTGCGTCTCGTCTCTCCTGTCTGACCGCCCACCGCACTGTCCTGCTGACCGACCATGCCCTCCATACCGACCCAAGCCGATCTGGCCCGCCATTTCCCTCGCCTTGCCGACATCCCGGCTGAACAGCGCCTGGATGCCCCCTTGCACCAACGCGGGATCCTCATTAACGGAAACATCCAAAGCTGGGATGGCCCTTTTCGCACTGTCCTTTCACCAGTACAAGTCCGCGACGACCATGACAACCTGACTGCCGTGGAGGTGGGCAGCTTCCCCGTCACCACCGTCAAGGAAAGCCTGCAGGCCCTCGACGCCGCGGTGGCCGCCTACGCATCGGGCACGGGACCGTGGCCGACCATGGCGGTCGAGGCCCGCATCGCACACGTGCAGGATTTCACGCGGCGCCTGCTGGAACAGCGCACACAGATCGTCAAGCTGATCATGTGGGAAATCGGCAAGTCGGCAGCCGACTCGGCCAAGGAATTCGATCGCACCATCGCCTATATCCGGCAGACCATCGATGCGCTGAAGGAACTCGACAACAACAATTCGCGTTTCCAGGTGGTCGAGGAAACCATCGCCCAGGTACGCCGCGCGCCGCTGGGCGTGGTGCTGTGCATGGGACCCTACAACTACCCGCTGAATGAAACCTTCACCACCCTGATCCCGGCGCTGATCATGGGCAACGTGGTGCTGTTCAAGCCGCCGAAGTTCGGCACGCTGCTGTTCGAACCGATCCTGGAGGCGTTCCGCGCGGCCTTTCCGCCTGGCGTGGTCAACACCGTTTACGGCCGTGGGGAAGAGGTGGTGCCGCCGCTGATGGCTTCCGGCAAGGTCAACGTACTGGCGCTGATCGGGTCATCGCGCGTGGCGGACCAGCTCAAGAAACTGCATCCCAAGACCAACCGCCTGCGTGCCGTGCTCGGCCTGGATGCCAAGAACGCGGCCATCGTGCTGCCGGATGCGGATCTCGATCTCGCCGTCAGGGAATGCGTGCTGGGGGCGCTCTCGTTCAACGGCCAGCGCTGCACGGCGTTGAAAACGCTGCTGGTGCACCGGTCGGTGGCGCGGCCCTTCCTCGACAAGCTCGTCGACGCGGTAGGCCAGCTCAAGCTTGGCATGCCGTGGGAAGCCGGCGTATCCATCACGCCGCTGCCGGATGCCAACAAGCCGCGCTATATCGCGGAGTGCATTGCCGATGCGCAGTCAAAGGGTGCCGAGGTGCTGAACCCTGCCGGCGGCCTCGCCTGTGCTTCGCTGGTCGTGCCGGCCATTGTCTATCCGGTCGACGCACGCATGCGCTTGTATCGTGAAGAACAGTTTGGCCCGGTGATTCCGGTTGTGCCGTTCGATGATGTCAGCACGGCATTGGATTACGTCGAGTCGTCCGACTATGGGCAGCAGGTGAGCATCTTCGGGACCGATCCCGAGCAGATCGCGCGGCTGGTGGATCCGCTGGTGAACCAGGTTTGCCGCGTGAACATCAATTGCCAATGCCAGCGGGGGCCGGATGTGTTTCCGTTTACGGGAAGGAAGGATTCGGCCGAAGGGACCCTGTCGGTCAGCGATGCGCTGCGCGCCTTTTCGATCCGCACCATGATCGCCGCCAAGGCAACCAATGCATCGAAAGCGCTGCTGGACGAAATCGTGCTCGGACACAAGTCGACCTTCATCAACACGCGCTTCATCTTCTGAGCCTTGCGGCCCGGGCCAGCCTCACTCTCACTTCTTCAGGTTGGTCCTGGCCACCAGCGCCTTCATCACCGCATCGTCAGCCGCGATCATCGCCTTGAACGTCGCCGCGTCGGCATAGGCAACGCCCAGGTTCTGCCGGCGCAGCGCCGCGACGAACACCGGGTCCGCCACCGCCTTGCGGCTGGCGGCCGCAAGGATTTCAAGCACCTCGGGCGGCGTGCCTTTGGGCGCGGCCAGCCCGCGCCATGTCCCGATCGCGAGGTCGATACCCCGCTCGCGCAGCGTCGGCACGTTCTCGAAGCCGCTGACACGCTGCCCGGCCATCACCGCGAGCGTCTTCAGCTTGCCCGCTGCCACATAGGCCGATACCTCGGCGGGACTGACGGCCACCGCGTCGATATGCCCGCCCATCAGCGCCACCAGCGCCGGCGCCGCACCGGTGAACGGCACATGATTGAACCTGACGTGCGCCTTGTCCTCCAGCGCCGTCGCCGCAAGGTGCCAGATCGAGCCCGGACCGGAATTCCCGACCTGCACCTCTCCAGGGTGCGCCCTGGCGAATGCCAGGAACGCCTCGATGGTGTTCCAGCGCGAATCGGCCTTGACCGTGATCGCGGACGGATCGGCATTCAAACGCGCGATCGGCACCAGCTGGGCGGGATCGAACGTGGTCGGCCCGAGATGCGGGATGATCACGGCTTCCGCGATGATGATGCCGAGCTTGTAGCCATCCGGCTTCGCGCGGGCCACTTCCGTCATGCCGATTGCGCCACTGGCACCGGGCTTGTTCACCACGGTCAGCGGCTGCGACAGGTACTTGCGCATGGCTTCGCTGAACGCGCGTGCGACCGTATCGGTACCGCCGCCTGCCGTGCTCGGCACCACGAGTTCGACGGGATGCTCCGGGTAGGACGCCGCGGGAGCCTGCCCAGTGACAGCCAGTGAGAGCAGCAATGCGGCAATGTGAAGCAGCTTGCGGGGAATTCGCATGGATGACTCACATTCCGGGCTGGTCGGCGAAGTTGATTCCCATCGGAAACCTCTGGCCCAGTGTAAGGGATCATGCCGGGATAAAGCTGGAAATGACGCATAATTCCAAAAGTGACAAATAGCCCGCCCTTACTGCGTTGATGCATTGATTGCGCGGTGTCAATGGCTCCAGCGGCAGTCAGGGCCTACCGCGACGAAGCCAGGAACTCCGCTTCCAGGTGGTCGAAACCACGCAGGGCCCAGAGCTCGACCTCGCGGGCATGCTCCGGCACCAGCCTGAACGCGGGCAGGCGTGTCATCAGCGCATGCACGATCACCCTGCCCTGCATCCTTGCCAGCGCTACGCCCGGGCATCGATGCGGACCCGCCCCGAAGGCGAGATGGGACTTCGCCCTCCGGTCAAGATGAATGTCGTCCTCGCTGCCGAACACTGCCTCGTCGCGATTGGCGGAACCGAGCAACAGCATCACGCGCGAGTTTGCGGGAATGCGGTGTCCGGCCAACTCGACGTCGGCAGTCGTCACCCGGACCGTCAGCTGCACCGGCGAATCACGCCGCAGCGATGCCTCGACCAGCGCGGGAATCAAGGTCGGATCGCGGCGTATGTCGGAAGCCAGGCACGGTTGTTCCGCCAGCAGCGCCAGCACGTTTCCGACCAGGTAAGTCGTCGTATCCGCCCCGCCCTTCAGGAGCGTAACGGTCAGGTCCAGTACGTGCCGGGCATCGACTTCGCCACGGCGGCAGGCCGCCATGAACATACCCAGGCCGGCATCGGGACAATGCGCGGCGGCGTGCCATATCTCATCGAGCATGGCGTCAAAGCTTGCCTTGAGCGACGCGGGGCGGGAACGCGCATTGCACTGGCCGCTGACTTGCAGCCATTGTGCAACGCATGCACTCCAGCGCGCGTCGAGGCCGAAGACCGAGGCCATCACGGCAGCGACGACCGGCTTGCATACGTCCTGCACGATCTCGAATCGACTGTCCTGCACAAGCTTCACGACAACGCGATCCAGTTCACGGCACGCAGCCGCCTCGCACGCCACTAGCCGTTCCGGTGCAAACAGCCGTCCGACATGCATGCGCAATGCATCATGCCGAGGAGGATCGGAGGCCAGGAGCGTCTCCTCATTCGGCAGGACAGCGCCGTCCTCTGGCGCCCGAATCTCAAAATTGTCCTGACCGAGTACGCAGGAGCTGAAATGCCGATGGTCCCGCAGCACGGTCCGCACATCTTCAAACCGGCTGACGATCCAGACACCGGCTTCAGCATCATGGAAAACCGGCCTGTCTCGCCGCAGCCTCGCGTACTCCGGGTAGGGAGCGGGCAATGTGCGAAGCGGTTGTGTTGTCATCATGCGCCCACCGCCAACGCATCCGTGAAGGAAACCGCCGAGGCCCCCAATCGCGGCAACAGCGAATCGAACGTCGAAGCGGGTCCGGCTTCTATGAACGTCGTGATGCCTCGCTCGGCGAATGCGCGGATTCCGGGTGAGAACAGCACAGGCTCGCGAAACATGCGCCACCATCGTGCGCCATCGAAATCAAATGACGTCCAATCTCCCCCCGAAGTCGAAAACGCCTGGCACCGTGCGGGACCGGGGGCGAGTCTCCCTACCGCTGCCTCGAACAGCGGATGGCGCTGCGGCAGCAGCGTCGTGTGAACGCCCCATGGCAGCGGAAGAGGATGGACAGGGACACGTCTTTCCGCCAATCGATGCGTGACAGACATCACGTCCTCGTTCAAGCCGGAGATCACGGTGAGTTCCGGCGCCATGATCGCCGCAATGCTGATCCGATCCGTGATGGCGCGACACGCTGCGGCAGGCAGCCAGACCAGGGCCATGCGGCATTGCGTGGCCACAGGCTCCATCGACTTCCCGCCATGCACGGCGATTCGCAGTGCGTCGCGAAGTCCGAGCGCGCCCGTGGCATAGGCAGCGGATACCTCGCCGCAACTCATGCCGATCACCGCATCCGGCCGGATGCCGTGATGCACCAGCATTTCAAACAGGCTGACCTGGAAAGCGACCATCAGCGGGAAGTTTCTCGGCAGGTCGGTCACCTCGCCCTCTTCTTCCCACAGTTGCCGCAGGCTCCAACCGGCCTCTTCCACGAGAATCGCATCGCACTGCGCGAGCATGTCGGCAAAACGTGCTTCGCGTTGCATCAGCGATCGCATCGGTTCCCGCCGAACCGGCGTGCATCCCGAGAACGCAATCACTGTGCGCGTCATCGTGCTACCGCCGAGCGGGCAAGCGCCTCGACACACAGCGCCGTGGTGAGTTCTTCCGAGCCCCACCAGACCGAATGCGCTTCCGGGGGTTCAGGCCCTCTGTAGAACGCCGACCTGGACCATGCGCCTTCCCTGTCTTGCTGCTGGAGGAGCAAACCGATACCTGCCGCGATACCCCTGTCCTGAACGCCGAAGTTCGCCAGGATGCAAAGTGCAAGCGCTACGGACATCGGCTGTTGGGACGCCCCGCGCGCATGCACCCTTGTCTTCTCAATCACCGCATCGCGGCATGTGCGGAAGCCCGTCACGCCATGGAAGTATGCCCGGGACACCATGTAGTAGAGCGCCAGCGGGCTGGTGTAGTACCACGATGCTTCGTCTTCGCGATCGGCAAGGATGGCTTCGATGACGATATCGCGCGCCGCGACCGTCTCCGGACGTTCGCCTAGATACAGCAGGACATTCGCATTCACCGCGCCGTCGACATCATTATCGGCGTCGGCGTGGCGCAGCCAGGTCTTGAACAGGCCGCTGTCATGGCGGTTGTCAAGAATGCAGCGGACATTGGACATCAGCCTTTGCTCGTCGACGCCCGCCTGCCGCAGCGCAAAGGCAGCGCAGCAGGTGTCGTCGAGGTCGGGGTCGATCGGAGCGCCGTGACGCGAGGACCAGTAGCGCCAGACACCGGGCTCTTCCCGTTCATCGAGCAGGAAACCGATCGCCTTCGATCGCATCCCGTCAATCGAAGCGTGTCTGACGAAGCTCAGCGATTGCAGCACCAGTGTCGTGGCAAACGGCGAGGAATCGGGGCGGCCCTCGCCGTGCAATTGCGCATTGGTGAACTTGTGGCAGGCGAACTCGCCCCACGCGCGTTGCCGTTCGCGCAGGAAGGCAACGCCTCTGTCGATGGCAGTTTCGCAGGCGCTGATCATAGTGGGTGAAGGTCGCTATCGACTTCAAACTGTTGTGCGGCGTGTGTCCGTTGCTGGATAAGGAGGTTCCGCTTTTCAAGCTTGTAGGCGACCACTTCCGGAAAGACACCGCCCAGCACGCCAAAGGCGATGCCCTGCAGGACGTCGGAGAATGCGACGCTGGAATCCTCATCGTTGAGCGCCGATGTCACGCTGCTGCCGACCACGCCGCCCGCCGCCCCGGACGTCGCACCGGTGATCACGCTCTTGGTAGTTCCCTTCCAGGTTGCCGCGAAAGCAGCCTTTTCAAGCGCGGTGCTGACACCCGCGGTCACCAGGCTGCCGGCAAGGAACGATGTCCCGCCGGCGATAGCGTTCTTCCATGCTGCGTCGCCAGGATCGTCCCCCACCAGTGCCGCTTGCGCGGCCGACTGGGCGGACGCAAGCGCGGCCTGCGCCACGACGCCCGCGGCAATCGCCGCGGCCGAGGCCAGCGTGACGCCCTCTACCAGTGCCCCGGTCACCGCGCCTGCGCCGCCGCTCAGTCCGCCGCCGACGGTACTGAGCACCACCGTGCCAAAGAAGACCCCCGCGGCCTCCGCGCCACTGAGATCGTTCTGCGCGATCGCTTCCGCGCCCTGCACGACACCCGTCACGAGCCCGACGCCGGCCCCGATAGCCGTCATTACCTCGATGATTTCCGCAGCCTCCGCGAGGAAGGCCAGGATCAGCGGGATAAACGCGAAGTTGCCGTTCGGGTCCGTGAGCAGCAAGGGATTGTTGCCCGCATAGAGGTAGGGACTGAGGTACTGCCGCTGCGAATCTGGCGACATGAAGCGCGCTTGCAGCGCGTCATACAGTCGCGCGCGGAAATCATAGAGTCCGGTCTCCTCCAGCTCGCGCGCCAGGTACCGGTAGCGCAGGATGTCCGGATTCGAGCCGAGGGCCGCGCCATTGTCCAATCCATACGGCAGGTAGTCGCGTCCGGCGACGAGATTCGCCGAAGCATCGAGGACCGCGCGAACCGAGCCGAGCCGGTCTCTCGATACGAAGTACTCGCTGCTGTCCTGCCGGAAGTGGACCAGCCCGGCGGGTCCCATCACATACTGGATCAATGTCCCCGACGAACTGACTTCGACCAGCGCATCGTCGCCGGCGCCGCGCAGGTAGCAGAGCGTGCTGGCCGGGTGCCCGCCCGCTGCGACCGCTTTCAGGACACGGCGCCCACGATGGCCATAGCGGACATTCACGGTCGATTGCGTGCCAGCCGCGCCAACCACTGCTTGCAGCGGCAGGCCGCGGAAGCCGTCCCACGAGAGCGCGAGGCCGGCGCTTGGGGTATCGCTGGAGATGCGGGCCTTCAGTTCCCCGCCCGGGTCATACTGGTACGTCCGGTGGCTTCCGGGCGCCTGTGTCGCCTGCACCAGGTCTTTGGTCGCGGCCTGATAGGCGTTGGTGGCCGCCCCGACCTGCTTGATATTGCCATTCGCATCGTAGTTGAAGGCGCTTGCCGCACCTGCATTGAACTGCGCCGATTGCACACGTCCTTGCGGATCGTAGGTGTAGTTGGCCGTGATCTGCCCGCGGGAGCCGCGCGGCGCGGTGATGGCCTGGGTCGGCGAGCCATCGAAGTATCCGGGCGCCCCCTCGTTCGCCGGTGCGTAGACCGTCGACTCCGTGAATGCCGTACCGGCGGTGTCCGACAGCCATCCCGGCGGCGCATACTCCAGCATTCGCGTCGCCCCCACTTGCTGGCCGCCGGAAGCGAACATCGTTTCCGTAACAGCCTTTCCGTTCTGGTCGTAGGTGTACGCGACGCACCGGTTGCCATCGACGCTGATCGTCGCGACACGCCCGATCGAGTCCAGCTCATACTGCGCCGTCATCGCGGTCGGGCCTGGGTACGAGATCTCGACGATTTCTCCTTGATAGTTGAACGAGTAGTTCGTGACGTACGGGATCGCATTGCCGGCAAACGAAATCGAATGCTGGATGACTTCGGCCCAGATATCGTAGTAGAGGCATTCCGTCGCCGCGAAAGGATCCGTCGTCCCCGGCACGGCGACCTCATTGGCACTGATGATCTTCGTCAGCTTTCCGGCTGCGATCATCGACGCCGGTGTGCCGGCCTCGTTGACTTCGAAGTCGTACCCATACTGGTTGGACGGTGTCGCCGCCGGAAAACTCTGGTCATCCACGTGCTGTGGCAGCGTACCGGGCCACGTCTGTATGCTGCAGCCTTCCTCGGCGACGCGCGAGAGCGCATCGTATTTCCAGTACTTGATATAAGGCGATGCCGCTGCCGCTCCGCGTGCATCCATCTGGAATCTGAGGCGCCCCGCCGAGTCATACATCGACCGCGTCTGGCCTTCATTGGCCCGGTTGGCCGTGATCGGATTGCCAAGATAGTCGTAGGTGAAGGTATCGCTCCACCCCATCGGACTGGTGGAGGTGACGAGATTGGCGAATGCGTCGAATTGCTGCATTGTGGCGATCCACTGCGGATTGGCGGCCCCCGGGTTCGCCAGCATGGCCTTCGCGACGGTTGACTTTCGCTCGTCCGTCAGCTCGATGGCTGTGGTGCCATTCGCGTCCACCGTCGTGGTGTGTGTGTACTTTCCCGCCGTGGATCCCAGCGTGCCGTTATTCAGCCCGTAATAGAAACGCGCCGTATGCGCGGGCACGTTCGCCGGATTGATCGCATAGTCATTGCCGGGCAAGCCCAGTTCCGCCTTGCGTCCAAGCGGAGAGTCCTCGTAACGCGTGCGCCAGTATGGATAGTCGCCTGACTGCGGGTTGTCCGTCTTCACCAGCCCGGTGATCCGCATCGACGACCAGTCGAAGCTCGCAAGGTCCGCTTCGTAACCGCCCCAGGTCGCTGCAGTCGGCGTCAGCGTTGCGCCCTGGGTATGGATGACGTCGCGCCCCAGCGCATCGTAGATCGTCGCCTTCGCGGTCCACTGGTTCGGCGCCGTCGGCGTGCCCGAGACGACCAGTTCCTGCCGCACCCGCGCATCCCCATCGAGATAGCTGACTTGCACTTCGTGACCGGCGAAGAAGAGCGCGTTGTCGAAGCCAATCGCGTCTGTCGCGAACAGCGCGAAGCTGCGCGCCGGCGCAGTCGGCGCGCGATAACTGAACACGCGGCCGCCATCGGCGAACAGCGCAATATTCTTGTCCACCACCATCACGGTCCACTGCCGCGGAAACGCCACGACCTGAATCCTGGTGTTGTCCGATGGCGAACGCACGAGGTAATAAACCAGCGTGCTGGCGGAGTCACTGACGCGCCATTGGGCATTGGCCGCGACCGCCGTCACGGTAGACAACGGTGCAAGCGGCAACCCGGCAGCCGAAAAAAGCGAAGGGAAATCGGTTGGCAGCACGCTGGCGTTCAGATTGGCGGCGTACATGGCAAACGACACATCGAGCAAGGCGCGAACGCTCGCCGTTACCGTGGTGTTCGACGCGCTGTCCGTCAACGTCCACGCAGCCGTTTGCGGACTCCACGCAATCTGGAATCCCGTGCTGATTTCGATGCCAGTGGCAGCCGTTACCGCGCCTGACGGCGTCGCCCGCACCGAAGCACCGAAGGCATTGATGCCTGCCGCTGCTTCCGGATAGCCGGTATAGGAGATGCTGTCGCGCGCGCCCGCACTGTGGATCAGCTTCCCGCTCCCCGTTGACCATTTGGCTTGCGCGGTGCTGCTCCAGTCCCCTTCGAAGATATCGCCAAGATTGAAGCTCTGATAGAAAGCGAACTCACGCGGCGTTATCGCGAGCCTGGCGTTCGGATCCGCAGCCGAGAACCTGCCGAGGTTTCCCCTGCGCGAGAGATAGGAATCCGTGATCGTGCCAATCGATTCCTCGGCGTCGACATAGGCAAGCAATTCCTCAAAGTCGCCGCGTACGGTTCGGGTCGTCCGGCTGGAGCTCTCCATCGACGCGGTCGTCACGAGCCACGACGGGCTATAGACATTCGCGGTAAATCCGGCGCGGGATGGCGAGAAGCGCAGATCGTCGACCTTGACGGCTGCCGCCTTGGTATTGGTCAGCGTCAGCGCGATGCTCTGCGGCGAAACATTGGCCGCCAGATCGAACAGCATGCAGAACGTTTGCCATGCGCCTTCCGTGTCGGGGACATCTGCCGTCACGGTTCCCGCTGCCGTGCCGGTGACGGTCCAGTTGGCAACACCCGGAAGCGCTCCAAATCCGGCAGGCGTCTTGAACCAGCAGGACAGGACATACTGACGGCCCGCGGTTTCCGTGACCGTCAGGGTCCTTGCCAGCGGCGACGAGTTGGCGACACCCGACCCGCCCATGGCCAGGGCGCGGGATCCCGTGAACGAATCGTCGGACTGGATCGCGGCTGGAAGATTGGCTGCGCTGCCCGCCAGCGTCCACCCGGTCAGGTCCTCATAGACCTCGAATCCCAGCGATAGAACCTGCTGCTTCACGACGCTCGCGTTGCCCGCCACCGCGAGCACCAGCTCCTGCGAGGTATCGGTGATCACCGAGTTGGAGCGCCCGTCCGCAGCGATGTATTCCGCAATCTCTCCCCGCCTGTCGCGGGCGGTGATCTGCCACATCCTGCGCCACGCCAGGGGATCGGGGTCGGTCTTGTTGCTCCAGTTGTCCGGCGTGAAGGTCGCGCTGGCCGACAATGCGCGGTACCGCCGGTAGGGCGCCCAGATCGAACCCGGATTTGCCGTACTCCACGTCGTCGCTTCGATCTGTGTCACGGTGTTGCCGACCGTGACGGTCTTGAGGACCGACGGTGCAATCTGATTGACGTCCGGCGCGGCCAGGGCCGGATACTTCTCATAGGCAAACGTGTAGCTTTCCTGAACCTGGACAAGCTGGCCCAGCGTGCCGTCGTAATACTGGGTCTGCTTCGTGCGTGGCTGGCCGTTTGCGTCGTTATAAATGAGCGTTGTGGGAACATCCAGCGGCGGCTGCGCCGGCAACGACATCGGATTGACGTCGAAGATGGTTTCCGTCGACTGACGCATCCGTACGTAGCCGCCGATCAGATTGACGGTCGCGCCTGTCGCAGCGTTGACGGCGGTCCGGACGACGTCCCAGCTTCTGCTGGTGCGCGCCACCTGATTGCCGCGACTGTCGTAGCCGTCGACTTCCCGCAGCAGGCCGTTCAGCATCGAATACAGCGTGGTATCCGAATCCGGGTGCGGACTCATGCCGTCGAAATAGTGGTATATCGAATAGCCGAACGGCGCGGTGCCTGGCTGCGTCGTGCCCATCGCAGCCTTCACGCAGGAAAACTGTGTCGACAGGCCATAGGGACTGACGGTTCCGGTTGCCCCCGGGGTGTTGTAATCGAAGACCGAGCCCGATGTGACACCCATGCCATCGGTCACTTCGACCGACGACACCACATAGCTGTACATCGGTCCGCAATACGACTGGAACAGCATCCGGTGCAGCGTAATGCTGCTGGGGGCATCGAATGAGACGCCGGTGAACGTCGCGAAGGCAAAGGCTCCGGTCAGGTCCGTACCCGGCCCATCGTTGCTCGGGAAGATGCTGCCTTGCACCTGTACAGGATTCGCGGCCAGTACGCCGTTCTTCATCGTCCACACAAACGAACTGCCGTCTGCGCGCCCATAGGCGAGAAACAGCGGCGCCTGGTTCGAGACCGACACGGCATCCAGCGGCAGTTGCTCATTCAGCAGCCTGAGATCGCCGGTCGGCATCTGCTGATAGATCAGGTTGCGCACCGTCACGTAGGGCGCGTTGATGGTCGGCGCAGCCGGGCCGCCTGATCCCGCGGCGACCGGAACTTGCGTGAACGTGCCCTGGTAGGAGTTGTAGACGCCGATCACACCCTGGACCGAGCTGATGCCGACCGCCAGATCATCGCCGAAGGCAAACTGCGCGACGTCCGTGCCTGAACCGAATTGCCCGAGCGTGCCGGAATTCCACTGGATGCCGTCGAACCGGCGCAGATTGCCCACATTGCCAATCATGCTGCCGTCGGCGAGCGACACCGCAACCGGCTCCAGCGTGCTCGCCGGAATGTCCGTACCGATGATCGGATTCGGTGACGGCAATGCCTGAAAATGGATGTCCCACGGATAGATGCGAACTTCGTAGTTGAAGGTCTCCTGAACCGAGTTCGCACTGGTGATGTATGTGGCAGTTGCAAAGGTATCGGAGAGGCTCCAGGAGAGCTTCGGCAGGTCCTTCTGCCAGACATAGGCTGGAAGACTGTCGAGCGGAGGAAGATTGTCGTTCCACGCGAGCGTTGCCACGTCGTAGTAGTAGAACGACAGCGATAGCGGTGCGCCGGGCTGATACTGGCAGACCGTGAAGAAGTTGTCCGCAGCGCCGAGCGCCCATTCGCCGGCGAGTACCGTGGAAATGTATAGGGGATTCGACACCCAGTGCTTCGAGCGCGGATTCCAGGTGTACCGGTAGAGCTCCGAGACACCCATGGCGGCGGCGACAACGAATCCGTCGCCGGAGACCACCTGGTACGGCGCATCGGTTGCGAGCAGATCCGGCATCGTCAGCTGCGTGGCTTCCCAGCGCCCGTACTGGCCGAAGGCGCGACGCACGGCGTAGGTCTGTAGCACGCCGTTCGTGCCGGCACCCGTCAGGCGGTACGAGACCGTGAAGTTCTCCGCCTGCAGACTGACCTGAAGCGAATCCAGGTCGAGGCTGTACGGAAGATTCGTGACCACGGGCTTCGAGACGAGCCACTGACCGTTCCAGTCGTACACGGCAACGGTCAGCTTGTTGGAATTGACTTCGTCGTAGTACGTGATGACCAGATAGTCCGGCGCGAACCAGAAGCGCGGGACGCCTGCTATCCAGTTCGGGTCCGTGCTCTGCATGGTGCAGTCGAGCGAGGTGCTGCTCACCGGCTGCCAGGTGTATTTGTAGGTCGCAACCCCGCCGTCGGGAAAGGTGATGCTCTCGATCGCGCCGCGATGGACCCTCGCATGGTTTTCTTCCACGTGGGAGCCGTCGCAATACGTGAACTGCAAACCGGGCAGGAACTTGCCATCGGCGTTGACCGTTGTAATGCCGGCCAGATACCGCTTGTACAGGTAGCGTTTGTCCCCCGGTGTCGCCGGATCGGAGAGGTTCTCGACAAGGTAGGCCAGGCGAATCGTAAACAGGTCACGCACGACACCCGCGGTCTTCTGGCTGACGTTGATGCTATCCAGGAAACGGGTTTCATATCGGTCCTGGAACGCGAACGGTCCGGCCGGATTGGGACTGACGTGGGGTGCCTCGTATTCGCGGATCGTGTCGTTGTAAGTCTTGGCCGCGTAGTGGAACGTGACGATACGTCCCGCCGGGTCGGTGATCTTGGTCAGATAGGAAGCGCGCGTAAAGTAGTTCCCGCCGGGTCCGCCGATCTGGACCGCATCGTCGGGGAATTGCGAGTAGGTGAACTGGATCTCGTCACCCCACTGATTGCGCACACGGGCGAGATTCCAGCTGATCGGGAAATTGCTTTGCCCAAGCTGGACGCTGCTGTCGGTCCAGTTGCCGTCCACCCCGCCCCACTTGATCGCGTTGCGCAGCGCTGCCGGGCTGTCGCCCGCTGCAACGTCCGCACCATAGATGCGAGTCAGGCCGGACGTATCCGTGATCTTCCAGACCTCTTTCTTCGGGTAGTAGAGAATGGTCGAGAAATCGAAATCTTCCGCCTCGAACGTCCACACATCAGCGGTCTGCGACGTCAGGCGAAGCTGGCTTTGCGATCCGTCGGTGCTGCTGAGGTAGTACGCGTCGTCGAATGGTGAGACCGAGTTGTGGATGTCGAGCTGGATCATCTCGTAGGGCAACTGCCAGCCTAAACCCACGATCGACGTCGGACTTTCGAGATTCCAGGTGTTCACCTCCCACAGAATGTCGCTCTGGTAGTTCAGGCTGACATCCACCTCGAGTCCGCCGCGATTCGCGAGCGTCAGCAATGCCAGCGAGAGGGTCACGTCGCCGCGAAACAGATTGACGTTCTCGGAAATTCGCCCGATCGAGCTATCGAGCGTCTGGAACGTCCGTAGCTCCGGCACGGTCGATTCTTCCTCGACGCCGATGGGATTGGCTGATGTTTCGATGCTCATGGCGTCACTACCTGTCTGATCGGGGAATCGTGGGGGCCGGGTCTCGCTGGTGCAGGTAAATATTGAGGCGATGCGTGCCGCCACTGTCGCTTCCCAGCCCCAGGCAACCGACATCGACGTGATGCTGTTCGAGAACCTCACTGCATCCGTCGAGCGGCGGTGGCGACAGGCCGAGCAGTGCGGCTTGCTCGTTGACACAATGCAGCGCATCGCGCAGGCCGAGACCGGCGTTCGCGACGCACACATCGGTCTTGACATCCCTCAGCGTGCCATCCGCGACGTCGAAGGCAGCGGAAAATGTGAGCGCATTCAGGGGTACGCTCCTGTTGCCAAGCACGGCGGCGAGAAAGCGCGTCATCGCGGGGCTGACAAGCCAAGGCGTTTCGAACGCGTTGATCGGTGCCGTTTTTCGCAATCGCCAGTACAGCTTCGCCCGTGCGTGCGGCCGGTTCACCCCTTCGACACCCATGCCGAAAACTGTCGCGTTCGGCTCAAGCCGACCGATCAGCGCGCACGCCGTGTCCGCCGAGCCGAGCACGCAAGCGGCCCATCTCCGTGCCACATCCCAACGGTCCGCATGATGCGGCGCCCCCATATAGACTGCGGCGCCGCGCGAAGTCAGTCCCGCGGCCAGGCGGATCATGCCGGTCGGATACCGGCGCAGCGCCGGTTCATCCTGGGGTACGACCGTTCTCGCCGTCAGTTGAACCAGTTCCCGCAGGTCTTCCGCGCCTGTCGCGCGCAGCGTTGCCTCCAGCGCCCCGAGGCTCTTTCGCCAGCGCACCAGCGGATCCGCTTCATGGAACGCCGGATCCGCAATAAGGCGGGCTTCCCAACGTGCCTGCCTGGCCGACAACAGCAGCTGGAGCGGCGAGCCATTGACGTTGAGATCGGAGCGCGGGTGCACCGCTTCGGCGTCGACCGGAGGATGATGAAGCAGAATCTCTGCGACCTGGCGCGCACGTACAGCGCCCTCCGGTAGAAGTGATGCCACGGCGCCGAACAGCCCACGAAACACACGGTCCGTGTAAGGCACCATCGCGATTGCACCCAGCTCCGTCATGATGGCAGTCAGCTGCGGGGCGGCACAACGGCAATGATGCCGATGTTGCCCATCGTGGTGCCCGGATTGCCGGGGTTTCCGCGCGCACCCGCTGCCGTGCCCGGCGAACCCCGCTTCCCGTCGTGCCCGCCGTATCCGTGCGTTCCCGGCTCTCCGCCCGCACCCACATTGCCGCCCAGGCCGCCGATACCACCTTGCCCGACAATACCGGCTACCGGATTGGTGGAGATCGTGCCGCCTCCGGCCAATGGGATGTTGATCGTGACCTTCTGCGCGTTGCCGCCATTGCCGCCGTTGCCACCATTCCCGCCGGCGGCGCCGTTGGCACCGTTGCCGCCGTTGCCCGCGTTACAGCCCACGGCCTGGCACGCAGGTCCGTTGCCGCCCTGACCACCATTTCCGCCATCGGCGCCATCCCCTCCCTGACCGCCATCCTGCCCGGGGCCGCCTTGCGACGCCACGACGAGGAAGCCTGTCAAGGTGGTGATATTGAGTTCCGCAGCAAGCGCACCGAGACCCTGGACGCCGTTGGTTCCGTTCGTTCCGGCGTTGCCCATGGCCCCATCGCCGCCGTTCTGTCCGTCTTGCATGCAGTGCGAATCCCCCCAGACGCACTTACCTTCCTTTGCCTGAGACGGCGTATTTCCCTGGGATTGTTTTGCTGGCTTGGGCGGCGGATTCTGAACCGCGCCCATGATTCCGATTCCATAGGTAGGCATAAAAGTCTCCCGTTCAATTCGGTCTGGCTAATGTTTGGGGTCCACGTATTGCATCACCAGGTTCTGCACGTTAAGGGTGAAGTAGGTGTTCTTCACCGTCAGAACGGAATCGCTGTAGAAATTCAGCGTTCCGTAGTTCCAGACGGTGGGATCGGCACTGGGTCCGATCACGGTTTCGCCGTGGTGCATCGTGAAGGTGTCCTCGGACACAAGGCGCACGTTTACCGGCAGCCCCTTGTTCGCCGCAGTCACTTGCGATGTGGACAGCTCGCCCTGGCCGTACAGATACGATTCGATGTGTTCCGCAAGCGTCCGTGGCCTGCCCGCTGCACGCTGCGAGATATCGCCTTCGCGGTCTTGCAGATGTTGCGGGTTGCGCGGACGCACCAAGGCGCGAAGCTGCTCGATACTTGTCACCGTTACCGTGGAAGTCTGTGAACCGCGCGCCTGGAGTTGGGATCGGCTGTGCCCCAACTGCTCACCGAGGGCGAGAAAGTTTTCCATTTGCTCGTTAGTCATTGCGTACGACTCCTTTGTCGCAACGTTGGGAGAATTGCCCCGGCGCCGGGTGCGACAGCCGGCGGGACTGCGTCACGCCGGGACGAGCGGCAACTGATCGAGGGTGAGGGTCGGAATGGCGTGATCGACATAGCCGAGGAAACGTCCGCCTGGCCGATCGCCGATCTTGTTGTGAAGGAAGAAGTCGTCGTCAATGGCGAACAGCTCGGGCCTGGCGCGCGGGGCACCTGGCTCGAGATAGCAGTGAAGCAGCTGCGCCTCGGTCGGAACCAGCACCATGTTCGCGGCAACGCGCGTCTGCCGGCTCCGGTTCGGTGGCGTGGCATGAACCAGAGCGTGGTCGTAAATGATCGCCTGCCCTGCGCGCAGTGGAACGTCCATCAGATACTTTTCCACAATCGTCTCGGCATGCGTCACGAACGGGTTCGGAAAATAGGGACCACGCAGAACGTCGACAATGCGGTGGCTGCCTTTGAAGATCGACTGCCCGCCGTTCGAAGCGTCGGTGTCGATGAGCGGGCACCAGACATTGACCGAGCGCATCGAGCGCTCATCGACGAAGGTCCAGTCCTGATGCAGCGAAACCTCGCTGCCCGAACGGCTATGCTCCTTGACGACAAAATTGCCGACAACGCAGCGATAGTCATCAAGAAACATCGCAAGGCGCGGACCGAGATATTCTTTTATCTTTGCATCGACGCGCGCGCGATATTGCGCATCGTCACTGAACATCGTTGCGTGAAACCCGAGCTCCGGGGATGGTGCCTCACTCCAGTAAAACCGCTGCAATTCAAGCACTTCCTCTTCAGTCAGCAGCTGTGCGAGAACGGCCCCCTCGGTGAGAAACGTTTCGTTATGCTCCGCCGCTCGGAATACACGCCTCATGTCGCGCCCCCACGATTTCCTGGGTTGAATGGTCCCGCGATCAGGGCATCGGGAAGACGCTGATCTCGCCGGGCAGAGTCACTATATGGCGCCAAGAACAAAGCGCAACGTACGGCTTTCTAGATCTGATCTGCGGCGGCGTTACTTCGTTACGTCGATGAAACAGTGCGCTGACAACGAGAAAATGATCCGCAGCTTTCCGCGTGAGAATCAGGGTTGCGACGCACCGGGCGCAGGCGATTTCAGAATGCTAGATGTTGCGGATGGGCAAGCAATGAAAAATTGCTCACGTCAGGTTTTCCGCACCCTGCGGTGCAGGACCGGCTGGCCAGGCTTGCGCCATTCAACATGCACTTCACGCCCACCTCGCCATGACATGGCTGAACGCGGTCGAACGGCTGTTCACGGATTACCCAGGCACGATCGACGTGCGACGTTGACGTCAATCGATACTCCTTCCGTATTGTTGGAGACCCAATCAGTATTGGACGAAGCCAGGCAGCCGCCCCTACGATGCATGCAAATGGTCGACCCCTACTAACGAAGGGGGCGCAGCGCCAACCCGGCGCTGAGGTCGCCTTGCCGGTGGCCCTGGAGGCTCCCTGTCGGCCCCGTCTCATCTACTGGAATCAAGCATGAGCAAGCCTTGCATCATTTCTGTTGCGATCACGGGATCACTGCCGCGCAAGAAAGACAATCCGGCTGTGCCGATCACAGTGAGCGAGCAAGTGGAATCGACCCAGGCGGCATTCGAAGCCGGGGCGACCCTGGTTCATCTCCACGTGCGCAACGATGACGAAACGCCCACGTCGGATCCCGATCGATTCGCCCGGGTGCTGGAGGGCATTCGCAAGCACGCGCCGGGCATGATCACCCAGGTGTCCACCGGTGGTCGCTCCGGCGCCGGCAATGAGAGAGGCGCCATGCTTTCGCTGCGGCCTGACATGGCGTCGCTGGCAACCGGCTCGGTCAATTTCCCGACCCGCGTCTATGACAATCCGCCGGACCTGGTCAACTGGCTCGCCGCCGAGATGAAAACCTACGGCATCAAACCCGAGGTCGAGGCCTTTGACCTGTCGATGATCTTCCAGGCCGCTGCCATGCAGGCGGCCGGCGCGATCGTCGGTCCCCTGCACATCCAGTTCGTCATGGGCATCAAGAATGCCATGCCGGTCGATCACGAAGTGCTTGAGTTCTACGTTCGTACCCTCAAGCGCCTCTCGCCCGATGCCACATGGACCGGCGCCGGCATCGGTCGAAATCAACTAACGATGGCCCGCTGGTCGCTCGAACTCGGGGGACACTGCCGCACCGGGCTCGAAGACAATGTGCGGCTGGACAAGGATACGCTCGCCCCGTCCAATGCTGCGCTGGTACGCCAGGTTGCCGAGCTTTGCGAGGAGTATGGTCGCCCTGTCGCGACCGCGGCCCAGGCGCGCGAGATCATGAATCTGCGTTGACGGCGCGTTTCCTCGATGCGCACCATGTTTGCCGCCAAGGCAACCAACGCCCTCTGCTTCTTCGTCTTGTCAACATTGGCGCCGGCTGCAGCGTTCGGAGCGTCGACGTGCGCGCTCGGCTGCGCAATGACGACTTGTTCGCTGACGCAAAGTGGCGAATCACTTCGTGGCGCGCATCGAGCCGGATAGCATCACCGTCTTGCCCGTAGCGCGAGGCACCTCAATCAGCAAAGCTTTCGCAACGTCAGCGGCCTCGATTGGCTTGTAGTTCGAGGGAATAAGGAAGCCGACTGCCTTGCTGATCGTCAATCCAAGCTGCTCGCCCGGCCGCGTCGGCTGCCCTACAGCCTCCCGATTCCCGACAAGCAGAGACGGGCGCGCAATGACCAGACCTTCAAACGGCATCGGCGTCAACGCGTTCTCGAGACTCCCTTTCACCCGGCTATAGAAAACGTTCGAGTTGGCGTCGGCTCCCATCGCGCTCACCAAGCCCAACCTCCTGACGCCAGCGATCAATGCCGCCTTCGCCACCGCAAGATTGGCATCGTAGTCGATGGCCCGGAAAGCAGCTTGGCTGCCGGCGACTTTGATTGTGGTTCCAAGCGCAAGGTACAACTCGTCCGCAGCAGGCAGAGAAGGTATGGCGCCAAAGTCGACGACATGGGCTGTGAGTTTGGGATGTTGAACCCCAGGTGTCCTGCGGCCCAGGCTGTGTACCTTGGCCACCGTTACGTCGGCCAACAACCCATGAAGAATCTCTCTGCCAATTAAGCCGGTGGCGCCTGCGATGATGACTGTTCGATTTGCCATTGGCAGAAACTCCGTAATGATCGGCAATCCGGTCAAGCTGATGCTGAAGGTTGCCGGAGATTCCCATGTTATGCGCGGTGGCGCATAACATGGGAATCCTGGTCGCAGGCCTTTCTATATTCCTGAGCTTAGCTGGACGAGGGCAAATCTGCGTCCAGCACGCCAGAAAAGGAAAAGGGTTACAGGCGCAAGCCTTGTAACCCTTTGTCGTATCGCGATGCCCCGATTCTCAGGGCTTGTTGCCTCACAGCGGCATGTGGTCGGTCGAGAACTCGTAGCGAGCGCCGTCGGAGTTGACATCGAACTTGCCCGCCTTCGCACCATCGGCGTAGGGATTGAATTTGCCAGCCTTGGCGCCGTCGACGTAGACGTCGTACTTCGCAGCCCGCGCACCGCTGGTGTAGGGATCGAACTTTGTGCTGTTAGCCAGAACCGGGGCAGCCGACAAGGCGGCGGCGATGGCTGTGATGACGATCAAGGTGTAGCGGGTGGCGTTCATGATTTCCCTTTTCTCTTTTTTGGTGCGACCCGCCTGTTATGGAGTTGCTGCGTTGCGGTATCGCATGGTTTGAAAGATAAGGGTTTTCCCCAGAGTGACAAAGAGCGAACTCAGCAATAGACGGTTTCCCGTTACGCAACAATCACCTGACCGAAGTCAAGGCAAGCCCTTACGGGCTGTGCCATGACGGCGGCGCCGGCGGGATGATGAGACAACGGCCGCATCGGGCCGTGGTACGGATCAAGAACCTTTCCTGGTTGACCTTCCGACCTTGGCCAGCGGCAGGTTCTCCAGCCGCTCGGCGATGACGTCGCGCACCGCTTGCGATGCGCCCATCTTCTCCAGAAGATCTGGCCAATGCGTGTGGGCCATGGACACGGCCTCCTTGACCGCGGCCGTAGCGATCCGCTTGGGGATGCCGGCCTTGTCCGCGATATCTTCATACAGAGCCAGGGTCTCCTTGCGCTGGAACTCGTCAATCGCTACGTTCTGGCCATAGGACGTGAAGTTGGGCAAGGCAGCGACGCACACGATGTCGTAGGCCGGCGAGAGCTCCGGCAGCTTCCGGTCGTGGTAGATCACCGAGAAGTTCTTCAGATGCGCGTCGCTATTGCCGATCAGCGTATTCACTGCCTGGCGCAGGAAGAACTGTCGTACGTTCTCAAATCCCTTCGGGCTCAGCCGGTACAGTGCCGCCACGAGCCGAATGTACTCTTCACGCTTGGCGTACTTCCGGTTGGGCATCCGGCCGAGCATTTGGCAGCCGTCCTCCGCGTGGATCAGGCCACCGTCGGCAGCGCGATCGAAGCGCTCCACCGCCAGGTAATGCAAGCCCTCTCCCATCAAATCTGCGAGGTCCGGCACGTCGATACTCGACATCGGCAGAACCTGGATCGAGGCGATGTTCACACCGGCCGCCGCTGCGAGACGCATCGACACGTATTCGTTGAACACCTGGGAATCGTCGTTCTTCGCCGGCAGCTTGGCGATGATGTCGGATACCTTCCCCTTCGTCGGGAGGGTGTACCGCTCGCCCTTGCGCATCGTCGAAAGCGCCAGCTTGTTCTGGACGCCCGAAACCGACGCCGCGCCTTCCGTCGCGCCTTCGACTACCGCGATCTCGAGGTTGTCAGCGCCGCCCGTCACGCCGTAGGTGCGCACGTATTCCGGCAGGGCGCGGACATCGGCCGGCTTCACAACGATGGCGCCCGGCAAATCGTTGCCAGCGGAGGCCAGGACGCCAAAATCGTCCTTGTCCTCAGGATTCTTTCGGGTGGACTCAAGGCGCTTGCGCAGCTCGCCCTCTGGCAGCAGCCCGGCAAAGTACGGGGGGAGCTCGCCGCCCGTGTTGTAGATCGCGGGGTGGAATGCGTTGTCGAACACTGCCGACGTGGCTTCCCGGCCAATCTCTGTCGGCAGAGTAATGGACAAGCTGAGCGTGTAGCGATCGTTGTCACCCCGGTATTCTTCCGTGGGTACAAAGCGGGTATTCCCGCCCGCTTCACAAAGGAAGCCGCAGAGCCGACCATGAAGGTGAACCTCCAGGTACCGGGGGTGCAGTTCAAAGCTCATTATTGGCTCAGCAGGTAATCCAGTGTGGAACGGGCAGTGCGATCTGGACCGCTGCCTTTGCCTTCGAGAACCTGGCGCACTTCAGCCAGCTTCTCCTTGGGCACCATCACCCACTCCGCATCCATGGCGGCGGCAAGTGATTCGAATGTCGAGGCCCGGCTATCCTTTTTCCCCTGCAGGATCGTTGAGAGGTTCTGCGCGGCCATACCGATCATCCGGCTCAGTTCGGCGATGGTCATGCCGCGGCGACTGCGCATGGACTGCGACTGCGAGAGTAATGACATGGCATTTGTTTACGATGGAAGCTCTTCTATAGTATGTGTCATCAGGCGCCATCAGACAAGCGAGACCACATGCTATGGAATGCATACATGGCAAAAACAATGCCATAGTAGATGGAGGGATGCTCGTGCGAAGTGACTGCGCAACCAATACTATCGGATACGAATTCGATTAAACCAATGCAATAGCATTACTACGATCCACTGTAAGTGCTTCATGGTTCACTACGCGTCGGCCGATGATATCGACTATTAGCCGAATTCGAAAACGCTTGTGGGTGGCCGAAAGCCGCAAGAGAAAGTGGAGCGCCGGAGGCGGCGCGGGGCGCCCGTCGCTGAGCCCACCGAGGCGGTTCAATCCTCGCGCAGGCGCATCGCTGCCAGGGTCAACGGCTTCGCCACCATTGTGGTAGCCAATGCCATTAGCAACAGGCCAGAGAAGGCAGCGGTGCTGATCAGCCGGTTCTCCAGCAGGATCGCCAGAACCACCACTTCCATCAACCCTTTCGTTTGGGCCAGTGCGCCCAGCGTCCACGCATCGCGCCGCCCAAGGCCAGACCAACGCGCGGGCAATGCGGTCCCCGCCATCTTGCCGATCACGGCGACGACCGTCGTCAATGCAAAAACCATCACGGCATCGCTTCCGGCCGCATTGAGGTCCGTCCGCAGGCCCGTCATCAGGAAGAAAAACGGCATCAGCACCACCACAGTGGTGGATTCGAGCCGGGCCTCGAGATCAGCGGCAACGTGGTGCGGCACGATCACGCCCGCCAAAAACCCGCCGAGGATGTAGTGCAGGCCGATCAGTTCAGATACGCAGGCAGACGAAAAGATCAGCACCACCGCGGCCGCGAGCCGCGCGTCGCCTGCGCGCAATGTCGGCAGCCAGCGCGCTAACAGTGGCCTTACGATGACGAACATGGCCGCCACATAGATGGCACCGCCGATTGCCAGTCGCAGCGGATCCTGCGCTGCCTGCCCGGTACTGGCCAGGATGCACGACAGCACGACCCAGATCGCAGCATCGCTGACCGCGGAGCACGCCAGCGCGAGGCGGCCGGCAGTCGTATCGGTCATCCGCATTTCGCGCAGAATGGCACCAAGCACCGGGAGCGCGGTCACTGCCATTGACACGCCCACCGCGATCGCGAACTGCCAACGCGTGGCCAGCTCACCGGCCAACGCCGGTCGCCAGCCATTCAGCACCCAGCCCGCTCCAAAGCCCAGTACGAACGGGACCGTCACGCAGCCGACTGCAGCGCTGATCGCGATACGTCGTAGCCCGGTAGCTTCGGCGCCGCTGATATGCAGGCCAGACAGAAAGGCAAATAGCACTACCGCCAGCCATTGCAGGCCCATCAATGACGCCAACCTTTCCGAGCCAAACAGCGCGTGCCAATGCTCCGGCCAGAGCGCGCCCAGCAAGGACGGCCCCAGCACAATGCCCCCAACGATCTGCATTACCACCAGGGGTACGATGCCGCCCAGGCGGAACGTGCGCCAGAGGATCAACGGCGTGGCGACAACCAGGCTTGCCTGGACAAAGAAGATCGCAATCGGAGATATGGCGGACGGGTTCATGGCGCTCCTGCTGCGATGCGGGGGCAGCCGCCCCCAACCGATACAAACTGCCGATGATACAGACGGGGGACGTTGCGGGAGGCCGTGGCGACCTAACCTTGCGTGAAGGTCCTTCGCGCGATCTGTCTCGCCCAGCGGAGCAGCCAGCGGCAGGGTGTAGAAGACAGACAGAGCAGACCGCTGGTCACCGCGCAGCTTCTCATGCCGGGAACCAAAAGAGCGACGGGACTATAATGCTGCGCGCTCCACGTCCGATACGCATGTCCATCCGCCGCCCCTCTCTCGCTGACGACGATTCCGTCCCGCTCTACATCAGGATCCGTGACACGCTGCGCGCCGGCATCCTGGACGGCAGCCATCCGCCGCACAGCCAAATGCCTTCCGAAAGCGAGTTGCAGGACCGCTTCGGCGTCAGCCGCATCACGATCCGCCAGGCCCTCAGCCACCTCGAACGCGAGGGCCTGATCTTCAAGCGGCATGGCAAGGGGTCGTTCGTGTCGCAGCCGAAGGCGTTCCAGAACGTAACGGCGCTCGAGGGATTCGCCGAGGCGATGTCGCGTATGGGGCACGAGATCGTCAACCGCGTCGTGTCGTTCGATTTTGTCCCGGCGCGCGCGGACGTGGCCCACCGGCTCGACCTCGAGCCAGGCACGACGGTCACGGAAATCCACCGCGTGCGGCTGCTCAATCGCGCGCCGGTCTCGTACGAGATCACGTTCCTGCCGGAGTCGCTCGGCCGCCAGCTACAGCGCGCCGACCTCATCACGCGCGATGTCTTCCTGATCCTGGAAAACGACTGTGCGGTGCCGCTCGGCTCGGCGGACCTCGGCATTGATGCCGTCCTGGCCGACAGGCCGCTTGCACGCGCTCTGGAGATCGGGGAAGGTGCACCGCTGCTGCGCATCGAACGGCTGACCCACGACCGCTCGGGCCGGCCTGTCGACTTCGAGTTCCTCTATTTCCGCAGCGATACCTTCCAGTACCGTCTGCGGATCGACCGGCAAAGCACCCGGAAACCCCGCTGAGCTGACGCGCTGCGGCGCATATGCGCGCCGCGCACAAGCATGTGCGAAACCATTCATTGGTGCGGCATGGAGCCGCCTCTACAATCGATCCAACTTGTTATAACGAGTTGGGCGGGCAACTCCGCGCTCCCAAAGGATCATGCAGACACACGAACTCGAATACGACATCGTTGTCGTTGGCGGCGGCACTGCCGGCCCGATGGCGGCCATCAAAGCGAAGCAGCGCAACCCTGCCCTTCGGGTGCTGCTGCTCGACAAGGCGCACGTCAAGCGCAGCGGCGCTATATCGATGGGCATGGACGGACTCAATAACGCCGTGATCCCGGGCCATGCCACGCCGGAGCAGTACACGCGGGAGATCACGGTGGCCAACGACGGCATCGTCAACCAGGCGACCGTGCTGGCCTATGCGCGCCATAGCTTTCGCACCATCGAGGAACTCGACCGCTGGGGAGTGAAGTTCGAAAGGGACGAGACCGGCGAGTATGCTGTGCGCAAGGTGCACCATATGGGCGCCTATGTGCTGCCGATGCCGGAGGGCCACGACGTCAAGAAGGTGCTCTACCGCCAGCTCAAGCGCGCACGCGTGGAGGTGACTAACCGCATTGTCGCCACGCGCGTGCTGACCGGTCCGTCGGGCGAGGCGGCCGGCATCATGGGATTCGACTGCCGCACGGCCGATTTCTATGTCGTGCGCGCCAAGGCCGTGATCCTCTGCTGCGGCGCCGCCGGGCGGCTCGGCTTGCCGGCCTCGGGCTATCTGATGGGCACCTACGAGAACCCGACCAACGCCGGGGATGGCTATGCCATGGCCTATCACGCTGGCGCGGAACTCGCGAATCTCGAGTGTTTTCAGATCAACCCATTGATCAAGGACTACAACGGCCCGGCCTGTGCCTACGTCACCGGCCCGCTGGGCGGTTACACGGCCAACGGCCGTGGCGAGCGCTTCATCGAATGCGACTACTGGAGCGGCCAGATGATGTGGGAGTTCTACCAGGAACTGCAAAGTGGCAATGGACCGGTGTTCCTGAAGCTGGATCACCTGGCCGAGGAAACGATACGGACCATTGAGACCATTCTCCACACCAATGAGCGCCCGAGCCGCGGACGCTTTCATGCGCGGCGCGGCAACGACTACCGCACGCGGATGATTGAAATGCATATCTCGGAAATCGGCTTCTGCAGCGGCCACAGCGCGTCCGGCGTCTGGGTGGACCAACACGCGGCCACGTCTGTGCCAGGCCTCTATGCGGCAGGGGACATGGCCGCGGTGCCGCACAACTACATGCTGGGCGCGTTTACCTACGGCTGGTTCGCGGGCGAACATGCCGCTGACCGGGCGGCCGCGACTGAGCTTCCGGCTGTCGATGCCGCACAGGTTGCAGCAGAAAAGTCGCGCGTGTATGCCCCGCTGCACCGCAAGCACGGTCTTGCGCCGTCGCAGGTCGAATACAAGCTGCGCCGCTTCGTTAATGACTACCTGCAGCCGCCGAAGGTCACGCGGCGCATGGAGATCGGGCTGCAGCGCTTCGGCGAGATCCGGGAAGACCTGTCGCAGGTATCGGCCGCCAACCCGCACGAACTCATGCGTGCGGCCGAGGTGTCCGTGATTCTCGATTGCGCCGAGATGGCAGCGCGTGCTTCGCTGTTCCGCACGGAAAGCCGCTGGGGGCTGTACCACTACCGCGTCGATTATCCCCAGCGCAACGACGCAGACTGGTTCTGCCACGCCCATCTGAAGAAGGCGGAAGACGGCACGATGACGTCATTCAAGCGACCGGTCGAGCCCTACCTGGTGCCGCTCAACGACAACGAACGCTCGGCCTACTCGCGCCTGCGCGTGACGCCAGCCGCCGCGACCACGTCGGCTTCCATCCCGCAAACCGTACAGACCATAGCCGCCTAGGAGAACAACATGGCCCTGGTTCCACGCGATGCGCATGCGCGCTCCAGCGTTCCCGTGACAATCGACGAAGACAAGTGCATTGCCGACAAGGGCTGCACGGTCTGCATCGATGTCTGCCCAATGGATCTGCTCGCAGTCGATCCGGTCACCGGCAAGGCGTTCATGAAGTTTGACGAATGCTGGTACTGCATGCCGTGCGAGCGCGACTGTCCGACCGGCGCAGTCCACGTCGACATCCCCTACTTGCTGCGCTGAAGCTGCACGAAGCCCCCGCCCTTCCTCTTGATCCAAAGGAAAGTGACATGAAAAGAACGCTGTTGTTCGCGCTCACCAGCACCGCCTTGCTTGCGGCCCATCCTGCTGGCGCGGAGACCATCCGCGTGGCCATCGGCACGCAGGACACCACGATCAACACCGCCACCGGCGGTGCGCTGATCCGCGAACTGAAGCTGCTGGAGAAGTACCTGCCACACGATGGCAAGTACAAGGATGCCGTCTACGATATCCAGTGGAAGAACTTCACCAGCGGCGCGCCGATCACGAACGAGATGGTTGCTGGCAAGCTTGACTTTGGATCGATGGCCGACTTCCCGGGCATTCTCAACGGCGTGGCGAATCAGAAGGCGGGCAAGGGCAGCGTCTTTATCAACGTGTTGTCGGGCAGCACGCAAGGTAGCGGCAACGGCATCGTGGTGCCGGTCGACTCACCGGTGCAATCGCTGGCTGAACTGAAGGGCAAGACGATCTCGGTGCCGTTCGCGTCGACGTCGCACGGCATGCTGCTGCGCGCCATCGCTGCACAGGGCTGGGATCCGGAGCGCGACGTCAACATCATCACCCAGGCTCCGGAGGTCGCCGGCCCTGCGCTGCAAGCACGCAAGATCGAAGCGCATGCCGATTTCGTGCCATTCGCCGAACTGTTCCCCTACCGCGGCTTCGCCCGCAAGATCTATGACGGCTCGCAAGCCAAAGCGGCCACGTTCCACGGGTCGCTGGTCCAAAGGGACTACGCGCAGAAGTACCCCGAAGTCGTTGTCGCCTACCTGCGTGCGGTGATCGAGGCGAACCGTTTGATCGCAGCTGAACCGGAAAAATACAGCGAGCTGATTGCAAAAGTCACCGGTGTGGAGCCGGAGGTGAACTACCTGTTCCATGGTCCGCTCGGCCTGCAGACGCGCGACTTGACCTGGAAGCCGGAGTACCGCAAGGCCGTGCAGACGTCATTTGAAACGCTCAAGCTGCTCAAACGCGCCGATGGCGACCTTGACGTCGACGCGTTCGTCGATGATCGCTACCTGCGCGCCGCGTTCCAGGCCGAGAAGCTCGACTACGAGGCAGCGCTGCGCGACTACGCCGCGCTGCCACTCAAAGCCAACGACGCGGTGACTGGCAAACGCATCGACAAGTTCGACCGCGTGGCACAGGTCTGGGTGCGTGGAGAATCTCGCGTGCGCAACTACGCGTCGCCCGAGACGGCCCTGCAGGCACTGGCCGCCCTCCAGCGCGATGGCAAGGAGATTCGTGCGTTCTATGCGCAGGACCGCGAGTCCGGCATCAAGCTGCTGGGCAATCAGGCTTGGTTCGCACGCGACAAGGATGGCCGCCTGAACGCCTTCCTGCTGAAGTCGCGCGCCCAGGCTTGGGCCAGTCAGAATGGGGGGCAGGTGGTCGATTTTGCCGGCGCCCGTCAAACGGTCACACTGGCCGCCCGTCAGGAGCCGCGATGACGAGCCATGTGCTGTCCCGCACGGCGCCTGCAGCGCCAGTTGCCTCGCACAAGCGCCCTGCCCGCACCCTATTGCAGGCGGCGTCACTGGTGTTCGGCCTGTTGTGCTGGCACCTTGCCACGCAGCATCGCCTGCACCTTGGCGTGGTGACGTTCGAGAACGTGCCGACGCCAGCCGAGACGCTTGCCGCGGGCTGGTCGCCGCTGCAATCCCCGAAGCTCGCCCGGCATCTGGCGAGCAGCCTGTCGCGCGTGGGCTGGGGCTACGCGTCCGCAGCGCTGCTCGCGACGGTGCTCGGCCTGCTGATCGGCCGCTCGCAATGGGTGCGCGTCGCCCTGCTGCCACCGCTGGAAGTGCTGCGTCCGATCCCGGCCGTCGCGTGGATCCCGCTGGCGATTCTGATGTTTCCGTCGTCCGAGCTGTCGATGATCTTCATTACCTTCACCGGGGCGTTCTTCCCGATCCTGCTGGGCGCGATCCACGGCGCCGAGTCGGTCGACCCGCGCCTGGTGGCATCGGCGCGCAGCCTTGGCGCGGGACGCGCCGCCGTGCTGCGCGAGGTCGTGCTGCCCGGCGCGGCGCAGGGCATTGTGACCGGGCTGGCGATCGGCATGGGCACGTCCTGGTTCTGCCTGGTCACGGCGGAGATGATTTCAGGCCAGTTTGGCATTGGCTATTACACGTGGGAGTCGTACACGGTGCAACGCTATCCCGACATTATTGTCGGCATGCTGCTGATTGGCATGCTCGGAATGGGCAGCAGCGCGCTGGTGCGGCTGGCGGGGCAACGCGCGACGCCCTGGCTGGCGGTAGCGGGGAGCGGGCGATGACGACTGCCGACCTTGTCACCCGCCCAGGCGCCGTCACGCTCGAATCCCTGTCCATCGCGCTGGGCAGCGGTACGCAGCGCTTCACGGCGGTGCGCGACGTCAACGTGTCGATCGCGCCAGGCGAGTTCGTCTGCATCCTGGGCCCCTCGGGCTGCGGCAAGTCGACCTTGCTCGGCGTACTGGCCGGACATATCGTTCCGGTTGAAGGCCGCGCGACCCTGGACGGCACGAGGATTGACGGCCCCGATCCCGCGCGCGGCATCGTGTTCCAGCAACACACATTATTTCCGTGGCGCAAGACGCTCGACAACGTCGGCTTCGGTCTCAAGATGCAGGGCATCGGCAAAGAAGAACGCCGCCGCCGCGGCCGTGAGCTGCTTGAACGCGTGGGGCTGGCTGCTTTTGCCGATCGCTACCCATCCCAGCTATCGGGCGGCATGCAGCAGCGCGCGGAGATCGCCCGGGCCATGATTACCGGGCCGCGCGTGCTGCTGATGGATGAACCTTTCGGCGCGCTCGACGCCCAAACGCGCGCGATGATGCAGGCGTTGCTGCTCGACGTGTGGAGCGAGTACCGGCCCACGGTCGTGTTCGTCACGCATGACATCGATGAAGCGCTGTTCCTGGCCGACCGCATCCTGGTGATGAGTCCCGGACCCGGCACCATCATCGAAGATTTGCACGTGCCGTTTGCCCGACCACGTGAGCGCGCCGAATCGCGCGACCTGGTCACCGAGCCCGAGTTCATCGCCATCAAGCGACACCTGCTGGCATTGCTGCGCCATCGCCAGTCCACCCTGCCCGCGCCACGGCTTAGCCCGCTCGGCGACGGGCGCGTCAGCGCACCGACTTTTCCTGCCCCATGACCGTTTCCGTTTCCGCAATTCCCTTCAGTGTCCCGTTCGCCGATTCCCGCTTTTCCGACGCCGACCCTGCCGTTCGCCGCCTGGCCGTCATCGACGCTGCCGAGAGCGAGGATGAAGCCCAACTGCCGCTCCTGCTTCAGGCCTTGCGCCGGGATGCCGATGCCGACGTGCGGCGTACGGCGGCGGAATACCTCTCTGCTTGGGAAACACCCGAAGCCATCGACGCCCTATGCGACGCGCTGGCCGACCCAGACGCCGCCACCCGAGAGACCGCTGCCAACAGCCTGTCGGCGCTCAAGCAGCCCACGCTGGGCCTGCGCCTGCTGCCGCGCCTGGCGGGCGCTGGCGACGCTGCCCGCGCCGCGTTGCTACGTGCGCTGCGGGAATTGCGACTGCCCGACAGCGCCGGCCCTGCGCACGCGGCACTGGCTGACCCGGTGGCAACGGTACGGCGCGAAGCGATCGGCGTGCTCGGATGGTTGCGCCATGAGCCTGCCCTAGCCGCCCTTGCAGCGCTCGCGCGCGACGACGGCAATGCGGATGTGCGACGGGCCGCCGTCGGCGCGCTCGGCTTCGCTCCGAACGACGACGTGCTGCCCACCCTGCTCCAGGCGCTTGGCGACAAACATTGGCAGGTGCGCGAGGAAGCCGCTGCAACGCTGGGTAAGCTGAGGCAGGCGGCCGCGCGGGTCGCGCTGGAGACAGCGCTCGACGACGACTACTGGCAGGTGACGCTGCAAGCCGCACGCGCCTTGGGACGGCTGGGCGATCCCGCCAGTGCCGGCGCGCTGGCGAGGCTGCTGACGTATCCGATCAGCAATGTGCGCAAGGAGGCCGCCCTGGCGCTCGGGGAGGCAGGCGGCGTCGAGGAGCTCGCGGTCCTGGATGCCGCGTTGCGGGATGGCGACCCCGAGGTGCGAAAATCCGCGCGCATCGCCATTGCCCAGATCCAGGAACGCTCCGCCGCGACGAATCCGCCGTCCATCACAGACAGATAAGTGGGCACTGTGTGGCGCGGTCCTCGCGACGTCAGCCACATACGGCGCGTTCCGCCGTTGCAGCCGATTTCGCCAGTTGTACGCGCCCCTGGAAGCTCACTAAATGCGGATGAGGTAGCAGTAGATGGCGAACGTGGTCAGGAACCCCGAGAGGCGCGGTCATGGGGCAGGTGGCGCGAGTGGCCAATCCTGCCGCTCGCGCCCTGCTTGGTCATGCGCTTCTTGCCCGTTCGCGCCGCAGATGGCCGGGTCGGACCAGCCCCAGGTGCTCGCGCAGCGTCGTCCCGGTGTACTGCTCACGGAACAGGCCCCGCCGCCTCAGTTCGGGCAGCACGAGTTCGATGAAGTCGTCGAGGCCGCCGGGCAGCCAGGGCGGCATGACGTTGAACCCGTCGGCCGCCTCCGCTTCGAACCACGCCTGCAACTGATCGACGATCTGCGCGGGTGTCCCGTGGATCGACCAGTGCCCACGCGCCGTAGCTACGCGCCGGCACAGCTGCCGGATCGTCAGCCCCTCCTCGCGCGCCAGGCCGGTTACAAGCTGGAAGCGGCTCTTTGCACCGTTCGGCTCCTGCAGGTTATCCGGCAACGGACCGTCGAGTGGATAGCCACTCAGGTCGATACCGCCGAGATGCTGCGACAGCAGCGCGAGCCCGACTGACGGCAGGATCAGGTCCTGCAGCGCCTCGAACTTCTCCTCCGCTTCTGCCGCGCTTCGGCCCACCACAGGAAAAACGCCCGGCAGGATCTTGAGTTGGTCCGGTGTGCGCCCGAACCGCGCCAGCCGCCCCTTGAGCCCACGGTAGAACGCCTGCGCCCCTTCCAGCGACTGCTGCGCGGTAAAGATAACCTCGGCCGTGCGCGCGGCCAGTTCCTGTCCGGCTTCGGACGATCCAGCCTGCACGATCACCGGATGACCTTGGGGCGGGCGTGCGATATTGAGCGGGCCGCGCACCTGAAAATGCCTGCCGTGATGGTCGAGCCGATGCAGTTTCGACGCGTCGAAATGCACGCCGTTCGCCTTGTCGTAAAGGAAGGCGTCGTCCTCCCAGCTATCCCACAGCCCGGTCACCACGTCGACGAATTCCTCTGCACGCGCGTAGCGGTCGGCGTGCTCGGGATGCCGGTCCAGGCTGAAATTGCGGGCCTCGGCATCGGACCATGACGTCACAACGTTCCACCCGGCCCGGCCGCCGCTCAGGTGGTCGAGCGATGCGAACTTTCGGGCTACGTGGTATGGCTCGTTGTAGGTGGTCGACGCCGTCGCCACAAGCCCGATACGCTGCGTGACGGCGGCCAGCGCGGACAGCAGTGTCAGCGGCTCGAACGTGGCAGCGCGGGCGGTATGCGGCAGCGTCGCGTCATCCATGCCGCGGATCGCCACGCCATCGGCCAGGAACAGCGCGTCGAAGCCGGCCGCCTCGGCACGCCGGGCCAGCGCAGCATAGTGGGACAGGCTGCGGCCGGCGTCGGCGTGCGCATCGGGGTGGCGCCAGCCGGCCACGTGGTGCCCGGTAGCCATGACGAAGGCTCCCAGGTGGAGCTGGCGTGGCGATTGACGGTAAGCATCTGTCATGCTCAGGCCACCTTGCGCTCGTTGGCGGCATCCCGCACGGCCGGCTCCGGCTTGATCGCACGGCTTGGTTGCCCGTCGACGCTGACCGGCACGTCCCCGGCGATCGTCACGCGGCGCACCACGCGGTGGGCGTCGCCATAGTCGTTGATCGCATAGTGCTGCGTGGCCCGGTTATCCCAAATGGCGACATCTCCCGCCTCCCAGCGCCAGCGCACCGTGTTTTCCAGGCGATGCGCATGCCCCTGAAGCAGTGAAACCAGATGCGCGGAGTCGACCGACGAGTAGCCCAACAGCTTCTTGACGAAATGCCCGAGCACTAACGTGCGCTCCCCGGTCTCGGGATGCACGCGAACCACCGGGTGCTCGGTCTCGTAGATCGTGGATGTGAAGACCTCGCGGTAGCGCCGCGCACCCTCGTTGTCCGGGAGCGGGCGCGACGCGGCGTAGTCGTAATCGTTGGTATGGAGTGCCCACAGCTTGTCAGCAAGGCCGCGCAGTGGCTCCGGCAGGTCCTGATAGGCGGCGGCCGTGTTGGCCCACACCGTATCTCCGCCGGCGGCCGGCACCTTCACTGCGCGCAGCACCGAGACTTGCGGATATGCGAGGTCGAACGTCACGTCGGTGTGCCACGAATTGGCGCGCCCGCCGTGCTGCGAGTCGAGCTCGAGCAGGTATTCAGTGCCGTCGCGCGCGGGTACGGTCGGATGCGCGACCGGCGTACCGAAGCGCTTGCCGAACGCTTCCTGGGCGGTGTCGTCGAGATGGTTCTGCTGGCGGAAGAAAAGTACCTTGTGGCGCAGCAACGCGGCGCGGATTGCGTCAAACGTGCCCGGCGACACGTCTGCACCGAGCCGTATGCCGCGGATTTCGGCGCCGATGCGACCGGCGACGGGATGAATGTCGAGCGCCTGCTGTTCAAAGGATTGCGTCATCGTGGAAACTCCGGGAGAGATCAGTGCGAAAGGACTTCGCGGGAATCGGCGATGTGAACGGAGTCGCGCTGTTCGGCGAACTCTCGCAGCACGCCATCGCGAACACGAGCGAACGCCGTCGAGGCGCGATCGCGCGGATGTGGCAGGTCGACCGGCAGGAAGCGGCGGATCCGGCCCGGGCGCGGCTCCATCACGACCACGCGGTCGCCAAGAAATACCGCCTCTTCGACATCGTGCGTGACCAGGATCATCGTGATGCCTTCTGCCTGCCAGATGCGGCGCAACTCCTGTTGAAGGTGGGCGCGCGTCATGGCATCGAGGGCACCGAACGGCTCGTCGAGCAGCAGGATGTCGGGCCGCGTGACCAGTGCACGGGCGATGGCAACGCGTTGCGACATGCCGCCGGAAAGCTGGTGCGGAAACGCGTTCTCGAATCCCGTGAGGCCGACCAGTTCGATATGCGACTGAACGGTGCGGCGCTTGTCGGTGTGACTCAGGTTTCGGTTAAGCAGCGCGAGCGACACGTTCTGCGCGACAGTCAGCCACGGGAACAGCCGGTGCTCCTGGAACACGATGCCGCGCTGCAGGCTCGTGCCGACGATGCGCTGTCCGTCCACATGGATCTCGCCACGATAGTCGTCTTCCAGCCCCGCGATCAGGCGCAGCAGCGTGGACTTGCCGCAGCCACTGGCGCCGACGATGCTGACGAACTCGCCCGGCGCGATGGTTAGCGAGATATCCTCGAGCACGGGCAGCGCCCTGCCCTTGACCTCGTACTGCTTGTGAAGATGGTTGATGTGCAACGTGCCGGCGTGCGGCATGGCAGCTCCCGTTAAGTATTGCGGAAATTCAGGATATGGCGACCGACGTGCCCCGCCACCGCAGCAGCCGCGCCTCAATGCGGCTTGCGATCCAGTTCAGCGTGTAGCCGACCAGGCCGACCACGATCACGCCAAAGATGACCAGGTCCATCCAGAAGTTCTCGCGGCCATCGGTCATGGTGTTGCCGATGCCCTTGCCGGCCACGAGAAGATACTCAGCGCCCAGCGTCGCGAGCCAGGCATAGATCAGTCCAAGATGGATGCCCGCGAAGATCGATGGCGAGGCCGATGGCAGCACCACGCGCCACAGCGTCTGCCAGCGTGTGAAGCGCAGCACGCGCGCCACGTCGAGCAGGTCGGCCGGTACAGCGCGGATGCCCTCGAAGGTGTTGAGGACGACCGGGAAGAATGCCGCGAGCGACAGGAACACGACCTTGGCTGCATCGCCGAGGCCGAACCAGACCGAAATCAAGGGAATCCACGCGAACAGCGAGATCTGCTTGACGGTGTGGAAGGTCGGCCCGAACAGCTTTTCGGCCAGGCGCGACAGCCCGAGCATCGCACCGAACGCGAGCCCTGCCGAGGCGCCGATCGCGAAGCCGGCAAGATCGCGCCACAGGCTTGCCTTCAGCGCGACCGCCAGCTTTCCTGTGAGAGCTTGGTCGACGGCTGTGTCCCAGACCTTTGACACGGGCACCAGCAGCGGCGAGGTCGACCAGCCGAACGCGACGGCCGCCCACCACAGCGCCAGCAGCGCGAGCGGAAGTACCCAGCCGCGCAGTACGCGCGGAATGCGAAAACCATGAATGTTCGCCATGACGCTGCCCTCAGAAGCCTGGCTTTCGCCAGCGCAGCACCGCGCGCTCGGCCAGCGCCAGGCCCTTGTCGAGCAAGAAGCCGACCGCGCCGACCACGATCACCGCCGCGATGACCAGGTCGAGCTGAAAGAGCTGCCGGCCGTAGACGATCAGGTAGCCGAGCCCCTCGGACGACGCGAGCAACTCCACTACCACCAGCGCGAGCCACGCGTGAGTGAGACCGTAGCGGATACCGTTCCACACCGGCGCAGCGGCGGCAGGGAACACCACGCGCGCCAGCGTCTGCCAGGCCGTGAGCTTCATCACCCGAGCCACTTCCAGGTAGCGCGCCGGCACGTTATGGATGCCCTTGTACGTGTTCAGCGCAATCGGCACCAGCGCGGCTTTTGCGATCAGGATGATCTTGAGCGCCTCGTCGATGCCGACCAGCAGCATCAGCAGCGGCAGCCAGCCCAGCACCGGTACCTGGCTGAATGCCTTGAAGGTCGGATATACGTAGTCGCGCACGCGAGGCGAGAGTCCCATCGCAGCGCCCAGCGCAAGTCCTCCCGCCAGTCCGAGCGCGAACCCGGCGGCCACACGCATGGCACTGATTTGCAGGTTGGCCCACAACTCGCCGCTGCGGTACAGCTCGGCGAGCATCCCGGCCACCGCTTCCGGTGCCGGGAGGACTTGCTGTGGAATCCATTCAAGGCGCGCCGCCACAAACCAGACAGCAAGCAGCACGGCCGGAACGATCCAGGCGAGCAATGGATCGGCAAGCAGCCCGAGCAGACGGCGGAGAGCTGCTTTCGAAGCGGAGTGAGTGACGTCAAGCGCCCCGGGCGCGGTCGACACGGCAGGATTGGCGGCCATGACTATGCTCCCAGGATCTTGCCGTTCGGCTGATAGACGGGCCAGTAGCTTTTCAGGCTCAGGTCGTTCAGCGCCGCGTTCAGGTAACGCGGGTCAATCCACTGGTCAACGTCAAAGCGCGACCGGCTCAGACGGAACCGATAGGCCTGCTCGGCTGCGTCCTTGTAGCGCGCAATCAGGAATGGGTCGAAGTTCGGATTGATCCGTACACGCAGCGGCTCGCCATCGTAGTCCTCCTTCCAGTGCTCGTACGGCGTGCCCGCGCGCGCCCAGGTGCGCAACACCTCCTCGCGGTGGCTTTCGTCGGACGCCCAGCGCGCCGCTTCCACGGCAGTCTTTACGAACTGCTGCGTTGCTTCCGGGTAGCGGCCGGCGAACTCTTCCGTGACAAGGACGTGGCTCTGGCGCGTATAGATCGGCGACTGATTCTTGCTCGAATAGAGCACGCGCACGGCGCCCTTGTCGCGCAGACGCAGGATATCCATCGCGCCGATGGCCGCGTCGATGTCGCGTGTGCTCAGGGCAGCCAGATACCCGGCGGTATCGAGGTTGAGCAGGCGCAGGTCCTTGTCGGATAGGCCGTTCGCTTCGAGCAGTCGGAGCGCCGGCAGATGCATGTTGGTGCCCTTGAACAGCGATACGCGCTTACCGCGCAGGTCGGCCACCGTCTTCAGCGGCGAGTCGGGCGGCACACCGATATAGATGTTCGAGCGCACGCCGGTGGCAAGCACCAGGCGCGTTTTCAGTCCTGCCGCTCGCGCGACGACGGACGGCAGGTCGCCCTGCAGCGCGAAGTCGAGCTGGAGGTTGGCCAGCGCTTCATTGACCGCCGGGCCGGCGCCCTTGAAGAAGTACCACTCCACGCGGGTCCCTGAGGACTTGAACGCTTCCTCGAACCAACCCTTCGCGTGGGCAATCGAAAGCGAACTGCCCGCGAATGTCGGTGGCGTGCCGGTTGCCGGCTGGGCCACGCCGATACGGATCACGTCCGGACGAGCGGCTGCAGAGGCACGGAACGTGGAGAACAGCGCGGCGGCGCCGAGACTACCAGCGGCAATGCGGGCCAGGGCTGTGCGGCGAGCGGGATAGCTGGGCGATTTCATCGGGGCGCGTATCGTCTTGAAGATTGGGAACCAACGATACGGGCGCCGGCACGCCAATCAAACGAAGGAATCATGCGTTCGATATGCGGTGCCACCGCATATGGACACACCCCCACGCGCCCGGAAACCTGGGGGCGATTCACGCGCGCTATTTTTGGCGCGGAAAGTCGATGCCCCCAGCTATCGCCCCACCCGCTCCGACACCACTGCACTCGGCGACGTCGTCCCTTCCTCCGCGCCGCCGCGTCGTTTGAATTCGCGCGGCGTCAGGCCGAAACGCGCGCGGAAATCGCGCGAGAAATGCGCGCCGTCGGAGAACCCGCAATCCAACGCGATCTGCGTGATGTTGCTGTGGCCGTTCTGCAGTAGCCAGCTGCCGTACTCAAGCCGCAGCCCACGCTGAAAGCTCATTGGCGACATGGCCAGCGCTTCGTGGAAAGCGCGTTCGAGCTGGCGGCGCCCCAGACCCACATAGCGCGCGATGGCGTCGAGCGACGGGGGGTTGTCGATGCGCTGCTCGATGAAGTGCGCGGCCTGGCGCACGCGCGCATCCTGGATGTGGGTCAGGTCGGCATAGAAATGCGCCTGCGGCAGCTTGGCCGGCCGCATCCCCTGCAGCATCATATGGCGCACCGCCTGCTGCGCCTTTTCGCGCCCGCAATGCCGCGCCACCAGGTACAGGCCGAGGTCGATGGCGGCAGTGGAACCCGCGCAGGTAATCAGGTCGCCCTCGTCGACGAACAGGTGGTCCACCACCGCGCGCACCTGCGGAAAGCGCGCGCGGAAAGCGTCGAGCACGTTCCAGTGTACGCAGACGGTGCGCGAGCCAATGACGTCGGCCTGCGCCAGTGCAAAAGTGCCGGTGCAGATGCCAAGCATGCGCACGCCGCTGGCTGCGGTCCGCTGCAACCAGTCGCGCAGCGCCGGCGGCATGTAAGTGTTGGGGTAATCGTTGCCGCCGCATACCGCGATGTAGTCAAAGCCGGTCGGGTCATCGGGCAATGCGCCCGCGACCTCGATCGCAAAGCCCGCGCTCGACGTACGCGGCAGTCCGTCCATGCTCATCACCCGCCACGCCGTGTGGATCTGCCGGCTGCGCCCGCCATGGTCGGCGGACAGGCGCAGCACATCAACCAGACCGGCAAAGGCGGCCAGGGTGAACTGGTTCAGCAGCACGAAACCAACGCTCAGCTCGGGTTTACCCGCGCCGGTTTTTGGTGAATCCGAAGAGGCTCTCAGCATGACGCAATTATTCAAGTTTTTGTCGACGACTTGCAAGAGGCGGAGCGCCCGTTGCGCCCACAATGCCTCCACAGCCTGAGACCACAGAATTCCACCTCAAGGGGAGCAGCAAATGGGACTGGAGACACGCACCACCCTCGTCGGCGCCGCACTGTTGGCCGCCACTTTCGCCACCCCTGCATACTCGCAGAGCGGCAAGCTGACCGTTGCCATGTACGGCGGCAACTGGGGCGACGCCTTTCGCAGCTGCGTGGCGGAGCCCTTCACCAAGGCTACCGGTATCGCCGTGACGCCTGAGATCGGCACCTCCACGACCACGCTGGCAAAGCTGCAGCAGCAGAAGGCCGCACCGACCATTGACGTGGCCTGGATGGATGGCGGCATCAGCGAGCTGGCGCTGCAAGCCGGAGTGGTCGACAACCTCGACGGCGCGGCCATTCCGAATCTGAAGAATGTCATCAGCAAGGCGCTCTATCGTCAGGGAGCAACCAACTACGCGGTGGGCACGGGCTACTACTCGCTGGGCCTGACGTACAACACGCGTGAGGTCAAGCAGCCGCCGACCAGCTGGAAGGACCTGTGGAAACGCGAGTATGCCGGGGCGGTGACGGTACCTTCGCCCGCCAATTCCTCGGGCGTACCCTTCGTCATGTTCATGGCACGCGTATGGGGTGCCGACCCGGCCAATCTCGCGCCGGTTTTCCAGAAACTCGCGGCGCTCGACACGGCGCTCTTCTTCGACAGCTCGGGCGCGGCCACCAATGCCTATCAGAGCGGCGAGGCGGTAATCGGCGCGCACTTCAATGTGGGCGCGTGGGACCTGATCGACAAGGGTGCGCCGATCGGCTTCGTGGTGCCAAAGGAAGGCGCATGGGCCACTGATGCCCGCCTGCATCTGGTCAAGGGCGCGCGCAACAAGGCGGCCGCGGAGAAATTCATCAATACCGCACTGACGCCTGAGGCCGCCACCTGCCTCGCCACCCGCCTGTACCTGGGCCCGGCCGTGCAAGGCGTGCAGGTTCCCAAGGACGTGGCGCGCAAGCTGCCGTGGGGCGCCAACGGCTCAGTGGACAGCCTGACCCTGTTCGACTGGAGCACGATCAACGCCCGACGCACCGAAATCACCGATGCATGGAACCGGCAGGTTGCGCGCAAGCGCTAAATGCAGGAGACCGAAATGACTGCCCTCTTGACCGTCGACGCGCTGTGCAAGGCATTCGGCGCATACCAGGCCTTGGACCGGGTTTCGCTGGAGATCGGCCAGGCTGAATTTATCGCGCTGCTCGGGCCGAGCGGCTGCGGCAAGACCACGCTGCTGCGCGCGATCGCCGGGTTCCTGCAGCCGGACAGCGGCCGCATCGCCATCGATGGCCAGGATGTCACTGCGCTGCCACCCAATAAGCGGCCGCTCAACACGGTGTTCCAGAACTATGCCCTGTTCCCGCATATGACCGTGCTTGAGAACGTCGCCTACGGGCCGCGGCGCCAGGGTGCCAGTCGGGATGAGGCCAAGCGCCGCGCACTGGAAGCGCTTGACATGGTCGGCCTGGCCGCGTTGGGCGAGCGCTATCCGCGCGAGATGTCGGGCGGTCAGCAGCAGCGGGTCGCACTGGCACGCGCCATCGTCAACCGGCCGCGCCTGCTGTTGCTCGACGAGCCGCTGTCCGCCCTGGACATGAAGTTGCGCAAGCGCATGCAGATTGAATTGAAGCACCTGCAGCAACAACTCGGCATCGCCTTTGTATTTGTCACGCATGACCAGGAAGAGGCGATGGCGATGGCAGACCGCATCGTGGTGATGAATGCCGGCCGCATCGAGCAATGCGGTGCGGGCACCGAGATCTACCGCGCCCCCTCCTCCCGCTTCGTGGCCGAGTTCATTGGTGACGCCAACCTGCTGCCATGGGAATCCGCGGGCTCAGGGTATATCCGCCTGTCGATGCAGGGAGAGCAGCTGCCGGTAACCTCCGTCAATGGCACTGCACGCGGGCTGGCGGTGCTACGCCCGGAACACCTGAGTGTGGCCCGCGCCGATGCGCCGGGGGGGCTGGATGGCACGCTGGTCGATGTCATTAGCGTGGGCAGCCATACCATGCTGCACGCCAACGTCGGCGGACAGACGCTGGTGGTGCGCACCATGGGGCTGCCCGATGCAACGCTGGAACGTGGCAAGCCGATCCGGCTCGCGTTCGACCCCGCCAACCTGCACCTCATTGGAGATGCAGCATGAAACGGCTGCCAATCCCGTCGGCGCTGATGTTGGCGCCGCCGCTGGCCTTTTTTGCGGCGTTCTTTCTCGCCCCGCTGGCGGTGGTGCTGATTGCCAGCGTCACCGGCAACCAGCCGCCTGCGTTGACGCTGTCCAGCTATGTGCGCGTACTGGCGGACCGCTACCACTGGGACGTCATCCTGGTGACCTTTCGAATCGCTTGCCTGACCACACTGATCTGCCTGCTGCTGGGCTACCCGCTCGCCTGGTACCTGGTGCGCATAGTGCGCTGGTCCGCGTGGCGGCGCGTCTGCGTAATCCTGCTGGTCGTACCGATGTTTACCAGCAACATCGTACGTTCGTTCGGCTGGATGGTGCTCCTGGGGCGCAACGGGCTCGTCAACCATACGCTTGTCGACGCCGGACTTGCAGAGCGGCCGGTGCGCTTTCTCGGTACGGAGACCGGCATCCTGATCGGCATGGTCTACGTACTGCTGCCGTTCGTGGTGCTGGCCGTCGGCAACGCTTTGGCACGGGTCGACCCGGCCTGCGAGCAGGCCTCGGCCGATCTCGGCGCGAGCCCGCTTGCCACGTTCCGCCATGTCACCTTCCCGCTGACCCTGCCAGGTGTGGTGGCCGGCGCGATCATGGTGTTCACACTCGCGGTTAGCGCCTATGTCACGCCTGCCCTGCTGTCAGGTGGCCGCATCTCGGTGCTGTCGATGCTGATCTTCCAGCAGTACAGCACCGTATTCGATGTCCACTACGGCGGCGCGCTCAGCATCGTGCTGCTGGTCTTTACGTTGGCGATGGTGGCCATGGCCAGCCGCGTCGGCGAACACCGGGGGATTGCGCGATGATCGCCGCCATGCTCATTCGCATCGTTTCGTGGACGGTGCTTGCCTATCTGGCGCTCCCGCTGGTGGTGATCCTGGGCAGTTCGCTGACCGCCTCCGACTTCCTTGCCTTCCCGCCAGAAGGCCTGACGCTACGCTGGTATCACCTGATGCTCGCCGAGTCGGACTACGTTGCCGCCTTCACCACCAGCACGACATTGGCACTGGCAGCAACCGCCGCGGCGCTGGTGCTGACCATACCCGCCGCACTCGCCGTCTCGCGTTACAACATTCCGGGCAAGCGTGCCCTGACGTCGGTGCTGATGTCGCCGCTGGTGCTGCCTCATATCGTGCTCGGCGCAGCGTTGTTGCAGTTCGGCGGCTACTTCGGCCTGACACGTAGCTTCACCGCGTTGCTGATTGGACATACCGTGATCGTCGCACCGTTCGTGCTACGCGCCACGTTGGCACTGATGACGCCCGAGCAAAAAGCTCTGGAAGAAGCGTCCGGGGACCTCGGTGCCAACGCGTGGACGACGTTCTTCCTGGTCACGCTGCCGCAGATTCGCGCTGGCGTCGTGACGGGGTCGATCTTCGCTTTCATCTCCTCCTGGATCAACGTCGAGCTGTCGATCTTTAACACTACCGCCGACCTCAACACGATTCCGGTGAAGCTCTTCAACTATGTGCAATACACCATCGACCCGACCATCGCCGCAGTGTCGGGGGCGACCATCGTGGTAGCCGTTGTCGCCATCACCATCCTGGATCTCACCATCGGCCTGGACATGCTGTCCAACCGAAAGTAATTCCCACTCGGCATAACCTCACTGCAAGGAGCCTTAGCCATGCGCAAGCAGGACGCGTTCGACGTTATCTATACCCATACCGAAGGGGAACCCCTTTGCATCGTCCACAGCGGCATCCCCTATCCCGCCGGTTCAACCATCCTGGAAAAGCGCGCCTTCCTGGAAGAGAACTATGACTGGCTTCGCAAAGCCCTGATGCGTGAGCCGCGCGGCCACAAGGACATGTTCGGCGTGTTCCTCACGCCGCCGTCCAGCCCCGAGTTTGACGCCGGTCTGATCTACATCGACGGCACCGAGTACTCGCACATGTGTGGCCATGGCACCATCGCCGTGAGCATGGCCATGGTGGCGCTAGGCCTGGTGCGCCGCGGCGAGGGCGGCATCACCCGCATCCGCTTCGAAACGACCGCCGGCCTGGTGGTGTCCGAAGTTGCCTCGGACGGCGACAAGGTGCTGTGGACACGCTTCGAGAACGTGCCGGCCTACGTTGCCGCGCAGGACATCCCCGTGCACCTGCCGGGCTACGGCGACCTCAAGGCAGACCTGGTCTGGGGCGGCAACTACTTCGGCATTGTCGACCTGTCGCCCTGCGCGCTGCGCATCTCGCCGGACAACGGCACCGAGCTGTCGCGCCTGGGCATCCTGGTGCGCGAGCAGATCAAGGAAAAGCTGCGGATCCAGCATCCGACCGAAGCGCACATCAACAACCTCAACTTCGTGACCTTCTGGCACCAGCCCACGATCGAAGGTGCCTTCTACAAGAACGTGCATGTGTTCAGCGCCGGGCAATTGGACCGTTCGCCCGGGGGCACTGGCACCAGCGCGATGATGGCGATGTTCGAGGCACGCGGCAAGCTTGGCATGAACCAGCCCATCCTTTCCGAGGGCCTGCTCGGCAGCGGCACGTTCGAGGGCTGCCTGCTCGGCGAGGTAAGCCTGAACGGCACTCGTGCGGTGCGCCCAACCGTCAAAGGCACGGCCAGCATCCTGGGTACGGCACGTTGGCTGATTGATCGCAACGATCCGGTCGGCGCAGGCTTCCTGGTGCGTTGATACTGTTGTCGGTGTCCCGCCCGTTCAGGGCGGGAATATCTGATGTTTCGTTGGTTCTGTTGGCGGAACCGCTTTAGGCCCAACGACGCCACCCTTGGCACGGAAGCGAGCCGCCCTGGTTACTGAATCACCGCGGGCTTGGACAGCTCAGGTCATGCCGATCATCGAACAGCGCCGCACCGCAGCACGGGTTGGGGCCTGCGCTGCGCTGTTCCGACTAGCCCTTCCCAAGTACATGAAATAGCTCATCCTCCTGCGCACAATGCAATCGCAGGATAGCGTCCAGGCCGTAGAGCAGACGTTGCAAGTCCTGCACCGTATGCGGATCCGGCCCCTCAGAAGGCAACTGGGCGATTGTCCTGCCCAGGACCGTCGCAACCCTGAAAATCTCGCGATGCATCGCACTCATGGCTGCCATGGGATCATCCCCGCCAAGCATGCGTGCCACGTCTGGATACAGGCGCATGTCGTCGCTACGTTCATGCGGCACCAGGACCTCGGTCAGCGAGCAGTTCAACGCCTTCAGCTCGGCCTGTGCAGCGTGCCCTTCCATCTGGGGCAGCATGTCCGCCACGGCACGTATCCTGTCCATGATGGGCTCCAGCGCCGTATGCTCGGCCTTGAGGCGGGCCACGTCCGCCTCGCCAAGGCTGCTCCCCCGCTCCCCGGCGTCCGCCCGCAACGCGCGCAGCGCATTGGCGATTGCAAGGACATCGATGCCTTCCTGCAGGATTGCGCCCGCCAGAGGAGGCAGGAAGCCCAATCCTGCCGCGAGCATGGCGGCGAACGACAGCATCATCCCCATCTCCACGCTCAGCATCGCGATGCGGCGCGTGCGGCGCGCAATTTGCACGGCATCGACAAGACGATCGAGCCGGTCCACAAGCAGTACCACGTCGGCCGCCTCCGACGAGGCAGCGGCGCCGCGTACCCCCATCGCAACGCCGATATCTGCCGCGGCCAGCGCCGGAGCGTCATTGACGCCATCCCCGACCATGATCACCGTACCCTTGCGGCGTGCAGCGTGTATCGTGGCCAGCTTGTCGGCGGGAGACTGCTCTGCATGGATTTCGCTCACACCGAGCATCGCGCCGACCGCCTCCGCGATATCCACGCGATCTCCCGTAAGCATCGCCTGACGCGTGACGCCCTCCTTGCGGAGCAGGCGAAGAGCGCGCGGCGTTTCCAGGCGTATGCTGTCGGCGAGCTGGATCACGCCTGCGAGATGACCGTCGAGACTCACAAACACGGCCGATATTCCTCCGATCCGGACGCGGCGGATGACGTCCTGCGCCCACTCCGCCGCATCACCGCCCTCCGCTGCATACGCGAGCGAGCCGAGCCTGACGACGTGCCCTCCGACGATCCCCTGCACGCCCGCACCGGGACTTTCCCGGACTTCGGACGGGGTAAGCAACTCCAGGCCGCGCTCGCGCGCGGTCATTGCCACGGCATCGGAAATGACATGATTCGACGCCTGGGCAAGAGAGGCCGCGAGTGATAGCACTGTCTCCGCCAAATACCCGTGCGTACATTCGATGCCAATCAGCCTGGCGACTCCCCCGGTGAGCGTACCTGTCTTGTCGAAGAACAACGTATCGGCTTTGGCGAGCCCTTCGAGTGCACCTCCGCCTTTTACGAGCACGCCGCGCCTTGCGCAGCGCGACATTCCCGAAACGATTGCCACGGGCACGGCCAGGATGAGCGGACACGGCGTGGCAACTACCAATATGGCAAGAATGCGCATCGGCTCGCCGCTCCACAGCCAGCTTGCACCCGCAAGCAGCAGGGTGAGTCCCGTGAATTGCACGGCATACCGGTCGGCAAGCCGCACGGAAGGACTTCGCTCTGCCTGCGCGGCAGCGACCATGCGGACGATGCCGGCAAACGTACTGTCCGCCTCCGTGGCGCCCGCCATCATTTCCAGCGCGGACCCGGCATTCAGGGCGCCACTCTTGATTGACTCACCCGCGACGCACTTCCGGATGGCAGACTCGCCAGTCAGCGCCGACTCATCGAGTTCCGCGGGCATCGTCAGCGCACCGTCGACGGGCACGACCTCCGCGTGCCGCACCATCAATCGGTCCCCCGGACGGACTTCGGCGACATCGACCTGCTGCCATTGCCCTCCCTCCAGCCGGTTGGCCCGCCTGGGAGCGTGGCTCAGCAGCGCCGTCATCTCCCGCCGGGCGCGCGATTGAGCGTAGTCCTCCAGTGCGCGGCCGGTCGCCAGCATCAGCGATACGACTGCAGCCACGAGAAACTCTCCGAAAAGCAGCGCGACCACAATCGATAGCAACGCCAGCGCGTCTATGCCGGATTGCCGCCGGATCGCCGCGCCCACACTGGAAATCGCCAACGCAATTGCATTAGGCAATGTCCCGGCAATCCAGATCCACTCGGCCAGCGTCTCGCCTTGCACCTGGCGTGCAACGAGGCCTCCCGCCAGCGTCACGGCGGAAACCGCAAGCAGCGCACCGTTGAGACGGCCAGCGGGCAAGCGCATTCCAGTCCCCCTGCAACAGACGGCGTTGGGTGCCGTCCTTCATGACGAAATCGTGCCAGATGGCAGCGCACTCATGCAACCCGACAAAGACATACACGAGGGTAGCGGGAATCAGGAAAGCTGCGAGCAGGCGACACCCGCGGCTTTACCGGCTCTGCGCTGGATCAAATCGAAGGTCGGACCACGGCCTAGAGTTCATACGGGATCGGAGCGTTGAGAGCCTGAGATTATTCAGTGGCGCCTGGAAGCCCATATGTCGACGCCCTGAGACCGCAAGCTTGCTTCACCGCGGTCTGTGGGGCGATCAGAGGGATCTGGAAAGCGTTTTGGACAACGCGCTAGCCATCCAAACGTACCTGCTCATCGACGACTGATGATGCTCCGACCCAGCAGGCAACTGTGCGAAGAGGAATAGGAGGTGGCCGATGTTGGCAACTATACTCTCACTGGCTTTTGTCCTTTCCGTTCTGACTACCGCGATTTCACTTGATTCGCATGATTCGCATGAGAGGCGTGGCAACGATGCGTCGAGCCCGAGCGAAGAGCAACTCCATTCCCTCTTGAAGAGGTGCCAACAGAAACAGGATCCCGTCGATCCTGCTGTGGGCTTCGCACATGGCCGGGTTCCGTACGAACACTTCGCAATGGTCGAGCCGTTCATTGAAGGTTACCGGAACGGGGATGCCTGTGATGCGTTCCTGAATGATGAGCAGAAGGGGACCGGTGGCCGCAATGCAAGCGACTCGTTGTCTAGCCATGCCACGAATCAGCGGTTGTGAAACAGCAAAACTCGCTGGGTACGGAATACTACTTGGGAAAGCACTGGCAACAAGTCTTCCCAACCTCGCGCCTATCCAAGTCCTTGGTTCTCTGCTCGCCATCCCGCAACCCTTCAGATGCTATCGGAGGAGCTTTCATGCGCCGGTTGAACCTGAGTAAGGCCTTTACTCTGATGGAGTCAGGGCCTGTGGTCCTCGTGACAACCCATCATGGGAAGAAGGACAACGTCATGACCATCTCCTGGACCATGGTGATGGATTTCACGCCGGTGTTTGCTATAACAACAGGCCCATGGAATTACTCGTTCGCCGCGTTGCAAAAGAACCGGGAGTGCGTCATTGCCATTCCCACCGTCGACCTCCTTGACAAGGTTGTTGGCATAGGGACGAGCACGGGGGCGGACACGGACAAGTTTTCAACGTTCGGTCTCACACCGGTTCAGGCCAGGCTGGTCAAGCCGCCCCTGATCAGGGAGTGCTTTGCGAACATCGAGTGCAAGGTCATCGACATCGTCAAGAAGCACAACATTGTTGTGCTGGAGGGCGTTGCCGCATACGTCGATACCGCACGCAAGGAGAAGCGCATGGTGCACGCGGTTGGCGATGGAACCTTCATCGTCGACGGTCGGAGAATTGACCGAAGAAAGATGATGGCATCCAAGCTTCCCCCAGGCGTTTAGCGTTCGGTTCGTTTAGCCTTCATTGGGCAGCCCCGCGCTTGTCTCATTCGGGATCAGTAGCTCACCGCAACTTGGCAGGCGGTTGCCCTTGGACCGGTCGGGCTATCAAGTTGTCGCTGCCGGCCGGCATGGCCGGGAAGCGCAACAGAAGATCGACGGCCGCACTGTTCTCTGTCACCGCAATGCTGCGGCTGACGATGGAGCCGCCGTAACGGATTACCGCCCGATAGGCGCCGCGCGGCAAGTTCAGATACAAGTAGGGCCCCTCGCTCAGCACAAGCAGCACGATCTCGCGCCGCGCATTGAACAGCGTGACCGTGACATCTGACAAGGCGCTGTTGTCATTGCTGTCGACAAAGTGCATGCGGACATTGAACTGCCGGGCCATGCCGCGCATGGTGGCCGCTTCCTCGAGGCCGACCCCGCCCGAGATGTAGGAAATGCCGTTCAGTTGCCTGAGTTTCAGCGTGCCCGCCTGCGAAGGGGCCGCTGCATCATTGGCAGCGGCCAGCGCTGCGCTGGACAGGATCAGGAAGCAAATTGCCATGAAAGCCCGCATCGGACACTCCTCGCTTGACGTCATCCCATAATCCGGCGCAGTGACGCGGATAGATCGGCGGCCTGTGCCATGCATTGCAGCCTAGTCCGCCTGGGTTCTCGCCTCTTGTCGTGGATCAACGCCACAGCTGTCCTGTCATGGCCCGCCGGCCCGTGCGGAGGCCAGCCACGGTGCAGCCAGATCCGCAATGTCGCAGTTCCGGCGCACCACTGTCAGATTTCGCTGACAAGCGGTCGCTGTCGTCCGACACCGGGGGTTGTTCGAGCCGTACAAGAAGAACCGCTCCAGTCGTACAGCACTCTCGTCCGAGGCTGATATCGGGTAAGCGCCGCGCCGCCCATACTCCAGGCATCCACGCAGGCAAAGTCGCTGGCTCGGGTTTTCGGTCACGTTGACCCCACACCAGTGGCCTGCCGGGCGCACCAGGAACATAAGAAAGGGGCGTGCGATGAACCACGACGCGCAATACATCGAATCCGCGGCAAGTCTGACAGCACTCGCGGAAGCGTTTGCCCCTGGCGCGCATCTCGTGACGCGCCGCCAAGGCTACATTCACCACGGCATCTATGCCGGCAATGGCGAGGTCATACACTATGTCGGATTCAAGGGACTCCTGCGCTGCGGCCCGGTCGAAAAGACTACCTTGTCGGACTTCGCCAATGGGTATGGCCTCAGCGTCGAAACGAGCACGGCGGCGCAATATGTCGGCGTGGAGATTGTCCGGCGAGCGAGGTCACGGCTCGGTGAAAACGACTACCACCTTCTTACCAACAACTGCGAACACTTCTGCACGTGGTGTCTGTCTGGTCAGGGCCGCAGCCAACAAGTGCAGGCACTGATGACCAGGCCATGGCGTGCGGTCCAGGCCATCATCGGCATCCTCTTCGGAACGCCCGCCCGCGCGGCAGCCTAGCTGGCACCTGCTGACTGCCAGCCGCTACACTGACAGGATCGTCAGGTAACGGCAGCGAGGAAATCCCTTGGAAGAAGCGGCATTGACGGCGGCATTGGCGAAGCCGGACGCCTACCCTCATCCGGTCGATGGCGTGCGGGTCATCGAAACCCACATTTCGCGCGTGTTTCTTGCCGGTGACTTCGCTTACAAGGTCAGGAAACCGGTGCGATTCGATTTCCTGGATTTCTCGACGGCACAAGCCCGAAGTGATGATTGCCAGACCGAGCTTCGGCTGAACCGGCGCCTGGCCCCGGGACTTTATCTTGATGTGGTCCCCATCGTTGCCGGGAACACTACCGGAGCCGTCAAGGTGGAAGGCGCGGGCGTCCCCGTCGAGTACGCCGTCAAGATGCGGCGCTTTGCGCAGCAGGACCTGTTTATCGAGATGCTGGCGGCGAACCGGTTGCAGGCATCGCATATCGATGCCCTTGCCGTGCGTATGGCCCAGTTCCATCTTGATCAGCCCTGCGCTCGCCTGGAGGAGGGATATGGCACGCCTGCCCGCGTTCGTGCGACCCTCGACGAGTGCCTGGGCGGTATCGAGCGGCTCGACGACCCTTCCGGGCTATCGACCGAGGTTTCCAGACTGGTTCGCGCACGCGCGGCTGCCCTTGGCGAGGCGATACAGTCGCGCTTGAAAAGCGGTCATGTGCGCGAATGCCACGGCGACCTGCACCTGGGCAATATCGTATGGCTGGACGGCGAGCCGACGCCATTCGATTGCCTGGAGTTCGATCCTGGCCTGCGCTGGATCGACACCATCAGTGACATGGCCTTTTCTTTCATGGACTTGCTCCATCATGGGCGGCAGGATCTCGCATACCGCCTGCTCAACGCCTACCTGCAACATTCCGGCGACTACGCGGGGCTGAAGCTCTTGCCGCTCTACGTCGCCATGCGCGCGCTGGTACGGGCGCGCGTCCTGCTTGAACGGGCGCACCAGCAGAGCAACACGTTGGACGCGTCGATGTCGGCAACACGCGTGGAATGCCGCAAACTGCTGGCCCTGGCATGGCGCGTCCTGGTCCGCCGCCCGGCCGCGCTGGTGGTGATGCATGGCTTGTCAGGCAGCGGCAAGTCGACCGTCGCGGCGGAAATCTCGGAAACTGTGGCGATGGTACGCGTGCGCTCGGACGTCGAGCGTCAGCGGTTGCGTCATTGCGCGCGGGCGAGGGACAGTCGATATGACACGAGGGAAACGGCTCGCACCTATGAACGCCTGCGGGCCATTTGCCGCATTGGCTGCAGTGCAGGATTTGCGATGATTGCCGACGCCACGTTCCTGTCTTGCCGGCAGAGGGATCGATTCATGGCCCTGGCGCGCCGCCTCGGCGTGCCGTTCTTCATTGTCCAGTGCGAAGCATCCGTGGAAACGCTGCGAACGCGTATCCTGGCACGGGCCCGGTCAGGACACGATGCATCGGAGGCCGACTGCGCCACGCTGGAGTGGCAACTGCGCGTACAGGAGCCCCTGACCGAAGCCCAGCGTGCCTGTGTCGTTCCGGCTAGCCAGTTCACCCCGCCTTTCTTGCCCGCCTGACGTGCCACAGGCTTCCCGCTTGCCTGCGGCCGTCATGCGCCGTGCAGGTGGATCTACTGCGCCATCATTCCGCGGCGCATTCCCGGGCCCGGACCGCCACCTTGCGACATTCCCGCGCCCTGGCCATGCGGAATCGCCAGCATCATTTCCTGCATGAGCGCAACGTGCTGCTGCGTCGCGTCATAGCACATGCCTGGACCGTAGCCGCCGGGCTTCCCAGCTGGGCCGGCGGTACGCACCCGGGCGGGCCCATGCATCGTCGCCATGGCGTCGCGCATCACCGTGTCACGTTCGGCCAGCAGCATGCGCCGCTCCTCATCGGAGCTGGCACGCGACAGCCGTTCGCGGATGGCGCGCAGATGAGCGATCTGCGCATCGAGTTGCGCAGATGCCTGAGGTGCGGCCGCCGGTTCCTCCGGACGCTCCGGCGCGTGCTTGCCTTCGTACGTGGCACGATCGGTTGGCGGTGCTGCGAACGCCCCGGGCGTGCCGGCTGCGGCGATGGCGAGTGTGACAAAGAATGAAATGTAATGACGGCTTGCCATGGTGGTTCCTCCTGCTGACCCGAGATGGGCTTGTCGCCCTTTGACCAACATAGGACACCGCGTCTTCGGCAAATTGACCTGCCTCAACCAAGCCCCTGACGAGCGTCCCGGGGCGTCAAGGTTGAAGTGCTACTCCGGCGCGTTAAGCCAGCCCCATAGGGCGGGATAGGCGCGGCTTCGCCACACGCGGCCAGAGAACAACTCATCGTGGTCACAATCCAGCACGGTCAGCGGCGGGATGCCACCAACGCAATCGACCGACAGCCTGCACCACCCCTGCTTCATCCGCCCCGGTCTTGACCGAGCGCAAGCCGCGGACTGCCGTGCCGTCTAGATTTTGAGGCAGGCAGCGCCGTCCAGATCCGCACGGCGCATTCCACACTCACCGATGCGAGTCTTCCATGAACGACCTGAAGCGACTTCCATACGAGCCAGTCAAAGGCCTGTTGCCACGTCCTGCCGTGGGTACCAGCGAGCGCGTCATCACGCTGCCCGAGCCCGACCGGACATCGGGCATGCCTTTGATGGGAACCCTATGGCTGCGCAAGAGTACGCGCGAATTCGACCAGCAACCTTTGCCGCTGAAGCAACTTAGCGAACTGCTGTGGGCTGCCGCGGGCGTCAACCGATCGCTGGGAGGTGGCCGCACCGCGCCATCGCCATATGGTGAGACCGTGATCGATGTCTACGTCGCACTGCCGGCAGGCCTCTATCGCTATGACCCGGTGCATCATTGCCTGGAACTGAAGCGCGCTGCCGACTTGCGCAGCATGACGGGGTACCAGGACTTTGTCGGCATGGCACCGCTTGACCTGGTCTTTGTGGCTAACTATGGCCGCATGCAGGAGATGCCGCCGAAACTGCGCGAGACCTTCTCCGCGGCGGCGGCGGGGGCCATGGCCGAGAACGCCTACTTGTACTGTGCATCGGCAGGGCTTGGCGCTGTCGTACGCGGCTGGCTGAACCGGCGGCAGCTCGCCGAGCATATGTCGCTGAACGAGGACGAGGAGCCGATCCTGTCGCAGACCATCGGGCGGGCTGCCTCGCATGTCACCACCACCCAGGCATGACGGCCCGGGATAGCCAACGCTTTTTTCAGGAGAGACTGAAATGATCAAGAGCAAGGGGAGCGCGGAGCAGATCCGCAATGAAATCCTGCGCCGACTGCAGGAAAATGCCGACCTGGGCGACACTTGCCGCAATGCGGAGATTCCGCTGCCGCTACGCGTCGACCCCGGCACAAACAGCGGGTGCAACTGGCGCATCGAAGCCTTTCCCGGCGTCACGCCGGCATGCCAGGCTGCAGCCAAGGCCATTACCGCGGAAATGATGCGGGAGTACGATCTACCCTGAACGCCTTCGCTGTCCTGAGCCGTAGCCGGGGGGCGCGTACACAGGTGCGCGCCCCTTGTTCTATGCTTTTTGGGATGCGCGAATCCAGGCGCCGTATCCCGGGCCGCGTCGGCCCCTATCCGTCAGCGGAGGACCAAATGCCAGAACATGAGCGGTCGTATAAGGGATTCCGGATTGTGATCTTCGTGCCCGATGCCATGGCACCTGGCGTGTCGAACTCAAATGGTCGCGTCCAGATCAGTCGGCCTGGCCAGGACATCGGGGTGCGCACGGGGGTGCGCTTCACACCGGACTGGAGTCATCCGCCAGCAACGCCGCAGGAAGCGGAGGACTGGCTATTCGCCTATGCGGCCGGCGCCATCGACTGCGAACTGGCTGGCGGCTTCGGCATGGATCTCAGCCACGAATGAGCATGCCTGGCAAGCGTCCTGGCTGCGACTCCCGCCGCCTTTCGCGAGGGCGCTACGTACCCCTTCTCTCTTCTGCTGCGGCGAATAGCGAACGAACCAGCCGGCCGCAAGCCGCCCTACTGCTGCGCAGTGACGAGTTTCATTCGCGCCCCCCCTTTGTTCGGGTGCTTCGATCAATCCCCGTGCCGGTGTTCTCGCGTCACAGGTTGACCTGGATATTGTTCTCCACGGAAACGACGCCAGGCGCGGACCACGCAGCGTTGTACGCGGCTTCACGTTCGGCCCAGGTACGCAGGCTTCCGCCCAGCTTGACGTCTCCTTGCGAGACCGCCACGGTCACGTGGCTGGCGTCCAGTTCGGCCTGGCGCTGGATGGCATCCTTGATGCGCTGTCCCAGTTCCGCCTGGTTGACCAATGGCCGCACCGCGATGGCGTTGCTGACGCCGGCCACCCCGAAGAGTCCCGCCACCGCATGCTCGGCCACGACGCGCTGGTAGTTCCAGTCGACATCACCGGTCAGCGTGATCACGCCATGTTCGACCATGATCCGGATCCGGTCGCTCGGCACCATCGATTGCCAGGCCAGGACGTTGGCGGCGGCGCGCGCAATGTCGCTGTCGGTGCGCAGGTCGTCGTCCGGCAAGCGCACGTCCAGTTCGACGGCCAGCGCCTTGACGCCCGGAATCCGCTTGACTGCAGCTTCGGCCGCGTACTTTTCGGAGAAGCTGCGCAAATGGCCGGTAAGCGTCACTACGCTGTCCTGCACCTCCACCCCGATACCGCTTGCATTGACCGCCGGGTCCCAGTTCAGCTCTTCGATCACGTCCTGCTTCAGTTGGATATCGCCTTTCATGAGTTCCTCGCCTCGTCGATGATCAGGGGCTCCCTCCGGCATCTCACACAGCGTTGCCGCCTTGGCCTTCCCCTGACTCAGCGTATGCGGTAGCGCCTGATATCCGTTGATATGCGTCAACGAGCCGGCGACGCGGTTTCCCAGCCTGCGCCCAAGGCAAGGAACAATGCCGCGGTGTCCTGCAGCCGCTGGGTGTGAGCCTGGATATAGCCGATCGTCGCCTGCTGGTACTGGGCATTGGCGACGAGAAGCTGCAGGTATCCTGCAGTGCCGGCCCGGTAGTTGGCCTGCACCTCGGTCATCAACTCGCCGGCGGCCTGCCGCGCGCGGTCCTGCGCATCCACCGTGAGCGCGTCGTGTTCCAGGGCACGCAGTGCATCGGCCACCTGGGCAAAGGCCCCCAGCACGACTTGCCGGTAGTTGGCTTGCGCCGCTTCGAATTGCGCTTGCGCGGCGCGGCGCCTGAAGTACAGCGTGCCGCCCTGGAACACCGGCGCAAAGGCGGCCGCAGCGATGCCCCAGACGCCGCCGCCAGCACCCAGCAAGCCCCCGGGCTGTACGCCTTCGCGGCCGTAGCTGGCGCTCAGGACGATATTCGGGAGCATGGCAGCCGTTGCCACACCGACCTGTGCCGCGGCCACGTGCAGTTCAGCCTGCGCCGCGAGCACGTCGGGCCTGTGCCGCACCAGTTCGGAAGGCAGCATGCGGGGCAGGTCCGCCGGCAACACTAGCGAATCGAGCGAAAGGACCAGTGGCTCGGCCTCGGAAGGGAAACGCCCGGCCAGCGTCGCGCCAAGGTGGTCCGCCTGGTCGACGCGTTGCGCCAGCGGAGGAAGTGTTGCCTCCAGCGAGCCAAGCTGGCTGAGCAGGCTCAGTTCGCTGGCGTGGGTCGCCATGCCGGCGCTTACCTGCGCGCGCGTGACGTCGACTTGCTCGCGCACGATCTTCACCAGCGTATCTGTGGCAGCGATCTGGGCGGCATAGCCCGCGCGCGCGATAGCGGTATTGACCATTGTGCCGGTCAGCGCAAGCCAGGCCGCACCAACGGCGTAGCGCTGCACTTCCGCTTGCGCCGCCAGGGCTTCCACCGCCCGGCGGTTGCCGCCGAACAGGTCCAGGGCGTAGCTGACCGTGGCGCCCAGCGTGAAGACATTGAAGATGCCGGAAGGGGCACTGCTTCCCAACCGGGCGGGCGTCGTCGTCTGTCGCGACGCCTGCGCCTGTGCCGCAACCTGCGGATAGAACACGCCGGCGCCGGAACGCGCTGCCGCATCGGCCTGCCGCAGGCTCGCTTCAGCGGCCTGCAGGCTGGGATTCGCGGCCAACGCCCCATTTACGGCCTGGTCCAGCTCCGCACTGCCAAACATGCGCCACCAGTCGGCTGGCACAGGCGCGCCGGCAGCAAAGTGCTGGGCCTGCCCGTCGCCGGCAGACGTGCTGCTGGCGTCCCCACCCCGAACATACTGTGAAACGGCAGGTTCTTCAGGCGGTACAAAGTCGGGACCCACCGCGCAGCCGCAAAGCGCCACGGCCAGCATGACCATCGGAGGCATCCGCATGGGCCAATGCCGGCTCACGGTGTTCCGCCCAGATAGACATCGACCAATTGCCCCGGGTAGATCGGCGGCTGCGCAGGAGGCCTGAAGCGGAAGATTACCGGCAGTACGCGTACGTCGACCCGTTCCGCCCTCTGGTCCGAGAGTTGGATCTTCGGCGTCAGGTACGGCTGCACCCGGACAAATTCCAGCGCGATGCTGGTGTCCGTGCCGCGCACGAACATGCGGGCCTGCATGCCGCGGCCAGGTTTCAGCCGGTGCACGAGGATCTCGTCGACATAGACGCGAACCCCGAGCCAGTCCTGCTGGCTGCTCAGCACAGCAACGGGCTGGCTTCCCTGCGTATACGTGTTGTACGTCCCTTGAGGCGATACATAGGCACCGACGGCCGAATTGACCGAAAGCACCACACCGTCCATCGGCGCGCGCACGACATACTTGCGCAGCAAGGCGTCCGCCGCGTCGGCTGCCTTGCGCAGCGCATCGCGCTGCTTCTCCTGGTTGCGTATGTCGAAGGTCCACGCACCGGCGCGCGTCAGCGCGAGTTGCCGACTGGCTACCACCAGGCCGCTGCGCGCGACGTGCACGGCGTTGGCGGCATTGTCCATGGCATCCTGGCTGACGGACCTGGAATCGAACTCCCGGGACTTGCGCAGTTTGTCGTACTGGTCTTCCACGGTCTTGAGGCTTGCCGCCGCCGCATCGGCCTGCGCCTTGGCGACTTCCAGCGTCTCCTTTCGCGGCTGAGCCAGCAATTGCGCGAGCTGTGCCTCGGCGGCATCCGCCTGCGCACTCTGTTGCGCTGCCAGCGCGCGCTGCACCGAGTCGTCAATGGCCAGCAGTACGTCGCCGCGCTTGACGGTCTGGCCTTCCTGCACGGCGATACGCAATACCGTTCCCGCCACCTCAGGGTAGACGTTGACGTTGGCGCCGCTGTCCTGCTCGCTTTCCACGATGCCGTTTGCATAAATGCCACTGCGATAGGGATTGGCGGCCGGTTGGAACACCGGCGGCAGCGGCGGCTTCTGCTGGGCATAAATAATCGCGGCAGCCACGCCGACCAGCGCGCCCAACGCCGATATCAGAAAAAGCCAGCGGTTCTTCTTCACTGTGCGGCCCCTATTTCTATCGCCTTCAGCCGGCCATCCTCCATGTCGAGGATGCGCGAGGCCATATCGAGAATGCGCGCATCGTGCGTCACGATGACAATGCAACGACGCTCGCTGAGGATTTCCTTGCGGATGAAGCTCATGATCGTGCGGCCGGTCTCCCCGTCCAGCGACGCGGTGGGCTCGTCGAGAATCAGGATGTCAGGCTGACTGACGATGGCGCGCGCGATCGCGACACGTTGCTGCTCCCCGCCGCTGAGCTTGACGGGGTGCAACTGTGCCCGGTTCTCCAGGCCGACAATCCGCAGATACTTGCGCGCCTCCGACAAGGCCTCATCCCAGCGGTAGCGGCGCAAGACCAGCGGAATGGCGACGTTCTCCAGCGTGGTAAGGCGCGGAAACAGGTGGTAGTCCTGGAACACGAACCCGACCTTGGCGAGGCGGAAGGCGGCCAGTTCGTCATCGTCCAGATTCCACACATCGACACCGTCCATCAGCACGCGCCCGCCATCCGGCCGCAGGATGCCGGAGATGACGCTGAGCAGCGTCGTCTTGCCGCTGCCGGAGGGGCCGACAATGAACAGCATCTCGCCGAAGTAGGCGTCGAAGCTTACGTCTCGCAACGCGTGGGTACGGGCCTCTCCCTCGCCGAACCATTTTTCGATGCGCTGTGCCGAGATGGCGACGTGTGCCATGATCACGCCCGGAAAATATCGAACGGCTCGATGTGCAGCACCTTGCGTACGCCGATATAGCCCGAGATGCCGGCGATCACGATCACCATGGCCAGCGCAAGCCCGAGGTTGTAGAAGGTGATCACTGCCGCGTAGTTGGGGATGCGCAATCGCACCAGGGCGATCAGGACCGCACACAGGCCGATGCCGAGTCCATAGCCCGTCAGCGACACGAAGGTCGCCTGGAACAGGATCATCGCCACCAGCTCATGCCCCTTGGCACCGATGGCTTTGAGGGCGCCGAACTTCTCCAGGTTCTCGACGATGAAGGTGTAGAAGGTCTGCCCCGAAATCGACAGCCCGACGATAAAGCTGATGACCGTCATCAGCAGGATATTGGTGCCCAGGCCAGTCTGGTACTTGTAGAAGTCGGCGATGCGGTCGACGAACTGCGCCTTCGTCAGCGCGAGATAGCCCAGTCGGCTGACGGCTTGCTGGATCCGCAAGGTGTCTTCCGGCGTCTTTGGCTCCACCAGGATGTACGAGATGGTATAGCGCGCCGTCGGCAGGTACTGGATCGCGCGCCGGTACGTGGTGTAGAGCGTGGGTACGCCAAACAGCCCGCTGGTCGATACCTCGGCCAGTCCGACAATCACGCCGCGATGGTCGTTGATCTCGAACGTGGTACCGACATCGGGATCCTCGAGCTTGCGAAACTCGGCGTCCTGCACGACAAGAAAGGCGTTCTCGGCAAAGATGTCTTCGATGCTGCCGCGCACGACGCGCGGACGGCCGAACAGGCTGGTGTCGTCGATGCCGATCACCGTCACGGGCTGATAGGTACCGCTCTGAAGACGTACCAGCGCCCCGCCCGAATAGAGGGGCACCGCAAAGCGGACGCCGTCGATGCTTCGTACGGCATCCAGTACATAGTCCGGCATCCCGATGGTGTTTGCCACGGTGTTGACGGCGGGATCCATGACCCAGATGCTGGCGCCGATGTTGAAGACGGTCGATGACGACCGGTTCAGGACTCCGGCAAACAGCGAGGTCATCTCGATCATCAGGAACACCGAGAACGTGATGCCGACCAGCAGACCTGTGAACTTGGCGCGGTCGTTGACCAGCAACTTGTAAGCCAGTAGCAGGATGCCCGGAATCGCCGCGCGTTGCGGCGGGTCCGGGGAATGGTGAGAAGAATCGACGTCATCGGCCGGCATGTTTCCGTCTCAGCGCGCGTTCAGGCAGGCAATGACCTGCGCCCTGTCGATGCATAGCATGTTGCTCTCCTTCTGCGGCGTGCGATGGCCTTGGCATCGTGCGGAAGCAGGTGGCGCTGTCCGTCGTGTTCGCTGCACAGCGCGCTGCTTCCGCTTCATGGCCGGTGGTGTGCCGGCGTACGCATGGCCGCGTCTTCAACGGCATGGCGCGCGGCCCAGCGATGCGCCTGCGCAATGGCAATGCGAATCGCCATGCCTTCACCGTAACCCTGTTCCAGCAGCGCATTGGCGATCTCGATCGCCTTCGCCCTGACCTCTGGTTGCAGGTTCTTCATCGAGATCGGGAAGTAACCGGAATTCCAGGGCATCGCGCCACCCTGCTCAATCGGGAAGATGGGCGCCAGCGCCTCACCTTCCCATTGCGCTCAGGACAATTCCAGATCGTCCACCACGGCACCAACTCCGGGTGCGGACCAGGCCGCACCGACTGCGGCCAGTCGCTGCGCGCGTGAATCCACGCGGCCGCTCAGCGTCACCGTGCCCTCTTTCATCGAGACACTGATGCGCTTCGCTTCTCGCTCGGCATGCCGGCGCAACGCGGCTTCGATGCGTTCGACCACATCGTTGGGCGCGGGGCGCATCCTCATCTTGACCTGGTTCGTCACCCCCGTCACAC
>NZ_CAJPVI010000047.1 GCF_905397435.1 Cupriavidus numazuensis
TCGCTCACGTTCCCCAGATCTACAACTGAATTGCCGCTGCCTTCTGCTTAGTGGGCCGGGGCGCGTTCATTCCATCTTTTTGTCGCTCGGACAAAAAGTGACTCGCCGGCTACGCCGGCGAAACAGCGGCGCATGCCAAGAACGACAACCCATCAAACAACACCCATCACCCCCAAAAAAACAAAAAACGTCACCCGCGCAGCCTCAAAAAAGGCCCTCGCGGGTGACGGGCGGCAATCAACACCATCCGGGCGCTGCCAGCGCCCGACGACAAAAAAATCAAACCGTAGCAGTCTCCCGCACGGACTCGACCCCAGCCACCGCATTGCCACCGACTTCCGCCACGCGCAGCAGGTTGGTCGTCCCACCCTGCCCAAACGGCATCCCTGCAGCAATCGTGATCTGATCGCCCGGCGCGGCATAGCCTTCGACGAGCGCGGCACGCGTAGCTGCTTCGACCATCTCGTCAACGCTCTTCACATCCGGGCTCACGGTCGAGTGAATCCCCCATGCAATCGCCAGCCGACGTGCAATCTCCAGGTTCGGCGTGATGCTGACGATCGGCGCGCAAGGCCGTTCACGCGCAGCGCGCAGCGCCGTGGCGCCGGACGACGTGTAGGTCACCGTCGCCACAGCACCAATGATCTGCGTGACTTCGCGCAACGCCGCGCAAATCGCATCCTGCCGCGTGTTCAGCGGCGTCTCGTGCTGCGCGTCGAGCAAATTGCGATAGAGCGGGTCACGCTCCACCTCGGTGACGATGCGATTCATCATCGACACCGCCGGCACGGGGTAGCGGCCATTGGCCGACTCCGCCGACAACATCACCGCGTCAGCACCTTCATAGATCGCGCTGGCCACGTCCGATGCTTCGGCGCGCGTCGGCACCGGCGAGTCGATCATCGACTCAAGCATCTGCGTAGCAATCACCACGGGTTTGCCGAGTTGGCGGCACACACGCAGGATGCGCTTCTGCACGCCGGGTACGCGCTCGGGCGGCAGTTCCACGCCGAGGTCGCCACGCGCGACCATCACCGAATCCGACACGCGCACGATTTCTTCGAGTTGCTGCAGCGCGGCCGGCTTTTCGATCTTCGACAGGATGCCGGCACGCGTGCCGACGATTTCGCGCGCTTCGACGATGTCGGACGGGCGCTGCACGAACGACAGGCCGATCCAGTCCGCGCCGAGCGACAGCGCGAAGTCCAGGTCCTTGCGATCCTTCTCGGTCAGCGCAGGAATCGGGATCACCGCGTCAGGCACGTTCACACCCTTGCGGTCCGACAGCGTGCCGTTGTTCACCACGCGCGTGGCGATGCTGCCGCTCGCCACGGATTCGATCGCGAGGCGCACCTTGCCATCGTCGATCAGTAGCGACTGGCCCGGCTGCGCGGCGTGGAACAGTTCCGGATGCGGCAGGTGCACGCGCGTGCCGTCGCCGGGCGTCGGATCGCTGTCGAGCACGAACGAATCGCCGGCGCGCACCGCGACCTTGCCGGCGGCGAATACGCCGATACGCAGCTTCGGACCTTGCAGGTCAGCCAGCACCGCGATCGGGCGGCCGGTCTCGGCCTCGATCTGGCGCACGGCGTCGTAGCGCGCGCGGTGGTCTTCATGCGTGCCGTGGCTGAAGTTCAGGCGGAACACGTCGGCCCCGGCTTCGAACAGCTGTCGGATCACCGCGATATCGGTGCTCGCGGGACCGAGCGTGGCAACGATCTTGGCTTTGCGCTGGCGTCTCATGATGTCTCCTCTTCCATTCTCGAAACGGCGCGCCGTCGTGGCGCGCCGGTAATGCAGTTCGGTTCGGTGTTGCTGCTGCGACGATGCTCAGACGATGAGGATCGCGCGGAAGTCGTTCACGTTGGTACGGGTCGGGCCGGTCACGATCAGGTCGTCCACGCCGGCGAAGAAGCCATAGCCGTCGTTGTTTTCCAGATGCGCGCGTGCCGACAGGCCGCGCGCCGCGGCGCGGGTCAGCGTATCGGGTGCAAGCAGCGCACCGGCGTTGTCTTCGGAGCCGTCGATGCCGTCGGTATCGCACGCAATCGCATGCACGCCGGGCAAGCCGTCGAGCGCGACCGCCAGCGACAGCAGGAATTCCGCATTGCGTCCGCCACGGCCTTTGCCACGCACGGTCACGGTAGTCTCGCCGCCGGACAGCAGCACGCAGGGCTTGCTGAAGGGCTGGCCGTGCTGTGCGATCTGGCGTGCGATGGCCGCGTGCACGAGCGCCACGTCGCGCGCTTCGCCTTCAATGCAATCGGACAGGATGTGCGCTTCGAAGCCGAGTTCGCGCGCACGTGCCGCCGCAGCCTCGAGCGATTGCTGCGCAGTGGCCAGCGTCACGCTGCGATGGCCCTCGAAACGGGCATCGCCGGGCTTCGGCGTTTCGCCGGCGCCGCTCTCCAGGTGCGCGCGCACATTGGCCGGCACCTCGATGCCGTACTTGGCGATGACGGCGAGCGCATCGGCGCATGTGGTCGCGTCGGGCAGCGTCGGGCCGCTCGCGATCAGCGTCGGGTCATCGCCGGGAATATCGGAGATCAGCAGCGTCTCGACACGCGCCGGTGCGCAATGCAACGCGAGGCGTCCGCCCTTGAGCGCCGACAGGTGCTTGCGCACGCAATTCATTTCGCCGATGCTCGCGCCGCTGCGCAGCAAGGCCTTGTTCACAGCCTGCTTGTCGGCGAGCGAGATACCAGGCGCGGGCGCGGCGAGCAGCGCGGAGCCGCCACCGGAAATCAGGCACAGCACGAGATCGTCAGCGGTCAGGCCCTGCACGAGTTCGACCATGCGCTGCGCGGCGCGCGCGCCCGCTTCATCGGGCACCGGATGGGCGGCTTCGACGACTTCGATGCGCTTGCAGTCGGCGCCGTGGCCATAGCGCGTCACCACCAGTCCGCTCAGTTCGCCTTGCCAGTGCGCTTCGACAGCCTGCGCCATCGCGGCGGCGGCCTTGCCGGCACCGATTACCACGGTGCGGCCCTTCGGCGGCTGCGGCAGATGCGGGGGCAGGCAGTGGCTGGCGCTGACCGATGCCACGGCGGTATCGAACAGGTCGCGCAGCAGGGTGCGCGGCTGGAGACTGGGACGCTGCGGGGTCAGCAGGACGGCGCTGGTTTCGGTGTCGAGCATGGGGAATCCTGGGAACTGAAACTGAGGCCGTCCCCGGCGAGGGGGACGGCGGTGTTCTGCAACTACATTTGCTGCTACTGGCACTGCAATGGCATTGGGTCCTCCGCTCTCCCGCTTGCGGGAGAAGGGCTGGGGGTGAGGGCCGGCGCTAGCAGCAACGACGCCCCTCGCTTCGTGGCAGCCCCGGGGGGGGCCCCCCCCCCCCCCCCCCCCGACCCCTCTCCCACGCGTGGGAGAGGGGAGAAACCCGCCTGTGGCGGGTCGATCCGTCTTACTTGGCCTTGGCGATATCGTGGTTCGACATGATCTCGATCGCGCGGCACAGGGCCGAGTGGTCAGACTTGCCGAAGCCGTTGGCAGCACAGGTGTTGAACAGTTCCTGCGCGGTAGCGGTGTTCGGCAGCGCCACGCCCAGCGCCTTGGCGCCTTGCAGTGCCAGGTTCAGGTCCTTCTGGTGCAGTTCAATGCGGAAGCCCGGATCGAACGTGCGCTTGACCATGCGCTCGCCGTGCACTTCCAGGATGCGCGACGCAGCAAAGCCGCCCATCAGCGCCTGGCGCACGCGTGCCGGATCGGCACCGGCCTTCGAGGCGAACAGCAGCGCTTCGGACACGGCCTGGATATTCAGCGCGACGATGATCTGGTTCGCCACCTTGGTGGTCTGGCCGTCGCCGTTGCCGCCGACCAGCGTGATGTTCTTGCCCATCAGCTCGAACAGCGGCTTGACCTGGTCGAACGCTTCTTCCGGACCACCGACCATGATCGTCAGCGATGCGGCCTTGGCGCCCACTTCACCACCGGACACCGGTGCGTCCAGGTACGAAGCGCCCAGCTTGTTGATGCGTGCAGCGAAGTCCTTGGTCGCGATCGGCGAGATCGAGCTCATGTCGACCACGATCTTGCTGTAGCTCGCTTCCTTGCCGGCGGCCTTCAGCGCGGCGGCAACGCCCTTGTCGGCAAACAGCACGGCTTCGACGTGCGGCGTGTCCGGCACCATGATGACGATGATGTCGGCACGCTTGGCGACTTCCTCGGCGCTGGTGCAGACGGTCACGCCTGCATCGACCAGCGTTTGCGGGGCCGGGTTGACGTCATGCACGAACAGCGTGTGGCCGGCGGCGCGCAGGTGGCCCGCCATGGGTGCGCCCATGATGCCCAGACCGATGAAGCCGACGTTGCGTTGGTTTGCCATGTTGATGTCTCCGATTGGATGTTAAGTCTGTGATGGATTGCGTGTGCGGTAACCCGTTACTGCCCGCTGTTACTGCACGCCGTGGGCGGCGCGCCAGCCCAGGCCAGCTTCGGTTGTGGTCTTCGGCTTGTATTCGCAGCCGATCCAGCCGGTGTAGCCGATCTCGTCCAGGTACTTGAACAGGAACTGGTAGTTCAGCTCGCCCGTGCCCGGCTCGTTGCGGCCCGGGTTGTCGGCCAGCTGCACATGCTTGATCTTCGGCAGGTTGGCCTTGATCGTGTTGGCGATCTCGCCTTCCATGCGCTGCATGTGATAGATGTCGTACTGCACGTAGAGGTTCGGCGCGTTGACCTGATTGATCAGGTCCACCGCCTGCTGCGTGCGCGACAGGAAGAAGCCCGGGATATCGAAGGTGTTGATCGGCTCGATCAGCAGGTCGATATGCTCGGCGGCGAGTGCATTGGCGGCGAAGCGCAGGTTCTCCACCAGCGTTTCCTGCGCCTGCTCGCGCTTCACGTTCTGCGGCTGGATGCCGACCAGGCAGTTGAGCTGGCGCACGCCGAGCACCTTGGCGTACTTGATGGCCTCGCCCACGCCGTCCTGGAACTCGCTCACGCGGTCCGGGTGGCACGCAATGCCGCGCTCGCCCGCATCCCACTTGCCGGCCGGCAGGTTATGCAGCACCAGGTCCAGCTGGAAGCGGTTCAGGCGGTCCGCGATCTGGTCCGCGTGAAACGCATACGGAAACAGGAATTCCACGCCGCGGAAGCCCGCGCGCGCGGCGGCTTCGAAGCGGTCGAGAAAGCCCACTTCGTTGAACAGCATGGTGAGGTTTGCCGCAAGTTTGGTCATGAATCTCTCCGGTTTAATTGTGGTTGTCGCTCCGCCGGTGCGGAGCCGCTACTGCTTTCTTATCTGCTGCAAAAACAGGGGGCGCTGACAGCAGCGCGGGCCTGTTGCCCGCGCTGCGTGTGGAGGCTTGCTTACGCCGTTTCCACTTCTTCCTTCAGGATCGCTTCTTCGATGTCCTCGATGTCCTCGATCGGCTCGAACTCGTTGATGTTGTCGATCTCGGTGCCCATCGCGATATTGGTCACACGTTCCAGGATCACTTCGACGACCACCGGCACCGAGAACTCGGCCATCAGGTCGCGCGCTTCGGCGAACGCCGGGGCGATGTCTTCCGGCTTGAACACGCGGATCGCCTTGCAGCCCAGGCCTTCGACGACCTTGACGTGGTCCACGCCGTAGCCGTTCAGTTCCGGCGCGTTGATGTTGTCGAACGCGAGCTGCACGCAGTAGTCCATCTCGAAGCCGCGCTGTGCCTGGCGGATCAGGCCGAGGTAGGAGTTGTTCACCACCACGTGGATGTACGGCACCTTGAACTGCGCGGCCACGGCCAGCTCTTCGATCATGAACTGGAAGTCGTAGTCACCCGAGATCGCCACCACGTCCGAGTTCGGCGAAGCGGTCTTCACGCCGATCGCAGCCGGGATGGTCCAGCCCAGCGGCCCGGCCTGGCCGCAGTTGATCCAGTGGCGCGGCTCGTTGACCGACAGGAACTGCGCCGCGGCGATCTGCGACAGGCCGATCGTGCTGACGTAGCGCACGTCGCGCGGGAAGTACTGGTTCATCTCGCGGTAGACACGTTGCGGCTTGACCGGCACGTTGTCGAAGTCGCTCTTGCGCTGCATGGTGCGGCGGCGCTTCTGCACGTCGGCAACCCACGACTTGCGGCACGGCAGGCGGCCGGCCATCTTCATTTCACGGGCGACTTCGACGAACAGTTCCAGCGCGGCCTTGGCGTCCGACACGATGCCCAGGTCCGGACCGAACACGCGGCCGATCTGGGTGGGCTCGATATCGACGTGCACGAACTTGCGGCCCTTGGTGTAGACGTCGACGCTGCCGGTGTGGCGGTTAGCCCAGCGGTTGCCGATGCCCATCACGAAGTCCGAAGCGAGCAGCGTGGCGTTGCCGTAGCGGTGCGAGGTCTGCAGGCCGACCATGCCGGCTTGCAGCGGGTGGTCGTCGGCCAGCACGCCCCAGCCCATCAGCGTCGGCACCACCGGCACGTTGACCAGTTCGGCGAACTCGACCAGCAGGTCGGACGCGTCAGCGTTGATCACGCCGCCGCCGCACACGATCAGCGGGCGCTCGGCCGCGTTCAGCATCGAGATTGCCTTCTCGATCTGGGCGCGCGAGGCGGCCGGCTTGTACGGCTGCAGCGACTGGTAGGTCTCGATATCGAATTCGATCTCGGCCACCTGCACGTCGAACGGCAGGTCGACCAGCACCGGACCCGGACGGCCCGAACGCATGATGTGGAACGCCTGCTGGAACACTTGCGGCACCAGTGCCGGCTCACGCACGGTCACGGCCCATTTGGTCACGGGCTTGGCGATCGATTCGATATCGACAGCCTGGAAGTCTTCCTTGTACAGGCGGGCGCGCGGGGCCTGGCCCGTAATGCAGAGAATGGGGATCGAATCCGCCCACGCCGAGTACAGGCCGGTGATCATGTCGGTGCCGGCGGGGCCCGAGGTACCGACGCAGACGCCGATATTGCCCGGCTCGGCACGGGTGTAGCCTTCGGCCATGTGCGAGGCGCCTTCGACGTGGCGGGCCAGCACGTGGCTGATGTTGCCCGACTTGCGCATCGCCGAGTAGAACGGGTTGATCGCCGCGCCCGGCACGCCGAACGCCGTGGTCACGCCTTCCTTCTCCAGCACCGCGATGGCCGCGTCGATTGCTCTCATCTTTGCCATGATCTTGTCTCCAGTTGGGGTGGGTTTTCCGTTGGAGTTGATCCTATTCCCGCAACGGGTGTCGGATAAAGGGAAGCGAGATCAGTTGATTCGATACCTGGAGTTTGTAATTTGGCCTTGGAAGCCGCGATGGACGGTTGGCGTCCGTGCCCGGCGCGCCGGGATTCCAGATGGGATGTGACGATCGGGATACGCGAAACGCTATCCTCGCCAAGCGGCTGCGGCGACAATGTCGGGATTTCCCGCGCCGACCAGACCCCGATTTTTCCCGCCATGTACTCCCGGCTACCGTCCACCTATGAATTGCTTGAGGCCCTTGCCGCCGCGCCGGCGCCCGCGCCCGTCCCGGCGTCCGTGAGCGCAGTGGGGGCGACGCCATGGCCGCAGCGGCTCGGGCGCGCGTTCTGGCTCGGCTTCGTGGGCACACTGGTGGCAACGCTCATTGCCGCGGCCGGGCTGGCCATCTGGCGGCTGGTGCTCAAGCATCCGCTGGCGCCATGGTCGATCCGGCTGACCGAGGCGCTGCTGGTGCTGTCGGCGGCTTGCTATGCGGGCGCGGGGCTGATGCGACTTCCCAGTGTGCTGGCGGTCGTGCGTAACCCGCTGCGCTGGCAGGCCACGCAGATGGATCTCGACGGCGCTATCGAGAATGCGCTGCTGCGGCGGCTTGGGCGGATTCATCCGCTGCAGCTGCAGGCACGGCAACGGCGAGTGGCGCTGCAATTGCGGTTATGGGAAGGGATGGCGCGCACCGTGGGGCTGCTGCTTGCTCTGGCGCCGGCGGCACTGGTGCTGATCAGCGGGCTCCATCCGCTGCCGCATCAGGCGGAGATGAAGGGATCGCTGCTGTGGCTGTATGCCGTGATGGTGGTCGTGGGTGCCGCGTTCTACCTGTACGTGCACGTGCAATGCAGCCGGCCGTTGCGGCGGCTGTTGCATGTGTTGGGGGAGGCGGTGGAGATTAATGGGAGGTTGAGGGGTTAAGGGTGGGGCCTCGTTCGGGCTGGGTTAGCGCTCTTGGCGGGCGCCGCTGTTTCGCCGGCGTAGCCGGCGGGGCTTCTCGTTTGGGTGGGTGGTCGCTCTTCGCTGGCGCTGCTGTTTCGCCGGCGTAGCCGGCGAGTCACTTTTGTCCGAGCGACAAAAGTAACCAAAAACGCGTTTTGGTTGCCCCAAAGGGGCGAATTTTTATCGTAGTGTGCTGAGGGTGTTGTACGGGTATGGGCTTCAGAGGGGATTTCCGCTGCCTGCCGCGTGGTGCACGACCGAGAGAGGAATTACCGCGCTGATTGGACGAGCCCTGCAAGCGTCTGTGGCCCCTGCTGCGGGCGATATCGTGTGATCGCCTTCGGCTGCGCTATGCGCAGAGCCCTAGTCTGAAGTCGCCAGCCCAGGGCAAACCACGCCTCGGTAACGAGGCCCGCGCATTGCATGCGCGAAGTAGAGAGAAGGGGCACTCGGGCGCTAGCCACGTTGATGAGCTTGCCCCCAGACGACGACGCGCGCGCAGCGCAGCCGAAGGCGTCCCACCACTGATCTTTTTGAAACGCTGTACCCGAGTCCGTCTTGGGGATCGTCCAAAAACCGTGCCGCGTGAGGCACAGGTTCTGACTCACATGGCGTAGCAGGGTCGAACGGCTGACCACCATCGCAGGCGTCCAAAGCCGTTTGAACGACTGCCACCGTGGAATTGATGGCCAGCGGCAACGACGCGCTTTTTGGTTACTTTTTGTCGCTCGGACTAAAAGTGACTCGCCGGCTACGCCGGCGAAACCGCGGCGCCAGCCAAGCACGACAACCCAATCCCAACCAAGCCCCCCCGCCGCCTACGCCAGAAGAAACAGCCGCGCAAGCCAGAAACAACAAGCTGTCAATCAACCAACCAAATAGGCCTGCACCAACCTAACCCAGGCCGCCGCGCCCAGCGGCAAAACAGCATCATTGAAGTCATACCCCGGGTTATGCACCATGCACCCGCCGAACTCGCCTTCCCCGTTGCCAAGAATCAGATAGCACCCCGGCACCTCATTCAGCATCCACGCAAAATCTTCACTGCCATTCAGCCCCTTGGGCGCCTGCGTAACCACATTCTCCGCACCCACCAGTTCCGAACACACACGTTGCGCCAGCTGCGTTTCGGCTTCGGCATTGACCATCGGCGGCGTGAGCTGCCGGTAATCGATCTCCGCTTCCACACCATGCGCCTGCGCGGTCAGCGACACGATCTCGCGAATGCGCTGCTCGACCATGGCGCGCGTTTCCGGCCGTGCCGCACGCACGTTCAGCCCGATCGTCACGGACTCCGGAATCACGTTATGCGTCGCGCCGCCGCGGATAAAGCCGACTGACACCACCGCCGTGTCATCGGGCGCGACATTGCGTGCCACGACGGTCTGCAATGCAGTGACGATGGCCGCCGACGCAGCGATCGGATCGCGCGCACGATGGGGCATCGCACCATGACCACCAACGCCCTTGATGGTCACGTCTGCCACGTCCGACGACAGGCTGACCGGCCCCGGCAGCACGCGGAACGTGCCCGCCGGCACACCCGGCATGTTGTGCAACGCGAACACCGCATCGCATGGGAAGCGTTCGAACAATCCATCCTCGATCATCGCCCGCGCGCCGCAGAGGTTTTCCTCGTCAGGCTGGAAGATCAGGTTCAGCGTGCCGTCGAAATCGGGATGGTCGGCAATGGCCTTCGCAGCAGCGAGCAGGATCGCGGTGTGCCCGTCATGACCGCACGCATGCATCTTGCCGTGCAGCTGGCTCGCATAGGGCAGGCCAGTGGCTTCGATGATCGGCAGCGCATCCATGTCGGCACGGATGCCGAGACGACGCTTGCCGGTGCCGCGCTTCAACTGTCCGACCACGCCGCTCTTGCCGATACCCGTATGAACTTCGTAGCCCCATTCGCTCAGCAGCGTGGCCACGAGCTTGCTGGTCGCGCCGACCTCGAAACCAAGTTCGGGATGCGAGTGAATCTGGCGGCGGATGCCGACGAAGGTCTCGGCGTCGATGCTGATGTTCGGCAGCAGGTGCGGCAGGTACTGGAACGGCTTGAGCGTGGGTGCGCGGGTCATGGATCGGGTCTCCGGAAGAATGGTGGGAATCAGTGCACGCGGCGTTCGCGGATGCTGAGCACGGCAAGCAGCGTGATGGCGCCGCAAATCAGCATGTACCAGGCCGGCGACAGCGGATTGCCGGTACGCGAGAGCAGCCACGTGACGATGAACTGCGACGAGCCGCCGAACACGGTCACGCCGACGCTGTAGATCACCGACAGGCCGCTGGCGCGCACGCCGGCGGGCAGCATCTCGAGCATCATCAGGAACATCGGCGTCGTGCCGAGGTTGATGCCGGCGGTCAGCAGCGCCGACAGGCACAGCACCAGCGGCACGCTCGGATGGGCGTTGATCAGCCAGAACGCGGGATACACGGCGACCATGCTGAACACGAGCGATGCGACCACCAATGGCTTGCGGTTCGTCAGGCGGTCAGCCAGGCGGCCGGCGATGAGCGATACCACGGTCAGCGTGAGTCCGGTCACGCAGCCCGACAGGAACGACAGCGACGGCGGCATCTTGAGCACGCGGATCATGTAGGTCGGCATGAAGAAGACCACGAGGTACATCGTCGCGGTGCCGGCCGTGGTGGCCAGGATGCCTTTCACGACCGTCGCCCAGTGATTGCGGAACAGCTCGCCGAGCGGGCTCGGCGCGTGTTCATCGGCCTGGTGCGTTTCGTCGAGATTGGCGCGGATGTAGAGGCCCACGGGCGCGATCAGCAGGCCCACCAGGAACGGCAGGCGCCAGCCCCAGCTTTCGAGCGATTCAGTCGGCAGCAGCGCATACAGGGCTGCGCCCGTGAGCGCGCCCAGCATCGCCGAAATGCCCTGGCTGCCGAGCTGCCAGCTCACGCGCCAGCCGCGGCCGCGCACGCCGCCCGCTTCCATCAGCATCGCGGTGGACGCGCCGATCTCGCCGCCAAGCGAGAAGCCCTGCAGCAGGCGCCCGGCCAGGATCATCAGCGAGCCGAACACGCCGGCCGATGCATAAGGCGGCGCCAGCGCGATGCACAGCGTGCCGGCCACCATCAGCCCGATGGTCAGCGTCATGGCGGCCTTGCGGCCACGGCGGTCGGCATAGCTGCCGATCACCACGCCGCCGAGCGGGCGCATCACGAAGCCGATGCCGAAGGTTGCCACGGCTAGCAGCAGCGAGCCGTAGGGGTTGTCGGACGGGAAGAACAGCTTGCCGATCAGCAGCGAGAAGAAGCTGTAGACGGTGAAGTCGAACATCTCCAGCGCATTGCCGAGCGAACAGGCGGCGATCAGGCGGAACTGGCTTTGCGGCCGCGCCGGCTTGGCAAGCGTGCCGGTGCCGGCGGCGAGGGTGGCGTCGTTCATGCGGTCTCCACGAACTGGTGGGTAGGAGGCGCACGCGGGACCGGTCTTGTTCGTTGCCGGTGGGTCGGGATCCGCGCTGGCCGAGGGGTGGCGATGACTGCGATGAAGTATTCAGGCAAACGCGGCGGGACAAAAAATCATATATTTTCATATTGATAACCAAATCGAATCACCGTCATAACCGGGGGTCAGCGGATATCGGGACAAGTACCAATCCGGCGAGGAAACTCAGCACTGGCGCGGGACGGCGGGAAAGCGGCGTCCGCCGCGCATCGCATGCGAACGCCCGCAATCGGGGCGCGCTGCACTGCACGCGGGCTTGCTGCACAAAAAGAAAGGAATCGATGAAGCTGCAACAACTGCGCATCCTGCTGGCCGTGGCCGAGCACGGCAGCATCCATGAAGCGTCGCGTTCGCTGCATATCTCGCAGCCGGCGCTGTCGAAGGCGATTGCGGAGCTCGAACGCGAACTCGGCGTCACGCTGATGTCGCGCTCGGTGCGCGGCGTGAGCCTGACAAACTATGGCGTGGCGCTGGTCAAGCGCGCCAGCGTGGTCGAACAGGAACTGCGGCACGCGCTGGAAGATATCGAATCGATCCGCGGCCATGCCGAGGCCGAACTCAATATCGGCTTCACGGCGGTCGCGTCCAGCGGGCCGCTGCCCGATGCCATGGCGGCATTCCGCAAGCGCTTTCCGAACGTGGCGCTGCGCGGCTTCGAACTGCGCCCGCAGCAGATCCAGGAAGGACTGCGCGAAGGACGGCTCGATCTGGGGCTGATCTCCACCAACAGTGGTCCCGGATCGGCGTCGTTCCAGTGGGAGCCGCTGTTCTCCGTCGGCATGAAGCTGGCCGTGCGCACCGGCCATCCGCTGCGCCGCGCACGACGGCTGCGGCCGCTGCTCGATGCCGACTGGCTCGTGCTCGACCCGGTCGATGATGCCGGCAGCCCGCTCGCAAGCCTGATGCGCCTGCATCGGCTCGAGATGCCCAAGCGCGTGGTGCAAAGCGCCTCCAACTTGCTAGGCCTGCAACTGGCGACCAAGACCGACCTCGTGAGCATGTGGTCGGATTTCGTCTTCTTCGGCACCGGCCCGCTGCAAGTGGTACGCGATGCGCTGACGCCGCTGCAGATCCAGGACGAATTGCCTGATTTCCGCGTGTTCCTGGTCTACCGCTCGATGGATCTGATGACGCACGTTTGCGCCGAATTCGTGCGCGAGGTGCGCCATTGTGCCCGCCAGATAGCCGAGCCGCCGGCCACCATGCGCAAGTCCCGATCCGCTTCATAAGTGCCGGCACGATGTCACGGCGCCGCCGATGCCGCACAATGGCGGGCAGGAGACGCAACACCATATGGACAAACTCAAGCAAATCGAAGCCTTTATTGCGGTGGTGGAACACGGCAGCATGGCCGCCGCCGCGCTCACGCAGGACGTCACGCCCGTGATGATCGGGCGCCGCATCAACGCACTGGAAGCGCGCATCGGCGTCAAGCTGCTGCACCGCTCGACGCGCCGCATCGTGGTGACCGAGCAGGGCGCGGTGTTCATGGAGCAGTGCAAGAAGGCGCTGGCTGACCTGGACCGCGCCGAGATGCTGATCGCCGAAGGCAAGCACAAGGCGACGGGCCACCTGATCGTGTCGGCCCCGGCCGCGTTCGGCCGCAAGCATGTGGCGCCGCATGCGCCGGCCTTTCTGGCCGCGAATCCGGAGGTGCAGATTTCGTTCAACCTGACCGACCGCGTAGTCGATCTCGTGCGCGAGGGGTATGACGTCGGCATCCGCATCGGCGGCGCGATCGACCCGAACTTCGTCGCGATCAAGCTTGCGACCAACAAGCGCGTGGTGTGCGGTACGCCCGCGTACTTTGCCAAGCACGGCGTGCCGCTGACGCTGGACGACCTGGAGCACCACAACTGCCTGGCCTTCAACCTGCAGGGCGGCCAGCAGCGCGGCTGGTATTTCCAGCAGAACGGCAAGACCGTGACCGTGCGCGTCAATGGCAATCTCGACTGCAACGATGGCGAGCTGCTGCACCGCTGGACCGGCGAGCACCTGGGCCTCGGCTGGCGCTCCACGTGGGAGATCTTGCCGCAACTGGAGAGCGGCGAACTTGTCACCGTGCTCGATGAGTACGCATTGCCGGACTACGACATCCTTGCCGTGTACCCGCAGCAGCGTCCGGTGCCGGCCAAGATCCGCTTCTTCATCGAGCATCTGAAGGCGCAATTCGCGCAGCCGGGCTACTGGACGGCGCGCGGCTGACCTGCGCAAGAGGAGGGCGCTGATGGCAGGGTGGCTGGCGGACCTGGTGGTCGTGGTCCACTTCCTGTTCATCGCCTTCGTGGTCGGCGGCGCGCTGCTGCTGTTCCGCTGGCCGCGCATGGCTTGGGTGCATCTGCCGGCTGCGGCGTGGGGCGTGTTCGTGGAGTGGTCGGGGCGGATCTGTCCGCTGACGCCGCTCGAGAATGCGCTGCGTCGGGCAGCGGGGGAGGCGGGGTATGGTGGTGGGTTTGTCGAGCGGTATCTGTTGCCGGTGATTTATCCGGCCGGGCTGACGCCAGCTGTGCAGCTATGGCTTGGGGTGTTTGTGGTGGTGATTAATGCGGCGGTCTATGCGGTCTGGTGGCGGAGACGGCGGTCATAGCGCTCAAGCCGGATTAGGCTGACGGTTGTCTCCCCTCTCCCATTTATGGGAGAGGGGCGGGGGAGAGGGTAGGCTTGTCTCGATGCGACGGCTTTTGCTTCGTGGAAGCTCCTGCTCTCTCCCCCAACCCCTCTCCCGCAAGCGGGAGAGGGGAGCCGGTCAGCGGTGAATTAACGCGCGTTGCCCAGTCACGCCTCAAACTTCGGCGCCCGCTTCTCCAGATTCGCCCGTACCGCCTCGCGCTGATTCGGCGATCCGACCAGCTTGTCCTGCTCGACCGATTCCGCGATCAGGATGGCTGCGTTGTCGCCGCCCTCGACCACTTCCATCAGCCGCTTCGCGGCCCGAATGGCATGCGGGTTCTTCTGGGCGACCTGACGTGCAGCCTCCAGCGCTGCGGCGCGCGGATCCTCCACGACCCGCGTAGCCAGGCCAAGCTCGCACGCCTCAGTGCCCGTGACGATACGCCCCGTGTAGACCAGCTCGCGCAGCAGGTCCGGACGCACAAGTCCGCGCGTCAGCACCATACCCGCCATGTCGGGAACCAGACCCCATTTGATCTCCATGACGGAGAGCTTCGTGTCGGCCGTGACGAAGCGCACATCGGCGCCGAGCGCAACCTGCAGTCCGCCACCGAAGGCAACGCCGTGCACGGCGGCGAATACCGGCACCGGCAGCTCGCGCCACACCATGCAAGCGTATTGCGGCCGATTCGAAATGCCATGCACGCGCGCAGCAAGACGACCCGGGCGGATGCCCGGATCGCCGCCCGCGCCGCCGAGCATGCCAGCCATGCTTTCCATGTCCAGACCCGCGCAAAACGCGCGGCCTTCACCCGACAGCACCACCGCGCGCAGGTCCGGCGTCTGCTTCAACTGCTCGCCCGTGGCGATCAATGCGTCGAACATCGCGGGATCGAGCGCGTTCATCTTGTCCGCGCGGTTGAGACGGACATCGGCAACGCCGTCTTCGATGGTCACAATGATGCGGTCGGTGCTGCTGGCGCTCATGCGCGGCTCCTTCTGGGTTCGTACAGTGTTTGGATGGCGCCCGCGCCCAGGTGGCGCGGGCAGTCAGATCTATGCAATGCGTTCGTCCCGCACGGTCGGCAGGACGTAGTTGCGGTAGGCCTCGCGCAGCTTCACCTTGAGCAGCTTGCCGGTGGCGGTGTGCGGCAGTGCATCGACGAACACCACGTCATCGGGCACCCACCAGCGCACCACCTTGCCGGCCAGGAAGGCGAGCAACTCGGCGGATGTGACTTCGTGGTCGGGCCGCTTCACCACGATCAGCAGCGGCCGCTCCTGCCACTTGGGATGCGGCACGCCGATGACGGCTGCCTCGGCCACCGCCGGGTGGCTCATGGTCGCGTTTTCAAGGTCGATCGACGAGATCCACTCGCCGCCCGACTTGATCACATCCTTGGCGCGGTCGACGAGCTGCACATAGCCTTCGGGATCGATATTGGCCACGTCGCCGGTATCGAACCAGCCATCGTTGTCGAGCGCATCGTGCTCGGCCTTGAAGTAGCCCGACGCAATCCACGGCCCGCGTACCTTCAGCTTGCCGAACGCCTGGCCGTCGTGCGGCAGCACTCGGCCTTCATCGTCCTCGATACGCAGTTCCACGCCCCACAGCGCGCGGCCTTGCTTGAGCTTGATCTTGAGCTGCTCGGCTTCGCTGAGGCTCGCGTGCTGCGGCAGCAGCGTGTTGATCACGCCGATAGGGCTGGTCTCGGTCATGCCCCAGCCCTGCATCAGCGTCGCGCCGAATTGCTTCTCGAAGCGCTCGATCATCGCCGCAGGCGCGGCCGATCCGCCCACGCCGGCGATGCGCAGGCTCAGCTCGCGCGGATCGATCTCGGGATGCGCGTCAAGGTACTGGAACAGCATCAGCCACACCGTCGGCACAGCGGTCGAGTAATTTACGCGTTCGTCGCGCAGCAAGCGGTACACGCTTTCGCCGTCGAGATGCTGGGCGGGCAGCACCATCTTTGCGCCGTTCATCGCGCAGGCGTAGGGCAGGCCCCAGGCGTTCGCGTGGAACAGCGGCACGATCATCAGGATGCTGTTTTCAGGGCTCACACCGAAGGTATCGGAGCCGCTCGCCTTCAGGCTGTGCAGCACCGTGGATCGATGCGAATACAGCACGCCTTTAGGATTGCCCGTGGTGCCCGACGTGTAGCACAGCGACGACGCGGTGCGCTCGTCGAACTGCGGCCATTCGTAGTCCTCGCTGCTGTCGGCAAGCAGGTCTTCGTAGCAGACCAGATTGGGAATGCCGGCACTGGCCAGCGCGGCCATGTGTTCGGGATCGGTCATCGCCACGTAGTGCCGCACTGTCTTCAACTGCGGCGCCAGCTTGGCCACCAGCGGCGCAAAGCAGCTGTCGAAGCACAGCACGCTGTCTTCGGCATGGTTGATGATGTATTCGATCTGCTCGGGAAACAGCCGCGGATTGACCGTATGCAGCACGGCGCCCGAACCCGAGACGCCGAAGTACATCTCCAGGTGCCGGTGGGTGTTCCACGCCAGCGTGCCGATGCGGTCGCCTTCGCTGAGACCCAGCTTCGCGAGCGCGTTGGCGAGCCGCTTCGCGCGGCGGTGCACTTCATCGTAATTGGTACGCACCGTGCCGCCTTCCACGGTGCGCGAGATGATCTCCTGTTGCGGGTGGTACGCCGCTGCGTATTCGATCAGCGATGAAATCAACAACGGACGGTCTTGCATGAGGCCCAGCATGATGCGTCTCCCTGTGTTGTTCTCGTGATGCCCCGGGATGGCCATCCCGGGGGTGCTGCAAACGGCGACGATGCGATCAGCGGCCCTTGAACTGCGGCGGACGCTTGGCGACGAATGCGGCCACGCCTTCGCGGAAGTCCTCGCTGCGGCATGCACGCGACTGCTGCGATGCCTCCAGCTCGAGCTGCGCCGCCAGGTCATTGCCGGAGCTCGCGTTGAGCGCTTCCTTGATCAGGCCGTAGGCGAAGGTCGGCATGTTGGCAAGGTGACTCGCCATCTTGCTGGCCTCGGCCTGCAGCGCGTCGTCGGCGTGGACCTTCCACACCAGACCGATACGCTGCGCCTCTTCCGCGTCGATCTTCTCGGCGAGGATGGCCAGCGCACGGGCGCGCATTTCGCCCGCATAGCGCGGCACGAAGTACGTGCTGCCAGCGTCCGGCACCAGGCCGATCTTCGAGAAGGCCTGCAGGAACGAGGCGGATTTGCCCGCCAGCACCACGTCGGCCGCGAGCGCGAGGCTCATGCCGGCGCCGGCGGCAACGCCGTTCACGGCGCTGATCACCGGCTTGGGCATCTGGCGCAGCGCCAGCACGATCGGGTGATAGCGTTCGCGCAGCAGCGTGCCGGAATCGGCCATCTCGCCACTGGCGTTCTGGCGCGCGCCAAGGTCGGCGCCCGACGAGAAACCACGTCCGGCGCCGGTCAGCACGACGGCGCGCACCGATTCGTCGGCGGCGGCACGGTCCACGGCCGCGCGCAGTTCGCGCAGCAGTTCCGCGTTGAGCGCGTTCAGGACTTCGGGGCGGTTCAGGGTGATGGTGGCCACGCCTTCACTGGCGTGGTAGAGGACAGGGGAAGTCATCGCGGTGTTTTCCTTCGGGTGATCGTGGGGGTTATTTCGTCTTCAGGGCATCGGCCGACGCATCGCCGAGCTTGCTGCCGCCGTCGCAATCGAGGATGGTGCCGGTCACGTAGCGCGCGTTGTCGCAGCTCAGGTACAGCGCCGCATCGGCAATGTCCTGCTTGGTGCCGTAGTCGCGCAGCGGCAGGCGGCCCTTGTAGCGCGCCTCCATCTCTGGCGTGGGCGCCAGGCGCGCCATGCCTTCGGTATCGGCGATCGGGCCGGGCGAGATGCCATTCACGCGCACGCCGGCCGGGCCCCACTCCATCGCCAGGCACTTCACGAGCATGTTGATGCCGGCCTTGGCCGCGCACGCGTGTGCCTGGAACATCATCGGGTTCACGCCCTGCGGCGCGGTGATGGCAATCAGCGAGGCGCCGGGCTTGTTCAGGTAATCGAACGACGCGCGGAACACGTTGAAGGTGCCGATCAGGTCGATATCGACCACGGTCTTGAAGCCGTTGGCCGACATGCCGACCACGGGCGCCAGGAAGTTGCCGGCCGCGCCCGAGATGACGACGTCGATCGGGCCAAGCGTGTCGCGCGCCTGTTTCAGCGCAGCCTCCACCGCGGCGTAGTCGCGCACGTCGGCGGCCATGCCGATGGCGGTGCCGCCGGCTTCGGTGATGGTGGCGGCAGCGGCCGCCACGCGCTCGGGGTCGCGGCTGATCAGCGCGAGCTTCGCGCCGGCGCGCGCAAAGCCTTGCGCGATGCCAAGGTTGATGCCGGACGAGCCGCCGGCGACAAAGACGGTCTTGCCGGCGAGCGCGTCAGGGCGGAATGCACTGGACATGGAATTCCCTCTGTGGATTGGGTGAGCGAGACAAGGCACCGGCTTGCGCAGGGGCACGCCGGCGGTTCACGTAAAGGGAGCAGGGGAAGCAGGGCCAGGTTCAGCGCGATGTGCGCGTAGTCAGCCAGGCGTTGCGGCAGGGGTCGGCGTGGGCGAAAACGTGCATGGGTGTCTCCTGTCTGTAGTTATCGCGGCTCGGGCCTGCGACATGCTAACCCGAAGACGGATTCGATTCATGTCCGCCTGCGCAATGCCGCGCCGCAGCAGCGGAAATTATGTGGCGCGGCCGGGCGGGGCGGCAACCGGCAAAGACAGTCTTCCAAAAAGAAAAAGCCCGCACACCGTTGCGGTGGGCGGGCGGCCTGCCAGGAGGAATCAGTCAGGCACAGTGCCCGTGAAGTGCGCCCCCGCGTCTTCACGAGCGGGGTCAATATTGCATCGGCGACCCCGCAAGCGCTTTGACCGGGGTCAAGCGGCGATGCCGCTACGCCAGCAGCGCTGCAACCAGGTCCTTGCCGCGCGCTGCCGGCGCGTTTTCCTCGAAATGCAGGGCGGCCTCGACGTGGCTGAGGTGGTCGACCATCAGCGCCACCGCGCGCTCCACGTCGCCCGCGCGGGCAGCCTCGATAAACTCGCGGTGTTCGTCGGACGAGCACGCCGCATCGCGCCGCGACTGGTACAGCATGGTGATGACCGCGCTGCGCGCCGACAGCTCGCGCATCATCTCGGTCAGCACGCTGTTGCCGACCACTTCGGCCAGCACGATGTGGAAATCGCCGAGCAGCCGCGTACGGGTCTGGGCATCGACACCTTCGATCGACTTGCGCTCGGAGGACAGGTGCTTGTCGATGCGCTTGTAGTCGGCAGGCTTTGCCTTGGCGACGAACTCGCGCGCGAGCGCCGCCTCCAGGATGCGGCGCACCGCGAAGACTTCGCGCGCTTCCTCGGCGCTCGGCTTGGCGACGAAGGCGCCCTTGTCCGGCACGATCTGGATGACCTTGTCCTTGGACAGCATCAACAGCGCCGCGCGCACCTTGGTGCGGCTTACGCGGTAGACGCTGGCCAGGGCTTCCTCCCGCAGCTTGGTGCCCGGAGGCAGCCGGTGCGAGACGATCGCCGCGACGATGTCATCGGCAATCGCTTCGGCGGTCATGTCGGGATCGATATGCTCGGGCATGGCTTGCTTGGGCGCAGGGCCTGCGCGTTTGGGGAAATGCCGAGATTCTAGCGCCCCGCCGCGGGGGACGGCACCGGCGCCGCATTGTGGGCCGCATCGGCCATCGGCAGGCCTTCGTCCAACTCGGTGGCCGGCACCACGCCGTTGAGCACGTCCCGCGCGCGGTCGCGGTCGATATCCTTCTCCCAGGCGGCCACAACGACCGTGGCGACGCAGTTGCCGATCAGGTTGCCCAGCGCGCGGGCAATGCCGATGAACCAGTCCACCGACAGCACCAGCACCAGACCGATCGCCGGGATGGCCGGGTGCGCCGACAGCGTCGCCGCCAGGATCACGATGGCCGAGCCCGGAATGCCGTGCGCGCCCTTGGAGGTGACCAGCGCCACCGCCAGGATGCCGAGCAGGTCGCCCATGGCCAGCGGCGTGTTGGTAGCCTGCGCGATGAACACGGCGGCCAGCGTCAGGTAGATCGAGAACGCGTCAAGGTTGAACGAGTAGCCGGTCGGGATCACGAGGCCGACCACGGACTTCTTGATGCCCATGAATTCCAGCTTCTTCATCACCTGCGGCAAAACGCTGTCCGACGAAGCGGTGCCCAGTACCACGAGCAATTCGGCGCGCAGGTAGCGGATCAGCTTGATCACGGAGAAGCCGCACAGGCGCATGATCGTGCCCAGCACCACCAGCACGAACACTGTCACGGCACCGTAGAACAGAATTACCAGGAAACCGAGCTGCTTGAGCGAGCCGATGCCGTACTTGCCGACGGTAAAGGCCACTGCACCCAGCACGCCCAGCGGTGCGAGCTTGATGATGAAACCCATCATCTTGAACAGCGTGTGCGAGAAGGTGTCGATCAGGCTTACCAGCGGCTTGGCCTTTTCACCGACCAGCGACAGCGCGCAGCCGAACAGCACCGAGATCAGCAGCACCTGCAACACGTCGCCGCTGGCGAAGGCACCCATGATCGTATTGGGAATCAGCTTGAGCAGGAAATCGGCCGTGCCCTCGCTCTTCACCTTGGTGGCGTTCTCGATATAGCCGGAGATGGCCGATGCATCGAGCGAGCGCGGATCCACGTTCATGCCCGTGCCCGGGTGAAAGACATAGGCCAGCAGGATGCCGAGCGCCAGCGCGATGGTGGTGACGATCTCGAAGTACACCACCGCCTTGATGCCGACGCGGCCGACCTTCTTGAGCTCGCCCGCGCCGCAGATACCGGCCACGACCACGCAGAACACGATGGGGCCGATCAGCATTTTGACCAGCTTGATGAATGCATCGCCAAGCGGCTTGAGCTTGGCGGCAAATTCGGGGAACAGCATGCCGAGCGCCGTGCCGATCACGAGGGCGATCAGCACCTGGCCGAACAGCGACCGGGTAAAGCGGGTGTGGAGGCGGCCACCAGGGGCGGGGCGCGACTGGACTGCGTGCTGCATGGTTGTCTCCGTACCGGGTCGTTGCCTGGCCTGTCGCCGGGCCGCCCGTTTTGATTCAGGAATGCCTGCCGCCCGGTGCTGCGCTGGCTATTTGGGCTGCCGGCCTTGCCATTCAGGGTGCGTGTCCGAGTCACCGGCACATCACCTTCGCGGACTGCCCCCCTGTTGGGGCGGAATCCACGCAATCCGTTGTCCGGACCGGATTGTCCGCAGCGGATTGTCTGAACGTGGAACCGAATATAGTGCATATCATTTTTGTATGCAATTTTTGAATTCACTGTGCTACCATGAATCGCACAGAATAGAGCTTCGGCCCATGGGGTGACTGCCCCGACTGGCACCTCGCCAGCCAAGCGTGCCGCGGCTTCAAGCCCTTCCAGCAGGAGACAACGCATGGCAGCAAACCTGTCGCCGTCCGCAGACATCGGCACGCGCATCATGACCTGGGCCGACGCCCTGGCCGTTCACACCGAGCAGCCCGGCTTGCTCACCCGCACTTACCTGACCGAGGCACACCACGGCGCGGCCGCACAGCTGACCGAATGGATGCAGGCCGCCGGCATGACCGTGCGCCGTGACGCCGCCGGCAACGTGATCGGCCGCTATGAAGGCACGGAGCCGGGTGCTCCGGCACTGCTGACGGGATCGCATTTCGACACCGTGCGCGACGCCGGCCGCTTTGACGGCAACCTCGGCGTGATCCTGCCGGTCGCTTGCGTGGCGGAATGGAACCGCCAGGGCAAGCGTTTCCCGTTCGCGATCGAGGTGGTCGGCTTCGCGGAAGAAGAGGGCGTGCGTTTCAAGGCGACGCTGCTGGGTAGCCGCGCCATTGCCGGCACCTTCGACAACAACGTGCTCGACAACGTCGACGACAGCGGCAAGACCATGCGCGAAGTGATGGCCGCGGCCGGTTTCGACCCGGCCGGCCTGCCCGCCGCCGCGCATGACCCGAAGAAGGTGGTGGCCTTCATCGAAGTCCATATCGAACAGGGCCCGGTGCTGCTCAACGAAGGCCTGCCGGTCGGCGTGGTGACCGCGATCTCGGGCGCGACCCGCTTCGTCATCGAACTCGAAGGCCTGGCCGGCCACGCCGGCACGGTGCCGATGGACATGCGCCGCGACGCGGCCATGGCGGGTGCCGAAATCGGCCTTTACATCGAAAAGCGCTGCGGCGGCAAGCCGGGCCTGGTGGGCACCGTGGGCCAGTTCAACGTGCCGAACGGCGCGACTAATACGGTGCCGGGCCGCGCGGTGTTCTCGATCGACATCCGCGCCGGCGAGGACGCCGAGCGCGAAGCCGCCGTCAACGACGTGCTGGCCGAAATCGAACGCGTGTGCGCACGCCGCAACGTGCGTGCGCAGGTGCGCAAGACGCACGAAGCCAAGAGTGTTCCCTGCGCCTCGTGGCTGCAGGAGCAATGGGCCGCCGCCGTCGCCCGCCAGGGCGTGCCGGTGCGCCACCTTCCCTCCGGCGCCGGCCATGACTCCATGGCCATTGCCGCGATTGCCGACGTCGCGATGCTGTTCGTGCGCTGCGGCAACGGCGGCATCAGCCACCATCCGACCGAAACCATGACCGCCGAGGACGCCGAACTGTCCGCGCGCGTGTTCAGCGATTTCGTCGAGCACTTCCAGCGGCAGCAATAAGACTGTCCCCCGAACGCTTCCTGTTACTAAGATTCCCAGAAAACAAGCCATGACCGCACGAGACAATATGAACCCGATCGAAACCACGCTGACGACGTTCATCGACCAGCATCGCCCGCAACAGGAAGCTTTCCTGGCGGAGCTGGTCAAGGTGCCCTCCGACAACCCGGCGGGCGACTGCGATGCCCACGGCAAGCGCGCCAAGGAACTGCTGGAAGGTCTGGGCTTCACCGTCGAAGCGCACAAGGTGCCTGAAGCGCAGGTGAAGGCCGCCGGCATGATCAGCGCGACCAACCTGGTCGTGCGCAAGCAATTCGGCACGGGCGGCCCGGTCATCGCCATGAACGCCCACGGCGACGTGGTGCCTCCGGGCCTGGGCTGGACCAAGGACCCGTACGGCGGCGAGATTGCGGACAGCGAGCACGGCCCGGTCATGTACGGCCGCGGCGTGGCGGTGTCGAAGTCGGACTTCGCCACGTACACCTACGCCGTGCTGGCGCTGATGGAAGCCGAAAAGCAGGGCGCGAAGATCAACGGCGCGGTCGAGCTGCAGTTCACCTATGACGAGGAAACCGGCGGCGACATCGGTCCCAAGTTCCTGCTCGACAACAACCTCAGCAAGGCCGACTACGCGATCTCGGCGGGCTTCTCGTATGGCATCACGTCGTCGCACAACGGCTGCCTGCACGTCGAAGTGACGGTCAAGGGCAAGCAAGGCCACGCCGCCATGCCGCACACCGGCGTCGACGCTATCGAAGCCGCCACGCACATCCTGCAAGCCATCTACGGCCTGCGCGCCGAGCTGGCCACGCGCAAGTCCAAGGTGCCGGGCATCGACACCGCCACGCTGAACGTTGGCCTGATCAAGGGCGGCATCAACACCAACGTGGTGCCGGACCTGGTGACCTTCCGCGTCGACCGCCGCATGATCCCCGAGGAAATCGGCTTCGACGCCGAAGGCGAAATCCGCGCCGTGGTGGAAAAGGCCGCGAAGGACCGTCCGGGCATCGAAGTGAAGGTCGAGCGCATCATCCTGGCCGAGCCGCTGTCGGAACTGCCGGGCGTGGAAAAGCTGATCGGCGCGCTGAAGAGCCGTGCCGAGTCGGTGTTTGGCGTGGAGATCCCGGTGCAAGGCGTGCCGCTGTACACGGACGCGCGCCACTACACCAAGCGTGGCATCCCGACGGTGCTGTACGGCGCCGGCCCGCGCACGCTGATGGAAGCACGCGGCCACAACTCGGACGAGAACCTGCGCCTCAATGACCTGAACCGCGCGACCAAAGTGGTGGCGCTGGCGCTGTCGGATCTGATGGCTTAAGCCTTCGGCGTCTCGCCGTACAGATCAAGGGCCCGCAGCAATGCGGGCCTTTTCTTTTGCGGGCGTCACTCCGTCTCGACGGCCAGCGCTACCAGCCAGCGCCGGACAACCTGCTCGTCGGCCTCTGTGAGTCCCGTGCGCAGGCGCGCCTCGTTCTCCTGCGCGCGCTCCCGGCATTGCGCGAGCAGCGTCTTGCCTGCCTCCGTCAGTGCGATGTTTTGGATGCGGCCATGCACCGGATGCGGCTGGCGTTCGATGACGCCGGCCTTGTCCAGGTTGCCGATGATCACGCTGACTGTCTGCGGCGTCAGCACCGCGAGCCGCGCGAGATCGGCGTTCGACACGCCCGGGTACGCGCCGATCATCGTCATCACCACGAACTGCGGCGGCGTCACGCCGAGATCCGCGAGTGCTCGCTCCATACGCAGGCGATTCGCGGCGCCGGCCTGGCGGAGCAGGTAGCCCAAATAACCGCTTTCCCCGCGTTTGCCTTCGCCGGGCGCTGGAATGGGTACGCCTTCCGCCCCCGAATTCCCTGCCGCCGATACGGTCTTGTCCTTGGTCTTGCGCATGATGTCAGTGCTCTTATATTATGTTCGTGCTCTGATATTATCACTTCCAACGGAGGACCCAATGGCGAACACCCTGGCACGCATGGAATACCAGCAATTCACCCAGACCGCTCCCGCCGTCTATGCCGCGCTGGCTGCGCTCAGCAAGGCCGTGACCGACTCCGGGCTGGACAAAGCGCTGGTAGAGCTCGTCAAGCTGCGCGTCTCGCAGATCAACGGCTGCGCGTTCTGCCTGCAGTTCCACTTGAACATCATCCGCAAGCTCGATGTCGATCCGCGCAAGCTCGACCTGCTCGCGGCATGGCGTGACGCCGGCGTGTTCAGCGACCGCGAGCAGGCCGCGCTGGCCTGGGCCGAAGCACTGACCGATCTGTCAGGCGATGGACCCGGGGATGCCGCTTACGCGCAGGTCCGGGAACAGTTCTCTGAACAGGAACTTGCGTTCCTCGGCACGGCGATCGCCAGCATCAACTTCTGGAACCGTATCGCCGTGGGCTACCGGTTCACGCCGCCGACGTCCGACACTGGAGTTGCAAGATGAATATGCCAATCGCAAAAGTTAGCGAAGATATTCGTTACGTTGATGATTCCGTCGATGTGGCGGCCTGCTTTGGCTTGATGCGCCAGCTTCGTCCTCATCTAACAGACGTGAACGAATTTATCGTTCGCTGGCGCCGCCAGCAGGCGGCCGGCTACCGGCTCATGGCCGCGTGGGACCAGGATCGTCCGGTCGCATTGGCGGGCTTCCGCGTGCAGGACAACCTGGTCCACGGCGTGCACTTCTACGTCGATGACCTTGTCACCGATGAGTCCGCGCGCAGTGGTGGGTACGGTGCCCGGCTGATGGATCGGCTCAAAAATGAGGCACGTGCGCTCGGTTGCACCAAGCTGGTGCTCGATACGCCGCTCACCAACGTGCTTGGCCACCGCTTCTATTACCGCAACGGCCTGCTGGCGTCGGCGCTGCGTTTCAACATCGTTCTGGATTGATCATGCCCAAGCTCCTTTACCTGAGCGTCAGTCCGCGCGCCGAAAACTCCCATAGCCGGCAGGCCGGCGCTCGCATGATCGCGTGGCTGGAACGCCGGCACGGGCCCCTGACCGTGATCGATCGCGACCTTGCCGCTGACCCGGTGCCTCATATCGACGGCGCCATGGCCCGCGCAAGCCTGATGCCGGCTGCGGACCGCGGTCCCGCCGAGCTTGCCGCACTGGCGTTGTCCGAGACGCTGATTGGTGAACTGGAGGCGGCAGATATCGTGCTGATCTCGACGCCGATGCACAACTTCACGGTGCCGTCCGCACTCAAGGCCTGGATCGACCACGTGGTGCGGCCCAACCGGACCTTCCGCAGCACGCCTGCCGGCAAGGCCGGCCTGCTGGTGGACCGCCCGGTGCTGGCCGTGGTGTCGTGTGGCGGACCATTCCATGACGGGCCGGGCAGCCAGCGCGACATGATGACGCCTTACCTGCAGTATGTATTCGGCTCGGTCGGCATCACGCAGGTCGAAGTCGTGCGCATGGAGAATATGGCCCGCGGCGCAGACTTTGTCACACGGGGCTTCGATCGACTCGCCGCGTGGACGGGGAGCCTGGCGCTCCGGGCGGCCTGACGGACGACTGCCGGGACGACTGGCAGACTATTCGGGCAGCGTCCCGTTGCCAGCGCCAAGCGGCCGCTGCATCAGTACCGTATCGATCCACTGTCCGTGCTTGAAGCCGACCGCTTCGAGCCGGCCGACCGTGCGGAAACCAAGCCGCTCATGCACGGCGAGCGAGCCAGCACCTTCGCCGCTGGCGGTGCAGGCGACCACCGCGACCATCTGCCGCCACGGCCCGGTCTCGCAGCGCGCGATCAGCGCTTCCAGCAGGGTTCGCCCCAGACCTTCGCCTACACAGCGGTGATCAATATAGATGGAGTCCTCGATGGCGTACCGGTAAGCGCTGCGGGCGCGGTATGACGAGGCATAGGCGTAACCGAGCACCTCACCGTCGCGCTCCGCGACCAGGTACGGCAATCCCTTGCGCAGGACTTCGGCCATGCGCAACTGCATATCGTCCACGTCGGGCGGGGTTTCCTCGAACGAGGCGCGGCCGTGCAGTACGTGGTGGGCGTAGATTGCCTGGATGGCCGACACGTCGGCAGGACCGGCATTGCGGAGGGTGAAGGGTTTGCGTGGCTGGTCGGCTCGCGCCGCAGTCGGGGAAATCGTCATGGGAATCGGTGTCGCCGCCATGGCTGGCAATCGTAGAGTGCGAGGCATTCAGCACAATGCGTGCCGGCATCGGGCGGCAGGCTTGCACAGCGCTGGTGCACGTATATAGTGCGTGATTATTCGACAAGAAGGATATCTGCCATGATCACCATCTATCACAACCCTCGCTGCTCGAAATCGCGCGAAACGCTGGCCCTGGTCGAGGCCGCTGGTGAGCGCCTCGGTGAACCGGTAGAGATCGTGGAGTATCTGAAGTCGCCACCTTCGCTGTCGACGCTGCGGCAGTTGCAGACCATGCTCGGGGTGTCGGCGCGGGAAATGATGCGGGATAACGAGGCGGCTTATCAGGAATTGGATCTGGCCGATCCGGGGCTGACGGATGCCGAGCTGCTGGCGGCGGTCGCCGACAATCCTATCTTGCTGCAGCGGCCGGTGGTGGTGCGGAATCGGAGGGCGGCTATTGGGAGGCCGCCGGAGAAGGTGGTTAGTTTGTTGGGGTGATTTGGGTTGGGATGCCCTTCGGAGCTGGCGTTCTTAGCGGACGCCTCGTTTCCCGGTCGCGTCCCTGACTTTTGTCTGGGCGAGCGACAACAAGACGGAATTCGCTGTGGGCATCGCCAGCCGTGCCAGCGTGACTACGCTACCGCGCTCCGATGTAGCCAGCCGCAACGCCTTGCAGGCGGCTAGCGGCTAGGTAGGAATGAGAAATATTGGCCCGTAATGAATCACAGGCTGCCTGGCATTGCTGGGCGCCGCCAGACCGGCGAGGGCTCGTCCAAATAGAACCCCAGAGGCTGCCTAAACGTTACCTTGGCAGCAAATCCTCTTACAGGGTCAGCGAAAGGCGGGCACACGGCTCTACTCGCCGCCTCAATCGCAGCAGCATCCAGCAACGGCCAGCCCGAAGATGCGGCAATTTCCGTGGACACAATACTTCCCTTATCGTCCACTGTAATTCGCAGCGTTACAGTACCTTGTTGTCCCTGCCGGCGAGCTACCGCTGGGTACGAGATTGACTTGAATTCGCAACGCCACCCTACTCGTCCTTTATCCGAAAATGCGTGGGTGGGAGTATAAACATCCGGCGATTCACAACCATGCAGCACAAAGCTCGCTACGGCGACGATGATAGCCCTTAATATACTCAACATTCTTGTCACAAAATCAATGCCAAAATGGGCGAAAACAAAATCGCCGACGCGTGCCGCCGGCATATCGTTCAAAATCAATTTAAGTAGTGAAATTCCTCAACGTACAATTCGCCGATCACCGTCCTTCCTGCGGGCAAATCTCCCTCCGCGGGAAAATAATAGGTCACTTCACCGCTCGGCCGGTAAGTATATGGTTGACTAGGGGTGCCACCATTGGGGACAGATACCCAATGAGGAAGACTGTCGCTCAGATTGCCATTTGACGCGTAAAACGGCGCTCCACCGGAAAACCCTATGGGCGTAAAATATGCAATCAACCCCGGTTTCACTTGCAAGCCGATATACGCTAGACCTGAATCGACAGTACCACCCTTGTAGACATAATCGGTTGGCTGCGTGGGCGACCGTGGGTCGTGGAAATTTTGAACGTGGAGATGGCCAGTTTGGTCAACAAAATTCTGCTTTGCGAGTCCGGAAAACGGGTCAGTTCCATTGTACATTGAATCGGCATAGTGTCCTGCACCGTCCGTCCACCAGGTACGAAAGTGGCCGTTCTCCGTCCAGTATTTGGTTGTTACGAAGCTATTAGGATCTGCACTCGCATGCCACGCAGTTGTCGCCACACTTCCCGACGAATCGTAGGTCTTTTCCAAGAATTTTCCGTTCTCGATAACTTGACTATAAGTTAGGGGGGATGCCAGCGATTCGTTTTGATGAACATTCGAGCCGATGTAATGACCGGTCGAGTCATAAATATATTCACTCATGCGGCCATCGATCTTTTCACAGCCCCAAGTCAGGGGAGAGCTCAGCAAGTCTGTCTGATGGATAAAGGTACCGCTCCAGTGCCCTTCGGCATCGTATTTGTATTCATTGATTCTTCCATCGGACTTTTGACATCCCCAAACCAAAGGCGAAGAAAGCGATTCACCCTGATGAACGAAGGTGCCACTCCAATGGCCGGTCGCATCGTAGAGATATTCATTCATCTTGCCACCGGATTTCTCACAACCCCAGATCAAGTGCGAATTTAGTGAATCAGACTGATGTATGTAGGTGGCCTTCCAATTGCCGTTGCCATCGTAGTTATACTCGTTCATCTTGCCATCCACCCTCTCGCATCCTGATACTAACGGAGAGGCGAACGAATCGGTCTGATGAATGAAGGTTGCACTCCAGTTGCCGCTGGTATCGTAGCAATACTCGTGCATCCGGCCATCAACTTTCTCGCAGCCGGAAATTAGCTGGGAACTCAGCGAATCAGTCTGATGCAGATAAGTCCCCACCCAATTTCCGTTGCTATCGTAGACATATTCGCTGACTTTGCCTTCAGCTTTTTCCCACACCCAGACCAAAGGCGAGTTCAATGATGTGCTTTGATGCACATAGCTGGAAATCTCATGACCGTCAATGTCGTAGTAGCTTTCAATGAGTCTACCGTTGTCGAATTGACGAGAGAAGCTCACACTGGAATTCCTGTCTCCGAAATGCACGTCCTCGCGAAGGCAGGCGCCGAGCACATCGTAGTAGTATTCCGAGAAGATGCCATTTTTGATAATGGTTTCAGTTATCTGGTCAGTGCTGGTATCACGACTGGCCGAGACCGTCACCTTTCCCAGGATGCCAATATCGACAATTTCGATACTTCCTACTTTTAGGCCGGAAGGTGAGAGGCCATGTTCAATATTCCACTTCCCAACGGAGGTCGCGGTTAATCCCAAATCGCTGAGAATGTGAGCAATGCGTTGTGGGTCGGACGAAATTGATTTGACCATTGAATCGGCTTGAGCGATCTCTTCGGAGTTCAGGGACGCGGCAACCCAATTTCCGAGATCATCCACTTTCCATCCCTTGGAAGACGCCACCAGAGCAAAGGCTCCGGCACCGATTCCGACGAGCGTTAGACCGACAACCACGGGAGTGGATGCAATTGCAGCGGGAATCACCGCAAAACCAAGCACCGCGCTAATAGCGGCCTCCCCCGCGCCAAGGGTCGCCACTGTGCCAGCCATATTCGCGACAAGCGATGAAATATCTGCTAAGTTCACCGAACTCACAGAACCACTCGCATTGTAGCTGTTTAGAATATTGGAGATGCTGTAAGCAGCTCCGGCTGCACTGAGTGCTGCGCCGAGACTTGGAATTGAGGCCCTTGGGATGTCGGTGGACGCAATGGAGACTACAGACTGCGCAGCTTGTCCCACACCAATAACAGTTGCCGTAAGGTTCTTTGGATCGGTGAGCGCACTAGCGGCCGAAACGCCTGCTGATGTTTGAGCCAAAAATACAGTAAGACCATTTATTGGAACCGCCATTTAATTCTCCATTGCAAAAGTACCTCATATTGAAAAACGACAGTGAGGGGCGCATCAATTGCAACGAAATTTTTTATTTTCGGAATCTTTCCATTTCTTGCACTCGAACGCAAAGACGCGCAAAATCAAATATATTGGGAAAGCATTCATCAGCAAAGCCACCCAAAGCATCGCTCTTTTAATCCATTGAGCGTCTCGTGCTGATTTTTCGTACTCGATTCCTTTCTTGTAACAGTCGAGCTCCCAAATTCGTTGCGGCATTTCAATAATCGACCACTTGACATCAGAAACACCTATTCGTGCGCTGCACCCCAAGAACGATTCATAATTGGTGACTTGCTCATCAGAGAGCTCCGGTCGACCTCGCGCAAGTCCCGATAAATTTCCGTAGAAATCAAATCCGTGAATTGATCCATCACTCAACTTCAATGTCATATGTGGCGATTTTTTTCTCACCGATATCACGTCACCGGACAACCAGCGCAGATTTTCCCTTTTTGGTACAGAATTGACATATTCAAGCAAGGTCGGATAGCCAAGAATGGGGAAGATGATTGAGAGAATCCATATGGTTCCCTTGAAGGATCTAAGGATTACTCCAACACGTTCGGAAAAATTCGAAGAATACATATGATCGCCGAATGATTACTGGTATCCCGCTGGCGAGCGTAATCCAATTGTCTAACTGCCCGGATTAGCCGATGCATAGGCGTGGGACCTGAAAAATTGCTCCGCATGAGCCAACTTCCATTCAGTGTTCCCGCATCGAACGATTGATTCCCTGCAAGATAGGATCGAGGAGATAGGTCAGCGCACTGCGCGCCCGCGTGGTGATGAAGACTTCGGCGCCCATGCCCGGTGCTAGCGCCACGGGCTCGCCGCTTACCGCGCGAGCGTGAGCAAGAGAAGCTGGTTCAACGGAAGTGCGCACTAGGTAATACGCCTCGCGTGTTATGTTGTCCTCCAGACGATCGGCACCAATGTAGATAACCCGCCCATCGATTCGCGGCACCTTGCGAGTCGAGTAAGCGGTAAGGTGGAGGCTCGCGGCTTGATTCAAGGTGACATCGGCGATCTGTTCTGGATGAACGTGCGCCTCTACCACAAGCGGTTGATTGCGAGGCACTATTTCCAGCACAGGAGCACCCGGCGCAATCACTGCTCCTGGCGTCTTTACCTTCAGGTTGATCACCACTCCCTCTACGGGCGCCCGAAGAGTTTGCTTGAGCTCCGCGTCCTTGAGAGGGCGCCTGTCCTCTTCAAGCCTGAGAAGTTGAGCATTTGCTTCCCTGAGCTCTTCATTAGCCTGCTTCGCATAATCGGCCTCCAGCGTGGCGCGGCGGAGACGTATATCTTCGCGGCGCTGCCTGGCGCGGACCGTTTCGGCCTCATAGTTGGTTTGCTGTATCTGGCTTTGCAGATGTTCCTTTTCCAACTGCGCCACACGCATTTCTGAGATGAACCCCCTTTCCCGAAGGCTCCGGTTCAATGCTTCCTCCCGCTTGGTTATCTGGCGAACGCCATTGGAGCTCGCCTCCAGCTTGTATAGAGTGCGGAGTTCCTTATCGATCTCCCCTTCCTGCTGCGCAAGGATATGTCGTTGCCCGATGAGAGCATGGCGTCGTGCCTGAAACACGCCGGTTTCCAAACTGACCAGTTCCCTCATCCTCTGCGTCCCAGCTTGGGGAAATTCGACGGTATCGGCCAGCTTGGCTTCCGCCTCCAGGCGCAAGCGCTTCATCCGGAGCGCTTCCAGCGCAATATCGATGCCCTCAAGAGAAGCGGAAACGTGCTCATCGCCAAGAACAATTAGCGGAGCGCCTATGGCAACGGTATCGCCTTCCGTCACCACAATCCGATGAACCGTACCACCGGTTACATGCTGGACCTCCTTACGATCGCCGGCCACCTTGACAGTCCCTTGCGCCACAACCGCGCCATTCAGTGGGGCAAGCGCCAACCATGCAGCGGAAGCCAGACCGCACCCAAGAATGGAGATCCCGCCAATCCAGTGTCCTGTCCTTGCAAGTGCAGGCAATGCCTCAACCGGCTGCGACATCATTGCGCTCCGGGTACGCTAGGCGCGCCAACCGAACGCAGCGGATGTACGCGACTTGCCACTATTGGCGGCGAAATTGGCATGGGCGGTGCTTGCAGCTGCGACTCACGTAGCACGGTGCCGCCGCGCAGGTGCGCGAGCTGTGAGGCATCCACGGGGAACGGCGACTCAATTGCGCAGATGACGACAGCCATACCGCTATCCAACATTCGCTCGATCGCAAGCTGCAAGCGTGTGCGCCACGCTTCATCCAAGCGCGTGGCCGGTTCGTCAAGCACGATAAGCTTTGGGGCCCAATACACGCTACGCGCGAGCTCAATAAAGCGAGTTTCGGCATAGGTCAAATGGTGGCCGTCGGATCCAATCGGCGTTTCATAACCGAGCGGCAGGCTCAGAATCCACTCATGGATGCCGACCATTTTTGCGGCACACTCTAGGGCTTGCTGTGCCGGGCGCTGCGCCCCACCATGCATGGTCCTACCGATGTTCTGGGCAATGGTGCCACTGAAGATTGCGGCATCCTGCGCCAACAGGCCAATGCCATTCCCACCGACCCGGTCGACCGTGTACGTACTCTTCGCATCGAGGGTGACAGCACCACGATGGGGGCGATACATACCCGATAGCAGTCGGGCAAGCGTTGTCTTGCCACTCCCACTGGCTCCGCGAATGATCAACAACTCACCACCCGCAAGCCTAAATGATGCTTGCATTAGCACTGGGCACGAGGTATTCGGATAGCCGAAGCCCAGAGCGTCCACGATCAAATCCGCCGTGGCCGGGGTCATCGGCTTGGTGTCTTCATTTGGCTGTTGAAGCCATGCATGTAGGCGCAGGAATGCCGTTAGCCCGTTGCTAATGGATTGCCAGGATGCGGCCAACGGTTGCAATGGCTGCAACACCTTACCAAGGAGCAAGGTGGCTGCGAGCATGATGCCCCCGCTGGCATGGCTGTTGATCACCAGAATGGCTCCGGCCGTGAGCATGGCGGTCTGCAGCCCACCCATGACCGCCTTCGAAGCGAGCCGATAGAACGAAAGCGATATCACCAGGGCTGTTCCCGCAAGCTGCTCCCGAAGTCGCAAAGCGCTATGCGCAGCAACCAGTTCTCGCGTGCCGCCCATCTGCAGCAGCGTAATCGCGTGCAACTGAAGCTCCCGATCTGCCCGCTCTGCCAGCGCTTGGGACTCGCTTGCCGCTTCCATTTTCCGTGCGACTAGGCGCTTATCGAGATAAGCGACCAAGACCATGAGAAAAAGGCCGCCGAGCGCCACTAAACCGAGACGGGCGTCGAATGCAAAGACCACTAACAGGAAAAAAAGGCCCCAAGGGGCATCCAGTAGCAACGGTAAGCCAGGCCCCGACAGAAACGCCTCCGCCGTCCGCATATCGTTCGGCAACGCAGCGCCGGTCGCTGATTGTCCGCCGGCCAGGGACAACAACAGATATTTATCACTGTGGCTACGGCACGCCACCCCAAAGTGCAACGCCGTATCAGCGAGAATGAGTCCGCGCGCGTACTCAAGACCAAACGACAGGAGATAGGCCAAGATGCTAATAAACACCAGCATCCACAGCGTTTCGATACTACGGCTGCTTAGAACACGATCATAGACTTGCAGCAAGAACAGCGAAGGCACAAGTGCCGCCAGATTGCCGAACACGCTGAAGATGACCACAAGCCCAAGCGGCCATTGCAAATCAATGCCCGCAACCTTGCTAATGCTAGTGTTGCGCCGATTCATGTGACGCTGTCAGGAGAAGGGAAAACACCGGTTATGAAGTAAACAGGCGGGAGGCACATAGAAAACTCCGGCAACTAGATTTTTGAATGCAATTTCTACCCTCAAAAATATCCTAATGACCCCACCGGGCTCAATCGAATGATTTCGAAAAATCGCAAAACTTCGATTCAGCGCAATTTGCGCAGGATGATGCTAGCGGGTTCGGCGCAAAGGAATTGGCGCATGGGTCTGACCACGGAGCAACTGATAATGGACGATGTCGGAAACAACGCAGGGCTTCGCACGCGGCACAAGAACTTGGGTACGATGCCGAGATAGGGCTTCGGAAGGTGATCCGTGGGACACCAACGGACCAAAAATCAAAACCGGCCTCCACCAAAGGCAGAGGCCGGCCCGGTCAGCAAAACCAGATAGCTTCAGATTGAGTCGTCTTAAGGAACACCCAACCAGTGCATAGCTTCCTGACCGAAAGCGATAGCCGCCAGCACGACCAGCAGCACGACCAACGTAACCGTACTCACATACAGCGTCGCCTTGGCGACTTCGGCATCTTCATCCGAGGTGTGTCGATGGGTGATTGGTGAAGCATTGCGCGCGGCGGGATGCGGCCAATGGATCCGGCCGGCCAGTTCCCTCAAATGCAGGTCGGTAGGAATACGCATGATCAACACCTCCTCGGCGGGAGCCGCGCAGGCCGGGCAACGCGATGGCGCAGGCAGATGGCGTGATTGCGCTGGTCCGCGAATCGCAAGTCGTCAGGTTTCACCCGGTGCCGCCACCTGCATCTTTACTATAGGCGGCTTGCCGGCAGATGCCAGCCCACGCACATGCGGCGGAAACAGCGGCTCACTCCGTCACCGGCGGAGGTGAAGGTTCGCTTGCGTCGGAGACCTCGCCAGCAGCCAGCCTGGCTTCACGCGCCCGGAGTTCCGCGAGCATGTTGCAGAACAGGGCGCCTTGTTCCAGCGCATCGTCGAGCGCCACGTGGGTGTGGGGAAGCGGATCTTTCCAGGCGTCCGGAAACGCCGGCTTGACGGTCTTGCGGTATGGCAGGCCGGTCAGCGCGAAGCCCAGCGTCTTGACGTCGAGCGCGGCCCAGCCGAACGGCGAGCGGCCGACGAAGCGCATCATGTACCAGAACATCCACGTGAAATCGAAGCCGGCCGGGAACGCCACGAACACGGGCTTGCCGGGCAGGCTCTCGACCCACTCGACGTAGCGGACCATCGCTTCCTCGGGCCGCTGCAGGTCGCGCCGGCAGGCGGTCCAGGCTTCAGGCTGCGTTTCCCACCATTGCATCTGGACCGGATGGCCAACCGCGCCGGGCAAGGTCTCCAGGTTGGCCGAGAATGTGCCGACCACGGTCTTGTCGGCGAGCATGGCGGCCGATGCAAACGAGAGCATCGAATGCGGGCCGGGGATCGGTCCGTCAGCCTCGATGTCGGTGCTGACGTAGATCTCCGGGCGGGTGTCGGGAGCTTGCCGCTTGGCCATGGCGCTTGCGGGAGCGGCCTGTGGATCAGGCTGCGTCGATGAGGTGATCGGCCACGAACGGGTTGCTACGACGCTCATCGCCGAATGTGGATACCGGGCCGTGGCCCGGGATGAACGTCACGTCCTCGCCCAGCGGCCACAGGCGCGTGCGGATCGAGCGGACCAGGTCCGCATGATTGCCGCGCGGGAAATCCGTGCGGCCGATCGAGCCGGCAAACAGCACGTCGCCGACCACGGCGAGCCGGTTGGCGCGCGAGAAGAACACCACGTGGCCGGGCGTGTGGCCGGGGCAGTGGTAGACCTCGAGCGTCTCGCCGCCGAACTGGACCGTATCACCGTCCTGCAACCAGCGATTGGGCTCGAACACCTCGGCCTGGCCGAAGCCGAAGCGGCGCGTTTGCTCGGGAAGCTGGTCGATCCAGAAGCGTTCGTCCTCGTGCGGGCCTTCGATCGGGATGCCGAGCTGGCGCGACAGCGCCGCGGCGCCCGCACAATGATCGACGTGGCCATGCGTGAGGAAGATCTTTTCCAGCGTCACGCCCTGTTCCTTCACGGCCTCCAGGATACGGTCCAGGTCGCCGCCGGGATCGCAGACGGCGGCCTTGCCGGTGTGCTCGTCGATCAGCAGCGAACAGTTTTGCTGGAAGGGCGTGACGGGGATCAGCAGGGCTTTCATGGGTGTCTTTTCGTGGGCCGCGACAGGCTCGGTCGCATGCGGCAGGTTGTGCCGGCATTGTAGCGCCGGCAGGCGGAAGGGCCGCCGGCGAGATCTAAAAGCGCCTCTTAAATCACCACACTCAGAAAATATTGTGTCGGCCGCAATCCCTTGCCAGGCGGTGGATTGCGGCGAATTGAGGGGCCATTCGTGCGAGATCGCACATAATTCGTAACAAAATCAATGCTATAGCCGGAACAGTACGATGTTAGACTCGCGCGATGAACTGGATTCTGCCGATCTTCTCCGGCTGGCAGCGGCTGGCAAAACTGGGCACATGCACGGCATGTGCCGCGGTTCTGGCCGCCTGTGCGACGCCGCCCGAGGGCGGCAGTTCTGCCGATGCCGGGACCTCTGGCGCGGTGCCGACCAAGGCTGCCCGCGCGCCCAAAATTGCCAAGGCCGACAAGCCCGATACCGGCAGCTGGAACCTGTTTGGCCTCGATCAGGACGACAGCAGCCTGAGCGGCCGTTCGCTCGACGGCCTGCGCGCCGACATGGGCTCGTTCGAGCAACGCGGCATGGCGTCCTGGTACGGCAAGGGCTTCCATGGCCGCAAGACCGCCAACGGTGAACGCTTTGACATGCGCGCGATGACCGCGGCGCATCCGTCGCTGCCGCTCGACAGCTGGGTGCTCGTGCGCAACCTGCGCAACAACAAGGTGGCCGTGCTGCGCATCAACGACCGCGGTCCGTACCACGGTAACCGCGTGCTCGACGTGTCCTATGGCGCCGCCCGCCGCCTGGGCTTTGTCGACCACGGCGCCACGCAGGTCGAAATCCGGCGCTTGTCGCGCACGGAAGTCGCCGCGCTGGGCCCGCAGTTTGACGCAGGTGGCAATGAAGCCGGCGATGGCGCTGGCGATGACGACGTCGCTGTGCCGGAACTGGCCAACTCGTTGGCACCGACCAAGGGCAAGTCGTCCGCGAAGGCCAGGTCTACGGCCAAGCGCAAGCGCCACTGATGCGGCGCGGGCCGACGCATGCCGCCACGCGCTCCGGCCCGTCCCACCGCCTTCCTCTTTCCCAGCTTCGCTTCAGTCTCCGCCGCGCTGCGCCAGCGCCAGCTTGTACAGCGCATCGGTACTCGCACCGGTGATCGCGGCAGCCAGCTTGGCCGCGCGCTTGGCGGGCAATTCCGCCAGCAGCAGAGACAGCACGCGCTGTGCTTGCGCGTCGGGCGCCCCGTCATCGGCCGCGTTCGCCGCGGCACCCTCCACCACCAGCACGAATTCGCCCTTGGCGCGCGTGGCTTCGCCCGCCAGCCATGCCGGCGCCTCGGCCACGGTCATCACCGGGGTCTCCTCGAACAGCTTGGTCAGTTCGCGCCCGACCAGCAGCCGGCGCGTGGGCGGCAGGCCCGCGGCCAACGCGGCCAGTGTCTCGGCGATGCGGTGCGGCGCTTCGTACAGGACCCAGGCGTGGTCGAGCGAGGCCAGCGCGGCAATGGCTTCGCCGCGTGCCTTGGGTTTGCTCGGCAGGAAGCCGACGAAGGTGAAGCGGCCGGCGCCGGTGTCGAGCATTTCGCCAGCGACCGACAGCGCCGCCACGGCGGCACTGGGGCCGGGCAGTGGCACCACTGGCAGGCCCGCGGCGCGCACTGCCTCGACCAACCGTGCGCCGGGATCGGAAATGCCCGGCGTGCCGGCATCCGACACATAGGCAATGCACTCGCCCGCAGCCAGGCGCTGCACGATGCGGCCTGCCGCTTCGCGCTCGTTGTGCTCGTGCACGGCGACCAGCGGGCGCTGCAGGCCCACGCGCGACAGCAGTTGGCCGGTGTTGCGCGTGTCTTCGCACGCGATGGCGTCGGCCAGCCCCAGCACATGCAGCGCACGCAGCGACAGGTCCGCCACATTGCCGATCGGAGTCGCCACGACATACAGCGTGCCGGCCGGGTACGACTGGCCGGCCGCCAGCGAGATCCAGTCACTCATGAGAACTTCCGTTGATTCCATCATTCAAAAGCACGACGCAGGCACGCGGCGCGCTGGCTGAGGACCGCGCGCTCGCTCACCTGCAGCGGCACGGCCTGCAGCCCGTGGTGCGCAATTATCGCTGCAAAGGCGGCGAGATCGACCTGGTCATGCGCGCGCCGGACGGCACGCTGGTATTTATAGAGGTGCGCCAGCGCAGCGCGAGCGCGTTTGGCGGCGCCGCGGCCAGCGTGACGCCGGCCAAGCAGCGACGCGTGGTACTGGCGGCGCTGCACTACCTGTCTACGCTGGCGCAGCAGCCACCGTGCCGGTTCGACGTGGTAGCGCTGGCGCCGGGCCGGCTGGAATGGCTGCAGCATGCGTTCGATCTCGACACGGCCGGCGAGATCGGCTGAGTGCGGTTCGGCGGCCGCGCTGGTTCATAATGCGCGGTAACGCGCGGCCCGTGCCGCCACAGTAATAACTAGGCCCCCTCGAGCGATGAGCATCGAAAGCATTCAGCAGCAATTCCTGGACAGCGCGGAAGCCAAGCGGCAGGCCGCGGCCGTGATGGCGCCGTATATCGACGCCGCGGTGGAGCGCATGGTCGGCGCGCTGACCAGTGGCAACAAGATTCTGGTGTGCGGCAACGGCGGTTCGGCCGCCGACGCCCAGCACTTCGCCGCCGAACTGGTCGGCCGCTTCGAACGCGAGCGGCCGGGCCTGGCGGCGATCGCGCTGACCACGGACAGCTCGATCCTGACCGCCATCGGCAATGACTATGACTTCAGCGTGGTGTTCTCCAAGCAGGTCGAGGCGCTGGGCCAGCCCGGCGACATCCTGCTGGCGCTTTCCACGTCGGGCAACTCCGGCAACGTGATCGCCGCGATCGAGGCTGCGCGCCAGCGCGACATGAGCGTGGTCGCGCTGACGGGCAAGGGCGGCGGCCAGATCGGCGCCATGCTCGATGAATTCGATATCCACCTGTGCGTGCCGAACGAGCGGACGGCGCGTGTCCAGGAAGTTCACCTGCTCACCCTGCATTGCCTGTGCGATGGCATCGACGAGGCATTGCTCGGCGAAGCCTGATCCACTTACCCCAGCTACAGCAAGGACAGCATGAAGAATCTGCCTTTCCAGGCCTCCCGCCTGACCCGCATTGCAATGACAGCCGCCGTGCTCGCGGTTGGCACCACCCAGCTCGCCGGCTGCTTCCCGGTGATGGCCGGCGCCGTGGCCAGCGGCGTCGCGGTGGCCACCGACCGTCGCCCGACCGCCACGCAGACCGTGGACCGCGGGCTGCAGATGGAGGCCGACAGCACCCTTAGCTCGCGCTACAACGGCCAGGCGCGCGTGAGCGTCACCGTGTTCAACCGCAAGGTCCTGCTGACCGGCGAAGCCGCGAACGACAACGTGAAGCAGCAGGTCGACCAGTACGTGCGCGGCCTGCCGAATGCGCGCGTGGTCGTCAACGAACTGGAAATCACGTCTTCGCCGTCGTTCATGACGCAGACCCAGGACACCTACCTGACCAGCGCAGTCAAGACCCAGCTCATGACCGCCGAGGGCGTGCCGTCGAACTCCATCAAGATCACCACCGACAAGGGCGTGGTCTACCTGCTGGGCATCGTCACCACGACCGAGGGCGACCGCGCCACGGAAGTCGCCCGCAATACGAGCGGCGTCACCAAGGTGGTCAAGGCTTTCGATTACGTGAGCGAAGCCGAACGCGCGCGCCTGGACCAGGCCTCTACCTCGCAGAATCCGCAGCCGGACGGGACCGTCGGCACACCGGCACCGGTGCAATCGGTGCCGGGCGTGGGTGGTCCGGTCAATGCGCCGGCCAACTCGTCGGCTGCCAATGGCGCTGTCGCGACCCCGGTGACTGCGCCGGTGACCTCGCCGGTGGCGCTGCCGCCGGGCCGCAGCCTGCCCTGAGCAGGACCTGGCCTCTGCGTCGGGCAGCGACTGGCTGCCTGACGTCATGCGTATTTCGCTCCACCCGCCCCCGCGCGATGTGATACGGTTGCCACGCGCCGCCCGCCGGGCGGACCCCGGAGCGAGACCATGACAAGGATCCCCATGCCGGCGGCACTGGCCGCGCTGGCCTTGCCGATTGCGTGCGGCGCCGCTTCCGCGGCCGATACAGACCCCTCGGCACTGCGCGCCCGCAACCACGCCGCTGCCTGCACCAGTTGCCATGGCCCGCAGGGCCGCCCGCCTGCGGGTAGTCCAATTCCGGCGCTGGCCGGACGTCCCCAGTCCGAACTCGTTACCCAGATGCAGGCGTTCAAGGCCGGGACGCGTCCGGCCACCGTCATGCACCAGATCGCCAAGGGCTACAGCGACGAGCAGATCACGGCCATCGCGGCGTGGTTCGCCGCCGTCAGGTAGGAGCGCGCCATGCAACGACGCAACTTTCTGAAGGCGGCCGCCGGCGCCGCTGCACTGGGTACGCTCGGCGCGCGCGCGGCAGCGCCGGCAAAGGTTGTAGTGGTCGGCGGCGGCTACGGCGGTGCCACGGCGGCGCGCTACCTGCGGGAGTGGAGCGGTAACGCCATCGACGTCACGCTGGTGGAGCCGAACGCAGCCTTCGTGTCGTGCCCGCTGTCCAATCTGGTGATCGGCGGCAGCCGGCGCATGGAAGACATCACCGTGCCATACGACGCGCTGGTGCGCCGCCATGGCGTGAAACTCGTGCGCGACAGCGCCGTCGCCATCGATCCCGGCAAACGCACCGTGCGCCTCGCCGGCGACGCGACGCTGCCCTATGACCGCCTGGTGCTCTCGCCCGGCGTCGACATGATGAGCGACGCGCTGCCGGGGCTGCAGCAACCCGGCGGCGATCAGATCCTGCACGCATGGAAGGCCGGTCCGCAGACGCTCGCACTGCGCCGCCAGCTCGAAGCGATGCGCGACGGCGGGACCTTTGTCATCAGCATCCCGCTTGCGCCTTACCGCTGCCCGCCGGGCCCGTACGAGCGCGCGTGCCAGGTCGCGCACTATTTCAGCCGGCACAAGCCCCGCAGCAAGGTGCTGATCCTCGATGCGAATCCGGACATCACCTCCAAGGCAGCGCTGTTCCGCCAGGTGTGGGCGACGCAATACAAGGGCATGGTCGAGTACCGGCCGCAGTACAACGCGGTTGACGTCGATCCGGCGACACGCACGCTCAAGTTCGACGTGCAGGACGATGAGCGCGCCGACGTGCTTAACGTGCTGCCGCCGCAGCGTGCGGGTGCCATTGCCGTATCGGCGGGGCTGGCGACTGCCAATGGCCGTTGGTGCGAGGTCGATTTCCTCACCTTCGAATCGCTCACCGTGCCCAAAATCCATGTGCTCGGCGACGCCATCCAGATCGCTCCGCTGATGCCCAAGTCGGGGCATATGGCGAATCAGCACGGCAAGGTGACGGCCGCAGCCATCGTCGCGCTGCTGTCGGGCGGGACGCCCGATGCGGAGCCGCTCTACAACAACACCTGCTACAGCTTCACGTCCGACCGCGAAGCCGTGCATGTGGCAAGCGTGCATCGCTACGATGCGGCGCAGAAGACGATGATCACGGTGCCTGGATCGGGCGGATTGTCGGCCGCGCCGAACACGCCCGAGGGCGACCTGGCCCTGGCCTGGGCGAAGAGCATTTGGGCCGACATGCTGGGCTAGCCATTCGGCAAAAACCGCAAGAACGTGCAATGCCCCGGGCCGGGGCGCTGCTACGCTGGGGCTTTCCGAATCCGCCCCGCGCTGCACGCCCGTCCGCCATGCAACCCAAAGACCGTCTCCTAGCCCTGGCCATCGTCTGCGTCTGGGGCGTCAACTTTGTCGTCATCAAGGTCGGCTTGGCCGGCGTCCCGCCGATGCTGCTGGGTGCCTTGCGTTTCTGCCTGGTCGTGTTCCCGGCGATCTTCTTCGTGCCGCGCCCTCGCGTACCCCTGCGCATGCTGCTGGCCTACGGAGCGACCATCAGCCTCGGGCAGTTCGCGTTCCTGTTCTATGCGATGGCCGTCGGCATGCCGGCCGGGCTCGCCTCGCTGGTGCTGCAGTCGCAGGTGTTCTTCACGGTCGGCATTGCCGCACTGTGGCTCGGTGAGCCGCTGCGCTGGCATAACGTGGCCGGCATGGTAGTGGCCGCAGGCGGCCTCGTCCTGATCGGCTCGGGCGCTGCAACGGGTACGGGCGGCATGAGCGTCGCCGGCTTCCTGCTGACGCTGTGCGGCGCGGCGAGCTGGGCGACCGGCAATATCGTCAGCAAGAAGATCGGCCCCGTCGACCTGCTGGGTCTCGTGGTGTGGGCGGCGCTGATCCCGATCGTGCCGTTCGCGCTGCTGTCGCTGTGGTTCGAAGGCCCGGCGCGCATTGCCGCCAGCCTGACCCACATCTCCGGATTGGGCGTGTTCGCGGTGCTGTACCTGGCGTTCGCCGCGACGGTGTTCGGCTACACCATGTGGGGCCGGCTGCTGACGCGCTACCCGGCCAGCCAGGTCGCGCCGCTCACGCTGCTGGTGCCGGTAGTGGGGCTGCTGGCCGCGCATGGGCTGCTTGGCGAAGACCTGTCGATGCCCCAGTGGCTCGGCGCGGCGGTGGTCATGGCCGGCCTGCTGCTCAATGTCTTCGGCGGCCGCCTGTGGGTAAGCCGGCGCTTCGCGCGCCGTTGATCGACCGCGAGTTCTGGTGCCGCCGTGCGACTGGCGGCACAATCATGCTGTTCTGCATCAATGGGTAAACACTATATGCGCAATCACGCATATACGAATATATTGGACGGCATGGAAGAGCTGGATCGCGTGTTCGAGAAGGTGTCGGGGTATTTCAGCCTGCTGGCGGAGCCAACGCGGCTGAAGATCCTGCACGCCCTGTGCGATGGCGAGAAGCCGGTGAACACGGTGGTGGAGACGGTGGGTTCGTCCCAGACCAACGTGTCGCGGCATCTCAACGCGATGTACCGCTCGGGCGTGCTGTCGCGCCGCAAGGAGGCGAACCTTGTGTTCTACGCCATTGCGGACGAAAGCGTGGTGGAGCTGTGCCGCATGGTCTGCGTGCAGGTGGCCAGCCGGCTGGAGGACAATGCCTTGGCCTCCGGCGCGGTCGACCGCTTCATGACGCAGCCTGCACCGTCCCCCGCCCGCCGGCGCAAGGCCGCGCAGTAGTCTCGCTCTTCCTGCAAACCGCATCAGAACAGGCGCGCCGCCACCGCGGACGTGCCGGAGGAGACGGCATTGCAGGAACGCATTCCGCGCGGGCGCATCGTGTCCGCGCCCGAGCACTTCGTCAGCACATCGCTGCAGCAGGACATCGCCCGGCACGGCCTCGACAGCCCGCGGCGCGACTTCCTGCGCAAGAGCTTCCTTGGCGCGGCGGCCGGCGTGGCCGCGGCAACGCTGGGCCGGCGCGCGCTGGCTGCCGAGGGCGACCCCGCCATCCTCGAGCCGCAGCCGTGGGCCACGTCGCTGGGCCAGCCGGTGGCGGCACGGCCGTATGGCCAGCCCTCCGTTCATGAGAAAAACCTGGCGCGGCGCGAGTCGCCGGGGCTGACGCGCGTATCGGCCGCCTCGGTCGCGTTCGCGCCGCTGCAAGGGCTGTTCGGCATCATCACGCCCAACGGCCTGCATTTCGAGCGGCACCACCAGGGCTGGCAGGACATCGATCCGGCCCGCCACCGCCTGATGATCAACGGGTTGGTCAAGGCGCCGCGCGTTTATACGATGGACGACCTGATGCGGCTGCCTTCGGTGTCGCGCATGCATTTCATCGAATGCGGCGCCAATACCGGCATGGAGTGGGGCAATGTGGCGGTGCCGACCGTCCAGTACACCCACGGCATGCTGTCCTGCTGCGAATTCACGGGTGTGCCGCTCAAGGTGCTGCTCGACGATGCCGGCGCGGACCTGCGCCGAGGCAAATACCTGCTTGCCGAAGGCGGCGACGGCTCGGGCATGACGCGCACGATCCCGATGGAGCTGGCCGACGAGATCATCGTCGCCTGGGGCATGAATGGCGAGATGCTGCGTCCCGAGAACGGCTACCCGCTGCGGCTGGTGGTGCCGGGCGTCCAGGGTGTGTCGTGGGTCAAATGGCTGCGCCGGCTGGAACTGGGCGACCAGCCGTGGAACGCCAAGGACGAGACCATCCATTACGTCGACATGATGCCGGACGGCAAGCTGCGTCAGTACACGTCGATCCAGGAGTGCAAGTCCGTCATCACGTCGCCATCCGGCGGGCAGCAGATGGTCGGCAAGGGCTTCTACAACATCAGCGGACTCGCGTGGTCCGGGCGCGGACGGATACGCCGCGTCGATGTCTCGACCGACGGTGGCCGCAACTGGCGCACCGCGCGGCTGGAAACGCCGGTGCTGTCCAAGTGCCTGACGCGCTTCAACCTCGACTGGGTCTGGGACGGCGGCCCGGCCATCCTGCAAAGCCGCGCGATCGACGAAACCGGCTACGTGCAGCCGAAGATGGCGCAGCTGCGCGCGGTACGCGGCACGCGCTCGATCTATCACAACAACGCCATCCAGAGCTGGCAGGTGGCGCAGGGCGGGGAGGTGTCCAATGTCCACGTGGGCTGACACCGCACGCGTGCTGATGCTCGCCGCCGGATGCCTGGTCACGGCGGCCTGGGCGGGGACTAGCGACACCGCCGCCGCACGCGCGGCGCTGGGCCGCACCGCCACGGCGGCCGAGGTCGCCGCCTGGGACATCGACGTACGCCCTGACTTCCAGGGCTTGCCCAAGGGCAGCGGCACGGTGTCGCAGGGCCAGAAGATCTGGGACGGCAAGTGCGCATCCTGCCATGGCGACTTCGGCGAATCGAACGAGGTGTTCTCGCCGATCGTCGGCGGCACGACGGCCGACGACATCCGCACCGGCCGTGTCGCGGCGATGACCGGCAACCAGCCATACCGCACGACGCTGATGAAGGTCAGCACGGTCAGCACGCTCTGGGACTACATCCACCGCGCGATGCCATGGAATGCGCCGCGCAGCCTGAGCGCCGACGATGTCTATGCCGTCACGGCGTATCTGCTGAACCTCGGCGAGATCGTCCCGGCCGATTTCACGCTCTCGGACGCCAACATCGCCGAAGTCCAGCGCAAGATGCCGAACCGCAACGGCATGACTACGGACCATGGCATGTGGCCCGGCCGTGGCCGGCCCGACACGCGCAACACGGCCTGCATGAAGGACTGCGAAGCGACAGTGAAGGTCGTCTCGGCGATGCCGGCGTACGCGCGCGATGCGCATGGCGACCTGTCCCAGCAACAACGCGGGTTTGGGCCAACGCGCGGCGTCGCAGCAGTGACGACCCCGGCGACAGTGGCTTCGGCGCCGGTAGCGCCCGGCGCCAAGCTCACCGGCCAGTACCAGTGCATGGCCTGCCATGCACTCGACCGGAAAGTGGTCGGCCCGTCATTTTCGGATATCGCCAGCAAATACCGCGGCCAGGGTGACGCGCACGCCGCGCTGGAGCGCAAGGTCAAGGCCGGCGGGCAGGGCGCATGGGGCAACGTGCCGATGCCGCCGCAGCCCCAGATCCCCGATTCGGACATCCGTGCCATGGTGGGGTGGATTCTTGAGGCAAAATAGCGGGCTGGCCGCTGGAGTGCCCCCAGGCGGCGGCCAGAGTGTGTTGTGCCGCAACGCAGTCCGGTTGTGGCGTGGCCTTTGCCGTCCCCACGGCTTTACAAAGCTTGGAGCTTAATAATGAAGCAGTTTGTCATCGCAGCGCTGATGCTGGGCGCCGCCGCATCGGCCCACGCGGTCGATGCCGCCAAGGCACAGGAGATCGCCAACAAGAACGCCTGCATGGGTTGCCACCAGGTCGACAAGAAGCTGGTTGGCCCGGCCTACAAGGACGTGGCCGCCAAGTACAAGGGCGACAAGAACGCCCTTGCGACCCTGACCAAGAAGGTCAAGGCCGGTGGTTCGGGCGTCTGGGGCCCGGTGCCGATGCCCGCGAACGCCGGTCTGAGCGACGCTGACGCGAAGACCGTGGTCGAGTGGGTGCTGGCTGGCGCGCCGGCCAAGTAAGCAAGGCCCGCAAGGGCAGACAAACCGATGCAACAGGCTGGCCGGCATCCGTCGCGCGGGCCTGGATACAGAGCACAGCGGCCGGCAATGCACCGGCCGCATGCAGCAAGCACCGCCCCAAGCGGTCAACCACGACTGGGAACGGAGTAGCCGGAGAGCAAAGCACAATGAATTCGAAACGACGAGAAGTACTGCGGGTCACCGCTGTCCTGTCGCTGATGGCCGCAACGGGTCTGATCACCGAAGCGCAGGCAGCCGAGTGGAACAAGACCGCTTTTGACGGAAAGAGCGTAGCCGATGTCATCAAGGCCCTCGGCGGCAGTGGCACGGAAAAGAGCAGCGCCATCACCTTCAACGCCCCGGACATCGCCGAGAACGGCGCCGTGGTGCCGGTGGCGGTGACCAGCACGATCCCGGATACCGAGCAGATCGCGATCCTGGTCGAAAAGAACCCCAACACGCTGGCCGCGGATTTCGTGATCCCGGCGGGCACCGAACCATTCGTCTCCACGCGCGTGAAGATGGGCCAGACCTCCGTGGTGTACGCCGCGGTCAAGGCCGGCGGCAAGTGGTACGTGGCATCCAAGGAAATCAAGGTCACCTTGGGCGGCTGCGGCGGCTGAGCCCCGCGCCCCGCCAATCCACGATCATCTGCAACAGGAGAGAACCATGGCAGACCCGATGCGCGTACGCGCCACCGAAAACGGCGGCGTAGTCGACGTCAAGATTCTGATGAAGCACGACATGGAAACCGGCCAGCGCAAGGACAGCGCCGGCAAGACCGTTCCGGCGTGGCATATCCAGACCGTGAGCGCCCAGTGCAAGGGCAAGGAAGTGTTCCGCGCCCAGTTCGGGCCGGCGGTGTCGAAGGACCCGTTCCTGAACTTCAAGTTCAAGGGCGGCGCCAAGGGCGACAAGGTCACAGTGACCTGGATCGACAACCGCGGCGACAAGCGCACCGACGAAGCAACCATCGCCTGATGCCCGCCCGGCGCGGCCGGCCGTCGTCTGCTATGGTTCTGGTCGGAAACTGACCTCGGAAACAATCATGCGGCGAGCATTTATTCGGGCATCGGCGGCGCTGGCCGCCATCGGACTGGCGGCAAAGGCATCGGCGCAAGCTGCGCCAGCCGCGTCCGCAGGCAAGGGCAAGCGCGTCAAGGTGGTGTACCAGCTTTCGGAAGGCATCGACCAGGCGGTGCGCGCAATGGGCAATCTGCGCAACCACCTGAACGGCGCGCCCGATACGAAGATCGTCGTGGTCGCGTTCGGCTACGGCGTGGATTTCCTGGTGGAAGGCGCCAAGGATTCGCGCGGCAACACCTTTGAAGGCCCCGTGGGCGCGCTGGCTTCGGCCGGCGTCGAGTTCCGCGTGTGCCGCAATACGCTGACGGCTCGCAAGATTTCCGAATCGAGCCTGCTGATGGAAACGAAGATCGTACCGGCCGGCGTGGTGGAGATTGCCCGCCTGCAGTTTGACGAAGGCTACGCCTACATCAAGCCTTGAGGACGGCCCGGGCAAGGGAAGGCCCGGAGACAGAAGAACAACCCGGCGCGCGAGCGGCCGGGAGGAGAAGCCCCCAATGACCAAGATCCGACGCCTGGCCACGGGCGCCGCGCTGGCCGCGGCCGGCGCCACCGCGCTGACCCTGGCGGCCGCCGTGCACGCGCAGGGCAGCACCGCCGACGAAATCGCCAAGTACCGCCAGATGCTGGCCGAAGGCAATCCTGCCGAGCTGTGGGAAGCCGCCGGCGAAGAGCTGTGGAAAAAGCCCGCCGGCCCGAAGAACGCCTCGCTCGAACAGTGCGACCTGGGCAAGGGCCCGGGCGTGACCAAGGGCGCCTACGCTGAACTGCCGCGCTACTTCAAGGACGCCGGCAAGGTCATGGACCTGGAACAGCGCCTGGCCTACTGCCGCGTGACGCTGCAAGGCCTGACCAAGGAAGAGGCGATGGCCAACCCGTTCTCGTCCTCGGGCAAGCCGTCGGACATCGAGCGCCTGGCCTCGTACCTGACGGCCGAATCGCGCGGCGTGAAGATGAACGTCCAGCTCAGCCACCCGGAAGAGCAGCGCACCTATGCGCTCGGCCAGAAGATGTTCTTCTACCGCGGCGGCGCCTATGACTTCGCCTGCGCCACGTGCCATGCCGTGGACGGCCAGCGCATCCGCCTGCAAGACCTGCCGAACCTGCTGACCGAGAAGGGCGCGCAGGCGGCCTACACCACGTGGCCCGCCTACCGCGTCTCGCAGGGCGAGGTACGCACCATGCAGCATCGCCTGTACGACTGCCTGCGCCAGCAGCGCTTTCCCGAGCCCGCCTACGGTTCGGACGTGATCACCGCCCTCACCATGTTCCTGGCCAGGAACGCGAACGGCGGCACCTACGATGGCCCCGCCATGAAGCGCTGACGAGCACGGGAGACGAACATGCAACGATTCACCAAGCAATACGGCGTGTGGCTCGCGGCTGTGCTGGCGCTGGCCGCCAGCACTGGCGCCGTCGCGCAGGACAATGCCAAGGCCAAGCCGGCGGCAAAGGGCAAGCCCGCCGCCGTGAGCAGCGCCGACATGAAGCACCTGATCGAGGGCTCGTTCTCGTCGAAGGGCCCGGCCACCGTCGAAGGCGTGCTCAACCAGGACGCCATGCAGCAGGCCTGCAGCCAGTACCCGGACCGCAGCAAGGTGCCGGCGACCACGGCCAAGAAGATCGAAGCGGGCGAGCTCAAGCAGGTGAAATATCCCGCTGACGGCAAGTGGCTCGGCGACTGGAAGGAAGGCGAGAAGATCGCGCAGAACGGCCGCGGCATGCAGTTCTCCGACCAGGTGGGCGGCACCAACGGCGGCAACTGCTACGCGTGCCACCAGATGACCAAGGCCGAGATCTCGTTCGGCAATATCGGCCCGTCGCTGTACCAGTACGGCAAGCTGCGCGGCAATTCCGATGACGTGGTCAAGTACACGTGGGGCAAGATCTGGGACTCCAGCGCCTATGCTGCGTGCTCCAACATGCCGCGCTTCGGCCACAAGGGCATCCTGACGGAAGCGCAGATCCGCGACGTGATGGCACTGCTGCTGGACCCGGCTTCGCCGGTCAACCAGTAAGGGCACGGGCATGCTGCACGTACGCGCATCCTTCATCGCGTGGCTGCTGGCTTTCGGCCTGATGGCCGGGGCGAGCGGCGCCGGCGCGCTGGAGGTGGGCGACACGGTGCGGCTGCCCGATGTGCAGACGCTTGACGGCCGCACCGTGAGCGCCGCATCGCTCGCCGGCAAGCCGCTGATCGTCGAGGTGTGGGCGTCGTGGTGCCCGTTCTGCGCCTTGCAGAACCCGCGGCTGCAGAAGCTCTACGAGCGCACGCGCGGCACGCCGCTGCAGGTGCTGACTATCAGCATCGACAAGGATCCGCGCGAAGCCACCGAATACCTGCGCAAGCGCGGCTACACCTTCCCGGCCACCATGGACTCGCCCGCGCTGCGCAGCGTGTTCAGCCCGCGCAAGGGCCTGCCCGAGCTGTACGTGATCGACGCGCGCGGCCGCGTGGTGCAGAAGGAAGTGGGCGAGATGCTGGAAGACGAGGTCGCAGCGCTCGACCGCTACGCAAAGCCCTGAATCAGTGCCTTGCCAGGCGCTGACGCATATCGGCGCACGGCCAAACATGAAACCGATGCCGGAAGCGCCTTGCATGCCTTGCAGCGCGCGCACCAGCACGCCGATTCCACAGGAAGAGACGACATGAACCGACGCGAGTTCCTGCAGGTGCTGGCCATCGCCGGCGCCAGCGGCATGAGCTTCCCCGCCAGCGCGGCCCAGGCGGCGAAATCCGCCGAGGCCATGTACGACCTGCCGCGCTTCGGCAATGTCCACCTGCTGCACTTTACCGACTGCCACGCGCAGCTGCGGCCGGTGTATTTCCGCGAACCGAACGTCAACCTTGGCATCGGCGCCTATGCCGGCAAGCCACCGCATCTCGTCGGCGACGCGCTGCTGCGCCACTACGGTATTCGCCCCGGCACGCCGCAAGCCCACGCGTTCACGTACCTCGACTTCACTGAAGCCGCGCAGCGCTATGGCAAGGTCGGCGGGTTTGCCCACCTGGCTACGCTGGTCAAGCGCATGAAGGCCAGCCGCCCCGGCGCGCTGCTGCTCGACGGCGGAGACACCTGGCAAGGCTCCGCCACCGCGTTGTGGACCAAGGGCCAGGACATGGTCGACGCGGCGCTCGCGCTCGGCGTCAACGTCATGACGCCGCACTGGGAAATGACGCTCGGTGCCGACCGCGTCAAGGAAATCGTCGAGAAGGACTTCAAGGACAAGGTCTCGTTCCTCGCCCAGAACATCAAGACCAACGACTTCGGCGACCCGGTCTTCGACCCATACGTGATGCGCGACATCAACGGCGTCGCGGTCGCCATCATCGGCCAGGCCTTCCCGTACACGCCGATCGCCAATCCGCGCTACTTCGTGCCGGACTGGACCTTCGGCATCCAGGAAGAAAACCTGCAGCAAGTCATCGATGATGCGCGCACCAAGGGCGCGCAGGTGGTCGTGCTGCTGTCGCACAACGGCATGGACGTCGACCTGAAGCTCGCCTCGCGCGTGCGCGGCCTCGACGCGATCCTCGGCGGCCACACCCATGACGGCATGCCGGCGCCGGTACCGGTGAAGAACGCCGGCGGCACCACGCTGGTCACCAATGCCGGCTCCAACGGCAAGTTCCTCGGCGTGCTGGACTTTGACGTCAAGAACGGCAAGGTGACGGACTTCCGCTACCGCCTGCTGCCGGTGTTCGCCAACTACCTGCCGGCCGATCCCGCAATGGACGCGCTGATCACGAAGGTCCGCGCGCCGTACGAACAGAAGCTCGGCGAGGTTCTGGCAGTGAACCGTGGCCTGCTGTACCGGCGCGGCAACTTCAACGGCACCTTCGACCAGCTGATCCTCGATGGCCTGATGGAAGTGCAGGGCGCACAGATCGCGTTCTCGCCGGGCTTCCGCTGGGGCACCTCGCTGCTGCCGGGCCAGGCCATCACCATGGAACACCTGATGGACCAGACCGCCATCACGTACCCGTACACCACTGTGACGGACATGAGCGGCGACACCATCAAGACCATCCTCGAAGACGTGGCCGACAACCTGTTCAACCCGGACCCGTACTATCAGCAGGGCGGCGACATGGTGCGCGTGGGCGGGCTGCAGTACACCATCGACCCCAACGCCGGCATGGGCAAACGCATCCGCGACATGCGCCTGAACGGCCAGCCTTTGGATGCCGCCAAAACCTACAAGGTAGCCGGCTGGGCGCCTGTGGCCGAGGAAGCGAAACAAGCCGGCGGTGCGCCAATCTGGGACGTCATGGCCCAATGGCTGCGCGCCAACAAGGAGGTCAGCGCCCGGCCGCTGAACCAGCCGCGCGTGGTCGGCATGGAGCGAAATCCAGGCATGGCGGCCTGATGTTGCGCGCGATCCTCACCCCGGCGGGTACGGATTGAAGCGCTCGAAGGAAGTAGGCTACAATCGTTCGCGACGGGCCGATAGCTCAGCTGGGAGAGCGCTGCGTTCGCAATGCAGAGGTCGGGAGTTCGATCCTCCTTCGGTCCACCAAATACAAAGGGCTCGGAATTCGTTCCGAGCCCTTTTCGTTTTCCCGTTCCCGTTTCGGCGCCAAGGCCCGCCTCACGCCACCTTCTGCCCCCGCCTGGCCTTCATCGCCGAAGGCCGTACCTGTTGCAGCGCTCTCAACGACTGCAACGCATCTTCCACCGCCTCGATCCCATCCCGCAACCGCGCCGTGGCATAGCCAAGCCGGCTTTGTGCATCGGGGTCTGGCGCGGATAGCTGTTCGAGCGTGTCGACCTCCGCCTGCATCTGGCCGATCAGGCGGCGTAACTGGGATGTGCTGTGCGAAGCAAGCGACCGAATAGCCATGCGGACTCCTCGGACGTCATTGGCGACGCCCAATTTGTACCGTAGTACGTCACAGGAAGTTCGCCAGTGCTGTTACGTCTCCATACACCTGTGTCGTCTCGCGCATACAACGGCCGCATGTCAGGCCATCGTCAGTCCATTGCTGCGTGGGCCAGGTCTGTCGGCGCTTGTCTGACCGGGCGCACGAGCAGGATCAGCGGTACCACCAGCAGCGTGGCGATGAACATCGCCTTGAAGTCGTTGAGGTAGGCGATCATCGACGCCTGCTGGGTGATGGCATGGTTCAGCGCTACCAGGTCGGTGCGCGAGCCGTTTGCGACCATCGACTGCAGGTTCGGGTTGTAGACGCTGACATGCGCGGCCAGGTCGGCGTGCGCGATTTGCGTGTTGCGTGTCATCAGCGCCTGGATGACGGAGATGCCGATGCTGCTGCCGATATTGCGCACCAGGCTGTAGGTGGCAGTGCCGTCGGCACGCAGATCCGGCCGCAGCGTGGAGAACGTCAGCGCGCTCAGTGGCACAAACACGAGTCCCAGCCCGAAGCCCTGGATCACGCCGGGCCAGACGATATCGGACATCGACAGCACGATGGTGTAGTGCATCATCTGCCACAGCGCGAACGCCGAGATCAGGAAGCCCGACAGGAGCAGCAGCCGCGCATCGATGCGGCGCAGCAAACGGCCGGCCAGCAGCATTGCCACCATGGTGCCGGCGCCGCTCGGCGCGGTGACAAGACCAGTGGTCGCCACGGGATACTGCATCAGCCCTTGCAGCATCGGCGGCAGCAGTGCACGCGTGGCGTACATGACCGCCCCGATGACGAAGATGAAACACGTGCCCGTGGCGAAGTTGCGGTCCTTCAGCAGTTCGAACCGGAAGAACGACTTCGAGCCTGCCGTCGCCGTGTGCACGATGAAATAGGCAAAGCTGATCACTGCGAGCAGCGCTTCGATGCGGATTTCCAGCGAACTGAACCAGTCGAGCTGTTCGCCGCGGTCGAGCATGGCCTGGAGCGCGCCGATGGCCAGGCTCAGCGTGGCAAAGCCGAATGCGTCGAACTTGATCTCCCTGCGCGGCTCCCGGGCGGGCAGGAACGACATGACGCCGAACATGGCAAACGCGCCGATCGGCACGTTGATGAAGAACACCCAGCGCCAGTTGTAGCTGTCGGTCAGCCAGCCACCCAGCGTCGGCCCGAGGATCGGGCCGACCATCACGCCCATGCCCCACACCGCCATGGCCTGCCCCTGGCGCGATGGCGGGTTGATGTCGAGCAGGATCGACTGCGATAGCGGCACCAGCGATGCGCCGAAGATGCCTTGCAGCAGGCGCGCGGCGACCATTTGCGGCAGCGTCTCGGCCAGCCCGCAGAACGCCGATGCCACCGTGAAGCCACCGATGGCGATCAGCAACAGCCGCTTCACGCCGAGCCGGTCGGACAACCAGCCGGTCAGTGGCGTGGCGATGGCTGCGGCGACGATGTAGGACGTCAGCACCCACGTGATCTCGTCCTGCGATGCAGAGAGCGTGCCCTGCATGTGCGGCAACGCGACGTTGGCAATGGTGCTGTCCAGCGTCTGGATCAGCGTTGCCAGCATGATCGAGACGGTGATCATGGGCCGGTTCAGCGGCGTGTCGGCGCCGGCCGGCTGGGCTAGGGAGGACATGAAGCGCGCGGGGGCTGTTTTATTGATAAGCGTGCTTATTATATGACCGGGTGGGAGCGCGGTGGCGGGTCGCGTTGGCCCGGTGTGCCGAACCCTTCACTGTCACGGTTCTTCGGCTATAGTCGCGCGATGGAATCGGAATCCGAAAAACGCCTTGGCTTCCTGGTGACCGACGTGGGCCGCTTGTGCGGCAAGCGGTTCGACGACCTGGCGAAGTCCAAGCTGGACCTCACGCGCGCGCAGTGCCGCGCGCTCGCCTACCTCGGCCACCATGGCGAAATCAACCAGGCCAGCCTGGCCGACATCCTCGATGTGGCACCGATCTCGGCCGGCCGACTGCTCGACCGCATGGAAGAGGGCGGGTGGATCGTGCGCCGCCCGAATCCCGACGACCGCCGCGAACGGCTGGTGCAGATGACGGCGAAGGCACGCAAGGCGCTAGGGCAGGCGCGGCTCGTCGGCGACGAGATCGCTGCGGAAGCCCTGCGCGGCTTCACCCCGCAGGAGCACGAGCAACTGATTGCGCTGCTGCAACGCGTGCGCGCCAACCTGGTCGACGCGGTCGAGCGATGACTCCCATGCCCATCCAGGACATTCCTTCGGGCCCGGGCGCCGACGCGCACGCCGATTACCTGGCCGGCCGGCGCAGCACGCTGGTCAGCGTCGGCGTCAATATCGGCCTGAGCGCGGCCCAGGCCGCGGCCGGCCTGTGGGCGGGCTCGCAGGCGCTGCTCGCGGATGCGCTGCATTCGCTGTCCGACCTGATGTCCGACTTCGTGGTGCTGCTGGCCGGCCACCACGGACGCAAGGGACCGGATGCCGACCACCAGTATGGTCACCGCCGCTATGAAACCGCCGCCTCGCTGGTGCTCGGTTGCCTGCTGCTCGCGGTGGGTGTCGGCATGTTGTGGGCGGCGGTCGGCAAGATCCAGCATCCGCAGGGCGCGGGGGCGGTCAAGCCGATCGCGCTCTGGGTCGCCGTGGTCGCGCTGCTGTCCAAGGAATTGCTGTTCCGCTATATGCTGGCCGTCGCCAAACGCGTGCGCTCCGGCATGCTGGTCGCCAATGCCTGGCACGCGCGCTCGGACGCCGCATCTTCGCTGGTCGTGGCCCTCGGCATCGGCGGCAACCTGCTTGGCTACCACGTACTGGACCCGGTCGCCGCAATCGTGGTCGGCCTGATGGTCTCGCGCATGGGCTGGAAGTTCGGCTGGGATGCGCTCAACGACCTCATGGACCGCGCCGCCGATACCGAAACCGTCGCCGCGATCCGGCAGACCATGCTCGAAACCCCGGGCGTGCTCGGCGTGCACGACCTGCGCACGCGCAAGATGGGCGACCAGGTGCTGGTCGACGTGCATCTCGAGATCAACGCCAACCTGACCGTGGCGGAAGGCCACGCGATCGCAGCGGAAGCACATCAACGCACGGTGGACCGCCACCACGTGCTAAGCGTGATGACACACGTCGACCCCGTATACGTCCCTGCATCCGAAGCCCGCAGCTGAGGAGCCTGTGGATATCTCCGCCCTGTGCTGGGGATAACTGCATGGAAAGGCTGTGGTCCGGCTGGGGGCGCGCTGTGGGGCGTATACGTACAACGTTTACCTTGTTTCGTCGACGTATACGTCCGCTCCCGGATATTCAGGTGCAACCGCCATCCCGCACACGGGTTGTCTTTCTTGCAACCTGTTGATCCTGAAGGGAAAAAGACTGTTATCCACGGCCGAAGGCCACGTTTACCTACTACTACTATTTATGTATACGTAAACAGTTTTAAGAAAAGACATCAGATGGTTCCTGCCGAACGCGGGATGTCTATCCCGCCCGTTGTGCCACGACGTATACCTCTCGCTGCCTTGTCGTGAGCCGCTGATTCCATCGATCGCTACGCGTTGCCTGGGCCGCCTGGCTTCCGCCTTTTCCTTCCCTGTACCCCGTTAACCGCACGAGCTTTGTGTTGTCACAAAGTATCTGCTTCGCAACTTCTTGTAAATGAGAATGTTAACCATTATCATTTACAGATTCATCTGCGGAGTGAAATTCCATCGTGCGTGCCGATCATCGACGTCGATCCCTACCGGTTCTCGCCAGCGCACTGCTGTGCCCATGGCTGTTTCCGAGCGTAGCCGTTGCGCAAGAAGCGGATTCGCTGCCGACGGTAGTGGTTACAGGCACGCGTTCGGAAAAGACGCTGGACGAAACGCCGGTGCGCACCGAGGTGGTGGACCGCAAGGAAATCGACCGCACCCACGCCCGTACGCTCAAGGATGCGCTTGAAAACGTGCCGGGCCTGCAGTTGCGCGAGATTCACGGCAAGTCCGGATACGAAGTGACCCTGCAGGGCATGACCAGCGACCAGGTCCTGGTGCTGGTCGACGGTCTGCCCATCAGTGCCAGCACGGGTTCGACAGTAGACGTCTCGCAGTACCTGCTGGGCGAGGTCGACCGGGTGGAAGTGGTGAAGGGTGCCAGTTCGGCCCAGTACGGTAGTTCGGCCATGGGCGGCGTGATCAACGTCATCACACGGCCTATTGCGCGCGGATTTGCAGGCGCGGTCTCCGCAGATGCCGGCAGCTACGGCTCGCAGAACGCGGACGGCAACCCCGGCGTCCTGCACGGCAATGTCCGCGTCGAAGGCGGCGGCGAGAAATGGCGCGCACGCGTGACTGCCGACGCGATCGACAACAAGGGGTTCGCCGTGGATCCCGACGGCTGGACGCGCCACGGCGACGCCGTGCGGCGCGAGCAGTACGCCGGCCGTGTCGAGTGGCTGCCAACGCCCGCCGGCAGCTTCTGGGTCGACGCCAGCGCCTACCGCGAGACCGACGAGCAGCGCTACCGCTACTACGCGCCGCCGGTCTACGTGCCGCAGCGCAAGACCGAGGACATCTCGCGCGACCGCTTTACCGGTGGCGGCAGATGGCGCTTCGACAACGGCCTGACCGCGCGCCTTGCCGGCGTGACGGAGGGCTACGACAGCAACACGAAGGAATATTCCAACGGCTTCCAGACCGCCACGCGCAATGCCTCGATGCGTACCGACCACGTCTCGCTGCAGCTCGACTTGCCGGCGTGGAAGTCGCAGCTCTGGCAGGTCGGCGGCGATTTCCATCACGAAACGCTCAACCAGACCGCCAACGGCATCTCGGAACTGCTCGGCAATGCTTCGCGCACCGCCACCGAACTGTACGTGCAGGACGACATCATCCTCAGCGATACCTGGGAGATCGTTGCTGGCGTGCGCGGCCAGAACGACTCTGACTTCGGCAGCCACTTTGCGCCCAAGGTGGGTGTGCGCGCGAACCTGATCGGCAGCGAAGACTGGAAAGGCGTGGCGCGCGCCAACTTCGGCCAGGGCTATCGCGTGCCGAACCTGAAGGAGCGCCACTTCCTGTTCGACCACAGCTCGCTTGGCTACATGGTGATCGGCAACCCGAACCTGAAGCCCGAGTCCTCGAACAGCTTCCAGCTCGGCGGCTCGCTGAGCTGGCGCGACCGCGTGACGGTGGACGCCAACGTCTTCTACAACCGCGTCTCCGACCTGATCCAGACCGACATGAGCAACTTCACCGTGGTCAACGGTGTGGCGCTCTACACCTACCGCAACGTGGCACGCGCCCGCACGCAGGGCATCGAAACGACGGTGCGCTGGCAAGCCACCAGCCGCCTCGGCCTGAACGCCGCCTACACCTACACCGATACCGAAGACCTCGATACCGGCACCGAACTGACCCGCCGCCCGCGCAGCATGGCACGCCTCGGGCTCGACTGGCGCGTGTTCTCCGGCACGGACTTCTCCGTGCGGGGCCGCTACCAGAGCAGCGAACTGGTCGATTCCACCACGGGCGCGCGCTCGCCGTCCTGGACCACGCTCGATCTGGTGCTGAACCAGAAGATCGGCCGCGGCGTGACGGCCTTTGTCGGCGTCAACAACCTGTTCGACCGGCAGCGCGACTTCTCGAACGCGAGCGACTTCGGGCCGGTGGCGGGGCGCTTCATCTATCTCGGCGCGCGGTTCAACACCGACGGCGTCTTCTGATTCAACGGGGAAATCACAGGGAAATCAAAGGGGAGGAACCAGACATGACTCGAATCTCGGCATCCACGCTTGGCGCCATCATGATGGCGCTGGCTCTTGCTGCCTGCGGTGGCGGCGGCGACGACACAGGCAGCAGCAACTCGGGCAACTCCGGCAATTCCGGAAACAACGGCAATAGCGGCAACACTGGTACGACCAGCGCCTTCACGCAATCGGCCAAGTGGACGTTCGCGTTGCCGGCCAGTGGCAGCACCGTCTGCTACGACTTCAACGCCAAGGCCGAAGTCGCGAACTGCTCGGGCAATGCGTGGGATCTGAAGGTCAAGAGCAGCGGCATGACGGGATCGCTGTGGACCAACAGCGGCACCAGCGGCAGCGGTGGCGGTGGCGCGTTCGGCGGCCCGTTCGACCACACGTGGGCCGAGTTGCAGACGTGGCAGAACGCCACGACCGATCCGAAGAGCGGCGCAATTCCGAGCACCTTGTTCTTCAAGGATTCCGCGAGCGGCGTCTTCTCCGGCACCAACGACATCGCCTCGGCCGCGTTCGAGTACGGCGTGGGCGGGGCGAACGACCACCTGCTGTACCCGAACTTCCGGACGTTCGTGATCACGACCGACAGCACCAAGCTCGATCCGGTCGGCTCTGCATCCTCGCCCGTGTACGCGCTGCAGGTGACCGGCTACTACGGCGGCGCCGGCGGCACCACGTCGGGCAACCCGTCGTTCCGCTGGGTGGACCGCAGCGACGTGAGCCAGACGGTCCGTACGGCCACCGTCAACGCTTCAGCCGATTGGGTCTACTACGACCTTCAGGCCGGCGCCGTGAGCACGGCTTCGGGCACCTGGCACATTGCATTCAACCGGTACAACTTCAAACTCAACGGCGGAGAGTCGGGCAGCGGCAAGGTCGCGGGCTATGTGGGCAAGACGCCGGCCGGCTTCTACGACGCGGACAAGAAGCCGGTTGCGTCCAAGTTCACGGATTCGTCGAACCTGGTCGCCACGGCGGCCGACCTGACCTCCACGCTGGACGTGCCCGCCACCGTCAGCGCGTGGGTCAAGGACGGCACGTCGTCGCCGCTGGGTCCGAAATCGACCGGCACCTATCCGAACCCGCTGAACTACGGCTGGTACACGTACTACCCGACCACCACGGCTGCAGCGGCCGCCGGGCTGCCCTCGGTCGCGCACCTGATCAAGGCCAACGTTGACAGTGCGAGCCTGCTGCGTGGCGGCGAGGGCAATACCTATGCCCGCTTCCACGTGACGCAGATCGCCTACGCAGACCCGAACAACGCCTCCAGCCAGCAGACCTGGACGATCGAGTTCGACGTCCAGCCCTGACGCAGGACTTCAGCAAGGCACGCGCGGGGCATCCCCGCGCGCCCTTCCTGCAGCCCTTTCCCGATCGTTTATCCGCAAGACGCAAGACCTATCGACATGGAACACGACAGCATCGACACCCTGCGCGCCCGTCACCAGCAACTGGTGGACGAGTCTCCCAAGCTGCGCATCCGCGAGCGCGCGCTGCGCCTCGGCGTGCCCGAGGCCGCGCTGGTCGCCGCGGGCTGCGGCGTCACCTCGCAGGAGCTGGTTGGTCCCGCGCAAGCGTTGTTCCGCGAGCTCGGCACGCTCGGCCGCGTGATGGCGCTATCGCGCAACGACTACGCCGTGCATGAGCGCCATGGCGCCTATCTCGACATCCAGGCCGAGGGCCCAGTCGGAATCGTGCTCGGGCCGGACATCGACCTGCGCATGTTCTTCATGAGCTGGAAGTATTTTTACGCCGTGACCGAGAACGGTCGCCAGAGCATCCAGTTTTTCGACAAGCGTGGCGAGGCTGTGCACAAGGTGTACCGCACCGAGCAGACCGACGTCGCTGCATGGGATGCATTCGTCGCGAAGTTCGCCACGTCTACTCGCACGCCGGTCGTCGCCGAGCCGCTGGCGAAGGCGGCCGAGGCGGACAGCCCCGACGATGCCGCCGCCCTGCGCACGCATTGGCGCGGGCTGACCGACACGCATGACTTCTTCGGCATGCTGCGCCAGTTCAAGGTGTCGCGCCTTGGCGCGCTGCGCGCGGTCGGGCAGGACCTGGCGCAGCAGGTGGGCAACGAGACCGTCGAAGCCATGCTCACGCGCGCCGCGGAAACCGCGCTGCCGATCATGTGCTTCGTGGCGAATCCCGGCATCGTGCAGATCCACACCGGCCCAGTCAGCAAGCTGGTACGCACCGGCCCCTGGTACAACGTGCTCGACGAAACCTTCAACCTGCACCTGAACACGGACGCCGTGGTGTCGTCGTGGGTCGTCAACAAGCCGACCAGCGATGGCTGGGTGACCTCGCTCGAACTCTATGGCGCGGACGGCGAGCTGATCGTCCAGTTCTTCGGCGAACGCAAGCCTGGCAAGCCGGAACTGCCGGCATGGCGCGACTTGCTGCAATCGCTGTGCGCGCAGCCGCTCGCAGCATGAGCACATCGGGAGGACGAACGATGAAGCGTGCGGGCAGGCGGCATGCGCTGAAGGCGTTACTGGGTTGCCTTCCGGTCATTGCGCTGGCCGGCGCCGGCGTGGCCAGCGCCGCGGCGCCCGCGCGCGTCGTGGGCCTCGGCGGGCCGGTTACGGAGATCGTCTATGCGCTCGACGCAGGTCCACGCATGGTCGGTGCCGACACCTCGAGCATCTACCCGGCCGAGGCGCTCAAGCTGCCGCGCGTCGGCTACTACCGCACGTTTTCGGTGGAAGGCGTCGCCAGCCTGAAGCCGGACCTGGTGCTTGCGTCGGACCAGAGCGGTCCGCCGCAGGCGTTGGAGCAGGTCGGAAAACTGGGCGCGAAGATCGTGGTGGTGCCGTCGGACCCGACACTCGATGCGCTCGACAAGCGCATTCGCGGTGTCGCCGCCGCGCTCGACCTGACCGCGCGCGGCGAAGCGCTGGTGAACCGCATCCACGCCGAACTGCGCGACGTCCATCCTTCGGGGCGTGGCCAGCGCGTGCTGCTCGTGAGCAGCCATACCGGCAAGATGCTCGCGGCCGGGGATGGCACGGCGGCCGCCGCCATGCTCCGGCTCATCGGCGCCGACAACGTGCTCGGCACGCAGACCGGCTACAAGCCGTTCTCGGCGGAAGCGGCGGCTGCGCTGCGGCCGGATGTGATCGTCACGACGACGATGTCGGTCAAGGCGAGCGGCGGACTGGATGCGTTCCTGGCCCAGGCCGGCCTCCACGTGACACCTGCCGCGCGCGCCAGACGCGTGGTGGTGATGGACGACCTGCTTCTGCTCGGCTTCGGCCCGCGCCTGCCCGAGGCACTGCGCCAGCTGTCGGCCGGCCTCGCTGCCAAGGGATCGCCGGCGCGCTGAGCCGGCGATCTTCGGTTCCCCCCCAACGCCCCCATCCGACAGGTCCGCGCTTGAGTTCCGTCCGTTCCCTGATGTTCCGCCTGCACGGTTGGCGGCGTCCGTCACCGGCCCACGTCTTCGTGGCGCTGTGCGTGGTGCTCGCCGCGGCCGCACTCGGTGCCGCCGCCAGCGGCGCCATGCAGATTCCGCGCATGCAGATCCTGCGCGTATTGTTGTCGCCCGACGTCGATGGCGAAGCCGCGGTCTGGCGCAACGTGCTGATCGAGGTGCGGCTGCCGCGCATCGTGCTGGCCGTGACCGTCGGCGCGGCGCTGGCGCTGTCCGGCGCGGTGATGCAGGCGCTGTTCCGCAACCCGCTGGCGGAGCCGGGGCTGATCGGCATTTCGCTCGGCGGTGCGGCTGGGGCGGTCTCCGCGATCGTGCTGGGTGCCGAGGGTCTCATGGCGATCGCGCCAGCGGCTTTCGCCGGCAGCCTGGCCGCCACCGCACTGGCCTACCGGCTCGGCAGCCGGCGCCCGGGCATCGCCAACCTGCTGCTCGCGGGCGTGGCCATCAACGCCATCTGCGCGAGCGTGGTCGGCTTCTTCACCTACCAGGCGAGCGACGTGCAGCTGCGCAACCTGACCTTCTGGAATATGGGCAGCCTGGCCGGCGCAAGCTGGGGGCTGCTCGCGTGGATGGTGCCGCTGGTCGTCGTGCTCGGCGCATTGCTGCTGCGCGACTGGCGTGCCATGAATGCGTTGCTGCTTGGCGAGCGCGAGGCGCAGCATCTGGGTTTCGACCTCGCACGGCTGCGCCGCCGCCTGGTCGTGCTGACCGCGCTGCTGGTGGGGCCGCTGGTCGCGGTGACGGGAACCATCGGCTTTGTCGGACTGGTCGTGCCGCACCTGATCCGGCTGCCGCTCGGCGCCGACCACCGCTGGCTGCTGCCGAATACGCTGGTGGGCGGTGCCATCGCACTGACGCTGGCCGACTGGCTCGCGCGCGTTGTCGTGATTCCCGCGGAACTGCCGATCGGCATTGTCACGAGCCTGGTCGGCGGGCCGTTCCTGCTGTGGATGCTGGCGCGCAGAGGGGGTTGAGATGCTTTCTACACGCGGACTGACCTGCCATCGCGGCACGCGCCGGGTACTCGACGGCATCGATCTCGATTTGCATGCTGGCGAAGTGCTCGGCGTACTGGGCGCCAACGGCGCCGGCAAGACCACGCTGCTCGCGGTGCTCGCGGGCGAGCTTGAGGCCAGCGGCGGCGCCGTGACACTCGACGCGCGCCCGCTGCGCGAATGGAAACCCGCCGCGCTCGCACGCCGCCGCGCGGTGCTGCCGCAGTCGGCATCGCTCGGCTTCGACCTGTCCGTGCGCGAAGTGATCGCGATGGGCGCCTATCCGTTTCCCGAGCTGAGTCCCGATGACGAGGCGGCGCTGACGGCGCGCGCGCTGCGGCTTGCCGATGCGACGGCGCTTGGTACGCGGCGCTACCTCGGATTGTCCGGCGGCGAGCAGCAGCGCGTGCAGTTTGCGCGCGCGCTGGTGCAGGTGCTTGCCGCGCGCGCACCGGGCCAGTATCGGATGCTGTTCCTCGATGAACCGATTTCCAGCCTCGACCCGCGTCACCAGCTCCTGTTGCTGCAGGCGGTCCGGGCCCTGAGCCGCGAAGAGGACCTGGCAGTGTTCGTCGTGCTCCACGACGTCAACCTGGCCGCGCGGTGGTGCGACCGCCTGCTGCTGCTGTCGAACGGGCGCACCGTTGCCCATGGCACGCCGGTCGATGTGCTGACGCCGCAGAACATGGAGCTCGTGTACGCGCTGCCCGCGCGTGTGACGGTGGAGGACGTACCGTCTGTGACGTTCTGCCTGCCCTGAGCGCGTTGCCTAGCGCGGCACCTTGAACGCCTTGCGCGCACGCAGTGCCTCGGTCCGGGTCCAGCAGCCGTCCTGGTGGTCGTTGACGAGGCCCATCGCCTGCATCAGCGCGTACATCGTGGTCGGGCCGACGAAGCGCCAGCCGCGCTTCTTCAGGTCCTTGGACAGCGCCGTCGATTCCGGCGACGTCGCCATGGTGCGCAGCACCTCTGGCGTCAGCACCTTGGGCCGGCTCGCCGGGTCGGGCTCGTAGCGCCAGAAGTACGCCGCCAGCGACGACTCCGTTTCCAGCAGCTCGGCAGCGCGCTGCGCATTGTTGATGGCCGCCTCGATCTTGCCGCGGTGGCGCACGATGCCGGCATCGCCGAGCAGGCGCTGGATGTCGCGCTCGCCGAAGCGCGCGACCTTCTCGATATCGAAGTTGGCGAACGCCTTGCGGAAGGCCTCGCGCTTGCGCAGGATGGTCAGCCAGCTCAGGCCGGCCTGGAAGCCTTCGAGGCAGAGCTTCTCGAACAGGCGCCGGTCGTCGTCGACCGGAAAGCCCCATTCGTTGTCGTGGTAGTGGCAATAGTCTTCCAGCGTGCCGCACCAGCCGCAGCGCACGCGTTCGGCGGCGGCTTCCTGTTTTCGTGTCATGCGTGCCTTTCCATGGCCCGGGTTGGTAATGGCCGGCCGCGCTTGCGCGGCACCGGCGTCCGCCGGTGATCATGCACCGGGCGGGCGGTTTGCGGAAGGCCGGAATCGGACATGCGGATCACATGTCCGAAAGTTTCAGAAACTGGCGGCGAGCCCCAGCGAAACCCCTGAAACGTTGTTGCCAAACACATACCGCACCACCGCGCGGATCCGCGTGACGAAAACCTCGTGGGCGCTGGTATCCAGTTCCAGCCCGGTGCCAAGCGTGGTCAGATAGTTGAAGCCGAGCACGCCGGCCTGGCTGCCGAGGTAGTGCGAATGGGAGAGCTCGAGCACGTAGCGCACGGGGCGGTCCAGTGCGTGCATGCCCGTCGGCGCACGCCAGCGCGCGTACAGGTTGGCGGTCTGGGCGGTGGCTGTGCCGGTGACGCCGGAGGACGAGCCGCCGAAGCTCTGCAGGTGGATATTGGTGTAGCGCAGCTCCAGGTCGATCTCGTGGGTCTCGCGATAGTGCTCCCAGTCGAGCATGACGGAGCCACCGAGGCCGTAGGCGTTGAGCGAGCCATGCTCAAGGAAGTTGATGCTGCGGTCGGTCTTCTGCTCGATCACGAGTTCTCCGACCCTGAGGTCACTCGACACATTGCCGAGCGAAGCATTGAAGATCGGCCGGAATACGAGTTCCTTGTTCTCCGTGAGCGGGAAATCCCAACCGATGCCGATGGTGCCCGAGAACGTGTTCCACCTGACTGGCAAGGCGCGCGATTGGGTGCCGTCGCTGGCGATGAAGGTCGGGTCGTAACGGCTGTAGGCGAGCGCGCCTTCCAGGTAGAGGGGGAACGACTTGCTGATGGTGAAGCCGCCGCCGAGTTGCCACATGAAGACGCCGGGGTTGTCCGTCGCAGCGTTGTTGATCGACAGCGAACTCGAGGCCAGGTCAGGCACCACCGAGTAGGACATCAGCGTCAGCACGCCGTTGGCATGCTTCTGCACATTGGTGCCGACGACCTGGAATCCCTGTCCCTGTGCCTGTGCGCGTGCCTGCCCCGGCAAGAGCCAGAGCGCACCCGAGATGACCAGACAGGCTGGCAAGGCCATCGCGGCCCTGCGAAATTGCTGAAATGCGCACATTCGAGTTGCCGCGAAGGGTTCCGAACCCGGCGCCGAGCCGCGCGCGCCGCACCCGTGAAGCATTCTAGCGATGGATAGGGTGCCCCGGAGAGACCCCGGCCGCACGCACGAATTTTTTCAGATCACCGGTTGCAAGTCTTGCACACGGCGCCGCGCGCTATCCCACGTGATGGCGGCGAGGCGGGTTCCGCGCCGCGTCCGGTTCGGCTTCCGGCGGCCGCGCGGCGCGCCGGCGCGAGATCCACAGCACCACGGCGCTGGCCAGCCAGCCGGCCACGAATACGGTATCGCCGGCATGGTTGAGCCAGTAGGAGGCATTGGGCGTGCCGAAGATCAGGGTCAGCAGGGCGGCCGGCATCCGCGCGACGATCCACAGGGCCACGGCAGGCCCGCTGGCGTAGGCGCCAGCACGCCACCAGTGTGCGGGAATCGGTGGGGGCCGCTTGTGGCGGCGCGAGGGGCGCTGTACCACGAAAGTCTCCATCTCACCGGCGCGCGCCGGCGGGCATGCGTTGTGGGAAGCGCGTGGTGTCCGCCTGCGGCACCGCGGCGAGCCGGAACAGGCTCCCCAGAGGCATCGTATGCCATTTCATCTGCCGTAGTGCGGGCGCAGCAATGCGCTGTGTGGGCCACCTAACGATGACGGCCCGGCCGGCCATTCAAGTTTTTTGCACGAAGTGTCCGCAAATCCGGTCCGCTGCGCGGCGGCTTCTTTGTCAAACTTCATTCAGGACACGAAATGCTTTGAAGGTGAATGCCATGCTTCCCTCGCTCTACATCTCGCACGGTTCGCCGATGCTGGCCATCGACCCCGGCCCGACCGGTGCCATCTTTGACGCGCTTGGCGCCAGCCTGCGCGCGCAGAAGCCGCGCGCGGTGCTCGTGGTGTCGGCACACTGGATCTACAGCACGCTGGCGGTCGGCACGCGCGAGCGCCAGGAAGCGTGGCACGACTTCGGCGGCTTTCCGCGCGAGCTCTATGCGCTGCGGTACGACGCGCCGGGCTCGCCCGAGCTCGCGGCACGGGTCAAGGAACTGGTCGAGACCGCCCATGTTCCGGGCGCCTGCTTTGTCGGGTTCGACGAAGAGCGCCCGCTCGACCACGGTGCCTGGATGCCGATGCGGCATTTTTTCCCGGATGCGGATGTCCCCGTGGTGCAGCTTGCGCTGAATCCGTACCTGTCGCCCGCGACGCAGATCGACATCGGCCGCGCGCTGGCGCCGCTGCGTGATGAAGGCGTGCTGGTGCTGGCCTCGGGCAGCTTCACGCACAACCTGCAGGAAGTGTTCGGCGGCGGCCGGCGCGCCCAGCACGGTCCGGCCACGGAGCCGTATGTCGATGCGTTCCGCAACTGGATGCTCGATGCGCTCGACGAGGCGCTGGCGACCGGCGATACCAGCCGCATCGCCGACTATCGTGCGCAGGCACCCCACGCGCGCCGCGCGCATCCGACCGACGAACACCTGCTGCCGTTTTATGTGGCGCTGGGTGCCGCGCTCGGCCCGCGCGATGCGGGAGCCGGCCAGACGCCTGCGGATGTGGCGCGGGTCGCCGATGAAGTCACTTACGGCGTGCTGGCGATGGACACCTTCGTGTTCAACGGCCTTGGCGCCGGCGCACAGCCTCCCGTACGCGCCGCGGCCTGACGCCTATTGCTTGCGCGCTGGCAGGTAGCGCCGCGCCGAGCGGGCGCCTGCCAGCGCGATCCAGCCCATGGTCAGCGCCACCACGGCGAGGCCGACACGCAGGCTGGCCAGGTGCGCCACGCCGCCGATCAGCACCGGGCCCAGCAGCAATCCCAGATAGGCGAAGCGCGCCACGCGCGCGATGGCTTCCGCTGGCGCCACGCCAGGCAGGCGCGATGCCGCCACGAAGAAGATCGGCACCATGTTGGCCGCGCCCAGCCCCATCAGGCTGAATCCCACCAGCGCAGCCATGGGTACGGGCACGGCCAGTGCGAGCACGATGCCGGCAAAGCCGAGCCACGCGCTGGCGGTCAGCGTGCCGGCTTCTCCCCAGCGCGCGCGCAGGCGGTCGCCGCCGAAGCGCCCACAAGCCATCCCCCCCGAGAACGCCGCATAGCCAAAGCTGATCCAGCCGGCCGGCGCCATGGTCACATCGCGCATATAGACGCTGGACCAGTCGTACATCGCGCCTTCGCCGATCAGCCCCAGGAAGGCCAGCAGGCCCAGCAGCCACAGCGCGCGAACCGCGTGGTCGCGGTGGTGGCTGGCGCTCGGCAATACCGGGTGGTCCGCCAGCAGCCCGGGCGCCGTGCCAAGGGCCACCACCGCGGTCAGGCCCGCCATCATCGCCGCATGAACCAGCGGCGGCACGCCGAGCGACAGCATCAGCCCGCCGAATGCCGCGCCAGCCATGCCGCCCAGGCTGAACATGCCATGTAGTGCCGACATCACGGGACGGGTACGGCTGGCTTCGACCGTTGCGGCCTGCGCGTTCATGCCTACGTCGAATGCGGCGTTCGCCATGCCGAAGGCCAGCAGCGCGAGCAGCAGCAGACGGAAGTCGGGCATGGCGAGGATCACGACCGTCGCCAGTGCGTAGACGAGGCCGCTGGCCATCGACGCACGGGCGCTGCCCACGCGCGCAACCCAGCGCCCCACCGGCCCCATTGCGGCAATGGCGCCGCCGGCCACGGCCAGCATCGCGATCGACAGCATGGCGTCGGACAGGCCGAAGCGCGCCTTGATGGTCGGGATGTGAACGCCCCAGGTCGCAAAGGTGGCACCGTTGACGAAGAACAGCGCCATGGTGCCCCGCGTGGCGCGGGCTACGCGGTCAGAGGATAGGGTGGAGGCTGGCGACGACGATGCGCCGGGATTCGACTCGGACATGGCGGGAACTGCGGGCCGCGCGGCGAGCGCTCGGCCTGTGGCAAAGCGAGCATTGTCCCGCATCGCCGTGATGCGCGTGTGAAGCGGGACCGGGACGGCGTCAGCCGGTGACCCGCAGCAGGCCGCGCCGCTGGAGCGCGAATGCGAACGACAGCAGCGCCGCAAGCGCCAGCGCCACCATGGTCCACAGCATCAGCCAGTAGCCGCCGGCGAAGCGCCAGAGCAGGGCGCCCAGCCATGGCGCGGCGGCCTGCATCAGCAGCACCGGCGTCATCATCAGGCCGTTGAGCGTGGCGTAGTGGTGGCGCGAGATCAGTTCCGGCATGGCCATGGCGCGCAGCATGGTGTTGACGCCATTGGCGCAGCCGTAGAGCAGCGCCGCAACCATGAGCCAGGCACCGTGGCCGAGCGCCATGCACAGCAGGCCCGCGCTCATCAGCACGTAGACCGGCACGGCCAGCCGCACGGGATGCCGGACGGCGGCACGCATCATGAGCAGGCGGCCCACGACCTGCGCCGGACCGATCAGCGCGGCGACCACGAGCTGCTGGCCCAGCGGCAGGCCCTTCTCGGTCAGCATCGGGATCAGGTGCGCGCCGAGCAGCGATGCCACCATGTTGGTCGCGGTGAACGCCAGCACCACCGCCCAGAACACGGGCAGGCGCAGCGTGGCACGCGCAATGCCATGTTTGCCTGTATCGCTGGCGGGCAGCGGCGAGGCTGGCTGGACGGCGGCGTAACTCGCATGCAGCACGTAGCGCAGGCGCGCATGCAGCGGCACGCAGACCAGCAGGTTCAGCGCGGCGAAGACCAGCAGGGTCTGCCGCCAGCCGAGATGCAATACCAGCCATTGCGCCAGCGGCACGAAGATCGTGCTGGCAAAGCCCGCCATCAGCGTGACCGTGACGATCGGTTTCTGGTAGCCGTCGCCATAGGCCTGGCGCAGCACGACGAAGGCGGGCTCATAGAGCGTGGTGGCCATGGCCAGCCCGAGCGGCACCCACATCAGCAGGAACACCGTTGGCGAGGGCGACCACGCCCACAGCAGCAGGCCAGCGCCGGCCAGCAGCGAGCCGGCGCCCATCACCTTGCGCGCTGGCAGCCGGTCCAGCAGCCGGCCCACGGCGAACGAGCACATCGCCCACACCAGCAGGCCCAGCGAAAAGCCGCCCGCCAGGAAGGGCTTGGTGTAGCCCAGTGCGCGGCTCATCGGCTCGATGAACACCGTGAACGAAAAGTACAGCGTGCCCCACGAGATGGTCTCGGTCAGGCCGAGCATCCAGACCAGGCTGCGTGGTGGGGGAGCCGGATTGCCGGCGTCGGCGGGAACGGAGGGCGTGGCGGAATCCGCGTCGGGCGTGGCGTCTGTTCGGGTCATGGCGCGCCCCCGGCCTGGGGGCGGCGCAGCGGGCTAAGCGGAAATTGTAGCGAGCCTGCGCGCGCCGTGGTGATCCTCAGGCACTTTCGGCCGGCCCCTTGAGCTCGACCACATTGCCATCGGGATCCTTCACGTACAGCGACGGCCCCTTGCCCTCGGCACCGAAGCGCTGCTCGACCGCGCTCGCCTCCACGCCGTGGCGCGCCAGGCTGGCACGCACGGCGTCGGCATCGAACGGGTCGATGCGCAGGCAGAAGTGATCGAGGTTGCGACCCTCGGCGCCGGGACCTGCGCCGCCAGCACGGCCCAGCGGCCCGTCGAGCGAGACCAGGTCGATGAGCCCGCTGCCCGCGCGCAGCTGCGTCAGGCCGAACGCGGGTTGCTCGCGCTCCACGCTGCAGCCGAGGACGTCGACGTAGAAGCGCCGCAGCCGGTCGACGTCGGCGGTGCGCAGGACAAGGTGATCAATGCCGAGGATACGGAACATGGCGCTCAGTGGTGCAGACCGTCGTAGTCGATGATCTTCAGCGCATCGAGGTCGACGTTGTCCAGACAGCGGACATTGACCGCCGCCATGGGCCGCCCGTCCTTGTCCTGGCCATCGGCATACGGCCCGCATCCGCACACCGGGCAGAAGCGATGCGCGATCTTCATCGTGTTGAAGCGGTACGTCGATGCATTCGCTTCGGGGGTGGTCAGCTTGAACTGCAGCTGCGGCACGAACCACAGCAGATGCCCGCGCCGGCGGCAGATCGAGCAGTTGCAGCGGATCACGCTCGGAATATTGTCGGCTTCCACCTCGAAGGCGATGGCCCCGCAATGACAGCTGCCCTGGTATGTCATGGCTTCTCCTTGTTGTGGCCGGTGTCCGGTCTACTGATCCGGAATCAGCCGCTTGCCCAGGCTGACCGCTGCATCCGGCGCGTACCCGAGCTTGTCGTAGAAATCGATCACGGCGTGGTTGCCGGCGCGTACCAGCAGGTTGATCTTGGGACAGCCGCGCTCGATCAGCAGCTGCTCGGCATGGGCCATCAGCATGCGCCCGTAGCCCTTGCCCTGATGCGTGGGATGGACGGCCAAATAGTAGACCCATCCGCGATGCCCGTCGAAGCCGACCATCGCGGAAGCGATTGGCTCGCCGGACACTTCGCCGACCAGGAACAGCTCCGGCTGCGCGGTCAGTTTGCGCGCGATGTCGCGGTACGGGTCGTTCCACGGACGGGTCAGGCCGCAGGCCTGCCACAGCGCAACGACGGGCTCGGTATCTTCTTCGCGAAACGAACGGATCAGCATCTTGCAATGGTGCGCCGCATCATCGACGCATTGTTCAGTTTTTGACAGTGTAGCCGCGCGGCCAGTGCCACAATGCCCCACCACATCCACAACAACAGGCGATCCCACCGCCCAGGAGACAAGCATGAGCGAGACCCACGCACCCGCACACGCAACGTTCAGTCACATGGAGCACGGCACCCGCGAAGACTGGGCGGCGATCTCCGCCGAATTCATGCCATTCGCGAAACAGTTGCCTGACCGTGTGCTCGCACACCTGCGTTTGCTCGAAGGCGATTGCGGCGGGTTCCCCGTGGACCGCCTCACACATTCACTGCAGACCGCGACGCTTGCGCATCGCGACGGTCGCGACGAGGAGTACGTGGTGTGCGCGCTGCTGCATGACATTGGCGACACGCTCGGCAGCTATAACCATCCCGATATCGCAGCCGCCATCCTGAAGCCGTTCGTCAGCGCGGAGAACCTGTGGATGGTCGAGAAGCACGGCGTCTTCCAGGGCTACTATTTCTTCCACCATCTCGGCCTGGACCGCAACCTGCGCGAACAATTCCGCGACCAGCCCGAACTGTTCGAGCGTACCGCGGAGTTTTGCCAGAAATATGACGGGGCCGCGTTCATGACGGACTACGACACGCTGCCGCTGTCGTTCTTCGAGCCGATGGTGCGGCGCGTACTGGCCCAACCGCGCAATTCGATGTATGTGAAGCCGGGGGAGAAGGAGTTGGCGAAGGCGTAGTACTGTTGCCGCTGGACGACCAATTGTGTTCCCTCTCCCCTCAGTGGGAGAGGGTAGGGAGAGGGGTGGTTTAGCAAGGCACCACGTATCGAGAAGCGCCTGCCCTCTCCCCCGGCCCCTCTCCCGCAAGCGGGAGAGGGGAGGAACAACGCGAGCGACTTATGCCGCTACGCCGCGCGCTGCGCCGTCTCCGGATGCCGGAATTGTTCCAGCAATTTCGCCCAACGCACCCGCACCGCCTTCAGGTTGTTTTCCTTCACATGGCCAAAGCCCCGGATATCGTCCGGCAGATTGGCCAGCGTTACAGCGGTGTCGTAGTTCGCCGCATTCAACCCGGCGATCAGCGTATCCAGCAACGCCCGATACTCGCCAATCAGCGCGCGTTCCGTGCGGCGTTCCTCGGTCTTGCCAAAGATATCGAGCATGCCGCCACGCAGCCCCTTCATCTTCGCGAGCCAGCGGAACAGCGTCATCGTCGACGGCCCGAACTTGCGCTTGACGAGATGTCCCTTGTCGTCGCGCTTCGCAGTCGTCGGCGGTGCAAGCCAGAAGTTGAGCTGGTAGTCCTTGCCGGGTTCGCCTTCGAACTGCGCACGCAGCTTGTCGAGGAAGGCCGGGTCCGTGTACAGCCGCGCGACTTCGTACTCGTCCTTGTACGCCATCAGCTTGGCCAGGTTGCGCGCGGCGGCTTCGGTCAGCGGTAGCGGCTTGCCGCTTCCTGCCAGCGCGCTCTCGGCTGCGCGCACGCGGTCAATGGCTTCGCGATAGGTACGCGCGTAGGCCGCGTCCTGATAGGCCGTCAGATGCTCGACACGTCGGGCAATCAGCTTCTCGAGCAGGGCGCCCGACGATGTCGGCAGCTTCACCACGTCCGCGCCTTCGGCGGTGTTCTTCAGCTTGCCGGTCAGCGATAGCACGTGTTCGGGGTCATGTGCCATATGGCGGCCCCAGTCGAACGCCGCCTTGTTCTTTTCCACCGCCACGCCGTTCAGTTCGATCGCGCGCTCCAGCGCCTGCAGCGTCAGCGGAATCCAACCCTTCTGCCACGCATAACCAAGCACCAGTGGGTTGGTGTAGATGGCATCGCCCAGCAGCGCCACGGCCAAACCGCTCGCGTTAATGAAGTCGCACTGCTCGCCGACCGCGTTGCGGATATCCTGCTCGGCCGACAGGCCCGGGAACTGCCACTTCGGGTTCTTGATGAACTCGGCCGTCGGCGTCTGCGACGTGTTGACTACCGCGCGCGTGCGGCCCGACTGCGTCTTCGAGATGACCTCGTCGTTGGCCGACACGATCGCATCGCAGCCGATGATAAGGTCCGCCTCGCCCATCGCGATGCGCGTGGCGTGCAAATCTTCCGGACGCGTGGCGAGCTGCACATGCGACAGCACCGCGCCGCCTTTCTGCGCAAGCCCCGCCATGTCGAGCACGGTAACGCCCTTGTTCTCGAGGTGCGCGGCCATGCCGAGCAAGCCACCAATGGTCACGACGCCGGTACCGCCCACGCCCGTCACCAGAATGCCGTAGGCACGGCGGATCTCCGGCAGCGCAGGCTCAGGCAGCGCGGGCAGGCTGTCCATCGCCACGCCATGCTGCTCGGGCTTGCGCACCTGCGCGCCTTCGGCCGTGACAAAGCTCGGGCAGAAGCCGTTCACACAGGAGAAGTCCTTGTTGCACGACGACTGGTTGATCTGGCGCTTGGTACCGAATTCGGTTTCAAGCGGTTCGACAGACAGGCAGTTCGACTTGACCGAGCAGTCGCCGCAGCCTTCGCACACCGCGTCGTTGATGAAGGCGCGGCGCTGCGGATCCTCCATCGTGCCGCGCTTCCGGCGGCGGCGCTTTTCGGTGGCGCAGGTCTGGTCATAGATCAGGATCGTGCAGCCCGGTACCTCGCGCAGTTCGCGCTGGATCGTATCGAGCTGGTCGCGATGGTGGACCGTGATGCCTTCCGGCAGCTTGATCGCCCCGTTGTACTTCTCGGGTTGATCCGTGACGATGACGATCTTCTTCGCGCCTTCACTGTGGACCTGCCACGCGATGTCCTGCACCGAGAGCTGACCATCGACAGGCTGGCCGCCCGTCATCGCCACTGCATCGTTGTAGAGGATCTTGTAGGTGATGTTGACGCCCGCCGCGATCGACGCGCGGATCGCCAGCAACCCCGAATGGAAGTACGTACCATCGCCCAGGTTCGCGAACACATGCTTGTCGCCCGCAAACGGCGCCTGGCCGATCCACGCCACGCCCTCGCCGCCCATCTGGCTGAAGGTGCTGGTATTGCGGTCCATCCACACCGTCATGTAGTGGCAGCCAATGCCCGCCAGCGCGCGCGAGCCCTCGGGCACGTTGGTCGACGTGTTGTGCGGGCAGCCCGAGCAGAACCACGGCTTGCGCTCGGCCGTCACGCGCGGCGTGGCCAGCGCTTTTTCCTTGGCCTCGATGATCGCGAGCCGTGCGTCAATGCGTGCGCGCACATCCACCGGCAGGTCGAACTTTTCCAGTCGCGTGGCGATGGCTTTGGCGATGATCGCCGGCGACAGTTCGTAGTGCGCGGGCAGCAGCCAGTTGTTCTGCGGGATCGACCATTCGCCGCCCGCGTTGTCCTTCTCGTCGAACTTGCCGTAGACCTTGGGGCGCACGTCGTCGCGCCAGTTGTACAGCTCTTCCTTGAGCGCGTACTCCATGATCTGGCGCTTCTCTTCGACGACCAGGATTTCCTGCAGGCCTTCCGCAAAGGCGCGCGCGCCATGTGCTTCGAGCGGCCACACGCAACCGACCTTGTACAGGCGGATGCCGATCTGCGCGCACATGGCATCGTCGAGGCCCAGGTCGGCCAGCGCCTGGCGCGTATCGAGGTAGGCCTTGCCGCCGGTCATGATGCCGAAGCGCGCATGCGGCGAATCGATCTCGATGCGGTCGATCTTGTTGGCGCGCACATAGGCCAGGCCCGCGTACCACTTGTAGTCGAGCAGCCGCGCTTCCTGTTCGAGCGGCGGATCGGGCCAGCGGATATTGAGGCCGCCCGGCGGCAGCACGAAATCGTCGGGAAGCACGATCTGCACGCGATGCGGATCGAGTTCGACGGACGCAGACGATTCCACCACATCAGTGACGCACTTCATCGCTACCCATAGGCCGGAGTAGCGGCTCATCGCCCAGCCATGCAGGCCGTAGTCGAGGTACTCCTGCACATTCGACGGATACAGCACCGGCAGGCCGCAGGCCTTGAAGATGTGTTCCGACTGGTGCGCGAGCGTCGAAGATTTCGCGGAATGGTCATCGCCCGCCAGCACCAGCACGCCGCCGTGGCGTGACGAGCCGGCCGAGTTGGCGTGTTTGAACACATCCCCCGTGCGGTCCACACCTGGCCCCTTGCCGTACCACATGCCGAACACGCCATCGAACTTCGCATCGGGGTACATATTGACCTGCTGCGAACCCCAGACCGACGTCGCGGCAAGGTCCTCGTTCAGGCCGGCCTGGAACACGATATTGTGCGCGGCGAGATGCTTCTTGGCTTTCCACAGCGACTGGTCCAGCGCTCCGAGCGGCGACCCGCGGTACCCGGAAATGAAGCCGGCCGTGTTCAGGCCGGCGGCGTGGTCGCGTTCCTGCTGCAGCATCGGCAGGCGTACCAGCGCCTGCGTGCCGCTGATATAGATGCGGCCACGCTCCAGCGTGTACTTGTCGTCGAGGGAAACGTTAGCGAGCGCGCGGCGGATGGCGTCGCTGACCGGCGTGGTCAGGGGGGCATTCATAGGTGCTCCTCTATGGGGTGCGTTGTCGGGATCACCGACTACTACATTCATGGGGCCGACCGTCCCGAGCCTCTTGTGAAGGCATCGGCAGGTGGTGTCTCTGCGCGGATGGTAGCACCGCTCAAAATTCCGCGGCACCTTGCAATGCAGCAAAAACCGCACCCGTCGCGGCGGGAGTTTCCTGTATGGACAGGGCTTCGCGTGTACACTGCGATGCATCCAAGGCGCCACCCACATGCACTACGATGTGGCCCAAGGCGCCCCTGCCATGGATCGGCACGCGCCGGTCCGGTGCAACCTCCGCCCGGCAACATGGCCGGGAATCTCCTCCGAGCAGGACCGAACATGACCAATTCCCCCCGCCAGGGCACCGCGACCCTGGCCGTGCTGATCGATGCCGACAATGCGGCGCCCGCCATCATCGAAGGCCTGCTGGCCGAAGTCGCCAAATATGGCGTCGCCGCCGTGAAGCGCATCTACGGCGACTGGACCAAGCCCAACCTGTCGGGCTGGAAGGAGTGCCTGTTGTCGCACTCGATCCAGCCGATCCAGCAGTTCCGCTACACCGTCGGCAAGAACGCCACCGACAGCGCGATGATCATTGACGCGATGGATCTGCTGTACACCGAACGCTTCGATGGCTTCTGCCTGGTGTCGAGCGACAGCGACTTCACGCGCCTCGCCTCGCGCATCCGCGAACAGGGGCTGATCGTCTATGGCTTCGGCGAGCGCAAGACGCCCAAGCCGTTTGTCACGGCATGCGACAAGTTCATCTATTCGGACGTGCTGCGCGCCGACAACGACGCCGGCGCCGATGAAGCCGCCGCGCCCGTGCGCCGCCGCAGCGGCGGCGAACTGCGCCAGGATTCGCGCCTCGTGCGGCTGCTGCAGAGCGCCTCGCAGGCGGTGTCGGATGAAGACGGCTGGTCGACGCTTGGCGGCATGGGCAACCACATTGCCAAGCAGGCGCCGGAGTTCGATTCGCGCAACTACGGGTATGGGAAGCTCTCGGAGCTTGTAGCTGCCACGGGCCTGTTCGAGGTCGAGACGCGCAATGGCGGCAACAACAAGACCATCTGGGTGCGGTTGAAGAAGCGCAGCAAGCAAGGGCAGGAAGGGGATGGGCGCCATGCTGGCGGCCAGCGTCAGGCTGAGAAGCCGCAGGCGCATCCGTCACAGACGCCTGCACCGCAGCCCGAAAGCCGCCGGCCAGTCGCTCCACCGGAGGTCGTGGCCGTACCGGTTGCTGCGCCGGAACCGGAGCCGGTTCCCGAGCCTGTCGAGGTTCCTGTTGCTGCGGAACCCGTACCTGAACCTGCGCCAGTGCCGGAAGTTGAGGCTCCGGAAGTGGTGGCAGCCGATGTCATCGCGGAAGAGTCGCCCGCGCCGGCTGCGAAGAAGCCCGCTCGCAAGCGGGCGCCGCGTCGGCCTGACGTGGAGCTCAGCGAGAAGCCCTGGCCGATCGATCAGTCCGTGTTCGCTGCGCCCGGGGATACGGTGCTGACGGCGCAGGTGCAGGAGGCGTTTGAAGGGTTTTCTGAGGCGCCTGCGGTGGAGGATGTTGCTGCTGAGGCGAAGCCTGTTAGGAAGACGCGGAGGAAGGTGGTTAAGGGGTAAGGCGTTTTTTTGGGTTCTGTGGCGGTGTTCGTTCTTGGCATGCGCCGCTGTTTTGCCGGCGTAGCCGGCGAGTCACTTTTTGTCCGAGCGACAAAAAGATGGAATGAACGCGCCCCGGCCCACTAAGCAGAAGGCACCGGCAATTCAGTTGTAGATCTGGGAAACGTGAGCGAGTAGGCGGGCCCTCCATCGCAAAACGGCATCGATGTGCCAAAGTGGAAGTGTCTGCAACCACGTGGATGGAGGGACCCGAGATGAATACTACGACTTATGGCCTGGACATTGCAAAGACTGTCTTCCAACTCTATTGGGTTGAGCCGTCGGGGAAGAGTTTCAACCGGAGCTTCAGTCGCCCGAA